>NZ_JBSFVB010000009.1:47703-334013 GCF_053592115.1 Streptomyces sp. NPDC002788 | reverse complement strand
GTCACGGGCCCGGGCCCGTGACCACCGCCCCTCGTCACGTCCCGCTGACCTGCGGAGCGAGCAGCACCGGCAGCCGGGTCGTCCGCGGCTTCGCCGGCACCTCGGCCACGGCCCGGGGAAGTGCCTGCTCCACGCCGTGCACCACGGACAGGTGGCGGTCGGCCCGCCCGAACGCCGTGTACACCCACGGCCTGCTGAGGGCCTGGGCGGCGTCCCCGGGCAGCACCACGACGACCGCGGGCCACCGGCTCCCCACCGCCTGGTGCGCGGTCAGCGCCCACCCGTGCCGTACGGACTGCTCCACCCGCTCCTTCGGCACGACGACGGTTTCGCCCTCGCACGACAGATGCAGCCCCTCGGCATCCGCCTTCACCACACGCCCGGGCAGCGCACGGCCCGGGACGGGGGAGTGGACGATCCGGTCACCGGGGTCGAAGCCACCGAAGCGGCCCGGGCCAGGATTGAGCCGTTCCTTCAACGCCGCGTTGAGCGCGCGCGTGCCGACCGCTCCGCCGTGCCCCGGCGTGATCACCTGGGTCTCCTCAGCCGGTACGCCGATCGCCCGCGGCACCGAGTCCGCGACGAGCTGCACCGTCCGGTGCACGGCCTCGCCCGCTTCCCGCACGGGCACGATCACGACCTCCTTGCCGGGGGCCTCGACCTGGTTCAGCTCGCCGATGCCGATCCCGGAGACCAACTCACCCAGCGGGCCGGGGTCCGGGCGGCGCGAGGCGACCAGTGGGCAGATCCGCGCCGCGAGCAGGTCCGCGAACACCCGCCCAGGTCCGACGGACCACAGCACCGCCGGATCCCCGGCCAGCACCAGCCGCGCCCCGTCGGGCAGCGACTCCGTCAGCAGAGCCGCCGTCTCGACGTCCAGTTGCGGCGCGTCGAGCACGACGAGCAGATCGAGATCGAGGGCGCCGTCGGCATCCCGGCCGGGCCCTTCGAGACCCGCGAGGAGTCCGGAGACGGTGGTGACGGGGGACTCGGCGGTGGGTGTCCCGTCAGCCTGCTCGCGGACGTCCACAGCCTGGCCGGACCGTCGCACCAGAGCCGCGAACCGGTTCCGGCCGATCGGGCCGTGCGTGGCCGCCCAGGCCCGCAGCCCGAGGGAACGGGCGGCGTGCAGCAGCGCAGCCGACTCGGCCAAGGCCGCCTCCCCGCCGGTGTGCAGGACCAGGCCGTGACCGGCGACCGCGCGGAGCAGCTCCGCCGCCGACCCCTGGGCCCCGGCGGCGAACCGCTCCCACTCCTCGGCCGAACCGTCCTGCTCGGGCAGCGAGTTGACCAGCCGGGCCAGGCCGTCGGCCAGGCTCTCCTCCGCCAGCGCGTACCGCTCCAGTCCGACCAGGACACGGACCGGACGTTCCTCGTCCTCCTCCGCGCCCTCCGCGTCCGCCGGGGCTGGAACACCGGGCTCCTCCAGGGCGTCCTGGAAGACCAGCGCCTCACCCTCCGCGATCGTGTCCTGCACGGCACGGTCGGGCTCCGGCACGCCCCGCTGGGCCAGGGCGGCGAGGAGCGCCGGCATCTCCAGGGCGGTGTGCCCGGCCAGCGCCGCCTGCTCCAGGAGCCAGACGGTCACGGCCCGGCCCCGCCGCTCGTCGTCCGGGCCGCACTCGGCGCCGAGCAGTGCTCGCGCGAACCCGTCGGCCTGCTCGGGCCGCACGCCCGCGACCCGCAGCAACTGCCAGGGATCCGCGCGCAGCAGCTCGTCCGCGCCCTCGCCGAGCGCCGCGGCCACCTGCGGCGCGAGTACCTCCGGGGCACTGCCCTCGGCGAGCACCTGCCGCACGGCCTGGACCGCCTCCGGCGCGGGGGCCGCCGAGGCGGCGACGGCCTCGCCCGCCACCGGCTCCGGCCGGCGTACCGGCTCCGGGGCGGGGCGCCGAGGAGAGGGCGAGGGCTCCTCGAACACCGTGGCCACCGGCTTCTCGCCGCTTTCCACGGCCCGTACGGCCGCGAGCAGATCGGCGGCCCTGCCGCTCAGCCTGGTGCCGGCCTCGATCGTCTTCTTCTCGGCCTTGCGCTGCTCGATGCGCTCCCGCTCGGCCCGCTGGGCCCGCAGCTCGGCCTCGGCTTCGGACACCTGCCCGGCACCGGCTTCACCACCGTCGGCTTCGGACACCTGCCCGGCACCGGCTTCACCACCGTCGGCTTCGGACGCCCCCTCGGCATCGGCTTCGCCGCCCTCGGCCTGGGACACCTGCCCTGCGGCGGCCTCACCGCCCTGGGTCCGGCCCTGCGGCACCTGCCCGGCATCGGCTTCACCACGGTCGGCCCGGGGCGCCTGCCCGGCGGCGCTCTCACCGCCCTCGGTCCCCGCACCACCGGCCGGAGTGCTCTCCTCGCCCGGCGTCCCCGGCTCGGCGTCCTCCGTGGTCTCGGGCTCCGTGCTCACAGCGTGCTCCAGTCGTGATCGGGATAGCGGTGCACGGGCGCCGACACATCGTCGAGCGCCCGGCAGATCTCGTCAGGAAGACTAAGGGTCTCCACTGACAATGCCGCCGTGAGCTGCTGCGCCTTGCGCGCGCCGACGATCGGGGCGGCCACGCCGGGCCGGTCGCGGACCCACGCCAGGGCCACCTGGAGGGGCGTCACCGCCAAGCCGTCGGCCGCGGTCGCCACGGCGTCCACGATGCGGCTCGCGGTGTCGTCGAGGTAGGGCGCGACGAACGGCGCGAGGTGCTCCGAGGCGCCGCGCGAGTCCGGCGGCGTCGTGTCGCCCCGGTACTTGCCCGTCAACACGCCGCGCCCCAGCGGTGAGGACGGCAGGAGCCCGATGCCCAGGTCCAGTGCGGCGGGCAGCACCTCGCGCTCGACGCCCCGCTGGAGCAGCGAGTACTCCAGCTGCGTACCGGCCAGTCGGGTCCGGGTGCCGGGCGCCGCCAGTTGCCAGGTCGCGGCCTTGGCCAGTTGCCAGCCGCAGAAGTTGGAGACCGCCGCGTAGCGGGCACGCCCGCCGGCGACCGCGAGGTCGAGGGCCTGGAGGGTCTCCTCCAGCGGGGTGTCCGGGTCGAAGGCGTGGACGTGCCACAGGTCGACGTAGTCGGTGCCGAGCCGGGCGAGCGAGGCGTCCAGCGCGGAGAGCAGATGGCCGCGGGAGCCGTCGAAGCGGCGGTCGGGGTCCGGCACGCTGCCGGCCTTCGTCGAGATGACCAGGTCCCTGCGGGGCACCAGGCCGTCCATCAGCCTGCCGAGCAGGTACTCTGCCTCACCGTCGCCGTACACGTCCGCCGTGTCGACGAGGGTCCCGCCCGCCTCCCAGAACGTCTTCATGAGGTCCGCGGCGTCGTGCTCGTCGGTGTCCCGCCCCCAGGTCAGGGTGCCGAGCCCGATGCGGGACACACGGAGGCCGGTGCGGCCGAGATACCTCTGCTCCATGAACGCCGAGATTACTGGCCGGAACCTACGGTGTGGGTGGCTGTGGACGACCGATTTCCGGAGGTGGGCGGTGGGCTCCCCGGGGTGGGCGGAGCCCGGCGTCCTCGGTCAGCACCTGCCGTCCGACACCTGCAGCCCCTTGTTCGCGCCCGCCGTCCGGTTCACGATGCCCGGCACGCAGCCGGCCGCGTCGAGACGGTAGGAGTAGGGGATGGCGACCGTGGTGTTCGACTTCGGGTCGGGGCCGGCCGGACGGTTCTCGCTGCCCGGCTCGGACCAGGTCACGTTGTCGAAGAGGTTGCCGTCGACCTGCCAGTAGCCGGCCTCGTCGGTGTAGAAGGTGCCCAGGACGTCCTTGGAGTCCTCGAAGTAGTTGTTGTCCACCTTGGCGCGGGCGCCGGCGCGGGAGTTGATGCCGGACTCGTTGAGGCGCACGTAGTGGTTGTTGTAGAGGTGCGCGATGCCGCCGCGCAGCAGCGGGGCCCGGGAGTCGATGTTCTCGTACCGGTTGTGGTGGTAGGTGATGAAGCTGTTCGACCGGTCGCTCTCGCTGTTCCCGACCAGGCCGCCGCGGCCGGAGTTGCGCAGGACGCTGTAGGACAGGGTCACGTACTGGGTGTTGTCCTTCAGGTCGAACAGGCCGTCGTACCCTGCCGATTCGCCGCCCGACGCCTCCAGGGTGGTGTGGTCGATCCAGACGTTGCGGACGTTGCGCTCGATGCCGATGGCGTCGCCGCCGTTGGAGGTGGGGGAGCCGGACTTCCTGACGTTCCGGACGGTGACGTTCTGGACGATGATGTTCTTCGACTCGCGGATGTGGATGCCCAGTTGGTCGAAGAGCGCGCCGCTGCCGACCCCGACGATGGTCACGTTGCTGACCTTCTTGAGCTCGATCACACCGTCCGCCGTGTCGCAGCTGCCGCCCGACACCTTCTTGGTGTTGCCGTGGTCGATGGTCCCCTGGACCTCGATCGTGATGGGGGTGCTGCTGCTCGGCCGGCCGCACAGGGCGGCGTGGATCGCGGTGCCCGTCGTCGCCCGGACCGTCTGCCCGCCGACACCGCCGGTGGTCCCGCCGTTCTGCGTCGCGTAGCCGGTGGCGCTGCCGGTCGCCGCGGATGCCTCGGGCACCGACACGAGCGTGCCGGTCGCGGCCGCCAGGGCCATTGTGGCCAGCGCCGCTTGGAGCCGCGGTGAGACTGCTCGCTTCATTTGTTGCCTCTCCGTTCGTGTCGGAGTGCGGGGAGGAGAGAAAGCGCTTTCCCTTGAACGTAGGAACTTGCCGTGGACGCGTCAATGGTCGCGTCCTTGATTCCTGTTCATCTCCCTGAAAGGAGAGGGGAGTCGGCGGTGCCCCCCGGGCCGCCTCGCGCTAAGGTCTGCGCACAAGGGCACGTTACTGATCAGTAAGGGGAATCGGCATGCAGCTCGGTATCAACCTCGGCTACTGGGGTGCCGGAATGGACGCGGACAACCTGGCCGTGGCCCAGGAGGCCGACCGGCTCGGCTACGCCGTCTGCTGGGCCGCCGAGGCCTACGGATCCGACGCCGCCACCGTACTGAGCTGGGTCGCCGCCCAGACAGAGCGCATCGACGTGGGCTCCGCCATCTTCCAGATCCCGGCCCGCCAGCCCGCGATGACCGCGATGACCGCCGCCACTCTCGACTCCCTGTCCGGCGGCCGCTTCCGTCTCGGCCTCGGTGTCTCCGGCCCGCAGGTCTCCGAGGGCTGGTACGGCGTCAAGTTCGACAAGCCGCTCGCCCGCACCCGCGAGTACGTCGAGATCGTCCGCAAGGCCATGACCCGCGAGCGCCTGTCGTACGAGGGGCAGCACTGGACCCTTCCCCTTCCCGGCGGCCCGGGCAAGCCCATCAAGCTGACCGTCCACCCGCAGCGCGAGCACATCCCGCTGTACATCGCGGCGATCGGCCCCAAGAACCTCGAGCAGACCGGTGAGATCGCCGACGGCGCCCTGTTGATCTTCCCCTCCGCCGAGCACCTCGAGGACACGACGATCAAGTACCTGCGCGCCGGGCGCGAGAAGGCCGGCAAGACGCTCGACGGGTTCGACGTGTGCCCGACCCTGCCGCTCGCGGTCGGTGACGACAAGGACGTGGCCGCGCTCGCCGACACCTTCCGCCCCTACACTGCGCTGTACGTGGGCGGCATGGGCAGCCCCAAGCAGAACTTCTACAACCAGCTCGCCCGGCGCATGGGATACGAGCAGGAAGCCGCCGAGATCCAGAGCAGGTATCTCTCCGGCGACAAGCAGGGCGCCGCGGCCGCCGTGCCGCATGAGCTGATCGACAAGACGACCCTGCTCGGTTCCGTGGACCGGATCGCGGACCGGATGAAGGCCTACGCCGCCGCCGGGGTCACCACCCTGTCCCTCGCGCCGGCGGGCTTCACGCTCGACGAGCGGCTCGCGTCCCTGCGCGCCGGCACGGAGGCCCTGGAGCGCGGCGGGCTCGCCTAGAAGTCGCAGCGGCCGTGGTGGGGGCTCGGGGGTCTTCCCCGCCACGGCCGTCACGCGGAACAACGCGGCGAGCCCTCGGCGGTTACGGCGTACTGCCCTGCTCGCGCCGGGCACGCTTCCTCACGCGTCCCCCGTTCGGCGGAGTTGTCCCTCATACCTGTTGCAGCACCCTCCACCCGGCACTTGACTCGTTCTCCGCGGAGACCTGCGGATCTGCAGAACGCGCACGCGCACGCGCTCGGGAGAGGTGCCCACGATGCTTTCGGCCAAGAGTCTGTTCCAGGAGATCATCGCCCACGACGAGTCCTTCGCGCTGTTCTGCTCCGTCGCCGCGAGCGGCGAGTCCCAGGGCGGCTGGGAGAACGCCCGTATCGCCGCGCTCGTCCCCGACAGCGAACGCGCACTCGCCCTCAAGATCAGCCGGCACGGCGCCGACGAGGACAAGCACGGCCGGATCTTCAACGCCCTGATGAAGAAGCGCGGCCTCGATCCCGTCCCGGTCCCGCCGGAGACCGACTACACCATGCTCTTGGAGAAGAGCGGCATCGGCCTCGCGCACGAGAAGCTCAAGCGCGACGAGCGGCTCACGGTCCAGGACATCGTCACGTACCTCTCGCACAGCAGGGTCACCGAACAGCGCGCCTCCGAGCAGATGGAACTGCTCCGCAAGCACTTCGCCGACGACCCGGACATCGGCCGCGCCGTCAGGCAGATCTCCCACGACGAGGACAACCACCTCGCCTACTGCCACGAGGAACTGCTGCGCTTCGCCCATGCGGGCCACGGCCGGGCCATCCAGCGGACCCTGCGCGAGTGCGCGCTCGCCGAGATCCGGATCCACCGGGACGTCAGCCTCGCGGTGATGGCGCACATGGGCCGCATCCTCGGCTGGTCCAAGGCCAGGGCGGCGGTGCTCGCGGCGGGCATCCACGCGATGTACGCCTACGAACGGATGGTCGGCTGGCGCCGGATGGTGTCGCTGAGGACGCCCGAGCGCCGCAACGCCCTCGGCGGACCCGCCTCCGCCGAACCCGAGTTCGCCTGAACCGGACCGTCCTACAACCACCCCCGGCGCTTGAACAGCCGGAACACCGTCATCTCCAGGGCGGCCATCAGGGCGATCAGCGCCGGATAGGACCAGACCCAGCGCAGCTCGGGCATGTGCTCGAAGTTCATGCCGTAGATCCCCGCGAACATCGTGGGGATCGCGGCCATGGCGGCCCACGCGGAGATCTTGCGCATGTCGTCGTTCTGCCGGACGCTCATCTGCGCCAGGTGCGCCGAGAGGATGTCCGACACCAGCCGGTCCAGGTTCTCCACGGACTCGTTCACCCGCGTGAGGTGGTCACTGACGTCCCTGAAGAACGGCCGGGCCCCGTCGTCCACGAACGGCACCGCCACTCCGTACGGTGCCGTGCCCGCCAGCCGGCTCATCGGCAGGGCCAGCGGTCCGGTCGCCCGGCGGAACTCCAGGATCTGCCGCTTGAAGTCGTAGATCCGGGACGCGGTGTTCCGCGAGCCCCCGTCGTCCGGGGAGAAGACCTCCGCCTCCAGGCCCTCCAGGTCGGCCTGCAGCTCGGTGGCCACGTCCAGGTAGTGGTCGACGGCGGCGTCGGCGACGGCGTACAGCACGGACGTCGGGCCGTTGCACAGCAGCTCCGGCTCCTGCTCCAGCCGGCGGCGTACGGCCTTCAGCGGGGCGCCCTCGCCGTGCCGGACGGTCACCACGAACGAGTCACCCAGGAAGATCATGATCTCGCCCGAGGAGACTGTGTCGCTCTGCGGCTCGTACGCCACCGGCTTGAGCACCACGAACAGCGAGTCGTCGTAGATCTCCAGCTTGGGTCGCTGGTGGGCCTTGAGAGCGTCCTCGACGGCCAGCGGGTGCAGCCCGAACTCCCGGGTGACATGGTTGAATTCGCGCTCGGTGGGCTCGTGCAGCCCGATCCACACGAAGCCGCCCGCCGCACGGGCCTCACCCAGGGCGTCGGAGAAGTCCTCGGGTCCCTCCGTCCGCTGTCCGTCGCGGTAGATGGCACAGTCGACGATCACGAAGCGAGTCTCCCGTCACTCGAACGACACCGCACGCACGCGTGCGCCTACGCTGGACCGCATGCCCACGCTGATCCTGGTCCGGCACGGACGTTCCACCGCCAACACCGAGGGTGTGCTCGCCGGCTGGACGCCCGGCGTCGCCCTCGACGAACGCGGCACCGAGCAGGCCGCCGCGCTGCCCGGGCGCCTCGCCGAACTGCCCCTCGCCGAGATCGTCACCAGCCCGCTCCAGCGCTGCCGGGAGACGATCCAACCCCTGCTCCGGGCCCGCCCCGCGTTGAGCCCCCACACCGACGAGCGCATCGGCGAGTGCCACTACGGCGACTGGTCCGGACGCAAGCTCGCCGAGCTCAAGGACGAGCCCCTGATGGAGGTGGTGCAGGCGCACCCGTCCGCGGCCGCGTTCCCCGGCGGGGAGTCCATGCGGGCCATGCAGACGCGCGCGGCCGAGGCCGTACACGAGTGGAACGCCCGCGTGGAGCGCGACCACGGCGCCGACGCCGTGTACCTCATGTGCTCGCACGGCGACATCATCAAGTCGCTCGTCGCGGACGCACTCGGGCTTCATCTCGACCTCTTCCAGCGGATCTCCGTGGAACCGTGTTCCATCACCGCGATCCGTTACACCCGCCTGCGACCGTTTCTCGTCCGCCTCGGCGACACCGGCGACTTCGCGTCCCTGGTGCCGCGCGAGGAACCGCCGGGCGACGAGGCCCCCGTCGGGGGTGGTGCGGGCGCACCGTGATCGTCGGCCGCAGTAGGGTGAAGCGGTCGCAGCAGCGCCGTGCTCACACGGTTCCCACGATTCCAATGGAGACAGGACGTGTCCCGTCAGGTGTTCCTCTACGACCATCCGGAGCGTTTCGTGGCCGGTACGGTCGGACTGCCCGGGCGCCGTTCGTTCTTCCTCCAGGCCTCCGCAGGCTCCCGGGTGACCAGCGTGGCCCTGGAGAAGACCCAGGTCGCCGCGCTCGCCGAACGCATGGAAGAACTGCTCGACGAGGTCGTACGCCGTAGCGGCGGCAGCGCCTCCGTCCCCGCCGTCGCACCCTCGGAGATCACCGACACGGCCCCGCTGGACACCCCCATCGAGGAGGAGTTCCGGGTCGGCACCATGGCGCTCGCCTGGGACGGTGACGAGCAGCTCATGATCGTCGAGGCCCAGGCCCTCGTCGAACTCGACGCCGAATCCGAAGAGGACCTCGCCGAGGCGGAGGAACGGCTGCTCCAGGACGAGGAGAACGGCCCCCCGATGCTGCGGGTCCGGCTCACCGGCGCGCAGGCCAGGGCCTTCGCCAAGCGCGCCCTGGACGTCGTCAACGCCGGGCGGCCGCCGTGCCCGCTGTGCAGCCTCCCGCTCGACCCGGAAGGACACGTATGTCCGCGCCAGAACGGATACCGCCGCGGAGCGTGACGCCTCTCTCGCACGCCGCCGAGCTGCTCACCCGTGGTGAACTGACCGTACGCGGACGCATCCGCGAGGCGTCCAACGCGGCCTTGTTCTGCACGGTGTCCCACGACGGCGGGGAGGCGGCCTGCGTCTACAAGCCGGTCGCGGGGGAGCGGCCGCTGTGGGACTTCCCCGACGGGACGCTCGCCCAGCGCGAGGTCGCGGCCTACGAGGTCTCCGAGGCGACGGGCTGGGGCCTCGTACCGCCCACCGTGCTGCGTGACGGCCCCTACGGCGAGGGCATGTGCCAGCTGTGGGTCGAGGTGGCGCCGGAGGCGGAGTTGCTCGCCCTGGTCGACGGGGAGGAACCGGAACCCGGCTGGAAGGCGATCGGCTTCGCCGAGGTCGGCGAGGGACGCACCGCGCTGCTCGTGCACGCCGACGACGAACGGCTGCGGCGGCTCGCGGTGCTGGACGCGGTGATCAACAACGCCGACCGCAAGGGCGGGCATCTGCTGCCCACCGGCGAGGGGCGGCTGTTCGGGATCGACCACGGGGTCACGTTCCACGTCGAGAACAAGCTGCGGACCCTGCTGTGGGGGTGGGCGGGGGAGCCCCTCACCCAGGAGGCCGTGGACGTCCTGGAGGGCCTCAGGAAGGACCTGGCGGAAGGCGGGGCGCTCGCCACGCGGCTCACGGCGCTGATCACCGGCGCCGAGATCGAGGCCACCCGCGCGCGGGTCGGCGCGCTGCTCGCCTCGGGCACCCATCCCGAGCCGAGCGGGGAGTGGCCGGCGATTCCCTGGCCACCCGTGTAGCAGCACAGCCGCCGGTTCACCGCAAGAGCGCCTTCTCGGCCGTCCGGCCCGCTCCCATTCGTATATGGAACTCCAGTCCGGTTAGGCTCAGGGCATGCATGCCTGGCCCGCTTCCGAGGTCCCCGCCCTGCCTGGTCAGGGCCGCGACCTGAGGATCCACGACACCGCGACCGGTGGTCTGGTCACCCTCGACCCCGGTCCCGTCGCCCGTCTCTACGTCTGCGGCATCACCCCGTACGACGCCACACACCTGGGACACGCGGCGACCTACAACGCGTTCGACCTCGTGCAGCGCGTGTGGCTCGACACCAAGCGGCAGGTTCACTACGTCCAGAACGTCACCGACGTCGACGACCCCCTCCTGGAGCGGGCACAGCGCGACGGCCTCGACTGGGCCGCGCTCGCCGAGCAGGAGACGGCTCTCTTCCGCGAGGACATGACGGCCCTGCGGATGCTGCCGCCGCGGCAGTACATAGGCGCCGTCGAGTCGATACCCGGCATCGTCCCGCTCGTGGAGCGGCTGCGGGACCTGGGCGCGGCGTACGAACTCGACGGCGACGTCTACTTCTCCGTCGAGTCCGACCCGCACTTCGGCAAGGTCTCGAACCTGGACGCCGCGGCGATGCGGCTGCTGTCCGCCGAGCGCGGCGGCGACCCGGACCGGCCGGGCAAGAAGAACCCGCTCGACCCGATGCTGTGGATGGCGGCCCGCGAGGGCGAGCCCAGCTGGGACGGCGGATCGCTGGGGCGCGGACGGCCCGGCTGGCACATCGAGTGCGTGGCCATCGCCCTCGACCACCTCGGCATGGGCTTCGACATCCAGGGCGGCGGCTCCGACCTCGCCTTCCCGCACCACGAGATGGGCGCCTCGCACGCTCAGGCGCTCACCGGTGAGTTCCCCATGGCCAGGGCGTACGTGCACGCCGGCATGGTCGCCCTCCACGGCGAGAAGATGTCCAAGTCCAAGGGCAACCTCGTCTTCGTCTCCAGGCTCCGGCGCGACGGCGTCGACCCGGCCGCCATCCGGCTCGCGCTGCTCGCCCACCACTACCGCGCCGACTGGGAGTGGACCGGCCAGGTCCTCCAGGACGCCGTCGCCCGGCTGGGCCGTTGGCGGGCCGCGGTGTCCCGGCCCGACGGACCGCCGGCGGAGACGCTCGTGGAGGAGATCCGCGAGGCCCTCGCGAACGACCTGAACGCCCCGGCCGCGCTCACAGCGGTCGATCGCTGGGTCGCGCAGCAGGAGGAGAGCGGCGGCACGGACCTCGGCGCACCAGGAGTCGTCTCCCGGGCGGTGGACGCGCTGCTGGGCGTGGCGCTGTAGCCGTCCGAGCAGGAAAAGGGGCGTCTCCCGGCCGGGAGACGCCCCTTTTGCCGTGCCTAGTCCTCCGACGACTCGTCGTCGTCCGTGCCCGGCTTGGGGGGCTTCGGCGGCCGGGTCCGGCCGCTGGGGTTGTCCCGCAGGTACGACGTGCTGTCGCTGCCGTCCGCCGTGGCGTGCCCGCTCGAGGCGGCCGGTCCGCCGCCGTCGCGGCGGCGCAGGTAGCGTTCGAACTCGCGGGCGATCGCCTCACCCGACGCTTCCGGCAGCTCCGCGGTGTCCCGGGCCTCCTCCAGCGACTGGACGTACTCGGCGACCTCGCTGTCCTCGGCGGCCAACTGGTCCACGCCGACCTGCCAGGCGCGCGCGTCCTCGGGCAGCTCGCCCAGGGGGATGCGCACGTCGATCAAATCCTCCAGGCGGTTCAGCAGGGCCAGCGTGGCCTTCGGGTTCGGCGGCTGCGACACGTAGTGCGGCACCGCCGCCCACAGGGAGACGGCCGGTACCCCCGCGTGCGTGCAGGCCTCCTGGAGGACGCCGACGATGCCCGTGGGGCCCTCGTACTTGGTCTCCTCCAGGTCCATGCGGCGGGCCAGGTCCGGATCGGACGTCGTTCCGCTGATCGGAACCGGACGCGTGTGCGGGGTGTCGCCGAGCAGTGCGCCCAGGACGACCACCAGTTCCACGCCCAGCTCGTGCGCGAAGCCGAGCAGTTCGTTGCAGAACGAACGCCACCGCATGGACGGTTCGATGCCCCGGACGAGGACGAGATCACGCGGCTTCTCCCCGCCGACCCGGACGACCGAGAGCCTCGTGGTGGGCCACGTGATCTTGCGGACGCCCGCCTCGATGAACACCGTGGGGCGGTTGACCTGGAAGTCGTAGTAGTCCTCGGCGTCCAGCGCCGCGAACACCTCGCCCTTCCACTCCTTGTCCAGATGCGCGACCGCGGTGGAGGCGGCGTCGCCGGCGTCGTTCCAGCCCTCGAACGCGGCCACCATGACCGGGTCGATCAGCTCGGGAACCCCCTCGAGCTCGATCACCCAGCGCCTCCTTCCGACGTGCCCTCGCTTGACCACCCAACCTTACGGCGTGCCGCGGGGGCGCCCGCAGCCCCCTTACAGGGGGAGTGCCCCCATCACTGCCCCGCGATCCGCTGCTGAACACCCGGGATTCATCCGAGCTTCCCGTGAGGCCCTGGTCACAGCGTGGAGCGCAGCCACTGCTCCACGCTCGCGATGTGCACGGTCGCCCACGAGCGCGCCGCCTCGGCGTCCCGGTCGCGCAGTGCGGCGAGGATCGCCCGGTGCTCGCGCAGGGTGCGGCCGACGGCGTCCTCCTGGGTGAGGCCGCGCCAGATCCGGGCCCGGGTGGTGGGGCCCGACAGTCCGTCGAGCAGCGAACAGAGCACGGAGTTGCCCGAGCTGTGCACGATGCCCCGGTGGAACTCCAGGTCGCAGGCGACGAGATCCTCCACGGACGGGTCGTCGCCGAGCCTGTCCAGCTGGGCCGTGAGCGCGTCCAGCTGCTGCTCGCTGATCCGCAGGGCCGCCATGGCCGTCGCGGCCGGCTCCAGGATGCGGCGGACGGCCAGGAACTCCAGGACGGTGTCGTCGCGGTGGAAGTCGACGACGAAGCTCAGCGCCTCCAGCAGGAGTTGCGGGTCGAGGCTGGTGACGTACGTGCCGTCGCCCTGGCGGACGTCCAGGATCCGGATGAGGGACAGGGCGCGGACGGCCTCCCGCAGCGAGTTGCGGGACAGCCCGAGGCCGGCGGCGAGTTCGCTCTCCTTGGGCAGCCGGTCACCCGGGCGCAGCGCGCCGGAGACGATCATGCCCTTGATCTTCTCGATCGCCTCGTCGGTCACTGCCATGGCGGCCTCCCTGTCGCTCAAGACCTCCGACGTATCAGGTCATTATGCGGGGCCCTCGAACCCGGGAGGGGCGGCTCCGTCGGCGTGGAGCCGCCCCTCCCGGAACGGCAGTCCCCAGGGGCGTGCCTACTTCTTGTCGAGCAGGTCCTGCACCTTGGCACGCACCTCGTCCGTCGCGAGGCCGCGGATCGTCAGCGTCGTCCGGCGACGCAGCACGTCGTCCTGCGTCTCGGCCCACTCGTGGTCCCGGGCCCAGACGACCTGCGCCCAGATCTCCGGGGCCTCGGGGTGGACGCGCTCGGCGAGCTCCGGGCTCTCGTTTGCCAGGCGAGCGATGTCGAACGCCAGCGAGCCGTAGTGCGTGGCCAGGTGCCTGGCCGTGTCGGCCGCCATGCGAGGGCCGGGCGCCGGGCGGTCGGTCAGCAGCCGGTGGGCGACCGCGCGCGGGTTGGCGATACCGGGCAGCGGAAGCCTCTTCGGCAGCGAGCTGACGGGCTCGAAGTCGTCGCCCAGGGGGTGGCCGGGCAGCGACTCCAGTTTCTTCATGATCGTACGGCCGATGTGGCGGAAGGTGGTCCACTTGCCGCCCGCGACGGACAGCATGCCGCCCCGGCCCTCGGTGACGACCGTCTCACGCTTGGCCTTGGAGGTGTCGCCCGGGCCGCCCGGCAGCACCCGCAGGCCCGCGAAGGCGTACGTGATGAGGTCGCGGTTCAGTTGCTGGTCGCGGACCGAGAAGGCGGCCTCGTCGAGGATCTGGGATATGTCCTGCTCGGTGACCGAGACGTTCGCCGGGTCGCCCTCGAACTCCTCGTCGGTGGTGCCGAGCAGGAGCATGTCCTCCCAGGGGAGGGCGAAGGTGATGCGGTACTTGTCGATCGGGGTCGCGAGCGCGGCCTTCCAGGGGGAGGTGCGCTTCAGGACCAGGTGCGCGCCCTTCGACAGGCGGATGGACGGGGCCGCGTGAGGGTTCTCCATCTTCCGCAGGTGGTCGACCCACGGGCCGGTCGCGTTCAGCACCAGCCGGGCGTTGACGCCGAACTCGTCGCCGGACAGCCGGTCCTTGAGCTCGGCGCCCGTGACGCGGCCCTGGGTGAAGCGCAGGCCCGTCACTTCGGCGTGGTTGAGGACGACCGCGCCCGCCTCGACGGCCGCGCGGACCGTCATCAGCGCCATGCGCGCGTCGTTCATCTGGTCGTCGCCGTACACGGCCACGGCCTTGAGGTTCTCGGTGCGCAGCTCGGGCACGTCCTGCGCGGCCTTGGCGGGGGAGAGCAGGTGGCCCACGCCGTCACCGAACGCGGAGAGCGCGGAGTAGGCGAAGACGCCCGCCCCGAGCTTCGCCGCGCCGTGCGGCCCGCCCTTGTACACGGGGAGGTAGAACGTGAGCGGGTTCGCCAGGTGGGGAGCCACCTGGCGGGAGACCGCACGGCGCTCGAAGTGGTTCTCCGCCACCAGCTTCACCGCGCCGGTCTGCAGGTAGCGCAGACCCCCGTGGAGCAGCTTGGAGGAGGCGGAGGACGTGGCGCCGGCGAAGTCGCCGGCGTCGACCAGAGCCACCCTGAGGCCGGACTGCGCGGCGTGCCAGGCGGTGGAGATGCCCAGGATGCCGCCGCCGATCACGAGAAGGTCGTACGACGCCTTGGAGAGCTGCTCCCTGGTCTCGGCTCGGCTCGGGTTCGAGCCGGAGGCCGGGCGCGTCCCCAGGGCAGGCACGGACTGCAGGGTGGACTGAGTGGTCATGCTGTTTCTTACTCCTCGTCCTCGAGCCAGCCCATGGTCCGCTCGACGGCCTTGAGCCAGTTCTTGTACTCACGGGCGCGGGTCTCCGCGTCCATGCGGGGGGTCCACTCGGCGGCCCGGCGCCAGTTGGCACGCAGGTCGTCGGTGCTGTTCCAGAAGCCGACGGCGAGACCGGCGGCGTAGGCGGCGCCGAGGCAGGTGGTCTCGGCGACCATCGGGCGCACCACGGGTGCGTCCACGAAGTCGGCGAGGGTCTGCATCAGCAGGTTGTTGGAGGTCATGCCGCCGTCGACCTTGAGGGCGGCCAGCTCGACGCCGGAGTCCTTCGTCATGGCGTCGGCGATCTCCCGGGTCTGCCAGGCGGTGGCCTCCAGGACGGCGCGCGCGAGGTGCGCCTTGGTGACGTACCGGGTCAGGCCGGCGATCACACCGCGGGCGTCGGAGCGCCAGTACGGGGCGAACAGGCCGGAGAAGGCCGGTACGAAGTAGGCGCCGCCGTTGTCCTCCACCGACAGCGCGAGGGTCTCGATCTCGGCGGCCGTGGAGATCAGGCCCATCTGGTCGCGCATCCACTGCACCAGCGAACCGGTGACGGCGATCGAGCCCTCCAGGGCGTAGACCGTCTTCTGGTCGCCGATCTTGTAGCCGACGGTGGTCAGCAGACCGCTGTAGGAGTTGATGATCTTGTCACCGGTGTTCATCACCATGAAGGTGCCGGTGCCGTAGGTCGACTTGGTCTCGCCCTCGGAGAAGCAGGTCTGGCCGAACAGGGCCGCCTGCTGGTCGCCGAGCGCGGAGGCGACCGGGATCCCGCCCAGCAGGTCGCCCAGCTTGCCGCCGGTGATCTCGCCGTAGACCTCGGCGGAGGAGCGGATCTCGGGCAGGACCTGCTTCGGGACGCCGATCGACTCGCAGATCCTGTCGTCCCACTGCATGGTGTGCAGGTTCATGAGCAACGTGCGCGAGGCGTTGGTGACGTCCGTGACGTGGTTGCCGCCGTCGACACCGCCGGTCAGGTTCCAGATGACCCAGGTGTCCATGGTGCCGAAGAGGATGTCGCCCGCCTCGGCGCGCTCCTTCAGCCCGTCGACGTTGTCGAGCAGCCAGCGGGCCTTCGGACCGGCGAAGTAGGAGGCCAGCGGCAGGCCCGTCTCGCGGCGGAAGCGGTCCTGGCCGACGTTGCGGCCGAGCTCGCGGCACAGGGCGTCGGTGCGGGTGTCCTGCCAGACGATGGCGTTGTGGACGGGCTCACCGGTGTTCTTGTCCCACAGCACGGTCGTCTCGCGCTGGTTGGTGATGCCGATGGCCTTGATGTCGTCGCGGGTGATCTGGGCCTTGGCGATGGCCCCGGCGACGACCTCCTGGACGTTGGTCCAGATCTCCGTGGCGTTGTGCTCGACCCAGCCCGGCTTCGGGAAGATCTGCTCGTGCTCCTTCTGGTCGACCGAGACGATCCGGCCGTCCCGGTCGAAGACGATGCAGCGGCTGGAGGTGGTGCCCTGGTCGATGGCGGCGATGAAGGGGCCGGCGGTGTGCGCGTCGGTCACTGTGTGCTCCTGGAGGTTCCGGGTTTATGGGGCTTACGTACGGCGCTTGCTGGAAGTTTCGCGAGAGCGCGGGGGATTCTCAGGCGAACGCGACGTTGTAGATGCCTGCCGCGATGGCGCCGCCGATCAGCGGACCGACCACCGGCACCCAGGCGTAGCCCCAGTCGGAGCCGCCCTTGTTGGGCAGCGGCAGCAGGGCGTGCACGATACGCGGACCGAGGTCACGGGCCGGGTTGATCGCGTACCCCGTCGGGCCGCCGAGGGACAGGCCGATCGAGACCACCACGAGCGCGGTGATGAGGGCGCCCAGATTGCCCAGGCCGTTGCCCTTGTCGTTCAGGCCCTGGGTGAGCACGGCGAGCACCAGCACGATCGTGCCGATGATCTCCGTGGCGACGTTCTGCCAGGCGACCCGGACCTCGGGGCCGGTGGAGAAGACGCCCAGCACGGGGCCGGCGCCCTTCTCCTGGGCCTCGACGGCCTTGGTCGTGGTGCCCTGCGCGCCCGGGCCGCCGACGATCTCCCGGTCGGTGAGGTGGGCGTGGAACTGGCCGTAGTAGGCGACCCAGACCAGGGCCGCACCGATCATGGCGCCGAGGAGCTGTCCGGCCCAGTAGACGGGGACGTCGCTCCAGTCGCCGTCCTTGATCGCGAGAGCGAGGGTCACGGCCGGGTTCAGGTGGGCGCCGGACAGCGGCGCCGCGGTGTAGACGGCCGTGAGCACCGCGAAGCCCCACCCGAAGGTGATGGCGAGCCAGCCGGCGTTGCGGGCCTTGGAGGCCTTCAGCGTGACGGCGGCGCAGACACCGCCGCCGAGCAGGATGAGTATGGCGGTACCGATGGTCTCGCCGATGAAGATGTCGGAGCTGGACACCCGCGACTCCTTTGTCCTTCGTCCAGGGGTGAAGTGCGATACCGGCCTGGCGTTGTCACACTCTAACGCGTATTGCCGGTAGCTGTTCGACAATGTCGACCGATGGACGGGAGTCTTGCTTCGGGGTTACGAGCACGTCAAGAGCCTTGTTGTCGAAAATACGATCGTTACTGATCGACACGGATCGGCCCGGCCTTATAGATCTTTGTCGCAGGTGAGCGCGGCCATGCCAATGCACCGGAACGCCGTACGACGTCCCGGTTCGGTCGGGTGCCTTCAGAACCGCCCGGCGCCCAGGTCCCGAGAGACCGCGCGGGCGCAGTCCCGGACCGCCGCGATCAGCTCGGGCCGCAGCGCTCCCTCTTCGTCGGACCGGCACAGCCGCTCCACGGCGCCGGTGATGCCGACCGCGCCGACCGGCATGCGCCGCCGGTCGTGGATGGGCGCGGCGAGCGAGGCGACGCCCTCCCACGTCTCCTCCACGTCCGCCGCGTACCCCCGCGCGCGGGTGACGTCGAGGATGTGCTCGAAGCCCTCCGGCTCGCACACCGTCCGCTCGGTGAAGGCCTTGCGGTCGGCCTCCAGGGCCTCGCTGTGCGCCACCGGGTCGTAGGCGGACAGCACCTTGCCCAGGGCCGTGGAGTGCAGCGGCTGCATGGCCCCGATCTCCAGGACCTGCCGGCTGTCGTCCGGCCGGAAGACGTGGTGCACGATCAGCACGCCCTGCTGGTGCAGGACGCCCAGGTAGACGCTCTCACCGCTGGAGCGGGCCAGATCGTCGGCCCAGACCAGGGCGCGCGCCCGCAGTTCGTGGACGTCGAGGTAGGTGGTCCCCAGGCGCAGCAGTTCGGCGCCCAGCTGGTAGCGCCCTGAGGCCTCGTCCTGCTCCACGAAGCCCTCCTGCTGGAGGGTGCGCAGGATGCCGTGGGCGGTGCCCTTGGCCAGGCCCAGCGACGAGGCGATGTCCGACAGGCCTAGCCGACGCTCGCCGCCCGCGAGCAGCCGCAGCATCGCGGCCGCCCGTTCGAGCGACTGGATGTTCCGTGCCATCGCCGTACTTGCCTCCCGTCCGTCCCCTTCGACCGCCGACGAGCCGGGCCCGCCCCTCGTTCGGCAATGTCGAACACTACCGGTCGATGCCGACCTCCCGCTAATGGCACGTCGCCATTTGTTGCGTCATGAGTGGCTGATCCGTCGCCGCTGGGTCGCACACCCGGCCGTTCCGCCACCCTCGGCGTCCGCCTCGTGGACGTGCTGCCCATCCGAGCCCACTCCCGGTTAGGCTGGCGCGGTGCGCCCGTCCCCGGATGCCCTCCGGACGTCCGGGAAGCCGCAAAGCCGACAGCCGTCGCATCCGAGGGAGCCCCTTTCATGGCCTCGTTGCCGCCGACCCCTTCCGCTGACAGCCGGACCCGCGTGTCCGCCCTCCGTGAGGCCCTGGCCACCCGTGTGGTCGTGGCCGACGGAGCCATGGGCACCATGCTCCAGGCGCAGGACCCGACCCTCGAGGACTTCCAGAACCTCGAGGGCTGCAACGAGATCCTGAACCTGACGCGCCCGGACATCGTCCGGGCGGTCCACGACGCGTACTTCGAGGTGGGCGTCGACTGCGTCGAGACCAACACCTTCGGCGCCAACCACACCGCCGCCGCGGAGTACGACATCCCCGACCAGGTGTTCGAGCTCTCCGAGGCCGGCGCCCGCATCGCCCGCGAGGCGGCCGACGCGCACGCCGCCCGGGACGGCCGCCCGCGCTGGGTCCTGGGCTCCATCGGCCCCGGCACCAAGCTGCCCACGCTCGGCCACGTCGCCTACGGCACGATCCGCGACGGCTACCAGGCCAACGCCGAGGGCCTGCTGGCCGGCGGCGCGGACGCGCTGATCGTGGAGACCACGCAGGACCTGCTCCAGACCAAGGCATCGATCCTGGGCGCCCGCAAGGCCATGGAGGCCACCGGCGTCGAGGTGCCCCTGCTGTGTTCGATGGCCTTCGAGACCACCGGCACCATGCTGCTCGGTTCCGAGATCGGCGCGGCCCTGACCGCGCTCGAGCCCCTCGGCATCGACATGATCGGTCTGAACTGCTCCACCGGCCCGGCCGAGATGAGCGAGCACCTGCGCTATCTGACGCGCCACTCGCGCATCCCCCTGCTGTGCATGCCGAACGCCGGCCTGCCGATCCTCACCAAGGACGGCGCCCACTTCCCGCTCGACCCCGAGGGCCTGGCCGACGCCCAGCAGAACTTCGTCCAGGACTACGGCCTCTCCCTCGTCGGCGGCTGCTGCGGCACCACCCCCGAGCACCTGCGCCAGTTGGTGGAGCGCGTCCGGGACGTCGCCCCGACCGAGCGTGCCCCGCAGCCCGAGCCGGGTGCCGCCTCCCTGTACCAGAGCGTGCCGTTCCGGCAGGAAACCTCCTACCTGGCCATCGGCGAGCGCACCAACGCCAACGGCTCGAAGAAGTTCCGCGAGGCCATGCTGGACGGCCGCTGGGACGACTGCGTGGAGATGGCCCGCGACCAGATCCGCGAGGGCGCGCACATGCTCGACCTGTGCGTGGACTACGTCGGCCGTGACGGCGTCGCCGACATGGAGGAGCTGGCCGGCCGCTTCGCCACCGCCTCCACGCTGCCCATCGTGCTGGACTCCACCGAGGTCGACGTCATCAAGGCGGGCCTGGAGAAGCTCGGCGGCCGCGCGGTGATCAACTCGGTGAACTACGAGGACGGCGACGGCCCCGAGTCCCGCTTCGCCAAGGTCACCGCCCTCGCCAAGGAACACGGCGCCGCCCTCATCGCCCTCACCATCGACGAGGAGGGCCAGGCCCGCACCGCCGAGAAGAAGGTCGAGATCGCCGGACGACTCATCGACGACCTCACCGGCAACTGGGGCATCCACGAGGAGGACATCCTCGTCGACTGCCTGACCTTCACCATCTGCACCGGCCAGGAGGAGTCCCGCAAGGACGGCATCGCCACCATCGAGGGCATCCGCGAGCTGAAGCGGCGCCACCCGAAGGTGCAGACCACCCTCGGCCTGTCCAACATCTCCTTCGGCCTCAACCCGGCCGCCCGCATCCTGCTGAACTCGGTCTTCCTCGACGAGTGCGTCAAGGCGGGCCTGGACTCGGCGATCGTGCACGCGTCGAAGATCCTGCCGATCGCCCGCTTCAGCGAGGAGGAGGTCCGGACGGCTCTGGACCTGATCTACGACCGCCGCAGCGAGGGCTACGACCCGCTCCAGAAGCTCATGCAGCTCTTCGAGGGCGCCACCGCCAAGTCCCTCAAGGCCGGCAAGGCCGAGGAACTGGCCGCCCTCCCGCTGGACGAGCGCCTCAAGCGCCGCATCATCGACGGCGAGAAGAACGGCCTGGAGGCCGACCTGGACGAGGCCCTCCAGACGCGCCCCGCGCTCGACATCGTCAACGACACCCTGCTGGAGGGCATGAAGGTCGTCGGCGAGCTCTTCGGATCCGGCCAGATGCAGTTGCCGTTCGTCCTGCAGTCCGCCGAGGTGATGAAGACGGCCGTCGCCCACCTCGAACCGCACATGGAGAAGACCGACGAGGACGGCAAGGGCACCATCGTCCTCGCCACCGTGCGCGGCGACGTGCACGACATCGGCAAGAACCTCGTCGACATCATCCTGACCAACAACGGCTACAACGTCGTCAACCTCGGCATCAAGCAGCCGGTCTCCGCGATCCTGGACGCCGCCGCCGAGCACCGGGCCGACGTCATCGGCATGTCCGGTCTCCTGGTGAAGTCCACCGTGATCATGAAGGAGAACCTGGAAGAGCTGAACCAGCGGGGCCTGGCCGCCGACTACCCGGTCATCCTCGGCGGCGCCGCCCTCACCCGCGCCTACGTCGAGCAGGACCTGCACGAGCTGTACGAGGGCGAGGTCCGCTACGCCCGCGACGCCTTCGAGGGATTGCGCCTGATGGACGCCCTCATCGGCGTCAAGCGCGGTGTGCCCGGCGCGAAGCTGCCCGAGCTGAAGCAGCGCCGGGTCAGGGCCACCGCCCCGGCGGTCGCGGAGGAGCGCCCCGAGGAGGGGCACGTCCGCTCCGACGTCGCCACCGACAACCCGGTCCCCGAGCCGCCCTTCCGCGGCACCCGGGTGATCAAGGGCATCCAGCTCAAGGAGTACGCGAGCTGGCTCGACGAGGGCGCCCTGTTCAAGGGCCAGTGGGGCCTGAGGCAGTCCCGCACCGGCGAGGGCCCGTCCTACGAGGAGCTCGTGGAGAGCGAGGGGCGGCCCCGGCTACGCGGGCTGCTCGACCGGCTCCAGACGGAGAACCTGCTGGAGGCGGCCGTGGTCTACGGCTACTTCCCGTGCGTCTCCAAGGACGACGACCTGATCATCCTGGACGAGCAGGGCAACGAGCGCACGCGCTTCACCTTCCCGCGGCAGCGCCGGGGCCGCCGCCTGTGCCTGGCCGACTTCTTCCGCCCGGAGGAGTCCGGCGAGACGGACGTCGTCGGCCTCCAGGTCGTCACGGTCGGCTCGCGCATCGGCGAGGAGACCGCCCGGATGTTCGCGGCCAACGCCTACCGCGACTACCTCGAACTGCACGGCCTGTCCGTGCAGTTGGCCGAGGCGCTCGCCGAGTACTGGCACGCGCGTGTGCGCTCGGAACTCGGCTTCGCCGGCGAGGACCCGGACGAGATGCAGGGCATGTTCGAGCTGAAGTACCGGGGCGCCCGCTTCTCCCTCGGCTACGGCGCCTGCCCCAACCTGGAGGACCGCGCCAAGATCGCGGAGCTGCTCCAGCCGGAGCGCATCGGCGTCCACCTGTCCGAGGAGTTCCAGCTGCACCCGGAGCAGTCCACGGACGCCATCGTGATCCACCACCCGGAGGCGAAGTACTTCAACGCCCGCTGATCCACCCCACCGCGCACACGGGGGAGCGGCCCCCGGTGTGTGGTCTGTGTGCCCGGGGGGCACGGCGGTCAAACGAGGCACTTCGGCTGCGCACGACGTAGACTGGTCGATCCACTGCAGGCCGGTTCCCACGAGGGAACCGGCCTGATCGTCCCTCAAGGAGGTAGGTGGATGACCAGTACGGTCCCCGCACTCGGTACGCGTACGGCCGAAGGGTCGGCCCTGCAGGCCGTGCTCCTCGACATGGACGGCACGCTGGTGGACACGGAGGGCTTCTGGTGGGACGTCGAGGTCGAGGTCTTCGCCTCCCTCGGCCACACGCTCGACGAGTCCTGGCGCCATGTCGTGGTCGGCGGCCCCATGACCCGCAGCGCGGGGTTCCTGATCGAGGCCACCGGCGCCGACATCACCCTCGACGAACTCACGGTCCTGCTCAACGACGGCTTCGAGGAGCGCATCGGCCGCTTCCTGCCGCTGATGCCGGGCGCCGGGCGGCTACTGGCCGAGCTGTACGCGTACGAGATCCCCACGGCGCTGGTCTCCGCCTCGCACCGGCGCATCATCGACCGGGTGCTCACCTCGCTGGGCGCCCACCACTTCAGCCTGACCGTGGCCGGTGACGAGGTGCCGCGCACCAAGCCGCACCCCGACCCGTACCTGGCGGCCGCCGCAGGACTCGGCGTGGACCCGGCCCGGTGCGCCGTCATCGAGGACACCGCGACCGGCGTCGCCGCCGCCGAGGCCGCGGGCTGCCGAGTCGTGGCGGTGCCCTCCGTGGCCCCCATCCCCCCGGCCCTCCGCCGTACGGTCGTGAGCTCCCTCGAAGAGGTCGACCTGACATTTCTGCACGGGTTGATGACGGAAATGCGCTAGGTGTTCACCCAGCGTGCAGCAGGGTTAGGGCGGTAATTCCGAAGGTGAATTCGAACCCCTCCGGATGGCCGAATTCCCGCACCTCCGAACCCGTTTACGCGTGTGACGTTCCCCACCTGGTCCGGGGTCGACAGCGGATCCGGCGTGTGCTGCGCACCCCCTTCCGGGGGTGGCCGGCGCGCCTTTGTGTCCCGATTGATGGGACGCTGCACCAAAGCTTCCGCGGTCGGGTTTTCGGTGTGTCCGCACCCGATTCCGCAGCGTGATGGGTGCTCAACTCCGGTGGCTGCGAACCCTCCTGCCGGTCCGGACTAACCTCGTCGAGAGAACATCGCCCCACCCCCGTGATCCGCTGCGCCACCCCTGCATGCCGGGTACACGGAGTCGACAGCTCTGGAGAAACTCGAGCATGAACCGCAAGACTTTGGTGCTGCCGGCCGTGATCGGTCTGCTCGCGCCGGTGCTCGCCGCCTGCGGCGGGTCCGACAGCGGGAGCGGCGACAGCGACGCGATCGTCGTCGGCACCACGGACCGGTTCACCGCCTCGAAGGACGCCCCCGCGCCCCTCGATCCGGCGTACGCCTACGACGTCGGCACCTGGAACATCCTGCGTCAGACCGTGCAGACCTTGATGATCCAGCCGCGCGGTGAGGGCGAGCCGGTGCCCGAGGCCGCCGAGCGATGCGGCTTCACCGACACCGGCAACGAGCGCTACGCCTGCACCCTGCGCGACGGCCTGAAGTTCGCGAACGGCGACCCCGTCACCGCGGCCGACGTCAAGTACTCGATCGACCGCGCCCGCTCCCTCAAGGCCGACAGCGGCGTGTTCGCCCTGCTGTCCACCATCGACACCGTCGAGACGCAGGGCGACCGTGAGGTCATCTTCCACCTCAAGACGGCCGACGCGACCTTCCCGTACAAGCTGTCGACCCCGGTCGCCGGCATCCTCGACCCCGACGAGTACCCGAAGAACAAGCTCCGCGACGGCTTCGACCTGGAGGGCTCCGGCCCGTACACGCTCAAGGCCGATGTCGAGAACAACGAGCTCGTCAGGGCCGAGTTCACCCGGAACCCCGACTACAAGGGGAACCTGAAGGTGAACAACGACAAGGTCGAGATGGTCTCCTTCAAGGACGCCGACGCCATGGGCGAGGCCCTGAACAAGGGCGACATCGACCTGATGACCCGCACCATGTCGCCCGACCAGATCCGCAAGCTCTCGGGCCACGCGGACTCCGGCATCGACCTCGTCGAGATGCCCGGTCTGGAGATCCGCTACCTGGGCTTCAACACCGACGCCCCGACTGTGAAGTCCAAGGCCGTGCGCCAGGCGATGGCACAGGTCGTCAACCGCAGCGAGCTGGTCTCCAAGGTCTACGGCACCCAGGCCGAGCCGCTGTACTCGCTGGTCCCGGCCAGCGTCACGGGTCACTCCAACTCGTTCTTCAACAAGTACGGCGACCCGAACGTCACCAAGGCCCGCTCCCTGCTCGAGCAGGCCAACGTGACCACTCCGGTGAAGCTGACGCTGCACTACACCACCGACCACTACGGCCCGGCCACCACCAAGGAGTTCGAGGTCCTGCGCGACCAGCTGAACTCCAGCGGCCTGTTCGAGGTCGACATCAAGGGAACTCCCTGGAGCACGTTCCGCCCGGCCGAGAAGAAGGGCAAGTACGACGTCTACGGCATGGGCTGGTTCCCGGACTTCCCGGACGCCGACAACTTCCTCGCGCCGTTCCTCGACGCGGACAACACGCTCGGCTCGCCGTACGACAACAGCCGGATCCGCAACACCCTGATCCCGGAGTCCCGCCGAGAGGCCGACCGGCTGTCCGCCTCCTCCAGCCTGACGGACATTCAGGACATCGTCGCCGGTGACGTGCCGGTGCTGCCGCTGTGGCAGGGCAAGCAGTACGTCGCCGCGCGCGACGACATCACGGGTACCGCGTACGCGCTCAACTCCGCCTCGACGCTGCAGCTCTGGGAGCTCGGCCGAGGCGTGGGCGGCTGACGGACCCGCTGGAACCCCGGGCCTGTGACCGCGGCCCCGGGGAGCCGTGCCCCGGAGCCGGCAACATGCTCCGGGCGTTCTCGAGAACCGACGACAAGGCACACACACGTGAACATACGCAACCAGTGGCCGGTCCTGCCGATCGTGGCGGGGCTCGCCTCCGGCCTGCTGACCGGCTGCGGCACGGAAACCGGAGACTCCGCGGGGGACGGCTCCAACGTGGTGGTGGGGATGTCCGACGACGTCCTGGCCACCGACCCGGCCTCCGGCTACGACCCCGGCTCCTGGCTGTTGTTCAACAACGTCTTCCAGTCGCTGCTCAGCTTCCCCAAGGGCGCCACCGAGCCCCGGCCGGAGGCCGCCGAGAGCTGCGCCTTCACCGACACGCAGACCACGGTCTACAGGTGCACGCTGAAGGACGGCCTCAAGTTCAGCAACGGTGACGCGCTCACCTCCGAGGACGTCAAGTTCTCCTTCGACCGCATGCTGAAGATCAACGACCCCGACGGGCCCGCGATCATGTTCCCCATGCTGGAGAAGGTCGAGACACCGGACGAGAAGACGGTCGTCTTCCGGCTCAATACGGCCGACGCCACCTTCCCGAGCAAGATCGCCTCCGGCGCCGGCTCCATCGTCGACCACCGCCAGTACGACGCGGACGGGCTGCGCAAGGACGGCAAGGCCGTCGGCTCCGGCCCGTACCAGCTCGACTCGATCGACGACGAGCAGGCCGTCTTCTCCGTCAACGAGAACTACAAGGGCACCGCCAAGGTGAAGAACACCGGCGTGACGCTCAAGTTCTTCGACGGCGACCAGACCGCGCTGAAGCAGGCCATCGAGAACGAGGAAGTCGACATCGCCTACCGCGGTCTCACCGCGGGCGACGTCGCCGACATGGAGAAGGCCGACGACGGCACCGGCGCCGAGGTCGTCGAGGGCAGCAGCGCCGAGGTACAGCACCTGGTGTTCAACATGGACGACCCGGTCGCCGGAAAGCTCGGCGTCCGCAAGGCCATGGCCCACCTGCTCGACCGCGAAGCCCTCATCAGGGACGTCTACCAGGGCACCGCGACCCCCCTGTACTCGATCATCCCGGCCGGTATCGCCGGCCACAACACGGCCTTCTTCGACACCTACGGAGCCCGCCCCTCCAAGGCCAAGGCCCAGGCGGCGCTGCGCGAGGACGGCATCACCGGGAAGGTGAAGCTGACCCTCTGGTCGACCCCGTCCCGCTACGGCCCCGCCACCGACCAGGAGTTGACCGCCATCGCCGGCCAGCTCAACGCGAGCGGCCTGTTCGACGCCGACGTCAAGTCCGTGCCCTTCGGCCAGTACGAGAAGGACATCGCGGCCGGGAAGTACGGCGTCTACGTGAAGGGCTGGGTGCCGGACTACCCGGACGCCGACAACTTCACGGCCCCCTTCTTCGGCAAGGGCAACGTGCTGGGCAACAACTACGACAACAGCACGATCACCGGCTCGCTCATCCCGCGCACCGCGGCCCTGACCGACCGCGCCGCCACCGACAAGGAGTTCGGGCAGCTGCAGGACATCGTCGCCGCCGAACTCCCCGTCCTGCCGGTGTGGCAGGCCAAGCAGTACGCGGTCGTCCGCGACGGCGTCTACGGCCTGGAGTACTGCCTCGACGCGTCGACCGTGTTCCGCTTCTGGGAGCTGAGCAAGGACGCCTGACGCCCGGGAGTGAGGAAGGGCGCCCCCTGCTCGGCAGGGGGCGCCCTTTCGTCATGACCTGCGCGCGGCGGCCTACTGCGCGCCGGGGCGCACCAGCCCGCTCTCGTACGCGTACACCGCGGCCTGGACGCGGTCGCGCAGGCCCAGCTTGGTGAGCACGTGCCCGACGTGGGTCTTGACGGTGGTCTCGCTGACGAACAGGTCGGCGGCGATCTCCGCGTTGGACAACCCGCGCGCCACCAGCTTCAGCACCTCGACCTCGCGGTCGGTGAGGGTGTGCAGCGTGTCCGGCACCGGCTCGTCGCCCGACGGCAGATGCGTGGCGTACTTGTCGAGCAGCCGGCGCGTGATGCTCGGCGCGAGCAACGCCTCGCCCGCGGCCACGACCCGGATGGCCTGCACCAGCTCGTTGGCCGGGGCGTCCTTGAGCAGGAAGCCGCTGGCACCCGCGCGCAGCGCCTCCACCACGTACTCGTCGAGGTCGAAGGTGGTCAGCACCAGCACCTTCGCCGGGCCGTCCCGCCCGGGGCCGGTGATCTGCCGGGTCGCCTCCACACCGTCCATCCGCGGCATGCGGATGTCCATCAGGACCACGTCGGGCTGCAGGGCCCGCACCTGGTCGAGCGCCTGGAGGCCGTCTCCGGCCTCGCCGACGACCGCGATGTCCTGCTCGGCCTCCAAAATCATCCGGAAGCCCGTACGGAGCAGCGGCTGGTCGTCGACGAGTAGGACGCGGATGGCCACGTGAGTCTCCTTCGCTAGTCCGGCCCCATTCTGCCCTGCGCGGGCCCGCCGGACTCAGCCGCCCTCACCGGCGACGGTTGCGTGGGCAGCTCTGCGCCGCGCACCGGCAGCGGATAGGGCGGGGGAGTGCCCCCGAACTCCGGGCAGTGCGTCTGGTGGTCGCACCAGCCGCACAGCTTCGTGGGTCGCGGCCGCCAGTCGCCCGTCTCGGTCGCCAGCCGGATCGCCTCCCACAGCGCCAGCAACTTGCGCTCGATACGCTCCAGGTCGGCGAGGACCGGGTCGTACGTCAGCACCTGGCCGCTGCCGAGGTAGACCAGCTGGAGCCGGCGCGGGATCACGTTCTTCAGCCGCCAGACGACCAGGGCGTAGAACTTCATCTGGAACAGGGCGCCCTCGGAGTACTCGGGCCTGGGCGCCTTGCCCGTCTTGTAGTCGACGATCCGGACCTCGCCCGTGGGTGCCACGTCGACCCGGTCGATGATGCCGCGCAGCCGCAGCCCGGACTCCAGCTCGGCCTCGACGAACAGCTCCCGCTCGGCGGGCTCCAGCCGGCTGGGGTCCTCCAGGGTGAACCAGCGCTCGACGAGCTGCTCGGCTTCGCCCAGCCAGCGTGCCAGCCGCTCGCCCTGCGGATCGTCTGCGAACAGCTCCACGACCTCCGGCCGCGACTCGCGCAACCGCTCCCACTGGCCCGGGATCAGCGACTTCGCCCGGGGCGCCGTGCGCTCGGCCGCCGGGGCGTCGAAGAGGCGCTCCAGGACCGCGTGCACCAGCGTGCCCCTGGTCGCCGCCTCGCTCGGCTTCTCCGGCAGCCGGTCGATGACGCGAAAGCGGTAGAGCAGCGGGCACTGCATGAAGTCACTGGCGCGCGAGGGGGACAGCGAGGCGGGCGGTATGGCGGCGGGCCCGGTCGTGGTGCCGCACGTGGTGTCCGTGTCCACTGCCGTCGCCGCCGGCCCTGCCGCGACCGGCGGATCCACCGCCGGGGCAGGGCTGCTCTCGGGCTGCGCTTCGCCCTCGGTGCTCGTCTCCATGCCCCAGACCATACGGCCCGCCACTGACAGTGACCCCGGCGCCTTCCGTGGTGGAAGCCGGGAGGGTCGGTCGACGTACGGGAAACACAGGGGTGCCGGGGCGGAACGCACCTGGGCGGACGCATACCATCGACACGAGACCCTCCCGTCCGACAGGCACGGGAGACGCTTCGAACGAGGGGACACCGGTGGACGAGAGCGGCGGGCGCGGACAGCCGCGGTCCGGCAACCACGAGTCGGCCGAGCGCCACGCGGGGCCCCCGGCCCCGGCCGCCGACCCGACCCCCGCCGACGAACGTCCCAGGGACGAACGGCGCTTCACCCGCGAGGGGCAGGAGGACGCCCCGGTGCCACAACCGCCCGCACCGGACGCCCGCGAGCCCGACGCGGAACCGCAGCCGGACTCCGCCACGGCGGGCTCTGCCGACCGGCACGCCACGAACGGCCCCCACGACGAGCCCACCGCCGACGCCCCGCCCAGGGCACCGGCCCGCGGCGAGGCCGAGACGCACCCTGACCGAGCCGACGCCGCCGACCCTGACGCGGCGCCTGTTCCGGGCGAGTACGACGGGGGCCGTTCCCCGGCGAGTGACGCGGCCTCCGACCGGATCGCTGCCAAGGGTGACGGCAGCCCTGCGCCGCAAGCCGACGCCGGCCCCGACGGAGCCGACGCCGCCGGCTCTCACGCGGCGCCCGCCCCGGGCGAGGGCGACGGCAGCCGTGGACCGGAGGGTGACGCGCACCCCGA
Organism: Streptomyces sp. NPDC002788; assembly: GCF_053592115.1. Classification (NCBI taxonomy): domain Bacteria; kingdom Bacillati; phylum Actinomycetota; class Actinomycetes; order Kitasatosporales; family Streptomycetaceae; genus Streptomyces; species Streptomyces sp. NPDC002788. The sequence continues at coordinate 304,533 of NZ_JBSFVB010000009.1, read as the reverse complement.
CCGCGCCTACGCCGGTGGGTCGCACACCGCCGCCGACCGGCCCGAGGCGGACCGCGGGAACAAGGCCCCCGTTGCGGGCTTCGGCGACTCCCACCCCCGTCCCCAGCCCCACGGGCCCGCCCCCGGCGGGGGCGACCGTCCGCTCGCCCACTCCGCCGACGGCAAGGGCCCCGCGCCGCAGCGCCCGGAGCCCCGGGGCGGGCTCCTGATGGGGCGGCCCTTCGGGGTGCCCGTGTACGTCGCGCCCAGCTGGTTCCTCGTCGCCGCGCTCATCACCTGGGTGTTCGGCGGGCAGTTGGAGCGCTTGCTGCCCGAGCTCGGGGCGGCGCGGTACCTGGTCTCCCTGTTCTTCGCGGTGGCCTTCTACGCCTCCGTGCTCGTCCACGAACTGGCCCACACGGTCGCCGCCCTCCGCTTCAAGCTCCCGGTCCGGCGCATCCGGCTCCAGTTCTTCGGCGGCGTCTCCGAGATCGAGAAGGATGCCGAGACCCCCGGCCGGGAGTTCGTCCTGGCCTTCGTCGGACCGCTGCTCTCCCTCGTCCTGGCCGGTGTCTTCTACGCGGCCATGCAGACCGTGGACCCGGGCACCGTCCCGGGCGTCCTGCTCGCCGGCCTGATGATCTCCAACCTCATCGTGGCCGCGTTCAACCTCCTGCCCGGCCTGCCCCTCGACGGCGGCCGCATGCTCCGCGCCGTGGTCTGGAAGCTCACCGGCAAGCCGATGAGCGGCACCATCGCCGCCGCCTGGGTCGGCCGCGCCCTCGCCGTCGCCGTGCTGATCGGCCTGCCCCTGCTGACCCAGTCCGGCGCCTTCGGCTCCGAGGCCGTCGACAACGTCGGCATGGACACCGTCCTCGACGCCCTGCTCGCCGCGATCCTCGCCGCGATCATCTGGACCGGCGCCGGGAACAGCCTGCGCATGGCCCGCCTGCGCGAGCACCTTCCCGAACTGCGCGCCCGTACCCTCACCCGCCGCGCGGTCCCCGTCGAGACCGACACCCCGCTCTCGGAGGCCCTGCGCCGCGCCAACGCCGCCGGAGCCCGCGCCCTGGTCGTCGTCGACGCCGACGGCAAGCCGCTCTCCCTCGTCCGCGAGGCCGCCATCGTCGGCGTACCCGAGCACCGCCGCCCCTGGGTCGCGGTCAGCGGCCTCGCCCAGGACCTCACCGACGGCATGCGCGTCTCGGCGGAACTGTCCGGAGAGGAGCTCCTGGACGCCCTGCGTGCCACCCCGGCGACCGAGTACCTGGTGGTGGAGAAGACCGGCGAGATCTACGGCGTGCTGTCGGCGGCCGACGTGGAGCGCGCCTTCGTCAAGGCGATGGCGAGGCCGTCCTAGTGGTCGGAGGCCCTCTCCGGGGCCGGTAGGCTGGTCACATGTCCGAACCGACCGGTGCCGCCCGCAGGCGCGGGCCCTTCAAGGTCGGGGACCAGGTTCAGCTGACCGACCCCAAGGGCCGCCACTACACGTTCACGCTCGAGGCCGGGAAGAACTTCCACACCCACAAGGGTTCCTTCCCGCACGACGAGCTGATCGGCGCTCCCGAGGGCAGCGTTGTCCGCACCACGGGAAACGTCGCCTACCTCGCGCTGCGCCCCCTGCTCCCCGACTACGTCCTGTCCATGCCCCGCGGGGCAGCCGTCGTCTACCCCAAGGACGCGGGGCAGATCCTGGCCTTCGCCGACATCTTCCCCGGCGCGCGCGTCGTGGAGGCCGGTGTGGGCTCCGGCTCGCTCAGCAGCTTCCTGCTGCGTGCCATCGGCGACCAAGGCATGCTGCACAGCTACGAGCGCCGCGCCGACTTCGCCGAGATCGCCCAGGCGAACGTGGAGCGCTACTTCGGCGGCCCGCACCCCGCCTGGCAGCTGACCGTCGGCGATCTCCAGGACAACTTGTCCGACGCCGACGTCGACCGCGTCATCCTGGACATGCTCGCCCCCTGGGAGTGCCTGGAGGCCGTCTCCAAGGCGCTGGTCCCCGGCGGCATCCTGTGCTGCTACGTCGCGACCACCACCCAGCTCGCCCGGACCGTCGAGTCCATCCGCGAGATCGGCTGCTTCAACGAGCCGACCTCCTGGGAGACGATGATCCGCAACTGGCACATCGAGGGCCTGGCCGTCCGCCCGGACCACCGGATGATCGGCCACACCGGCTTCCTGCTCACCGCCCGCCGGCTCGCCGACGGCGTCGAGCCGCCCATGCGCCGCCGCCGCCCCGCCAAGGGCGCCTACGGCGAGGACTACGCCGGCCCCAACGCCGACGGCGGCACCGCACGCTGAGGCGGCCCGTCACCGCCCCCAACGCACGGGCGCCGTGGCGGAGTTCCCGGATCCGTACCGGAACTCCGCCACGGCGCCTTTCCGTTGCCGCCCGGGGGAATTCTCGCGGAACGCCGTTGACCTGCGCACACCTCCGAACGGCCCAGCTCGCGCGGCGGTAGCGGCCCGTGCCGGCCCAGGCCCGCTGACACAGCGGCAGGAACCGTAACCCTTCTGACTTCCCCGGCGCGGGGCGCGCACACCCCGCCGTTCCCTCGTGATGTGACGTGTGGCACCATCTTGGCCACCCCACCGGCACAGCCCTCAGGAGACACTCCTAGTGCAGCCTTCCGCCGTCCCGGAGCTCGCCCACACGCACACCCGCCCCATCCACTGGCTCGCCACCGCCACGGCCGTCGCCGGCGTCGTGGCCCTCTCCTCGGTCCTCCAGCCCGGCGCCGCCACGGCGGCCCAGCCGGCCGCCCCCGACACCAGGAGTGCTCCGGCGAACGCGGCGCCGCCCGACCCGGCCGCCCTGACGTTCCCGATCGAGTGCGGCCCGGTCAACGCCGTGGTGCGGAAGAAGGCGTCCGGAGACCTCGACGGTGACGGCCGCCCCGAGACGGTCGCCGTGGTCCACTGCGACTCCCCGATGGGCACCCCGCCGGACGGCGTGTACGTCCTCACCCGGGGCGGCGACGGCAAGCCGCGCGTGGTGGCCACCCTGCTCGACCCCAAGGACGGCACCACCGTCAGCGACTTCGCCGTACACGACGGCGCCGTCACGGCCACCCTCCTCGGCTACTCCTCGGCGGACGTACCGCGTTGCTGCCCGGACGAGGAGAGCGACGTGAAATGGCGTTGGCGGAACGGCGCGTTCGTCCGCTCCACGCCGGCCGGCGCCCGCAGCGTGTGAGGGCCGTGCGGCGGAGATGCGTGAGATATCAGACAGTAGTGACGGAGTGTGGAGAACTGGTCACGGCGCGTCCGGTCCATAGACTTCGGCCCTGTCCGAAACCCGACGTACGTGGATGCACTCGCCCGGACACTCCTTCGCCGAGTCGATCACGTCGGTGAGGAGCGGCAGCGGGACGGGCGTCGCCGCTCCCTTGTCCTGGAGCAACTCGTCGTCGGCGCTCTTCACATAGGCCAGACCGTCGATGTCCAGCTCGAACACCTCGGGCGCGTACTGGGCGCAGATGCCGTCGCCGGTGCACAGGTCCTGGTCGATCCAGACCTCCAGCGCCTCCCCGGCGACCCCGGCCTCCTGCTGCACGCTCATCTCTCCTGCCGTTTCTCCGTCGAGCCGTACCGGGAATCCGGCCAGCTCCGACGGGTGTTGAACGCTTCGACCCTACCCCCGGCTGGGTTCCAATCACGTTCGCTGGGTATTCCCCTGGCGTGAGGGAGAGCGCAAGGGTGAAGATCGGACACACCCCGACCGTCTTTGTGATCTAGGGGTTTCAATCGACACCCGCCCAGGTAGGGTCTGGAAGCGTCCAGCTCCCCTTGGAGGAGGTGAGGACCGTGGCAGCCCACGACGACGACATGAACCGCGGCATCCGCCCGGGACGCGGGTCCGACGACCCGGCCGGGCAGATCGCCTACCTTGAGCAGGAGATCGCCGTCCTGCGACGTAAGCTCGCCGACTCTCCGCGACACACGAGGATTCTCGAAGAGCGGATCGTCGAGCTGCAGACCAATCTGGCCGGCGTGTCCGCGCAGAACGAGCGACTCGCCAACACACTCCGTGAGGCCCGCGACCAGATCGTGGCCCTCAAGGAGGAAGTCGACCGGCTCGCGCAGCCGCCGGCCGGCTTCGGTGTCTTCCTGACGGCGAACGAGGACGGTACCGCCGACATCTTCACCGGCGGCCGCAAGCTCAGGGTGAACGTCAGCCCCAGCGTCGAGCTCGAGGAGCTCCGGCGCGGCCAGGAACTGATGCTCAACGAAGCGCTCAACGTGGTCGAGGCCATGGAGTTCGAGCGCGTCGGTGACATCGTCACCCTCAAGGAGATCCTCGAGGACGGCGAGCGGGCCCTGGTGCTCGGGCACACCGACGAGGAGCGGGTGGTGCGGCTCGCCGAGCCGCTGCTGGACGTCACCATCCGCCCCGGCGACGCCCTTCTGCTCGAACCCCGCTCCGGCTACGTCTACGAGGTCGTTCCGAAGAGCGAGGTCGAAGAGCTCGTCCTCGAAGAGGTCCCCGACATCGGCTACGAGCAGATCGGCGGTCTCGGTGGCCAGATCGAGGCCATCCGCGACGCGGTCGAGCTGCCGTACCTCTACCCGGACCTGTTCAAGGAGCACGAGCTGCGCCCGCCCAAGGGCGTCCTGCTCTACGGTCCGCCCGGATGCGGAAAGACGCTCATCGCCAAGGCCGTCGCCAACTCGCTGGCCAAGAAGGTCGCCGAGGTCACCGGCCAGGCCGCCGGCAAGAGCTTCTTCCTCAACATCAAGGGTCCCGAGCTGCTGAACAAGTACGTCGGCGAGACCGAGCGGCAGATCCGCCTGGTCTTCCAGCGTGCGCGTGAGAAGGCCAGTGAGGGCACCCCGGTCATCGTCTTCTTCGACGAGATGGAGTCGCTCTTCCGTACCCGTGGTTCCGGTGTCAGCTCGGACGTGGAGAACACCATCGTCCCGCAGCTGCTCGCCGAGATCGACGGCGTGGAGGGCCTCCAGAACGTGGTCGTGATCGGTGCCTCCAACCGAGAGGACATGATCGACCCCGCCATCCTGCGCCCCGGCCGCCTGGACGTGAAGATCAAGATCGAGCGTCCCGACGCCGAGGCCGCGAAGGACATCTTCGGCAAGTACCTCACCGAGCGCCTCCCGCTGCACGCCGACGATCTCGGTGAGCACGGCGGCAGCAGGGCCACCACCGTCCAGAGCATGATCCAGACGGCCGTGGAACACATGTACGCCGAATCCGAGGAAAACCGCTTCCTGGAAGTCACCTACGCCAACGGCGACAAGGAAGTCCTCTACTTCAAGGACTTCAACTCCGGCGCCATGATCGAGAACATCGTGGGCCGCGCCAAGAAGATGGCGATCAAGGACTTCCTCGAGAAGAACCAGAAGGGTCTGCGCGTCTCCCACCTCCTCCAAGCCTGTGTGGACGAGTTCAAGGAGAACGAGGACCTGCCGAACACCACGAACCCGGACGACTGGGCCCGGATCTCCGGAAAGAAGGGCGAGCGGATCGTGTACATCCGTACGCTCATCACAGGAAAGCAGGGCGCGGACACCGGACGCTCCATCGACACGGTGGCGAACACCGGTCAGTACCTGTAAAAGGCAGGGCGGCTGCGGGTGCCCTCGGCGGGTACCCGCAGCCGACTGTTTTTCAGGCCACGGCTGGAGCAACGCAATGACGCAAATGATCTCCCCACCAGTGCAAAGGCGTTCTAGGCTCTTGCGTACCGCCGAGTCGCGCAGTGCGGGGACGGGCACCGCACACGCAACCGAGCGCCAGCGGTATCTGAGTGGCGCCCACGACCGAGGGTGCCGCCGGGCAAGGAGGGCCGCATGACCGTACGGCGAGTAATGGGCATCGAGACGGAGTACGGGATCTCCGTCCCCGGCCACCCCAACGCCAATGCCATGCTCACCTCGTCCCAGATCGTGAACGCCTACGCGGCGGCGATGCACCGGGCCCGCCGGGCCCGCTGGGACTTCGAGGAGGAGAACCCGCTGCGGGACGCGCGAGGCTTCGACCTCGCCCGCGAGGCCGCCGACTCCAGCCAGCTCACCGACGAGGACATCGGCCTGGCCAACGTGATCCTCACCAACGGTGCACGGCTCTACGTCGACCACGCCCACCCCGAGTACAGCTCCCCCGAGGTGACCAACCCGCGGGACGCCGTGCTGTGGGACAAGGCCGGCGAGCGGATCATGGCGGAGGCGGCGGAACGGGCCGCCCAGCTGCCCGGTGCCCAGCCGATCCACCTGTACAAGAACAACACCGACAACAAGGGCGCGTCCTACGGCACGCACGAGAACTACCTGATGAAGCGGGAGACCCCCTTCTCGGACATCGTGCGTCACCTGACGCCCTTCTTCGTCTCCCGCCAGGTCGTCACCGGCGCGGGCCGCGTCGGCATCGGCCAGGACGGGCACGAGCACGGCTTCCAGCTGAGTCAGCGGGCCGACTACTTCGAGGTCGAGGTCGGCCTGGAGACGACGCTCAAGCGCCCGATCATCAACACCCGCGACGAGCCGCACGCGGACGCCGAGAGGTACCGGCGGCTGCACGTCATCATCGGCGACGCGAACCTCTCCGAGATCTCGACGTACCTGAAGCTCGGCACGACCGCGCTGGTGCTGTCGATGATCGAGGACGGTTTCATCGCCGTCGACCTCGCCGTCGACCAGCCCGTGCGCACCCTCCACCAGGTCTCGCACGACCCGTCACTGAAACGCCTGATCACGCTCCGCAGCGGCCGGACGCTGACCGCGGTCCAGCTGCAGATGGAGTACTACGAGCTGGCGCGCAAGTACGTGGAGGAGCGGTTCGGCGCCGACGCCGACGAGCAGACCAAGGACGTCCTGTCCCGCTGGGAGGACACCCTCACCCGTCTGGAGCACGACCCGATGAGTCTGGCCGGCGAGCTGGACTGGGTCGCCAAGCGGGAACTCATGGAGGGCTACCGGCGCCGGGACAGCCTCGACTGGGACGCGGCGCGGCTGCACCTGGTCGACCTCCAGTACGCCGACGTACGGCCCGAGAAGGGCCTGTACAACCGCCTGGCGGCTCGTGGGCGCATGAAGCGGCTGCTGGACGAGGCGGACGTGGAGCGGGCCCGTACGGCGCCGCCGGAGGACACGCGCGCGTACTTCCGCGGGCGCTGCCTGGAGCAGTACGCGGACGACGTCGCGGCGGCCTCCTGGGACTCGGTGATTTTCGACCTGCCGGGCCGGGACTCGCTGCAGCGCGTCCCAACCCTGGAACCGCTTCGCGGAACGCGTAATCACGTCAAGGAGCTCCTGGACCGCTGCCGCACCGCGGAAGACCTGGTCAGGGTTCTTTCGGGCGGGTGAGCGCGTTCAGCGGGTACTCGGGTGGGGCCCGCCGGACAGGGTGGAAAATCCCTGGTCCGGGAATCATCGAGGTGGTCCCCGTACGTTGGAGCAACTGCGGGGCCATCGTCAGACCCGGCGAGTAGGGTCTGATCTTGACCGAGCAACTGTGTCGGGCGAACCGAGCGGGGTGAGGGATATGGCGACCAAGGACACCGGCGGCGGACAGCAGAAGGCCACCCGGTCCACCGAGGAGGTCGAGGAGCAGGCGGCAGAGGCGCAGGCTTCCGAGGACCTCAAGGAGCGTCAGGAGAAGCTGAGCGACGACGTGGACTCGGTCCTCGACGAGATCGACGACGTCCTCGAGGAGAACGCCGAGGACTTCGTGCGCTCCTTCGTTCAGAAGGGTGGCCAGTAAGGCGCCTGAGCCTTCATTCCGAAGGTGAACGAGGAGTACGGGCGACGGACGGGCGGAGCGCGGAGCGCTGCGCGCGAGGCAGTGAGTGAGCTCATGCCTTCGTGCGCGGCGCTCCGGCGTCCGGAGCCCGGTGGCCCGTCCGGTGCGCGCGGCGGGCAAGGGCGGCGTCGCTCCGGCGGAGTTGGTCCCGCCGGGCATGTGGATCACCGCCGAAGGACGGGTAGGGTCCGAGGCATACCGTGCCCCCGGTCGCAACCGGACCGGGGTTGTTCCAAGGATCGGCCCGACGTCCAGGGCGGGCTGTCGCATACGTGGAAGGAATCGCGTGGAAGCCAACACTCGTAGCACCGGGCGTCTACCAGCTGCCTTCCTGACGCCAGGGTCTTCCTCCTTCATGGACTTCCTGTCCGATCACCAGCCCGAACTGCTGCCGGGCAACAAGAAGTTGCCGCCCGTCCAGGGCGCCATCGAGGCACCGCACGGCACCACGATCGTCGCCGTGACGTTCCCCGGCGGCGTCGTGCTCGCCGGCGACCGGCGGGCCACCATGGGCAATGTCATCGCGCAGCGGGACATCGAGAAGGTCTTCCCGGCCGACGAGTACTCGGCGGTGGGCATCGCCGGCACGGCGGGCCTGGCCGTGGAGATGGTGAAGCTGTTCCAGCTGGAGCTGGAGCACTTCGAGAAGGTCGAGGGCGCCCAGCTGTCCCTGGAGGGCAAGGCGAACCGGCTGTCGACGATGATCCGCTCGAACCTGGGGATGGCCATGCAGGGGCTGGCCGTCGTTCCCCTGTTCGCCGGGTACGACGTGGATCGGGGGAAGGGGCGGATCTTCTCCTACGACGTCACGGGCGGGCGCTCCGAGGAGCAGGGGTACGCGGCCACCGGGTCCGGATCGATCTTCGCGCGCGGCGCGATGAAGAAGCTCTTCCGGGACGACCTGAGCGAGGCCGAGGCCACGACGCTCGTGGTCCAGGCGCTCTACGACGCGGCAGACGACGACTCGGCGACCGGCGGTCCCGATGTCGCCCGCCGGATCTATCCCATCGTCACCGTGATCACCGACGACGGCTTCCGCAGGCTCTCCGAGAACGAGGCGTCCGAGATCGCGCGCTCGGTTCTGGAGCGGCGCCTGGAGCAGCCCGACGGGCCGCGGGCCGCGCTGCTGTGAGCGGCCGGCTGTCTTCGTGAGGGTGGTCCAGTGAACCGACGGAATCTTCAAGAGAGGGACGGATAACCGGTGTCGACGCCGTTCTATGTCTCACCCCAGCAGGCGATGGCCGACCGGGCGGAGTACGCCCGCAAGGGCATCGCCCGTGGTCGCAGCCTGGTCGTGCTGCAGTATGCCGACGGCATCGTGTTCGTCGGCGAGAACCCGTCCCGTGCGCTGCACAAGTTCAGCGAGATCTACGACCGGATCGGCTTCGCGGCCGCCGGCAAGTACAACGAGTACGAGAACCTGCGGATCGGCGGCGTGCGCTATGCCGACCTGCGGGGTTACACCTACGACCGGGCCGATGTGACGGCCCGGGGCCTGGCGAACGTGTACGCGCAGACGCTGGGCACGATCTTCTCCAGTGCGGCCGAGAAGCCGTACGAGGTGGAGCTGGTCGTCGCCGAGGTCGGGGAGTCGCCCGAGGGCGACCAGATCTACCGGCTGCCGCACGACGGGTCCATCGTGGACGAGCACGGCTCGGTCGCGGTCGGGGGTAACGCGGAGCAGATCAGCAGCTATCTGGACCAGCGTCACCAGGACGGTATGACGCTGGCCGAAGCGCTGAAGCTGGCGGTGCAGGCGCTGTCCCGCGACACGAACGGCAGCGAGCGGGAGATCCCCGCGGAGCGGCTGGAAGTGGCGGTGCTGGACCGGACACGACCGCAGAAGCGCAAGTTCAGGCGGATCAGTGCGCGGCAGTTGTCCCGGCTGCTGGGCGCGGACGGGGCGGCCGGCTCGGAGGCGGCGTCGGAGGACGCCGAGTAGTCCGGACGACACGTATGGCGCCCCGGTCGTTTTGCGGCCGGGGCGCTTTCGTGTGCCTGTGGCGGCCTGTGGCTGGTTCGGTGGCGGTGCGGGTCGTCCGCGCCTTGTCGCCGGGGGTTCGGGGTCGCACATGGGGTGTCCGTCCTCGCAACGGCGCGGGGGTCGTGCCGCTGGGGCGGCACGGGTGGGGGCGGGTGCCCCGTTCCGCCGGTTTGTGGACCCACCGGCCTCAGCGCAACGCCGGGCGCAGCGGACGCGGCGGTGCCGTGGAACCCCGTACCACCAGTTGGACCGGGATGTCCCCGCCCTCGGGCTCACGGTCCTCCAGAACGGCCAGCATGGCCCGCATGCCGCGTTCGCCGAAGAGTTCCGCGTCCAGGCGGACGGTCGTGAGCTCCGGGTCGATGGCCGTGGCCAGGGCCAGGTCGTCCAGGCCCGTGACCGACACGTCGTCCGGGATGCGCAGGCCCAGGCGGCGGGCCGCCTTGTACGCCCCTGCGGCCAGTTTGTCGTCATCGCAGATGATGGCGGTGGGGCGGGGGGAGGCCGCCGAGAGGGCGGTCTCCGTCGCGGTCAGCGCGCCCTCGATGGAGATGGGGGTCCGGGCTGTGCGGACCGACGTGCCCGGTACCTCCGCCAGTCGAGCCGCCAGTTCCCGGGCGCGTACCTCGAACGTCCAGGACGGTACGTCCGCCGCGAGGTGGAGGAACCGGCGGTGGCCCAGGGACAGCAGGTGCTCCGCGACCTGGCGGACACCGTCGGCGATGTCCAGGTTCACCGTCGCCGCGCCGAGGCTGCCGGCCGGGTCGCTGTCCAGCATCACCAGCGGCAGTGCCTCCCCGCGGATCGCGCTCAGCGCGTCCGCGGCCATGGAGGACGCGATGACGCCGTCCAGGGCGGACCGGGCGGAGGCGAACGGGTCGCGGGCGGGGCCGATGCCCTCGGGGGAGGGGTAGAGGACCACCCCGAAGCCGTGCTCGGCGGCGACCCGGGCCGCCCCCGTGTAGACGCCGGCGAAGAACTCCGTGGTGAGGGCGGGAACCACCAGGAGGACGGTGCGCGTGCGGCCCAGACGCAGGTTGCGGGCCGCCAGGTTCGGGCGGTAGCCCAGGTCGCGGGCGGCCTCCCGGACGCGCTGCGCGGTCGCCTCCGAGACCCGTCCGCGCCACTTGTCCCCGAGGACCAGGGAGACCGCCGCCTGGGAGACGCCGGCGGCCTGGGCGACGTCCCGGCTCGTGGGGCGGGTGCTGCCTCGTGCCACCGTGGGCCTGCTCTTTCGTCTGGACGCGTGATCAGCGGACATGGTACGTATGGGAGTCCACGTTATACGTAAAACTCAGGGCGGGACATGGCCACGGGATACCTGGAGATCCTTCGGGCGCGACACGCCGCCCGGTTGCTCGTCGGCACGCTGGTGGGGCGGCTGCCCAACACGACGGCCGCCATCGCGATCGTGCTGTTCGTCCGGGCGGAGGGCGGCACCTACAGCCTGGCCGGGGCGCTGGCGGCCGTGTACGGCGTCGCCAACGCGGTCGGGCAGCCGGCGCTTGGCCGGCTCGTGGACCTGCGCGGGCAGCCGCGTGTGCAACTGCCCGCGGCGGTCCTGTCCGCGCTGGCCATGGCCGGCTTCGCGTTCTCCGGCATCGGGTCGCTGCCCCTCGCCTGTGCCGCCGTGGCGGCCGCCGGACTCTTCACACCGCCCCTGGAGGGCGGGCTGCGGGCACTGTGGTCCTCCGTGCTGCGGCGGGAGGACCAGGTGCACACGGCGTACGCGATGGACGCCGTGGCGCAGGAGGTGATGTTCACCGTCGGGCCGCTGCTGGTGACGTTGTGCGTGTCCCTGTGGTCGGCCCAGGTGGCGCTGCTCGTGCTGAACGTCGTCGGGGTGCTGGGGGCTCTGTCCGTCGTCGTGTCGCCGCCCTCGCGTGCGTGGCGGTCGGCGCCGCGCGAGGCGCACTGGCTGGGCGCGCTGCGCTCGGCGGGGCTGCTGGCGCTGCTGGCGGCGTTCCTGTTCATCGGGATGGCCCTCGGATCCATCACGGTCGCTTCCGTGCCCTACGCGGACGACCACGGCGGCGATGCCGTGTACGGCTGGCTGATGGCGGCCCTGGGCTTCGGGGCGCTGGTCGGCGGAACCGTCTACGGGGCGAGGCGGTGGGCCGGTGATCCAGCGCGGCGACTGCGGGTGCTGGTGGCACTTCTGGTGGTGTGTTACCTGCCGCTGATGCTCATGCCGGACGCGCTGCCCATGGTGGCGCTGACCGCGCTCGCCGGGGTCTTCCTCGCACCCGCCATCGCCTGCGCGTTCGTCCTGGTCGACCGGCACGCCCCGCGCGGCACGGTGACCGAGGCGTTCTCCTGGCTGGTGACCACGTTCACCGTCGGCCACGCGGTCGGAACGGGTGTCGCCGGGCCCGTCGTGGAGACGGGCGGGGCACTGTGGGGCTTCGCCGTGCCGGCTGTCGCAGGTGGCGTGTCCTTGCTGGTTTTGACCGCCACAGGACGGGTAATCGCAGCTCCCGGTCAGGGAGCGGCTGTTGCGGCGCGTTCGGAAAATGATCCAAACCGTGCCGTCGAACCCCGTTTCAGTTCAGGGGATCGGGCGTAATGTTCCCTCATGGACCGCCGCATTTTCGGGCTGGAGAACGAGTACGGCGTCACGTGCACGTTCAGGGGACAGCGCCGCCTGTCTCCTGACGAGGTGGCGCGGTACCTCTTCCGCCGTGTCGTGTCATGGGGCCGCAGCAGCAATGTCTTTCTGCGAAACGGCGCCCGCCTCTATCTCGACGTGGGATCGCATCCGGAATACGCGACACCGGAATGTGACAACGTGATCGAACTGGTCACCCACGACAAAGCAGGCGAGCGCATTCTCGAAGGACTCCTGGTGGACGCCGAACGACGCCTGCACGAGGAGGGAATCGCGGGCGACGTCTACCTCTTCAAGAACAACACCGACTCGGCGGGAAACTCCTACGGATGCCACGAGAACTATCTCGTGGCGCGGCACGGGGAGTTCTCACGGCTCGCGGACATTCTGATTCCGTTCCTGGTCACGCGGCAGTTGCTGTGCGGCGCCGGCAAGGTGCTGCAGACGCCGCGCGGCGCTGTGTACTGCGTCAGCCAGCGGGCCGAGCACATCTGGGAGGGTGTCTCCTCGGCGACCACCCGCTCCCGGCCGATCATCAACACGCGTGACGAACCGCATGCGGACGCCGAGCGCTACCGCCGCCTGCACGTCATCGTGGGCGACTCGAACATGTCCGAGACCACCAACCTGCTCAAGGTCGGTGCCACCGACCTGGTGCTGCGCATGATCGAGGCGGGCACCGTGATGCGCGACCTCACCCTGGAGAACCCCATCAGGGCGATCCGCGAGGTCAGCCATGACATCACCGGCCGCCGCAAGGTCCGCCTGGCGAGCGGGCGCGAGGCCTCCGCCCTGGAGGTGCAGCGCGAGTACTACGAGAAGGCCCTGGACTTCTGCGAGCGCCGCGGCATCCGCACCGGCACGGTCGACCAGGTCCTGGAGCTGTGGGGCCGCACGCTGGACGCGATCGAGTCCGAGGACCTCGACCGCATCGGCACCGAGATCGACTGGGTCATGAAGTACAAGCTCATCGAGCGGTACCGGGCCAAGCACAACATGACCATGTCGCATCCGCGGGTCGCGCAGATAGACCTCGCCTACCACGACATCCACCGCCGTCGCGGCCTGTACTACCTGCTCGAGAAGAAGGGTCAGGCAGCCCGCATCTGCAACGACCTGAAGATCTTCGAGGGCAAGTCCGTTCCGCCGCAGACCACTCGGGCCCGGCTGCGCGGCGACTTCATCCGGCGGGCCCAGGAGCAGCGCCGTGACTTCACGGTGGACTGGGTTCACCTCAAGCTCAACGACCAGGCCCAGCGCACCGTGTTGTGCAAGGACCCGTTCCGTTCGGTGGACGATCGGGTGGAGAAGCTGATCGCCGGAATGTGAGCCGTGCCGGCCGTGCTCTCGGCGGCCCGTCCGAGAAGCGATGCCCGGAGGTGTCCGTACCTCCGGGCATCGGGCTTTTCTGCGTGTCCGCCCTGCAAGATCTCACTTGTGGGCCTGCCGGAGCGGCTGAGCGGAATCGTCGGTTCCCCCCACTGTGTTCGTCTACCGGGAGACCGGCGGCACCGTCGTCGACGCCACCTGCGCGGACGGCGCGCACGACGGTGGCCCGGCCGGCCGCGTGCACCGGTGCACGTTCCTCGCCAAGCCCCGCTCGCCGAACGGCACCACGGCTTGCTGACCCTCTGTTCACCAGCGGCACACGCGGTGACGTCGCCCGGGCCCCTCAAGCGGACCGGGCGACGTCGTGTCGTGCGGTGAACCGTGCTCGGAGCGCGTACGCCGTAGAGTGGCGGCCATTGGCCCCCACCCCCGATCCCAGTTGGACTGATGAACTACAACACGAAACGACGCGTGGCCGCGCTGCTGGCCGTTCCCGCCCTGTTGTTCACCGCCGCGTGCGGATCGGACGACGGGAACAACGGCGACACGGCGGGAGGGGTCGCCGAGGTCAAGGGGAAGGTCGGGGCGAAGCCCGAGATCTCCGTGCCCAAGGACGGCAAGCCGTCCGAGAAGACCGTGGTCAAGACGGTCTCGGCGGGCAGCGGAACCCCGATCAAGGGCTCGGACTTCGTCCGCCTGGACTGGACGGTCGAGAAGTGGGGCGGTGGACAGGAGCTCGGCGGTACCTGGGCCGCGGGATCGACGGGTGACAAGGCCCCCCGTCGGCAGTCCATCGAGCAGATCGGCAAGCCGAGCCAGCAGCTCCCCGAGAAGGTCCTCGACGCGGTGAAGGGCAAGAAGCCCGGCAGCCGGATCCTGGTGCAGGGCACCGCGGGTGATCTGATCGGCCAGAGCCTGAACACGTCTTCCGGGATCGCCGCCAAGGACGTGCTGATCTGGGTGGTCGACCCGGTCGGTGCCGCGAGCGTCGACGCCAAGGCCGAGGTCAAGGGCGAGCAGGTGCCCTCCGAGGCGGGCATGCCCGAGGTGGAGTCCGCGTCGCAGAAGGCCGCGACCATCACCGTCCCCAAGGGTGTCAAGGCTCCCAAGGACCTCAAGCAGCAGGTACTGATCAAGGGCGACGGCAAGAAGGTCGAGGCCGGCCAGGGGCTCATCGCCCAGTACACCGGGGTCAAGTGGGAGGACGGCAAGAAGTTCGACTCCTCCTGGGACCACGGTGGTGCCACCGCCTTCCAGATCGGCAACGGCTCCGTGGTGGCAGGCTGGGACAAGGGCCTGGTCGGCAAGCACGTGGGCGACCGGGTGCTGCTGGTGATCCCGCCCTCGCTCGGCTACGGCGCGAGCCCGAACAGCGAGCTGGCCAAGAACACACTGGTCTTCACGGTGGACATCCTCGGCGCGGTCTGACCCGGCCGTCTGTGAGACTGTTCCCGACGCAGGTCACGCAACAAGGAGAGATGAAGTGAGCATCGACAAGCCCGAGATCGACTTCCCGGGCGGCGAGCCCCCGGCGGACCTCGAGATCAAGGACATCTGGGAAGGCGACGGCCCCGTCGCGCAGGCGGGCCAGACCGTCACCGTGCACTACGTCGGTGTCGCCTTCAGCACCGGCGAGGAGTTCGACGCCAGCTGGAACCGCGGCACGCCCTTCCGCTTCCCGCTGGGCGGCGGCCGGGTCATCAAGGGCTGGGACCAGGGCGTGCAGGGCATGAAGGTCGGCGGCCGCCGTCAGCTGACCATCCCCGCCCACCTCGCCTACGGCAACCAGAGCCCGACCCCGGCGATCAAGCCCGGCGAGACGCTGATCTTCGTGGTCGACCTGCTCGGGGTCTGAGCAAGGTCCGACAGACTCGATCACCTGGGGCCCATGCCTGTTCGGCATGGGCCTCGGCTTTTCCCGTACCACCCTGTGGCGGTACGGTCATCGCTCGTAAGCACCATAGGGAGGCGAAGCGCGTCGATGGCCATTGCCAAGGCCGAGCGGCTGATGAACCTGGCGCTGTGTCTGCTCGGGACCCGGCGGCCGCTCAGCAAGCGCGAGCTGCGCGACTCCATCGAGGCCTACGTCGAGGCCTTCGGGCCGGGCAACGGCACGACCGGCTCCGACGACTCCTTCAACCGCATGTTCGAGCGGGACAAGGACGACCTGCGCGAACTCGGCCTGGTCATCGAGACCGTCGAGAACCTCGACGGCGAGATCGGCTACATGGCCCGCCGCGACAGCAACCGCCTCCCGCCGATCACCCTGGACGCCGAGGAGGCCGCCGCGCTGGGGCTCGCCGCCAAGGTGTGGCAGCAGGCCCGGCTCGCCGGGGCGGCCAGCGGCGCCCTGCAGAAGCTGCGCGCGGCGGGGCTCCCCGAGGACGTCGACCCGTACGGGTCACACGGCGCGCTGGAGCCGCGGATCCCCGTGCACGAGGCGGCGTTCGAGCCGCTGATGCTGGCCTGCCGGGACCGCCGGCCCGTCGTCTTCGACTACCGCAAGGCCACCGCCGCCCGCCCCGAGCAGCGGCATGTGGAGCCGTGGGCGCTGGAGTGCTGGCGGGGCCACTGGTACCTGGCGGGCTGGGACCGCGACCGGGGCGCGGAGCGGGTCTTCCGGCTGTCCCGCATCACCGGCAAGGTCCGCTCGCGCGGCGGCCAGTACACCGCTGACGTGCCGGACGTCGTCACCGTCCGGGAGACCGTCGCGAGCTGGGCCGGAGAGATCACCGACCGCTCGGCGCGCATCCGGCTGCGCTCGGACGCGGGGTACCCCCTGCGGGCGAAGGCCACCTCGGTCCGGGAACTCGGCGACGGCTGGGACGAGTTGGAGATTCCGTACGGCCACGGGCTGGACGCCTGGCTGGTGGAGTTCGGGCCGGACGTGGTCGTCCTGGAGCCCGCGGAGCTGCGGGCCGACGTGGTGGACCGGCTCCGTGCCGTGGCCAAGGGCTGAGGGGGAGCGGAGCAATACAGTGGCAGGCAAACCGGTCAGGCCCGTGAACGCCATCGACCAGACCCGGCGGATGCTCTCCCTGGTGACGTATCTGAGGGAGCGTCCCGGGGCGCGGGTCGAGGACGTGGCACGCGCCTTCGGCATCACCGAGGACGAGCTGGTCTCCGACCTCGACGTGCTGCCCATGTGCGGCACCAGTTTCCGCGGCGGCGACCTTCTCGACATCGACACCGACGGCGAGCGCATCTGGTGGCACAACCCGGCCGCCCTCGCGGCGGAGGCGGCGGAGCCGCTCAGGCTCGCCGCCGACGAGGCCACCGCGCTGCTCGTCGCCGCCCGGGCCGTGGCCACGCTGCCCGGACTGCGCGAGAGCGACCGGCAGGCGCTGCTGCGCGCCACGGCCAAGGTGGAGACCGCAGCCGGCGAGGCCGCGGGCGCCAGTTCACGCCTGTCGGTGACCTTCGAGTCCGAGGGCGGCGTCTTCGCCGACGTCGATCGGGCGATCGCCGAGCGCCGGCGCCTGTGGATCCGCTACTACTCTCCCGCGCGCGACGAGGTCACCGAGCGGGAGATCGACCCCATCCGCCTGGTCAGCGTCGGGCACACCTACGTCGAGGCCTGGTGCCGCCGCTCGGAGGCTCGCCGCACGTTCCGGCTCGACCGGGTCGCCGAGATCAGGATCCTGGACGAGCCGTCGGCGCCGCCCGAGATCGAGCTGCGGGACCTGTCGGAGGCGCTGGTGCAGCCCGCGGCCGAGGACCCGGAGGTCGTGATCGAGGTCGGGCCCGGCGGCCGCTGGGTCGCCGAGTACTACCCGCACGACAGTGCGGAAGAGCTGGCGGACGGCGGGCTGCGTATCACTCTGCGGACCCCCGACCCGGCGTCGCTCAGGCGCCTGGCGCTGCGGCTCGGCCGGGACGGCCGGATCGTCTCCCCGCCCGAGCTCGCCGACAGCGCCCGGCAGGCGGCCCGCGAGGCGCTCGCGGCGTACGACGGGATCGAAGGAGTGGAGGGGGCCGACGTGGCGGAGGCCGCCGACGTACGGGGGCCGCGCGTGGTGCACGCGGTCGCGGACGGGCCGGACGACAGAGGCGAGTGAGCCGGGGGTGCCACAGGCGGCGGCCGAGCTCGGCCGTTCCCGCGCCGGCGGGCGCGGCGCCCCGGAGGCGAACGACCCGAGAAATGAGGAGCGAGGGCTGTGAGCGAGTCGGTGACGCCCGGTGCGGTGGGCATGACGGTGGAGTCCGCGTTCGCCGGGATGAGAGGCGTGGCCCCGGTGGTGTTCAGGGCGGGCTGCCCGGACTGCCGGGAGCGCTTCGAGCTCACCGCGGGCGCCCTGCGCCTGGCCATCGGCGCCAGCAGCCGCACCACGTTCTACTCCTTCACCTGCCCGGAGTGCGGCGCGTCCGTCCGCAAGCCCGCGGGGGAGCGGATCGTGGAGCTGCTCACCGGCGGCGGTGTGCGGACCCTGAGGCTGCACTCCACCGTCTAGTGGGTCGGGGTTTTCCGTCCGTCGGGACGGTCTAGGCTCGACGTCATGTTCTGGCCGATGTTCGCGGTTGCTGTGGGGTTCGTGGGTCTCGCCGTGCTGGCGGTGCTCGCCGTACGGGTCTTCGTGGAGGCACAGCGGCTGGGCAGGCAGGTCACGGACTCGGCGCGCCGTATCAACCGGGCCGCCGAGGACCTGGAGCGGGCGGCGGAGAGCGCGGCCCGGTCCGCCGACACCCTGTGAGCCGTCCGGCAGGCGGCTGTGAGTCGCGCTTCGGGACCCTTCGCCCTGTCACCTGGAGGGTTCGGACAGGTAGTCTGCTGGTCGCGGCCCGGTTAACGAGGCACTGGCCGCGGACGGGAGTACGCACAAGGGATGCAGAGGGATTGCCTCACGTTTACCCCTGAGCGTTACGATCGCTGTCGACACGACCGTTCGGACATGTGTCCGACCAGTCGGACAGCACCCCACCACAGCCGCCTCGGTGAGAAGGTAAAGACTTATGTTCGGAAGGCTCGGAGCCCCCGAGATCATTCTCATCCTCGTCGTCATCATCCTGCTGTTCGGCGCGAAGAAGCTTCCGGACATGGCTCGGTCGCTCGGTAAGTCGGCCCGCATCCTCAAGAGCGAGGCCAAGGCGATGAAGGACGAGAACAAGTCGTCCACGACCCCGGCCGGCCCGCCCGACAACGACGAGCAGCCCTCGCAGCGCACCATCCAGGCAGCGCCCGGTGACGTGACCAGCTCGCGCCCGGTCAACGAGCCGACGGACACGACCAAGCGCTGAAGCAGGGCCGGTGACCTCCGGCCCGCCGCACGAGATGGGAACGTGGGTTGCTGAAGTCTGCCCGCAAGCAGGAGAGGGATCCCGAGGGGCGGATGCCCCTCGCGGAGCACCTTCGCGAGCTCCGCAACCGGCTCGTGAAGAGCCTGCTGGCGATCGTTGTCACGACGGTCGTCGCCGCCTTCTTCTACAAGGACATCATCCAGTTCTTCACGAATCCCATCCTTGACGCGGTGGGATGCCAGTACAGCTTCGCCGAACTGGCGAAGGGCACCGAGGAAACGCAGTGTGCGCGGATCGTCCAGAACGGTCTGCTGAGCCCGTTCACCCTCGCGCTCACGGTCTCGCTGTCCTCGGGTGTGGCCCTCGCGGCTCCGATATGGCTGTATCAGCTGTGGGCCTTCGTGGCGCCAGGCCTGCACCGACACGAGAAGAAGTACTCCATGGCCTTCGTGGCGGCGGGATTCCCGCTGTTCCTCACGGGGGCGTACTTCGCCTACTGGTCGCTGCCCAAGATGGCGTCCGTGATGCTCGAGTTCTCGATCATCGGCAGCGACAACCAGCTTCCCCTTGATGATCTCCTGCAGCTGGTCATGCGGATGATCATCGTCTTCGGGCTCTCCTTCGAGCTGCCGTTGCTGCTGGTCATGCTGAACTTCGGCGGCGTCCTCTCCGGTAAGAGGATGGCCGGCTGGTGGCGGGGCATGATCATGGGCATCACTTTGTTCGCCGCGATCGCCACTCCCAGCACCGACCCGATCTCCATGCTTGCGCTGGCGGGTCCCATCTGGGTCATGTACTTCGGCGCTTGCGCCATCGCCCTCGCCAACGACAGACGACGTGCCCGTCGCGAGGCGGCGGGACCGGCCGACGACGAGGCCTCGGAGCTGGACCTCACGCCTGACGACATCGGTGAGATCGAGCCCGTGACCACCAGCCGGGCCGCCCTGCCCGAGCAGGCGAGCTCCGACCGCTCGGACCGGGTCAACGGTTATGACGACGTGACCTGAAGATCAGCGGGCAGCTCGTAGGGTCGGTCCCGTGACCAGCGAGATCACCCTCTTCGTCAACCCCGCCGCGGGCCGCGGCCGGGGCGCCCGCGCGGCGCAGCCGGCCGCTTCCGCTTTGCGGGCGGCCGGCTTCTCGGTGCGGACGGTGCTCGGGGTGGACGCCGAGGACGCCCTCGTCCGCGGACGTGCGGCCGTCGAGGACGGCACCGGTGCGCTGATAGCCGTCGGCGGTGACGGCATGGCCGGCCTCGCGCTGGGGGCCGTCGCGGGCACGGGCACGCCGCTGGGCCTGGTCGCCGTCGGCACAGGCAACGACTTCGCCCGCGCCCTCGGCCTGCCCGTGCGGCAGCCGGCCGCCGCGGGCCGCATGATCGCTGACGCCCTCAAGTGCGGTCGGCTCCGTGACATCGACCTCGGGCAGGTGGGCGACCGCTGGTTCGGCACGGTCCTCGCCTCCGGCTTCGACTCCCGCGTCAACGACCGGGGCAACCGCATGCGGTGGCCCGCCGGCCGCCTCAAGTACGACCTGGCGATGATCGCGGAACTCGCGGAATTTCGGCCCGTCCCGTACCGGATCCGGCTCGACGACGGCGAGGTCCGTGAGGTCGAGGCGAGCCTCGTGGCCGTCGGCAACGGCTCCTCGTACGGCGGCGGCATGCGGATCTGCCCCGGCGCCGACCTGACCGACGGGCTGTTCGACATCACCGTGGTCGGTTACTGCAGCCGTACGACCCTGCTGCGGGTGTTCCCGAGGGTGTACCGGGGGACGCACGTCGAGCACCCGAAGGTGACCGTGCTGCGGGCGGCCCGGGTCGAGATCGCCGCCGAGGGCATCACGGGGTACGCCGACGGGGAGCCGCTCGGCCCGCTGCCGCTGAGCGCGCGCTGCGTACGCGGGGGCGTGCGGGTCGTCGGCCCCTGAGGTCCCTGAGCTGCGCCGATCCCCGGTTTCACAGGAACGGATCCGGATAATGATCGTCCTGTTGTCAGTGTGGCCCGGTACGCTCGAAAGCACGATGACAGAGGACCTCTCACCGGCCGAGCGGTACGCGGCAGCCCGCAAGCGTGCTGCCGAGCAGGCCACCGCGCTCGCCTCCTTCCGCGAGATGTACGACTTCGGCCTCGACCCCTTCCAGATCGAGGCCTGCCAGGCGCTCGAGGCGGGGAAGGGCGTCCTGGTCGCCGCGCCCACCGGCTCCGGCAAGACGATCGTCGGCGAGTTCGCCGTCCACCTCGCCCTCCGGCAGGGCAAGAAGTGCTTCTACACGACACCCATCAAGGCGCTGTCGAACCAGAAGTACGCCGACCTGTGCCGCCGCTACGGCACGGACAAGGTGGGCCTGCTCACCGGCGACAACAGCGTCAACTCCGACGCCCCGGTGGTCGTGATGACCACCGAGGTGCTGCGGAACATGCTGTACGCCGGTTCGCAGACGCTGCTGGGCCTCGGATACGTGGTCATGGACGAGGTCCACTACCTCTCCGACCGGTTCCGGGGAGCCGTGTGGGAAGAAGTGATCATCCACCTCCCCGAGTCGGTCACGCTCGTCTCGCTCTCGGCGACCGTGTCGAACGCCGAGGAGTTCGGCGACTGGCTCGACACGGTCCGCGGCCACACCGAGGTGATCGTCTCCGAGCACCGGCCCGTGCCCCTGTTCCAGCACGTGCTGGCCGGGCGGCGGATCTACGACCTGTTCGAGGAGGGCGAGGGCCACAAGAAGGCCGTCAACCCCGACCTCACGCGCATGGCGCGCATGGAGGCGAGCCGGCCGTCGTACCAGGACCGCCGACGCGGCCGACTGCGCGAGGCCGACCGCGAGCGCGAGCGCAGGCAGCGGTCCCGGGTGTGGACTCCGAGCCGGCCGGAGGTCATCGAGCGGCTCGACGCCGAGGGGCTGCTGCCCGCCATCACCTTCATCTTCAGCCGCGCCGCCTGCGAGGCCGCCGTCCAGCAGTGTCTCTACGCGGGGCTCAGGCTCAACGACGACGAGGCACGCCACAGGGTCCGCTCGCTCGTCGAGGAGCGCACGGCGTCCATCCCGCGCGAGGACCTGCACGTCCTCGGCTACTACGAGTGGCTGGAGGGCCTGGAGCGCGGTATCGCCGCTCACCACGCGGGCATGCTGCCGACCTTCAAGGAGGTCGTCGAGGAGCTGTTCGTACGCGGCCTGGTCAAGGCCGTGTTCGCGACCGAGACCCTCGCCCTCGGGATCAACATGCCCGCCCGCTCGGTGGTGCTGGAGAAGCTCGTCAAGTGGAACGGCGAGCAGCACGCGGACATCACCCCGGGCGAGTTCACCCAGCTGACGGGCCGGGCCGGGCGGCGGGGCATCGACGTCGAGGGTCACGCCGTGGTGCTCTGGCAGCGTGGCATGAACCCCGAGCACCTGGCAGGTCTCGCGGGCACGCGCACGTACCCGCTGCGGTCCAGCTTCAAGCCGTCGTACAACATGGCGGTCAACCTGGTCGAGCAGTTCGGCCGGCACCGCTCGCGCGAGCTGCTGGAGACGTCGTTCGCGCAGTTCCAGGCGGACAAGTCGGTCGTCGGCATCTCGAGGCAGGTGCAGCGCAACGAGGAGGGTCTTGAGGGCTACCGGGCCTCCATGACCTGCCACCTCGGCGACTTCGAGGAGTACGCACGGCTGCGCCGTGAACTGAAGGACCGGGAGAACGAGCTGGCGCGCCAGGGCGCGGCACAGCGGCGCGCCGAGGCCGCCGTCGCGCTGGAGAAGCTGAAGCCCGGTGACGTCATCCACGTACCCACCGGCAAGTACGCGGGCCTGGCACTGGTGCTGGACCCGGGCCTGCCCGCGGGCCGTTCGAACGGACACCGCGGATTCGAGCACCACGACGGGCCGCGCCCGCTGGTGCTGACCGCCGAGCGGCAGGTGAAGCGGCTGGCGTCCATCGACTTCCCGGTGCCGGTCGAGCCGCTGGAGCGGATGCGGATCCCGAAGTCCTTCAACCCGCGTTCCCCGCAGTCCCGTCGGGACCTCGCGTCCGCCCTGCGCACCAAGGCCGGGCACATCCCCGCGGACCGGCACCGCAAGCGGCGCTCCCAGGCGGCCGACGACCGCGAGATCGCCCGGCTGCGGACCGAGTTGCGCGCGCACCCCTGCCACGGGTGCAGCGACCGCGAGGACCACGCCCGTTGGGCCGAGCGGTACCACCGGTTGCTGCGGGACACCTCGCAGTTGGAGCGGCGGATCGAGGGCCGTACGAACACCATCGCCCGGACGTTCGACCGTATCGTCGCGCTGCTGACCGAGTTGGACTACCTGCGCGGCGACGAGGTCACCGAGCACGGCAAGCGGCTCGCGCGGCTGTACGGCGAGCTGGACCTGCTCGCCAGCGAGTGCCTGCGCGAGGGCGTCTGGGAGGGGCTCGGCCCGGCCGAACTGGCCGGGTGTGTCTCGGCGTTGGTGTACGAGGCGCGCGTCGGGGACGACGCGATGGCGCCGAAGCTGCCGACGGGGAAGGCGAAGGCCGCGCTGGGTGAGACGGTGCGGATCTGGGGGCGGCTGGACGCGCTGGAGGAGGAGTTCCGGATCAGCCAGACCGAGGGGGTCGGGCAGCGTGAGCCGGACCTCGGGTTCGCCTGGCCCGCGTACATGTGGGCCTCGGGCAAGGGGCTCGACGAGGTGCTGCGTGAGGCGGAGATGCCGGCGGGGGACTTCGTGCGGTGGTGCAAGCAGGTCATCGATGTGCTGGGGCAGATCGCGGCGGCGGCGCCGGAGGGTTCGACCGTGGTGAAGAACGCGCGCAAGGCGGTCGATCTGCTGCTGCGGGGTGTTGTCGCCTACTCGTCGGTGGGGTGAGCCCGCTGCGCGGGCGCCGGTTGTGTGTGGTTGCTCGCGCCCGCGCGGCGGGACCGCACATCGACACGGCCCGCGCCTCTGAGGGAGCGGCGTTCCTCTGAACCCACTCACCCGTCACGGTGAGTGGGTTTCGTACGCCTGTTCGCAACTACGTACAGTATTCGAACAGTTTCGCATCGTGTAAATGGATGAGCCTACTATCCCCTCGCGACGGTTTTGAGCGGTTGCTGAATATGACACGGCGATGATCCGGTCGGACTAAGCTCGCCCGCAGCGCACCGGCTTGAGATGAATTCGGGCGCTTGTTCCCCAATGTGCGGAAGATCCGGACAGCTTCATGACATACCCCCCTGCATGTCCCCATGAACCTCAGTCGACTCCTGTCAGAAGGCCCACATGGTGAGTGTTCAATCTCCTCCCGGTCGCCGTGAACTGCCCTATGCGCGCGTCCTGTTGATGCCGGCCATAGTGATGGCCGCCGCGACCGGGGCCGCCGTCGCCCTGGTGGCGGCGCCGGCCCGGCTCGCCGTCGGCTGGTGTGGTGGCCTCGCGACCGCGCTGGTGATCGCGACGGCGGCCGAGGCGGTGCGCCGCGGCCGGGCCCTGCGGAACCAACGTGCCGAGCACGCCCGTCACACGGCGTACCTGGAACAGCGGATCGCCGCCCACGAGAACGAACTGGCCCGCTTCTCGCGGGAGATCGTCCCCGCGGCGCTCGACCTGCTGCACACCGGAGAATCCCCCAGGGAGGTGATTCGCAAGCTCGGCCTCGCCAACCCCGCGTACCGCGACCTCCCCGCGCCGCAGACCGAGACGCTGCTGACGATCCTCAGGATCGTCGACCGCGAAGTGACCATGCGTGACGCCGCCGCCCGCTCCTTCGTCAGTGTCGCCCGCCGCGTCCAGGCGATCATCCACCAGCAGGCCGAGGAACTGAGGGAGATGGAGGAGGACCACGGCCGCAACCCCGAGGTCTTCGACGACCTCCTGCGCATCGACCACGGCAACGCCCTGATCGGCCGCCTCGCCGACTCCGTCTCCGTCCTCGGCGGCGGCCGCCCCGGACGGCAGTGGCCCGAGCCGGTGTCCCTGTACAGCACGTTGCGCGGCGCCATGTCCCGCATCCTGGAGTACCGGCGCATCCAGCTGTCCTCCATCGCCAAGATCAGCGTCAAGGGCATCTACGTCGAGCCGGTCATCCACGCCGCCGCCGAACTCCTCGACAACGCCACGCGCTACTCGCCGCCGCAGACGAAGGTGCACGTCACCGCCACCGAGGTGCAGACCGGGGTCTGCATCGAGATCGAGGACGGCGGCGTCAACCTCAACGAGGAGGCGCGGGCCCGGATCGAGGGCATGCTGGAGGCAGCCAAGGCGGGCCTCGACCTGCAGGACATCGGTGAGCACCCGCGCCTGGGCCTCGCCGTCGTGGGCCGCCTGTGCACGGCGTACAACATGCAGGTCTCGCTGCGCGCCTCCGCGTACGGCGGCGTCCGCGCCATCCTCATCGTGCCGAGCGAGATGATCACCCACGAGCCCGGTGTCGGACTCGCCCACGGCATCGGCGCCACCGGCATCCCCATGACGGTCGGCATCCCCGAGGGGCCGAAGCGCACGCCCAAGAAGCGCCGCCCCACCAGCCCGAAGATCCCCGCCACGGTCTCCCTGGAGGACGACGACGTCCCCGAGGTCACCGAGTGGACGCCGAACGGCCTGCCGCAGCGCCGCAGCCGGGTGAAGATGCCGCTCGCCGAGCGACTCGCCCAGCAGGCCGCCAACGAGAAGGCCGACCGGGAGGCCGCCGAACGGGGCGAGTACAACCCGTGGGCGACAGCGGAGCCCGAGCCCAAGCCCCTGCGCGACATGAACGCCCCCGACGCCCCCGGCAAGGGCCTCGAGGCCTTCTGGGAGGGGCTCAAGCAGGGCATCGAGCCCGGCACCCACCCGACCGACTTCATCCGGAACCCGACCAAGTACCTGCACCTGCTCAACGACCCGGCTCCCACCCAGGCCGACGACGAGGGGGACCTCAAGTGATCCAGCAGCGGCAAAACTTCGACTGGATGCTCAAGCAGCTCGCCGACGGCGTGCCGGGCATCGAGATGATCGTGGTGCTCTCGGCCGACGGTCTGCGCATCGCCCGCTACGGCGGCGAGCCCGACGCGGCCGACCGGGTCGCAGCGGCCTGCGCCGGCCTGCAGTCCCTCGCGGGCAGCGTCTGCCAGGAACTCACCGTCGGCGACGGCGAGATGAAGCTGGTCATGATCGAGATCGACCGCGGCTACTTCTACCTGATGAGCGCCGGAGCCAACGCCTTCCTCGCGGTGCTCTCCGACGTGCGGTGCGAACCGGGCCGGATGAGCGCGATGATGCGCGATCTGGTCGTCCGGATCGGCGGCCATCTCACCAGTCCGCCCCGGCGGAACGGGCAGATCGTATGACGCCTCCGCAACGCCAGAGGCGCGACCCCGCACCGGAACCGCCCACGCCCCATGAGGGCGAGGGCAAGGTCAGGAACCCGGAGCGCATGTACGTGGTGGCCGGCCCGGACGGTGAACGGGCCGAGCTCGACCTGGTGACGTTAATCGTGGCGCGTGCCACGGATCCGCCGCCTTCCGCCTCTCCCGAGCAGGCGGCGCTGCTCCGGCTCTGCGCCGCCCCCCTGTCCGTGGCCGAGCTGTCGGCCTACCTCAACCTGCCGTTCAGCGCGATGGGCGTACTGCTCACCGAGCTGCTGACGGCGGAACTGGTGCAGGCGCGCGCCCCGATCGTCCGCCAGGCACGCACCGACCGTTCCCTCCTCGAAGCGGTGATGAATGGACTTCAACGGCTCTGACACCATCCCGGGCCCCCGGGCCGAGGACCAGTTGCCCCACACGGCACAGGCCGCGGCCAAGATCGTGATCGTGGGTGGCTTCGGCGTCGGCAAGACGACCATGGTCGGTTCGGTCAGCGAGATCACACCGCTGACCACCGAGGAGACCATGACGCAGGCCGGCATCGGTGTCGACGACAACTTCGGCTCCGTGTCCAAGACGGCCACCACGGTGGCCATGGACTTCGGCCGGATCAGCATCACCGAGCAGCTCGTGCTGTACCTCTTCGGCACACCCGGCCAGCAGCGCTTCTGGTTCCTGTGGAACGGCCTGTTCGAGGGCGCCCTCGGCGCGGTGGTGCTGATCGACACTCGTCGGCTGGAGGTCAGCTTCGACGTGATGGGGCGCCTGGAGGAGCGCGGAGTGCCGTTCGTGGTCGCCGTCAACTCCTTCCCCGACGCCCCCCGTTACGCCATCGAGGAACTGCGCACGGCCCTCGACCTCACGCCGGACATCCCGATCATCGAGTGCGACGCGCGACGGCGGGCCTCCAGCCGTGACGTCCTGATGACCCTCATGCGCTTCCTGCACTCGCTCGCCATGACGGGTTCGCGCACCTGATCCGTGTCCGTCCCGCCCCACCCGTCCCCCATGACACCTGGAAAGCTTCGGAGCGACCACTGTGACGCCTGAATCCCACGCCCCGGCCGGTACGGACGAACCCCGGCTCGGCCCGCCCCCCGGTTGCCCCGCGCACGGCCTCGGGCCCGGGGGACTGCATCGGCTGCACGAGTCGGAGGACCTGGGAGCGCTGTACGAGCAACTGCGGGAGGAGCACGGCCCCGTGGCGCCCGTGCTGCTCCACGACGACGTGCCGATGTGGATCGTGCTCGGACACGCCGAGAACCTGCACATGGTGCGCTCGCCCTCGCAGTTCTGCCGGGACAGCCGTATCTGGACCCCGCTCAGGGAGGGCCTGGTCAAACCGGACCACCCGCTGATGCCGCACATCGCCTGGCAGCCCATCGCCTCGCATGCCGAGGGCGACGAGCACAAGCGGCTGCGCGGCGCGGTTCAGGGCGCCATCTCGACGATCGACTTCCGTAGCCTGCGCCGCTACATCAACCGCAGCACGCAGGCGATCGTCAACCGGTTCTGCGAGGTGGGCGAGGCCGACCTCGTCGGCCAGTTCACCGAGCACCTGCCGATGGCTGTGATGTGCGACATCCTCGGCATGCCCGAGGAGTACAACGACCGTATCGTCGAGGCCGCCCGCGACGCGCTCAAGGGCACCGAGACCGCGATCTCCAGCCACTCCTACGTCATGGACGCCCTCAGCCGGCTCACCATCCGGCGCCGCGCCCAGCCGGAGGAGGACCTCGCCAGCTACCTGATCACCCACCCGGCGCGGCTGACCGACGACGAGGTCAGGGAGCACCTTCGCCTGGTGCTCTTCGCGGCCTACGAGGCCACCACGAACCTGCTGTCGAACGTGCTGCTCACGG
This sequence comes from Streptomyces sp. NPDC002788, assembly GCF_053592115.1. NCBI lineage: Bacteria > Bacillati > Actinomycetota > Actinomycetes > Kitasatosporales > Streptomycetaceae > Streptomyces > Streptomyces sp. NPDC002788. The sequence goes on along the minus strand of NZ_JBSFVB010000009.1, from coordinate 276,496 downwards.
TGCTGATCGACCCGCGCTTCCGGGCGCAGCTCAACGGCGGCCAGATGACGGTGCCGGAGGCAGTGGAGCAGTCCCTGTGGAACGAGCCGCCGTTCAGCACGGTCTTCGCCTACTTCGCCAAGCAGGAGACCGAGCTGGGCGGGCAGCGCATCCGCCGGGGTGACGGACTCCTCTTCGCCCCGCTCCCGGCCAACGTCGACCCGCGGGTGCGGCCGGACCTGCAGGCCGGCATGCAGGGCAACCGCTCCCACCTCGCGTTCGGCGGCGGCCCGCACGAGTGCCCGGGTCAGGACATCGGCCGTTCCATCGCCGACGTCGGCGTCGACGCGCTGCTGATGCGGCTGCCGGACGTCGAACTCGACTGCGACGAGGAGGAGTTGCGCTGGACGGAATCCATCGCCTCCCGGCACCTGGTGGAACTGCCGGTGCAGTTCTCGCCCAAGCCGCCGCAGGACGTGTCGGAGCAGCCGAACCACAAGGCCGTCCCCGCGCAGCGCTCGGACTGGCAGATCGGCACTGTGCAGCCGCAGCCGCAGCCGCAGCCGCAGCCGGCATCGGCTACCGCGCAGCCTCAGCCGGCACCGGCCGCCGCGCAACCGCAGCCCCAGCCCGCTCCGGTGCAACCCCAGCCTGTCCCGGTGCCGCCGCAGCCGGCCGTGCGTGAACCGGTTCGGCGCGAGGGCGTCTGGCAGCGCTTCCTGAGCTGGTGGCGCGGCTACTGACCGTCCGACGGGCCGCCGTGCGTCCCGGCGGCCCACCGGCCGTACGACGCCCAGGCGGCGAGCGCGCGGCCGCAGCGGAACCGGTGCTCCTCACCGGTGACCGGGTCCGTGAACTCCAGGGCACGCGCCAGCAGTTGGAGCGGGCGGCGGAAATCGCCGGGCGGCGCGGGGCCGGTCACCTCGGGGTAGAGCGGATCGCCGAGGATCGGCACGCCCAGCGCGGTCATGTGCACGCGCAGCTGGTGGGTCTGCCCGGTGCCGGGGACCAGCCGGTACCGGGCGAGTGCGCCTGACCCGTCCGGGCGGTGCTCGACCAGCTCCACGCGGCTCACCGCGTTGGGCTCGCCCGGCACCTCGCGGGCGGTGAGCACCCCGCGCTCCTTCACGATCCGGCTGCGCACGGTCCGGGGCAGGGCGAGGGCGGGGTCGTACGGAGCGACGGCCTCGTACTCCTTGCGGACCAGCCGGTCGCGGAACAGCGTCTGGTACGCGCCGCGTTCCTCAGGGCGCACGGTGAACAGCACGAGTCCGGCGGTGAGCCGGTCCAAGCGGTGCGCGGCGCTGAGCGTCGGGATGTCCAGCTCCCGGCGCAGCCGGGCCAGCGCGGTCTCGGCGACATGGCTGCCGCGGGGGGTGGTGGCCAGGAAATGGGGCTTGTCGGCGACGACGATGTGCTCGTCCCGGTGCACGACCTCCAGCGGGAACGGCACCGGCACCTCTTCGGGCAGCTCCCGGTGGAACCACACGAACATCCCGGGCACGTAGGGCGCGTCCGCCGCCACGGGCTGTCCGTCCGCGCCGACGATCCGCCCCGCGTCGAGCATGCCGTCGACGACACCGTCTCCGGCCCCGGTGAGCCGCTCGACCAGGTGCTCACGCACGGTGGCCCACGTCCCCGCGGCGGGCAGCCGCAGCCGCACCGGGTCCACGCCGTGGCGCTGGGGGAGGGGAGGGGGCGGGGTACGGGGCTTGCGTCTCATCGCGGCCCAGCGTACGAGGCCGGGGCACGGCGGTGGAAAACCGCTGGGACCGGCCACCGGGTCCTTGCCAGGATGCGGGGTATGCCGTTCCTCATCAGCCCGGTCCTGACAGCCGGGGCCCTCGCCGGCCGCCCGCAGCCCACCCTCCCGGCCGACGGCGGACTCCTCCTGCGCCCCTGGGGCGCCGGGGACGCGCCCGCCGGGTGGCGCTGCGCGAGATACGGCTCGACGACGGGACGGCTGAGGTGGCGTACTGGACCGTCCCGGAGGCACGGGGCCGGGGCGTCGCGGCCCGCGCCACGACCGCCCTAGCCCGCTGGGCCCTGGACGAGGTCGGCCTCCATCGGCTGGAGCTGCTGCACGCCGTACGCAACGAGGCGTCCTGCCGGGTCGCCACGAGGACCGGCTTCGCCCTGGAGGGCACCAAGCGCAGCGCGATTCTGCAGCCGGACGGCTGGCACGACACGCATCTGCATGCGCGGGTGCGGGGGGACTGAGGAGTCTGCGCGGGGTGCGCGGGCTGGGCGCGTTGTGAGCCGCCCCGGTCGGCGCCTCGCGGCGAGGTGCCCGGACGGGCGCCCTCCCCGGTCGAGCGTCTCGCGGGGCGGCGTGCCTAGGCCGCCGATGCGCTCTCCTGCTCCGCCTCGATGCGGGCGTTCCACTCCCTCTTGGACGCCTGCCAGCCGTCCTCGTTGTGGCCGCTGCGCCAGTAGCCGGAGATCGAGAGGGCCTCGCGCGGGATGCCGCGCTCGACGCGGAGCAGCCGGCGGAGTTCTTTCACGAAGTGCGCCTCGCCGTGGACGAAGGCGTGGACGCGGCCCTCGGGGAACTCCAGGTTCCGCACGGCCTCGACCAGCGCCCGGCCGCGGGGCCGGGCGCCGCGGTGCAGCCAGACGACCTCCACGTCCGAGTCGATCTTCTGCTCCTCCTCGGGGCCGGAGATCTCCACGAAGGCGTACGCCCGGGCTCCGCGCGGCAGGGACTCCAGCGCGCAGCCGATCGCGGGCAGCGCACTCTCATCACCGACGAGCAGATGCCAGTCGGCGCCCGGGTCGGGCGCGTACGCCCCACCGGGTCCCATGAACCGCACCGTCTCGCCCGGCTGGACGCGCACCGCCCACGGGCCGGCCAGGCCCTCGTCGCCGTGGATGACGAAGTCCAGTGTCAGCTCACGGTGTTCGGGGTCCCAATGGCGCACCGTGTACGTCCGGGTCACCGGCCACTGTTCGCGGGGCAGCTCGTCGCGGACGCGCTGCAGGTCGAAGGGTTCCGGATAGGTCACGGCCTGCGGCGCGAACAGCAGCTTCACATAGTGGTCGGTGCACGTGTCCGCCGCGAAGTCGGCGAGGCCCTCGCCGCCGAGCACCACGCGCTGCATGTTCGGGGTCAGCCGCTCGGTGCGGACGACCTGCGCGGAGTGGAGCTTGCGCGGCTGGCGTCCCGGTCGCTCTGCCATGAGGACCTCCCTGTCTCGCATAGTTAGGGTAACCTAAGTTAGCACCTCGGCCCCACTTCACACCTCTCGGACGTGAGGTTCCTGGCCGTCGGCCTCAGGGGCCCTTGCACTGTGCCCGCCCGGGTCGCGTGGTCTGGCAGACGGCCCGCCTCCGTCACGCCGCAAGCGTCGCCAGCAGCCGCTCCAGCGACCCGCCCAGACCCCACCGGGCGGCCAGCTCCGCAAGGGCCGCCGGGTCGCGCGGGGACCTCGGCAGCGCCGTGGAGACCTCGGGCAGCGGCACGTCGTCCGCGACCCGGACCACCTTCGGCGCGACCGCGAGGTACGGGCGCGCCTCGTCCAGCCGCCTGCGCTGCGTCGGCGTCAGCTTCGACCGCCGGTCCTCGACCGCCGCCATGATCCCGGCCAGGTCACCGAACTCGGCCAGCAGCTTGGCGGCCGTCTTCTCACCGATGCCCGGCACGCCCGGCAGGCCGTCGCTGGGGTCACCGCGCAGCAGGGCCAGATCCGCGTACCCGCCCCCGTCGACCCCATACTTCGCACGCAGCACCGCCTCATCGGTGTGCTGCAGCGTGCCCACGCCCTTCAGCGGGTACAGCACGCGCACCCCGCGCGCGTCGTCCACCAGCTGGTACAGGTCGCGGTCACCCGTGACGATGTCGACCGGGCCTTTCGCCCGAGCGGTGAACGTGCCGATCACGTCGTCCGCCTCGTACCCCGCGACGCCCACGCGAGCGATGCCCACCGCGTCCAGCACCGCCTCGATGACCGGCACCTGCGGCGACAGCGTGTCGGGCACCTCCTCCTCGTCCGGCCCGGCCGCGTGCTCCTCGGCGACGCGGTGCGCCTTGTAGGAGGGGATCAGCTCCACCCGCCAGTGCGGCCGCCAGTCGGCGTCCATGCAGGCCACGAGCTGGTCGGGCCGGTGGTCCTTGACCAGGCGGTCGATGAAGTCGAGCAGTCCGCGCACGGCGTTCACCGGCGTGCCGTCCGGGGCCCTGACCGAGTCCGGGACGCCGAAGTAGGCGCGGAAGTACAGGGAAGCGGTGTCGAGGAGCATCAGTCGTCCGGTCACGCCACGCATCATGCCGTACGCCACCGACAGCCACTCGGCGCTGCGCGACGCGTTGTGCTCCGCTCGTCCCGTGTGAAGCTCCCCACTCCTGCGTTTGGCTTCGAGCATCGGGGGGAGGCGCGGCCTCGGAGTGAGACTGGTTGCGCATTTCAACTGTTTGCGCCCTGTCCTCGCTCTGTTCTGTCGCCAAGGAAACAGAGGTGCACGTGTCCGCGACGCTTGAGGCAGAGAGCCTTTACAAAGTGTTCGGCAGGAGACCGGACCGGGCGGTCGAGCGGCTGCGTGGCGGAGCCGGCCGGGACGAGCTGCGCGCCGAGGGCGCGACCGCCGCCGTGATCGACGCGTCCTTCACCGTGGAACCCGGCCAGATCTTCGTCGTCATGGGCCTGTCCGGCTCGGGCAAGTCCACCTTGCTGCGCATGCTGAACGGCCTGCTCGAACCGACCGCCGGACACGTGCGCTTCGGCGGCCAGGACCTGACCGCGCTGAGCGACCGCGAGCTGCGTGAGGTCCGCTCCAGGAAGATCAGCATGGTGTTCCAGCACTTCGCGCTCTTCCCGCACCGCAGTGTGCGCGAGAACGCCGCCTACGGTCTGGAAGTGCAGGGCGTGCCCCGCGCCGAGCGCGCACGCCGCGCCGACGAGGCGCTCGCCCTGTGCGGCCTGGCCGGCTGGGAGAAGTCCTGGCCCGACGAGCTCTCCGGCGGCATGCAGCAGCGCGTCGGTCTCGCCCGCGCGCTGGCCACCGACGCCGACCTGCTGCTCATGGACGAGTCCTTCAGCGCCCTGGACCCGCTGATCCGCCGCGACATGCAGGACCAGCTCCTGGAACTCCAGCAGAAGCTCAAGAAGACGATCGTCTTCATCACCCACGACCTGAACGAGGCCATGCGCCTGGGCGACCGCATCGCCGTCATGCGCGACGGCCGCATCGTCCAGAACGGCACCGCGCAGGACATCCTGCTGCGCCCGGAGGACGACTACGTCGCCTCCTTCACTCAGGACGTCGACCGCTCCCGCGTCCTGACCGCGGGCGAGCTGATGGACAGCGCGGTCACCGGCGACGCCCCGGGCTGCCACTGCCGGACCGCCACGACCGACACCCCGTTCACCGAGCTGTGCGCGATCAGCGCCCGGCTCTCCCACCCCGTCTCAGTGGTGGACGAGAACGACAAGCTGGTCGGCGTGGTGCCCCTGCAGCGGCTGGTCGGCTTCCTCGGCGACGAGCGGGACGCCGCCCCGCAGTCCTGCGACTCCCCGCGCGACACGGGCGGAGAGAAGGTGATCGCCCGTGCCTAGGATTCAGCTCGGCAGCTGGGTGAACGACGCGGTCGACTGGCTCACCACCCACATGGGATGGCTGTTCGACTTCTGCAAGACCGTCTTCCTCGGCCTGTACGACGGCATCAACGCCGTCCTCCAAGCCCCCGAACCGCTGCTCCTCGCGGGCATCTTCGCCGTGATCGCCTTCTGGCTGCGCGGCACGCTCGCCGGTGTCCTCACCTTCGTGGGATTCGCGTTCATCGACTCCCTCGAACTGTGGGAGAACGCGATGATCACCCTGGCGCTCGTCCTCGTGGCGACCGTCATCGCCCTGGTGATCTCCCTGCCCGTGGGCATCTGGGCGGCCCGCTCCGACCGCGTCAGCGGACTGGTCCGGCCCGTCCTGGACTTCATGCAGACGCTGCCCGCGATGATCTACCTCATCCCGGCGATCCTGTTCTTCGGCACCGGCGCCCCGGCCGGCATCGTCGCCACCCTGATCTTCGCGCTCGCCCCGGGCGTGCGCATGACCGAGCTGGGCATCCGGCAGGTCGACAAGGAACTGGTCGAGGCGGCCGAGGCGTTCGGCACCACGCCCCGCAACACGCTGCTGCGCGTCCAGCTCCCGCTCGCGCTGCCCACCGTCATGGCGGGCGTCAACCAGGTCATCATGCTCGGCCTGTCCATGGCCGCGATCGCCGGCATGGTCGGCACCGGCGGCCTGGGCGGCGACGTCAACGAGGCCATCGGCCAGCTCGACGTGGGCCTCGGCTCCGAGGCCGGTGTCGCCATCGTGATCCTCGCGATCTACCTGGACCGCATGACCAGTGCCCTGGGCACCCAGGTCTCCCCGCTCGGCCGCCGCGCCGCCGCCAGACTGCGCGCAGCCCAGGGCCTGAAGATCTGGTCGTACCGGCCCCGCCCGGTCGTCGCCGTGGTCGGCGTCGTCGTCCTCGCCCTCGCCGCGGGCGGCATGGGCGTCCTCGGCGGCGGCAGCACCGGTGCCACGGCCGCGGCCGACAGCAAGGACGTCGGCCAGGGCAAGAAGATCAGCATCGGCTACATCCCCTGGGACGAGGGCGTCGCCTCCACCTTCCTGTGGAAGGAGGCCCTGGAGCAGCGCGGCTACGAGGTCGAGGCCGAGCAGTTCGACGCGGGCCCGCTCTACACCTCGCTCGCCCAGGGTGACGTCGACTTCCAGACGGACGCCTGGCTGCCCACCACCCACGCCCAGTACTGGAAGAAGTACGGCAAGCAGCTCGACGACCTCGGTGCCTGGTACGACAAGACGTCCCTGGAGCTGAGCGTGCCCGCCTACATGAAGGGCATCGACTCCCTGGCCGACCTCAAAGGCAAGGCCTCCGAGTTCGGCGGCAAGATCACCGGCATCGAGTCCAGCGCCGGCGAGATGGCCCTGCTGAAGAGCAAGGTCCTCAAGGAGTACGGCCTGGACACGGAGTACAAGGTCGTCGACAGCTCCACGCCCGCGATGCTCGCCGAGCTGAAGCGCGCGTACGCCCAGAAGAAGCCGATCGTCGTCACGCTCTGGTCGCCGCACTGGGCGTACAACGACTACGCGCTGAAGAAGCTCAAGGACCCGAAGGGCGCCTGGGGCGAGGGCGACGGTGTGCACACGCTGGCCCGCAAGGGCTTCGCGGACGACGACCCGACGGTCGCCGGCTGGCTGAAGAAGTTCACGATGAGCGAGAAGGAGCTCACCAGCCTCGAAGCCGAGATCAACAAGGCGGGCAAGGGCAACCAGCAGGCGGCCGTCCGCGCCTGGCTGAAGCAGCACCCCGGATACGTCGACAAGCTCGCCCCGGTCAAGGACACCGCCGGCGGCACCCCCGCCGAGGCCGAGCGGCCGCTGGACGTGGCGTGGTTCCCCTGGGACGAGGACATCGCCGTCACGTACCTGTGGAAGAACGTCCTGGAACGGCGCGGCTACCGGCTGAACCTCAAGCAGATGGACGTCGGCCCGGTGTACACCGGCCTCGCCTCGGGCGATCTCGACCTCAATTTCGACGCCTGGCTGCCCTACGCCCAGAAGAACTACTGGGACAGGAACAAGGACCGCCTCAAGGACCTCGGCACCTGGTACGAACCGACCTCACTGGAGATCGCCGTACCGTCCTACGTCAAGGGCGTCGACTCCCTGGAGGACCTCAAGGGCAAGTCCGGCACCTTCGGCGGGAAGATCATCGGCATCGAGCCCGGCACCGGCGAGATGAACCTGCTGAAGACCAAGGTCCTGCCCGGCTACGGCCTCGACAAGGAGTACGAGGTCGTCGACGGCTCCACGCCGGCCATGCTGGCCGAGCTGAAGCGGGCGTACGCCGAGAAGAAGCCGATCGCGGTCACGCTCTGGTCGCCGCACTGGGCGTACAGCGACTACAAGCTCACCAAGCTGAAGGACCCCGAGAAGGCGTTCGGCGAGGGCAACACGATCCGGACCATCTCCAGCGAGAAGTTCCCCGAGCGGTACCCGCGGCTCACCAAGTGGATCAAGAACTTCAAGATGACCGAGGACGAGCTCGGCAGCCTGGAGAGCGCGATCAAGGACCGGGGCCAGGGCCACGAGGAAGAGGCCGTCGCCGCCTGGCTGAAGCAGCACCCGGACATGGTGAACCGCATGACACCGCAGTAGGGTGCCGGGGTGGGACGCGCGACACGCCGCGTCCCGCCCCGCCCCGATCCCACGAGCGGGATCCGGACAACCACACAGCGCTATGCCACCCCCCGAACCCCTTCCCTTCCCTGTTCCTTCCCACAGGAGAACGCCCGCCCCCCCGCCCCGCACGGCGGATCCCCTGGCGCGAACTGTGAGGCGCGCACCGCCTGGTACGACGGCGATGCGACGGGCGCATGAAACGGTTTGCCGAACATGCGTAGGGTGCAGACAACTCAACAGGCGGAGTGCGCCGGGACACCGGGGTACGGGGAGCGGATCGACGGGCGAAGGAGGGAGCCGGAGCGATGGGCGACCACAAAGAGCAGCCCCTGCGGGTGGGCGCGGCCGTGCGCCGGCGGCGCCGCGCGCTGGAGCTCACCCTCGCCGTCGTGGCCGAGCGCAGCGGCCTGTCGGTCCCGTTCCTGAGCCAGATCGAGAACGACCGCGCGCGCCCGAGCCGCAGCTCCCTGGAGAAGGTCGCCGACGCCCTGCGCACCACCGCGGTGGAGCTCCTCGCCGCGGCCGACCCCGCGTGCAGCGTGGACGTGGTCCGCGCCGACGGCACCGAGCCGCTGCCCCGGACCCGGTCCCTGGTGCGCGGGCACCACCAGATGCACGCCTCCGAGTTCACCGGCGACCATGACGCGGGCCGTGAATTCCGATACCGCAACGACCAGTTGATGTACGTCGCCGACGGTGCGGTGGAGATCGAGGCGGAGGGCCGCGCCTACCGCCTGGGCCGCGGCGACACGCTCTACCTCACCGGCGGTGTACGGCACCGCTGGCGGGCGGCGGAGTCGGACACCCGCGTGATCGTCGTCGCCGTGGCGGAGCACATCGAGGCGGTCCGGGACCGGCCGCGCCGGTGAGGGCGGTTTCACTCGTCCCGTCGCTGACCGAGGCCGTGGCCCTTTCGGCGCCCGGCACCCTGATCGGCGTCACCGACTGGTGCACGCACCCGCCGGGCCTGGACGCCGTACGGGTCGGCGGCACCAAGAACCCCCGGACCGACCGGATCCTCTCCCTCGCACCCGACCTGGTGATCGCCAACGAGGAGGAGAACCGCGAACCCGACCTGGCGGCCCTGCGCGCGGGGGGTCTCGACGTCCTGGTGACGGAGATCCGTGATGTGCCGCAGGCATTCCGGGAGCTGGCCCGGGTGCTGGACGCCTGCGGGGTGGCGGCTCGGCCGCGCTGGCTGGACGAGGCGGAGGAGGCCTGGTCGTCCCTGCCACCGCCGGCGACCCGGCGGACGGCGGTCGTGCCGATCTGGCGCCGCCCGTGGATGGTCCTGGGCCGTGACACCTTCGCGGGCGACGTCCTGGCCCGCCTCGGCGTCGACCACGTGCACGCGACGTGTTCCGACCGCTACCCTCGCGTGCCCCTGCGGGAGCTCCGCGCCTGCGCCCCGGACCTGGTCGTCCTCCCGGACGAGCCGTACCGCTTCACCGCCGACGACGGTCCTGAGGCCTTTCCCGGCCTGCCCTGCGCGCTCGTCAGCGGACGGCACCTGACGTGGTACGGACCGTCGCTGGCCGAGGCCCCTCGGGTGTTGGGCCGGGCGCTGCGAGCGGCTCGCCCCTGAGCAGTCCGCGTACGGTGCCCACGGCGGCGTTGCCCCACGCCACGACCAGCACCGCGTACAGCGCGAACGCCGCTCCCGCGTACGTCATGAGCCCGGTGTGCCGGCCCAGTGCCGGGTGCCGTGGCCGGGGCGAGGAGGTGGCCGCGGGCCTGGTCCCGGTGGCGGCGGTGCACGGCCCGGGCGGCGAGCAGGGTCAGGAGCGGGACGAGGGTGAGGGCCCGGACCGCAGCGAGCGCGCCGCGCAGCCCGGGGACATGCAGCGCCGGCGGGGCTGCGGCGGTGGCGACGGCGGGGGTGCCCATGACGGTGGCGTACCGGTCGGGCCCGAGGTGACGGACGGACAGGGAGGACGCGAGGGGGCCGGGCCGCGGTAACCGTGAACCCCGCGGTGGGGCCGGGGGAGCAGCCGCGCCGGGGAGTACGCTTCCAGGGCGGCATAAGCTGGGTTTATGAGCAACGCGGATGAGCAGGCCGGTCCCGCGGTCGCCGGATCCCTGGCGCACCGGGTGCCGGACCTCGGCGCCCTGGAACTGCTGCTGGCGGTGGCGCGGCTCGGCAGCCTCGGCGGGGCGGCGCGGGAACTCGGCATCACCCAGCCCGCGGCCAGCAGCCGGGTCCGGTCGATGGAGCGGCAGCTCGGTGTGGCGCTGGTCGACCGCTCGCCCCGTGGCTCCCGGCTCACGGACGCCGGCGCGCTGGTGACGGACTGGGCGCGGCGGATCGTGGAGGCGGCGGAGGCCTTCGACGCCGGGGCGCAGGCGCTGCGCGACCGCCGGGACTCGCGGTTGCGGGTGGCCGCGAGCATGACGATCGCCGAGTACCTGCTGCCTGGCTGGCTGCTCGCGCTGCGGGCGCAGCGGCCCGACACGGCGGTGTCGCTGCACGCGGGCAACTCGACGGTGGTGGCGGAACGGCTGCTGTCTGACGAGGCGGATCTGGGGTTCGTGGAGGGGCTGTCGGTGCCGCCCGGGCTCGACTCGGCGGTGATCGCGCACGATCGGCTGATAGTGGTGACCGCGCCGGGCCACGCATGGGCCCGCCGGCGGCGGTCGCTGGCCGCGGAGGAACTGGCGTCGACGCCGTTGATCCTCCGCGAGAAGGGGTCGGGTACGCGTCAGGTCCTGGACGCGGCGCTGGGAGGGCTGGCCCGGCCGCTGATCGAGTTGTCCTCGACGACGGCGGTGAAGGCGGCGGCCGTGAGCGGTGCGGGGCCGGCGGTGCTGAGTGAACTGGCGGTGGGCGAGGAACTGGCGATGCGGCGGCTGGTGCGGGTGCCGGTGGAGGGCGTGGCCCTGGCGCGGGATCTGAGGGCGGTGTGGCCCACGGGGCATCGCCCCACCGGGCCGGCGCGGGACCTGCTGTCGCTGACGCGGGGCTAGGCCGGTCGTTCGGATCACGCCGCAGACGGGGGGCCGGCACGCGCGTCTGCCGCGCTGTCGTCACTCTTCCCTCTCGGCCTCGCGCGAGCGGGAGGGCCCCACCGCTCCGCATCGACTCCCTCCGCCCCCTTGCCGCCGCCCGCACCAGACCCCGCTCGCGGCGATGGCAGGCCGCGGCCGATTCCCTGCGACCCGATCCCAACGACAGGCCCTGTTTCCTCCCCGCTACGGGGCCCGTCAGGCCTTGGCGGCCGCCTCCACCAGCGCCCTCATCACCCGGGTGTCCTCGCCCATCTCCGGATGCCACTGCACCCCCAGCACCCACCGGGCGGACGGCAGTTCCACCGCCTCCACCGTTCCGTCCGCCGCGTACGCCGACGGGACCAGGCCCTCGCCCAGGCGGTCCACGGCCTGATGGTGGTACGTCGGCACGAACGTCTCCTCCGGGACGACACCGGCGTACAGACTGCCCGGCACCGGCTTGACGGCATGGCCGCCGAACACGCCCACGACCTCCGCATGCCCGTCGATGTGCTGCACGAGCGTGCCGCCCAGCGCGACGTTCAGCAGCTGCATGCCCCGGCAGATCCCCAGCAGCGGCACACCCGCAGCGAGCGCCGCGTCGATCAGGGCCAGCTCCCACGCGTCCCGCTCCGGGGCCGGCGGCCCCGTCCGCGACTCCCGTTCCGCCCCGTACCGGACCGGTTCGACGTCCGGCCCGCCCGCGATGACCAGCCCGTCCAGCCGGGCCACGGCCGCGGCCGCGTGCTCGGGGGCGTCGGGCGGCAGCATCACGGCCAGGCCGCCCGACCGCTGCACCAGCCGGGGGTAGCCGACCGGCAGCAGCGCGGCCTCCAGCTCCCACACGCCCCAGCGCGCACCGGCCTCCAGGTAGGTGCTGACCCCGATCAACGGCCTGCTCACGGAAACTCCCTCACCGCTCTGCTCGACGCCTCAGTCTCGTGCCAACTCTGCCTCGGCCGCCGCCAGTGCCGCGAACTCCTCCTCCGGCGCCCTCGCCACCAGCCGCTTGCGGCTGTACAGGCCGAAGTACGCGACGGCCACGGCGTACACCACCAGCGCGATGAACGCCGCCGTGACGTCCACCAGGAACGTGGCCACCAGCGCGGCACAGGCCAGCACCAGGGCGACCGAGGAGGTCAGCACGCCACCCGGCGTACGGTACGGCCGCGCCAGCTCAGGCTCGCGGCGGCGCAGGACGATGTGGGACAGGGACATCAGCGCGTAGGAGATGGTCGCGCCGAAGACGGCGACGTTCAGCATCCGGGCACCGTCGCCCGACACCGCCGCCAGCAGGAAGCCGATCGTGCCGGGCACCAGCAGGCCCAGGTACGGGGCCTTCCGGCGGCTGGTGAGGGACAGGAAGCGCGGCAGATAACCCGCGCGGGACAGGGCGAACAGCTGGCGCGAGCCCGCGTAGATCAGGGAGAAGAACGACGCGACCAGACCGGCCAGGCCCGCGTAGTTCACGATCCGGCTCAGGGGCGTCGCCTCGCCGCCCGGCTGGAGCGCCTCCACCAGCGGGTTGCCCGCCTCCTGGACGGCCGCGGAGCCGCGGGCGCCGGCCGCCGCGAAGAACGTGACCACCGCCAGCACCACCAGGATGCCCATCGACCAGCGGATGGCCTTCGGCAGCGTACGGGCCGGTTCCCTGGTCTCCTCGGCCGCCAGCGGCACGCCCTCGACGCCGAGGAAGAACCACATGCCGAAGGGGAACGCCGCCCAGATGCCGAGCAGACCGAAGGGAAGCCACGAGCTCGAACCGGCGGCGGAGGGGTCGGCCGGGATGTCGTCCAGCGAGCCGAAGGAGAAGTCGGGCAGCGCCGCCACCGCGAACACGATCAGGGCCGCCACCGCGATGCCGGTGACGACGAAGCTGAAGCGCAGCGCCTCGCCCACGCCCCACAGATGGATGCCGAGGAAGATCGCGAAACAGACCAGGTACATCGGCCAGCCGGACTCCAGGCCGAACAGGCCCAGCGACTCGACGTAGTCGCCGATGAAGATGACGATGGCGGCGGGTGCGAGGACGTACTCGATGAGGATCGCCGTACCGGTGAGGAAACCGCCCCACGGGCCGAGCGCCCGGCGGGCGAAGCCGTAGCCGCCGCCCGCCGTGGGCAGAATCGAGGACAGTTCGGCGAGGGCGAAGACCATACAGGCGTACATCGTGCCCATGAGCACCATGGCGATGGCGAGGCCCCCGAAGCCGCCCTCGGCCAGGCCGAAGTTCCAGCCCGAGTAGTCACCGGAGACGACGTAGGCGACGCCGAGACCGGTCAGCAGCACCCAGCCGGCGCTGCCGCGGCGGAGCGCTCTGCGCTCCAGATAATCGTCCGCCTCCGCGGCGGGTGTGCTGGTGGATTCCTGGGACATGGGCAGACTCCCCACGGGAGGCGGACAAGGGTCGAGCGGGCTCCGGCTCAATGGAATGGATCCATACCTTTGCCGTGTCCACCACGGGATGGCAAGACCCGTGCGTTAATCGCCCGTAAATCCTCGGCCCGCCGGGTGCCTGCGCTGAACCCCGCCGGGTCCCGGACCGGCTCAGCCGAGGAAGCCCCGCAGCAGTGCCGCCGTGCCCCCGCAGTGCTCGCGCATGATCTCCCGCGCCTGGTCGGCGTCGCCCTCGATCACGGCCTCCACCAGGGCCGTGTGCTGCCGCTGGGAGTGCTCCAGGTTGCGCACGAGGAGCGGGATGCAGTCCAGCAGGTCGTTGACGCTCGCGCGCACGGCCGCGTACTGGGCGGTGAGCGTGGGGGAGCCGGACAGCTCGGCGAGCGTGAGGTGCAGCAGCGTGTCCAGGCGGCGGTAGTCGGTGAGCGGGGCGTCGTGCGTGCGCGCCAGTGCTTCCCTCAGTCGCTCCGCCTGCTTGTCGTCCAGCCCGTGCGCCGCGCACAGCCCCGCCGCGCCCACCTCCAGCACCTCCCGGAACCGCAGCACGTCCTCTATGTCGACCTCGGCGATCCGGCGCCGCAGCTCGTCCTCGCCGCCGGCGTCGTGACGCGGCAGCACGAACGTGCCGCCGTACCGGCCGCGCCGCGACTCCACCAGCCCCTGGTCCTGGAGTACTTTCAGCACCTCGCGCAGCGTCACCCGGCTGATCCCCAGCCGCTCCGCCAGCTCCCGCTCGGCCGGCAGCCGCTCGCCTCCCGGCACCAGACCCAGCCGCACGACCTGGAGGATCTGCTCCAGGGCCTCCTCGAAGCCGTTGCCCGCGCGCACCGGCCGCAGCACCGGCGTCAGCCCGTCCCGCAGCTCGCCCCCGCCGTCGTCCTCCGGCATGTGGCCGTGCCCCCTTCCCAAGCAATGGTTCTCAGGAATACCTTATGGCTCCCGGCGGACCCAAGGAGCCAAGGAGGCCCTCCCGTGGCACACCGCACACCCCCGCTGAGCGTCGAGGAACTGCACGCCCTCGTCGCGGGCGGTGAGATCGACACTGTCGTCCTTGCCTTCCCCGACATGCAAGGGCGGCTCCAGGGCAAGCGGTTCGCCGCCCGCTTCTTCCTCGACGAGGTCCTCAAGCACGGCACGGAGGGCTGCAACTACCTGCTCGCCGTCGACACCGAGATGAACACCGTCGACGGCTACGCGATGTCCTCCTGGGACCGCGGCTACGGCGACTTCGCCATGCACCCGGACCTGACCACCCTGCGTCGCGTCCCCTGGAACGAGGGCACGGCCATGCTCCACGCCGACCTCGCATGGAACGACGGCTCCCCGGTCGTCGCCGCCCCCCGCCAGATCCTGCGCCGCCAGCTGGAACGCCTGGCCGAGCTCGGCTACACCGCCCAGGTCGGCACCGAGCTGGAGTTCATCGTCTTCAAGGACACCTACGAACAGGCCTGGGACGCGGGCTACAAGGGCCTCACCCCGGCCAACCAGTACAACATCGACTACTCGGTCCTCGGCACCGGCCGCATCGAGCCCCTGCTGCGCCGCATCCGCAACGAGATGGCAGGCGCCGGGCTCACCGTCGAGTCCGCCAAGGGCGAGTGCAACCCCGGCCAGCACGAGATCGCCTTCCGCTACGACGAGGCCCTGGTCACCTGCGACCAGCACGCCGTCTACAAGACCGGCGCCAAGGAGATCGCCGCCCAGGAGGGCATGTCGATCACCTTCATGGCCAAGTACAACGAGCGCGAGGGCAACTCCTGCCACATCCACCTCTCGCTCGCCGACGCCGACGGCAACAACGCCATGGCCGGCGACCTCGAAGGCGGCATGTCCGAGGTCATGCGCCACTTCCTCGCCGGCCAGCTCGCCGCCCTCCGCGACTTCTCCCTGCTCTACGCCCCGAACATCAACTCCTACAAGCGGTTCCAGCCCGGCTCCTTCGCCCCGACCGCCGTCGCCTGGGGCCACGACAACCGCACCTGCGCGCTGCGCGTCGTCGGCCACGGCCGCTCCCTGCGCTTCGAGAACCGCCTGCCCGGCGGCGACGTCAACCCCTACCTCGCCGTCGCCGGGCTGGTCGCGGCCGGACTGCACGGCATCGAGCAGAAGCTGGAACTGCCCGAGCCCTGTCCCGGCAACGCCTACGCCGCCGACCTCGCCCACGTTCCCACCACCTTGCGCGAGGCCGCCGAGCTCTGGGCGAACAGCCCCATCGCCCAGGCCGCCTTCGGGGACGAGGTCGTCGCGCACTACCGCAACATGGCGCGGGTCGAACTGGACGCGTTCGACGCCGCGGTGACCGACTGGGAGCTGCGCCGCTCCTTCGAACGTCTGTGAGGCCCTCTTTGTCTTCCGAGTACCAGCTGGACGTCCTGAACCCCGCGACCGAGGAGGTCGTCGCCACCGTCCCGGGCGCCACCGCCGCCGACGTGGACGCGGCCGTCGCCCGCGCCGGCCGGGCGCAGCAGAAATGGGCCGCCCTCCCGCCCGGCGACCGCGCCCGGCTGCTGCGCCGCTTCGCGGCCACCGTCGACGAGCACCTGGAGGAACTGGCCCGGCTGGAGGTCCGCGAGGCGGGCCACCTCCTCGGCAACGCCCGCTGGGAGGCCGGCAACGTCCGCGACCTGCTGGACTACGCGGCCGGGGGAGTGGAGCGGCTCACCGGCCGGCAGATCCCGGTGCCCGGCGGCCTGGACGTCACGATCCTCGAACCGCTCGGCGTCGTCGGCGTGATCGCCCCCTGGAACTTCCCCATGCCCATCGCCGCCTGGGGAACCGCACCCGCCCTCGCGGCCGGGAACGCGGTCCTCCTCAAGCCCGCCGAGACCACACCGCTCACCGCGCTGCGCCTCGCCGAACTCGCCCTGGAAGCCGGGCTCCCCGAGCACCTCTTCCAGGTTCTGCCGGGACGCGGCGACATCGCGGGCGACGCGCTGGTACGCCACCCCGGTGTCGCCAAGATCGCCTTCACGGGCTCCACACGCGTCGGGAAGCGGGTCGCGGCCCTCGGTGCCGAGCAGATCAAGCCGGTCACCCTCGAACTCGGCGGCAAGAGCCCCAACATCGTCTTCGCCGACGCCGACCTGAAGGCCGCCGTCGATCCCTTCTCCTTCCTCGACAACTCCGGCCAGGACTGCTGCGCCCGCACCCGCGTGCTCGTCCAGGAGGCGGTCTACGACGAGGTCCGCGAACTGCTCGCCGAAGCCCTGGCCGCCGTGGTCGTGGGCGACCCGGCCGACGAGAAGACCCAGATGGGCCCGCTGATCTCCCGGCTGCAACTCGACCGCGTCACGGAGCTCGTGCCCGACGACGCCCCGGCCCTGCGCGGCAGCGCGCCCGAGGGACCCGGCTTCTGGTTCCCGCCGACCGTGCTCACCGGAGAGCGGCCCGACTCCCCGGCTGCCCGCGAGGAGATCTTCGGCCCGGTCGCCGTGCTCCTGCCCTTCACCGACGAGCAGGACGCCATCCGCCTGGCCAACGACACCCCCTACGGCCTGTCCGGCTCCATCTGGACCCGCGACGTCGGCCGCGCCCTGCGCGTCTCCCAGGCCGTCCGCGCCGGCAACCTGTCCGTCAACTCCCACGCCAGCGTCCGCTACTGGACCCCGTTCGGCGGCTACAAACAGTCCGGCGTCGGCCGCGAGCTCGGCCCCGACGCCCTGGCCGCCTTCACCGAAACCAAGAACGTCTTCATCAGCACGGAGGGCCCCGCACAGTGACTGCCCAGGAAAGCATCTGCCGCCGTCTGGTCGGCCGTACCGCCGTCGTCACCGGAGCCGGCAGCGGCATCGGTCTCGCTGCCGTCCGCCGCCTCGCCTCCGAGGGCGCGCACGTCGTCTGCGGCGACGTCGACGAGGCCCGCGGCAAGGCGGCCGCCGAGGACGTCGGCGGCACCTTCGTGAAGGTCGACGTGACCGACCCCGAGGAGGTCGAGGCCCTCTTCGAGACGGCCTACGACACCTACGGCAGCGTCGACATCGCCTTCAACAACGCCGGCATCTCCCCGCCCGACGACGACTCCATCCTGGAGACCGGCCTGGAGGCCTGGAAGCGCGTCCAGGAGGTCAACCTCACCTCCGTCTACCTGTGCTGCAAGGCCGCCATCCCCTACATGCGGCGCCAGGGCAAGGGCTCGATCATCAACACCGCGTCCTTCGTGGCGAGGATGGGCGCGGCCACCTCGCAGATCTCGTACACGGCCTCCAAGGGCGGCGTCCTCGCCATGTCCCGCGAGCTGGGCGTGCAGTTCGCCCGGGAGGGCATCCGCGTGAACGCCCTGTGCCCCGGCCCGGTCAACACCCCCCTCCTGCAGGAGCTGTTCGCCAAGGACCCGGAGCGCGCCGCACGCCGCCTGGTGCACATCCCGCTGGGCCGGTTCGCCGAGGCCGAGGAGATCGCCGCCGCCGTGGCCTTCCTGGCCAGCGACGACTCCGCCTTCGTGAACGCCACCGACTTCCTGGTCGACGGCGGCATCTCGGGGGCGTACGTCACGCCCCTGTAAGGGGTCCTTACCCTACGGCGGCAGGGAGGTCCACGAGGTCCTCGAGTCCGGGCCGGTCGCGGTGGCGGGCCGCGCCGGGTACTTGGTGCGCCGGCGCGTGCACACCGCCAAGGGGCCGGGCGGCTGCGTCCAGTCGCTCGTCTTCCCCTCCAGCGTCGGCACCGAGTCACCGGTCCTCGTCCGGTACGTCTTCGACGCGGGGGAGGACGGGCCGCCGCTCACCGACATGAACCGCATCACCGAAGCCGTCCGCCCGGTCGGCGACGCGGACACGGGCGGCGGCGTGGGCAGCGGCATCGGCCCGCCGGACTGACGAGCTGAGCCGCTACAGGAACGTGTGGCCCTCGCCGCGGTAGGTCGGCACGGTCGCCGTCACCGCGTCGCCCTCGACCAGGTGCAGTGCCTCGAACCGCTCGCACAGCTCGCCGGCCTTCGCGTGCCGGAACCACACCTTGTCGCCGATCAGCAGATCGTCGGCGGCCGAGCCGAGCAGCGGCGTCTGCACCTCACCGGCCTGCTCCTGAGGGTCGTAGCGCAACCCCTCGGGCAGATACGGCACGGGCAGCCGGTCGGCCCCGGCCGCGCCGGACGCGGGGTACCCACCCCCCAGGACCGTCACGACCCCGACCCCCGGCCGCCGTACGACGGGCTGGGCGAAGAGGGCCGCCGGACGGCCGCGGAACGACGTGTAGTTGTCGAACAGCCGCGGCACATACAGCCCCGACCCGGCGGCGATCTCCGTCACCGCGTCCTCGGCCGCCGTGTGCTGCACCGAGCCGGTGCCGCCGCCGTTGACGAACTCCAGCCCCGGCACGACGGCCCGCACCGCGCGCACCACCTCCGCACGCCGCTCGGCGAGTTCGCGCTTGGCGGCGGCCTGCATCAGCCGTATCGCACGGGACCGCAGCGGCCGCCCGGCCACCGCGTCCCCGACACCGGCGACATGCCCCTCGTAGGCCATGATGCCCACGACCTCGAAGCCCGGCCGCCGGGTCACCGCCCGGGCCACGTCGGCGACCTGGGCGGGGGAGTGCAGCGGCGAACGCCGGGCCCCGACGCGCACCCGCCCCCCGAGCAGCCTCAGCGAGGTGTCCAACTCCAGGCACACCCGCACGACTTCACGCCCATCGCCCCGGGAGGCGTCGATCAGATCCAGCTGCGCGACGTCGTCGACCATCACGGTCACCGCCGCGGCCAGCTTGGGGTCACCGGCGAGTGCGGCGTACGCGGCACGGTCGGCGGACGGGTAGGCGAGCAGCACGTCGTCGAACCCGGACCGGGCCAGCCACAGCGACTCGGCCAGGGTGAACGACATGATCCCCGCAAAGCCCTCCCGGGCCAGGACGCGTTCCAGCAGCGCCCGGCACCGCACGGACTTGCTGGCGACCCGGACGGGCTTGCCCCCGGCGCGGCGGACCAGGTCGGCGGCGTTGGCGTCGAAGGCGTCCAGATCCACGATCGCGAGAGGGGCGTCGAGATGGGCGGTGGCCCGTTCGTAACGGGCCCGGTCGGCGGCGCGGGCAGTCATGAACGCAGCCTGCCAGACCGGATTACCGCAGGGTAGGGGGACGTTCCGGGCAGATGCCCCGGGCTCGTGGACTGGTTCCCGTTCGCCCGGGGACAAGCCGTAGAGTGACGCGCACGTACGGCGGAACGTCGCCGGCCGGGGATCCGCGCCGGGATGACGCTCCGTCGGTACGGGTATGTGTGCCCGGGACGAAGTGTGCCGGGCCTCGGGCAGGACGACACCGGCCCGCGCGAGACGAGCGGCCCGGGCATGAGGAAACGGGGGGTGCATGAGCACGGAAGCGCAGCGTGCCTCCTTCCCCCCTCGCCCCACCACCCCACCGCGCCCCGCCCACCCCCCGGTCCCTCCGGAGGCCCCCGCGGCGGATGAGACGGACACCCCGGTGAAGCGTTCTCCGGCGACGGGCAGCACACCGCCGGTCCCGGACGCCCGCGGCCCGTTCGGCACCGGCGCGTCCCGTGCGGAGGCGCCCGGGCGCCCGACGCCGGGAGCGCGGCGGCCGTCGTGGGCGGCGGACGCGGACCCGGCCGGGTCCGCCCCGGGCGGGACCCGTGGCGGGTCCGACGGGAGTGCGCGGTCGGGAGGCGCTCCTAGGGCCGCGACGGAGGCGGACGGGCGCGGGCGTTTCCGCGGGGGCCACGCGTCGACGCCCGGGAGCGCGGCATCCGGAACGGCCGCCGGCACTTCTGGTGCCACCTCTTCCGGTTCGGGCGGAGCCGGCAGGGTTGCCGGTACGGCCGGCGCGGCGTCCTCCGGCTCCGGCGGAACGGGCAGGGGCGCCGGCATGGCCGGCGCGCCCGGTGCGGTGTCCTCCGGTGCCGGCGGCGGCTCGAACCGTCCACGCCTCCCGAGCTTCGGTGTCATCGCACCTCGGCGCGGCGAGCCCTCGTCGCCGCCCCCGCCCCCCGCCTCCGCACGCTTCCCGGACACGCCGCCCGGCGTCGGCCGTGAGCCCCGGCACGACTCCGACCCTCCGCGGCCGAGCCACCTCCCCACAGCGGACCGCTCCGGCGACGCCCAGGCCTCGCCGGGCTCGTCCGACCGGTCAGGCCGTTCGAACGACCCGGCCGCCTCGGCCGGTTCCGGCTTCTCGGGCTCCCCGGAGACGACCGCCCGGCCGTTCCGCCTTCCCACGTCCGGCCGTTCGGACGCTTCGGGCAGGTCGGAGACGACCGGCCGGCCGCAGCGCGTCCACGCGCCGGGCCGTTCGGACGTTTCGGCCGGGGTCTCGTCGGAGACGACCGGCGCCGGGCGCCCGTTCCGCCTCCCCCCGCCTCGTCGTACCGGAGCCCCGGACGAGAACTCCTCGGAGACGACCGCTCGCCTGCGCCCGATTCCCGCGGACCCGTCACCTGCCGGATCTGCCGGATCCTCCGCTCGCCCCGGTACGCCGGGGTCGCAGACCAGGTCGGGTACGACGGCGGGCCGCCCCGGTTCCGAGCGGCCCGGCACCCCGCCGCGCCCCACACGCGATCCTCACGCCGGCCCGGGTCCGGATCCCCGCACCACCGCCGGGCGAGGCGTGCGCATCCCCTCCCCGCACGCCGAGCGGCCCGCGCCCGCCGCTCCCCCGGAGCGAGCCCGCACCGCCCCCTCCGCCCCACCGCGCCCGGACTCCGCCCCCGTTTCTCCCGACCCCGCCCTCTCCTGGAGTGCCCCTCTCGCCCCCGGCGGCGGGCCCGGCGCCACGCGCCCCCTCGTGTCGTTCGGTGCGCCCGAGGGGTACGACGGTGGTGACGCGCGGCCCCGGCCGCTCGGGCGGCGCGGGGCGTCTCAGGCCGCCGCGGCCGCCGTGTGTCTCGTGCTCGGACTGGGCCTCATCTCGGGCGCGGTCACCGGCAGCTGGCTCGTCGGGGGCTCCGGGGGAGCGGGTTCGCGCGGCACCTTCAGCGCGGCCGGAAGCATGTGGCACAACGTCCCGGTCGACCGGCTGTTCCCGCCCACCGTGCAGGGCAGGGGCGCCGGCCCCGGCGGAGCCGACCGCGCCTGGACCCGGATCGCCGTCGCCCCGGACAGCGGCTGCGAGGACGCCTTCGACCCGCTGCTGCGCAAGGCCCTCGCCCCCGCCGGCTGCGAACGCCTCCTGCGCGCCACCTACACCGACGCCACCGAGAGCTACGTGACCACCGTCGGCCTGCTCTTCACCACGGCCGACGCCCCCGGCATGACCTCCCTCGCGAACCGTTTCCGCAAGGAGCGCCTCGACCGCCGCAGCGACCTGATGCCCCTGCCGTACGCCGCGCAGGGCACTCCCGCCGCGGAGTTCGGAGCCGAGCAGCGCGCCTCCTGGACGGTCTCCGTGCTCACCGAGGCCCCGGTCGTCGTCTACGCCGTCTCCGGCTGGGCCGACGGCCGCACCGTCGACGACCCGCAGCCCGCCGAGGACGCCATGGCGCCGAACGCCACCACCGACCCGGCCCAGGCCGGCCTCGGCTACGAGGCGCAGGGCCTCGCCGACCGCGTCGAACGCGACCTCCGCAAGAACGTCCGCTCGGCCACGGAGCAGCCGTCGTGAGAGCCACCAGGAAGACGGCCGGCACCGCCCGGGCCCGCCGAGCCGCCGCAGCCCTCGGCGCCCTGCTGACCGCCGCCCTCGTCCTCCTCCCCGCCACCACGGCCCACGCCGACGGCATCCGCGCCCAGCAGTGGGCCCTCGAGGCCATGCACACCGAGGAGGCGTGGCAGATCACGAAGGGCCGGGGCGTCACGGTCGCCGTCCTGGACACCGGTGTCGAGGAGGATCACCCCGACCTGGTCGGCAACGTCCTCCCCGGCAAGGACCTGGTCGGCTTCGGGGCCGAACCCGGCGACCGTGCCTGGGCCCGGCACGGCACCGCCATGGCCGGCATCATCGCCGGCCACGGACACGGCCCGGGCAACGCCGACGGCGTCCTCGGCATCGCACCCGAGGCGAAGATCCTCCCCGTACGCGTGATCCTGGAGGACGGCGACCCCGCCCGCGCCAAGGCCCGCAGCACCCGCGGCAACGCCCTCGCGGAGGGCATCCGCTGGGCCGCCGACCACGGCGCCGACGTCATCAACCTCTCCCTCGGCGACGACTCCGCCTCCGCGCACCCGGAACCCACCGAGGACCAGGCGATCCAGTACGCCCTGAAGAAGGGCGTGGTCGTCGTCGCCTCCGCCGGCAACGGCGGCGAGAAGGGCGACCACATCTCCTACCCGGCCGCCTACCCGGGCGTCATCGCCGCCACCGCCGTCGACCGCGCCGGAACCCGCGCCTCCTTCTCCACCCGCCGCTGGTACGCCACCGTCAGCGCCCCCGGCGTCGACGTCGTCATCGCCGACCCGGACCACAAGTACTACGAGGGCTGGGGCACCAGCGCCGCCGCCGCGTTCGTCTCCGGCGCCGCGGCCCTGGTCAAGGCCGCGCACCCCGGCCTGACCCCGGCCCAGATCAAGTCGCTCCTGGAGGAGACCGCCCGCAACGCCCCCACCGGGGGCCGCGACGACTCCCGCGGCTTCGGCTTCGTCGACCCGGCCGCCGCCATCAAGGCCGCCGACCGGCTGAAACCCGAGGGCCTGCGGTCGGCGTCGTACGGCGAGGAGTACTTCGGCAGCGGCCCGGACGCCGCCGCCTCCGGCGACACCGCCGACTGGGCCGCCCCTCTCGCGGGCGGCGCCGGCGGGGTCCTCCTGGTCGCGGCGGTCGTCCTGTGGCGCGGCCGTACGAGCCGCCAGGACTTCTGAGCCGCCGCCGGTGGCCCGACCGCCGGCCGATAGGCTCGACGACCGTGGCGAACAAGAACATCCCCGACCCTGGCTTCTCCGACGACGACGGCTCCGCCGACCTCCGGCTGAGCGCGGCCCTCGCCGCCTGGGCCGAGGACCACAGTGCGGTGGGACCCGTGCTGGAGGCGCTCAAGGGCGCCCGGCTGCTCGTCCCCGTCGTGGCCGTGCTCGGTGAGGCCGAGGAGGACGAGCGGGGACTGCGCCGCGAGAAGACCAGCGACATGGCCGTACCGACCCTGAAGGCCGGGAACCGCACCGCCCTCCCGGCCTTCACCTCCACCGACTCCCTCGCCCGCTGGGACCCGCAGGCCCGTCCCGTCGCCGTACCGCTGCACCAGGCCCTCCAGGCCGCCGCGCACGAGAAGGCGGACACGGTCGTGCTGGACATGGCCGGACCCGTGCCGTTCGAACTGACCGGCCCCGCCCTGCTCGCCCTCGCGGAGGGCCGTGCCACGACCGACCCGCTCGCCGACCCGGCAGTCGTCGGCGCCGTACGCGAGGCCGTGGCCGCCGAGCCCGCCGTGCTGCGCGCCCACCTCGGTCCGGGACAGGCCGACGGCACCCTCGCCCTGGTCCTCGACCCGTCCGCGGCCCCGGCTGAAGCCGCCCGGGCCGTCGCCCGGCGGCTCGCCGCCGACGAAACACTGAGGGCCCGCCTGGTGCGCGGCCTCGACCTGGCACTGCTGCCGGCCGAGGCGACGCCCCCGGGCGAGCCCCTGTACGTGCGCTGAGATCCGGTCTAGCCGTAGACCGGGCCCGTGTACTTCTCTCCCGGGCCCTGGCCCGGCTCGTCCGGGACGAGCGAGGCCTCGCGGAACGCCAGCTGCAGCGACTTCAGGCCGTCGCGCAGGGGCGCCGCGTGGAACGAGCTGATCTCTGTCGCGGTCGCGTCCAGCAGCCCGGCCAGCGCGTGCACCAGCTTGCGGGCCTCGTCGAGGTCCTTGTGCTTCTCGCCCTCCTCGGTCAGGCCGAGCTTCACGGCGGCGGCGCTCATCAGGTTGACGGCGACCGTCACGATCACCTCGACAGCCGGGACCTCGGCGATGTCACGGGCCATGGCGTCGAAGTCGGGGGACTCAGGAGGGGTCTCACTCATGTCCCACACGATAGGCGCAGGACGGGCGCGCACCGCACCAGGGCCCGGGGCGCCGGAATTAGCCCTTCCTGGCCATTGCTGGTAATCTCGTGTAACGACCGGTCGGACACGTATGCCTCACAGCCCGCGAGCCCGGCCCACAAGTGGAGGCTTTCGAACTCCCACCCGACCACCCCCAGGGCGGCGGGTCACCGGTCAGACGGTCCCGTCCCAGCGGCGGCGACCCGTCCGAAATCGCGCCCCGCGGAATCCCCGCGGCGGTGCTCCGGTAGTTCGAGGAGCCCCGCCTGGGAATCGTCCGGGGCATTTTTTGTGCTTCGGCGCGGTTAGGTCTATCGAAAAGAGACGTTACGCGGCCGTCCGCCAGACCGTCGCGTGGTGCTACCGAGGAGGATCCATCAGCGCCGAGCCCCGCATCAACGACCGGATTCGCGTTCCCGAGGTGCGACTTGTCGGTCCCAGTGGCGAGCAGGTGGGCATCGTCCCCCTGGCCAAGGCACTGGAGCTTGCGCAGGAGTACGACCTGGACCTGGTCGAGGTCGCGGCGAACGCCCGTCCGCCCGTGTGCAAGCTCATGGACTACGGGAAGTTCAAGTACGAGTCGGCCATGAAGGCCCGTGAGGCGCGCAAGAACCAGGCGCACACGGTCATCAAGGAGATGAAGCTCCGGCCGAAGATCGACCCGCACGACTATGACACCAAGAAGGGTCACGTCGTCCGGTTCCTCAAGCAGGGCGACAAGGTCAAGATCACGATCATGTTCCGTGGTCGCGAGCAGTCCCGGCCCGAGCTGGGCTACCGACTGCTGCAGCGTCTCGCGGAGGACGTCCAGGACCTCGGTTTCGTGGAGTCGAACCCGAAGCAGGACGGCCGAAACATGATCATGGTTCTCGGTCCGCACAAGAAGAAGACCGAGGCGATGGCCGAGGCTCGTCAGGCGCAGGAAGCCCGCAAGGCGGACGCGAAGGCCCACCCCGGCCGCTCGCAGAACGCCGCGGAATCCGACGCGGACGCCGAGGCGCCGGCCGAGGAGCCCGCCGAGGCGTGACCCCTGGGGACGCGAGTCCCAGGAAGCAACCGAAACAAGACGACGCTCCACCGTGCCCGGTTTCCACGACCGGGCACCGGAGCGCCACCGACGAGGAGAGAACGGCGCTATGCCGAAGAACAAGTCGCACAGCGGTGCCAGCAAGCGCTTCAAGATCACCGGCTCCGGCAAGGTGCTCCGCGAGCGCGCCGGCAAGCGCCACCTGCTCGAGCACAAGTCGTCCCGTGTGACGCGTCGCCTCACCGGCAACGCCGAGATGGCCCCGGGCGACGCCGCGAAGATCAAGAAGCTTCTCGGCAAGTGACGCCCGGCGCGTGAGCGCCGCACGTCAAAACCGGGACCCAATCGATTCCGGGCCGTGTGAGTATCACCGCGGCCCCGCTACAAGGAGTTAAGAAGTGGCACGCGTCAAGCGGGCAGTCAACGCCCACAAGAAGCGCCGGGCGATCCTCGAGCAGGCCTCCGGCTACCGCGGTCAGCGTTCGCGTCTGTACCGCAAGGCCAAGGAGCAGGTCACCCACTCGCTGGTCTACAACTACAACGACCGCAAGAAGCGCAAGGGTGACTTCCGCCAGCTGTGGATCCAGCGCATCAACGCCGCTGCCCGCGCCAACGGCATGACCTACAACCGCTTCATCCAGGGTCTGAAGGCCGCGAACGTCGAGGTCGACCGCAAGATCCTGGCCGAGCTGGCCGTCAACGACGCCGGTGCGTTCGCCGCGCTCGTTGAGGTCGCCCAGAAGGCGCTGCCGAGCGACGTCAACGCCCCCAAGGCGGCCTGACGCCGGCTCCGAGCCGATGTGACTGAAGGACCCGCAGGCCTGGACGGCCTGCGGGTTCTGCTGTGCAGCCAGTGAGAAAGCGAACAGGATGTCCCCTGCCACCCCCGAGCTCATCTCCGCACGCTCGCCCCGCGTCTCGGCCGCCCGGCGGCTGGCCAGGCGGAACTTCCGGGGGAAGGAGCGGCTGTTCCTCGCGGAGGGGCCTCAGGCCGTGCGGGAGGCCGCCGGGCATCGGGCCGGGGACGCGGCCACGCTCGTCGAGCTGTTCGCGACGCTGGAGGCCGCCGAGCGGTACGCCGACATCATCGCGGCCGCCCGGGACGCCGGTGCCCGGGTGCACCTCGCCTCCGAGCAGGTCATCGCCGACATCTCCACCACCGTCACCCCGCAGGGACTCGTCGGTGTCTGCCGGTTCCTGGACACGCCCTTCGAGGAGGTCCTCGCGGCACGCCCCCGGCTCGTCGCACTCCTCGCGAACGTCCGCGACCCCGGCAACGCCGGGACCGTGCTGCGGTGCGCCGACGCCGCCGGCGCCGAGGCCGTCGTGCTGACCGACGCCTCCGTCGACGTGTACAACCCCAAGGCCGTCCGCGCCTCCGTCGGCTCCCTCTTCCACCTGCCCGTCGCCGTCGGCATCCCCGTGGAGCACGCCGTCGAAGGGTTGCGCGCGGCCGGTGTCCGGGTCCTCGCCGCCGACGGTGCCGGTGACCGTGACCTCGACGACGAGCTCGACAAGGGCACCATGGGCGGGCCGACCGCCTGGCTCTTCGGCAACGAGGCCTGGGGCCTGCCGGAGGAGACCCGCGCCCTCACCGACGCCGTCGTCCGCGTCCCGATCCACGGGAAGGCCGAGAGCCTGAACCTCGCCACCGCCGCCGCCGTATGTCTCTATGCGTCGGCGCGAGCACAGCGCGCCTTCGGAGGGTGCCGCTCCGTCACCGGGAACTAGTAGGGTGACCAGCTCAGGGACCCCTCTGCGGAGCCTTGGAGGTGGGGTACGGGGATGAGTGTCGGCACGAGCAGCGCACCGGGAAGCCAGGACGCCGGGGAGCCGCCCGCCGCGTCCCGGGCCCCCGGGGATCTGGCCGGCCTCGGCATCGACCCCGACCAGTTGCCCGACGGGCTCGTCGTCGCCGACGAGCAGGGCCGCGTCATCTGCTTCAACGCCGCCGCCGAACGCATCACCGCCGTCCGCGCCCGGGACGCCCTGGGGCAGCCACTGGAGAAGGCCCTGCCATTAGAGGACCTGGAAGGCCGGCGCTGGTGGCAGCTGACCGACCCGTACGGCGGCCTCGCCATCCGCGTCGGACAGCCCGAGCGCAACCTCCTCCTGCCCGGCGGACGGGAGGTCCTGGTCTCCGCGCGCTACGTCCGCACCCGGCCCACCGGGCCCGTCCGGCGCCTGGTCGTGACCCTGCGCGACACCGAGGCCCGTCGTCGCACCGAGCGCAGCCACGCCGAACTGATCGCCACCGTCGCCCACGAGCTGCGTTCCCCGCTCACCTCCGTGAAGGGCTTCACCGCCACCCTGCTCGCCAAATGGGAGCGCTTCACCGACGACCAGAAGCGGCTGATGCTGGAGACCGTCGACGCCGACGCCGACCGCGTCACCCGGCTCATCGCCGAGCTGCTCGACATCTCCCGGATCGACTCCGGCCGCCTCGAGCTGCGGCGCCAGCCCGTCGACATCGCCGCCGCCGTAGGACGGCACATCCAGGCCTACGTCGCCGCCGGGCAGCCCGCCGACCGGTTCCTGCTGCGGGTCCAGCAGCCGCTGCCCGACCTGTGGGCCGACCCCGACAAGATCGACCAGGTGCTCAGCAACCTGCTGGAAAACGCCGTGCGGCACGGTGAGGGAACTGTCACGATCGACATCACGGCCACGGCGTCCCCCCGCGAGGGGGAGTCCGCCGAGAACGCAGCCACGTCGGTCACGGTGAGCGACGAGGGGCCCGGCATCCCGGAGGAGTCCATGAACCGCGTCTTCACCCGCTTCTGGCGGGGCAGCAAGCGCGGTGGCACGGGCCTCGGGCTCTACATCGTCAAGGGCATCGTCGAGGCCCACGGCGGCACCATCACGGTCGGCCGCGCCCCCGGCGCAGGCGCCGAGTTCCGATTTACGTTGCCCGTGGCGGCCCCGGCGTATCTCGCCTGAGGACCACGGGCGCATTCGTATACCTCCACCCCGTTAGACTCGGCCCTTGGCACCTTTGTGTCCCGCAGACGGCCATCGGAGTCGGTGACGGGGACCTTCAGCCAGCCAACCGGAAGCACGGGAAGAGATGTCGGCACCGAATAAGTCGTACGACCCTGTCGAGGTCGAGACGTTGAAACCGGAAGAGATCGAGCGCATGCGGGACGAGGCGCTCGCCGCCTTCGCCGCCGCGGACTCCCTCGACGCGCTCCACGAGGCGAAGGTCGCCCACACCGGCCCCGCCTCCCCGCTGGCCCTCGCCAACCGCGAGATCGGCGCCCTGCCCCCGCACGCCAAGGCCGAGGCCGGCAAGCGCGTCGGCCAGGCCCGCGGCGCGGTGAACAAGGGCCTCGCCGCCCGCCAGGTCGAACTCGAGGCCGAGCGGGACGCGCGCGTGCTGGTCGAGGAGGCCGTGGACGTCACGCTGCCCTACGACCGCGTACCGTCCGGCGCCCGGCACCCGCTCACCACGATGATGGAGCGGGTCGCGGACGTCTTCGTGGCCATGGGCTACGAGATCGCCGAGGGGCCCGAGGCCGAAGCGGAGTGGTTCAACTTCGACGCGCTGAACTTCCTGCCCGACCACCCGGCCCGGCAGATGCAGGACACCTTCTTCGTGCAGGGCCCCCAGGGCACCGAGGAGTCCGGCTCCGGCGTCGTCCTGCGCACGCACACCTCGCCGGTGCAGGCCAGGGCACTGCTCGACCGTGAGCTGCCGGTCTACATCGTCTGCCCCGGCCGGGTGTTCCGCACCGACGAGCTGGACGCCACGCACACGCCCGTCTTCCACCAGATCGAGCTGCTCGCGATCGACGAGGGCCTGACCATGGCGGACCTCAAGGGCACCCTGGACCACATGGTCCAGTCCCTGTTCGGTGAGGACATGAAGACCCGGCTGCGGCCGAACTACTTCCCCTTCACCGAGCCGAGCGCCGAGATGGACATGCTCTGCTACGTCTGCAAGGGCGAGTCCATCGGCAACCCCGACCGCCCCTGCCGCACCTGCTCCTCCGAGGGCTGGATCGAGCTCGGCGGCTGCGGCATGGTCAACCCGCGGGTGCTCACCGCCTGCGGCGTCGACCCCGAGAAGTACAGCGGGTTCGCCTTCGGGTTCGGCATCGAGCGGATGCTGATGTTCCGCCACAACGTCGAGGACATGCGAGACATGGTCGAGGGTGACGTCCGGTTCACCCGGCCGTTCGGGATGGAGATCTGATGCGGGTCCCGCTTTCTTGGCTGCGGGAGTACGTCGACCTGCCGGTGACGGAGACCGGCCGGGACGTCCAGGCCAAGCTCATTTCGGCCGGTCTGGAGGTCGAGACCGTCGAGCAGCTCGGCGCCGACCTCAAGGGCCCCCTGGTCGTGGGCCAGGTGGCGACCATCGAGGAGCTGACGGAGTTCAAGAAGCCGATCCGCTTCTGCACCGTCGACGTCGGCCAGGCCAACGGCACCGGCGAGCCGCAGGAGATCGTCTGCGGCGCCCGCAACTTCGCCGTCGGCGACAAGGTCGTCGTGGCCCTGCCCGGCGCCGTCCTGCCCGGTGACTTCCAGATCGCCGAGCGCAAGACCTACGGCAAGATGTCCCGCGGCATGATCTGCTCCAGCGACGAGCTGAACATGGGCGACGACGGCACCAAGGGCATCATCGTGCTGCCGCCGGAGACCGAGGTCGGCAGGGATGCCGTCGAGCTGCTCGAACTGGTCGACGAGGTCCTCGACATCGCCGTCACCCCCGACCGCGGCTACTGTCTGTCGCTGCGCGGTGTGGCCCGCGAGACCGCCATCGCCTACGGCCTGCCGCTGCGCGACCCGGCCCTGATCGACGTGCCCGGCCCGAACGCGTACGGCTACCCGGTGCGGATCTCCGACCCCACCGGCTGCGACCGCTTCACCGCCCGCACGGTGACCGGTCTGAGCGCCGAGGCCCGTTCCCCGATCTGGCTGCAGCGCCGGCTGCAGAAGGTCGGCATGCGCCCGATCTCGCTCGCCGTCGACGTCACCAACTACGTGATGATGGAGCTCGGCCAGCCGCTGCACGCCTACGACCGCGGCCTGGTCCAGGGCACCATCGGCGTGCGCCGGGCCGAGCCGGGCGAGAAGCTCACCACCCTCGACGGCGTCGAGCGCACGCTGGACGCCGAGGACCTGGTGATCACGGATGACCGCGGCCCGATCGGGCTCGCCGGTGTCATGGGCGGCGCCAACACGGAGATCGCCGACCACGACGACGTGGAGAACGCCACGGCGGACATCGTCATCGAGGCGGCGCACTTCGACGCGGTGTCGATCGCGCGTACGGCCCGCCGGCACAAGCTGTCCTCCGAGGCGTCCCGGCGCTTCGAGCGCGGCGTCGACCCGCAGGCCGCCGCTGCCGCCGCGCAGCGCACGGTGGACCTGCTGGTCCTGCTCGCCGGCGGCACCGCCGAGGCGGGTGTCACCGAGGTCCTCGCCCCGTCGGCGCCGCGCACCATCACCATCCCCGCCGACCACCCGGACAAGGTCGCGGGCGTCGCCTACGGCCGCGAGACCGTCGTGCGGCGGCTCCAGGAGATCGGCTGCGACGTGTACGGGCAGGACGAGCTGATCGTCACCGTGCCGTCCTGGCGGCCCGACCTCACCGACCCGAACGACCTGGCCGAAGAGGTCATCCGGCTGGAGGGCTACGAGAACCTGCCCGCCACGCTGCCCAAGCCGCCGGCCGGTCTCGGCCTGACGAACCGGCAGCGGCTGCACCGCCGCGTCGGCCGCGCCCTGGCCGGTGCCGGGTACGTCGAGGCACTGAACTACCCGTTCATCGGCGAGCAGGTCTTCGACCAGCTCGGCCTCGAGGCGGACGACCCGGCCCGCCGCGTCGTGAAGCTCAGCAACCCGCTGAGCGACGAGGAGCCCGCGCTGCGCACGTCGCTGCTGCCGGGTCTGCTCGCCGCCCTGCGGCGCAACGACGGACGGGGCTCGCACGACCTCGCGCTGTTCGAGACCGGTCTGGTCTTCCAGCCGCGTGAGGAGCAGCGGATCGCCGCCGTCCTGCCCGTCGACCGGCGCCCGACCGGCGAGGAACTCGCCGAGCTGGACGCCGCGCTCCCCGAGCAGCCGCGCCACGTCGCCGTCGTCCTCGCCGGTGCGCGGGAGCAGGCCGGCTGGTGGGGCAAGGGCCGTCCGGCGGACTGGGCCGACGCGGTGGAGGCGGCCCGGGCCGTCGCGCGTGAGGCCGGCGCCGAACTGATCATCAGCAAGGGGCAGTACGGGCCGTGGCACCCGGGGCGGTGCGCCGAGCTGGCGGTCACCGTGGACGGTTCCGAGCGGGTCGTGGGGCACGCGGGTGAGCTGCATCCGCGGGTCGTCAAGGCGCTGGGGCTGCCTGCGCGTACCTGTGCGATGGAGGTCGACCTGGACGCGGTGGAGGCCGCCGGTGACGCCACGGCCGAGGCGCCGCGGATCTCGACGTTCCCCGTCGCCACGCAGGATGTCGCCCTGGTCGTCGACGCGTTCGTGCCGGCCGCGGATGTCGAGGCGGCCCTGCGGGACGGGGCGGGGGAGCTGCTGGAGTCCATCCGGCTGTTCGACGTGTACGAGAACGTCGAGCAGTTGGGGGAGGGGCGGAAGTCCCTCGCCTACGCGTTGCGGTTCCGGGCGGCTGACCGGACGCTGACCGTGGACGAGGCGTCTGCGGCTCGGGATGCGGCGGTCGCCCTCGCGGGTGAACGGGTCGGGGCTGAGCTGCGGAGTTGAGCGCCGCCCCGGAGAAGAAGGTCGGGTCGCCTCACTCGTTTGAGTGGTAAAGGAAGGGGACCCTGCCCTCTCGGGTGCGCTGTCGACAGAATCGGACCGGCCTTTGTGGGCCGGTCCGGTTCTGTGTGTCAGGCCTAGTGGGGGGCCAACGGCATGATCCGCATCAGGAGTCGGGTGCGCGCCCTCGGTCTGCCCGCGGTGTGGGGAGCGGCGGCCGTCGCGTACAAGTTGGCCTGTCCGCTCGCCCAGCAGCCCGGTCTTCCCGCGCGGATCGTCACCAGCGCCGTGTTCTTCGCCGTCGGTACCGGGCTGATCCTCCATGTGCGGCAGGAGCTGACGCGTGAACTGCGTCAGCTCCGCCGCGTCGCCGGGGCCGCGCAGAACGCGCTGCTGCGGCCGCCGCCCCCGCGGGTCGACGGGCTGGACGTGGCCGCCGTCCAGCTGCCGGCCGAGCGTGGCGCGACAGTCGGCGGTGACCTGTACGAGGTCGTCGCCACCGAGCACGGCGTACGGGCCGTGATGGGCGACGTACGCGGGCACGGGATCGGCGCCCTCGGGACCGTCGCAGCCGTGCTCGGCTGTTTCCGCGAGGCCGCGCACGACGAGAACGACCTCGGCGGGGTGCTGCGCCGGCTGGAACGCGCCCTGGACCGGCATCTGCGTCAGGAGCATTCCGCGAGCGTGGCCGAGGAGTTCGTGACCCTGCTGCTCGTGGAGATCCGGGCCGACGGCGAACTGCTCGCCCTGAACTGCGGCCATCCGTGGCCGTACCGGATGCGCGGTAGCCAGGTGGAGCAGCTCGCCCCCGGCGATCCGTATCCGCCTCTGGGGCTGTTCCCCCTGCCGGCCGCAGGCCTGTCCGCCGTGGACCTGGGGTGTCTCGAGTCCGGTGCCGCACTGTTCCTCTTCACGGACGGCGCCCAGGACGCGAGGGACTCCCGTGGCCGGTTCTTTCCGTTGCCGAGTGCGCTGACGAGCGCGGTACGGGAAGGGCCGTGTACCCCGCAGGCGTTCCTCAGCAGGGTTTCCACGGCCCTCCTGCACCACACCCGCGGCGCCCCCGCGGACGACATCGCCCTGATGATCCTCACGAGCAGCCGGTCCACGTCCCTGAGCGGCGCGGCGAACTGCGCGGACGGCAACAGCCCGTCCGCAACCGGCGACCCACCCCTCACCCCACGCCGATGAACGCCCCGATGCGGCCGGCGGTGCCGTCCGCCCCGCCACGGAGTGTCGGGCAGGCGGCTGGGCGGACGGCGGAAGCGGGCCGCCGTACTGGTACGAGGGGGAGCCGGCGGCCCGGCCGGCCTCTTTCGAGGCATTTCAGTCAACCGGCGGGCGACTCTCAGCGACAGCGCGCACACAAGGCGGATCCGGGCACTCCGTTCACACCCCGTGTGAAGCCGGAACCACTAATCTGGCCGCACCAAGCCATCCGGGGGGCCCACATGCAGCCCAACACTCTGCTCGACGCGATGCTGGACGAGGCGGGGATCTCGCACGCGGGGCTGGCCGCACACGTCAACCAGGCGGGACGGGCGCGCGGTCTGTCCCTCCGCTACGAACACACCGCGGTCGCCCGGTGGTTGAAGGGGCAGCGCCCCCGGGGCCAGGTGCCCGACCTGATCTGCGAGGTGCTCGCCGCCCGGCTGCGGCGGCAGGTCACCCTCGACGACATCGGCCTCGGGGTGCCCGGCGAGCCGTCCGCCCCGCACACCGGCTCGCTGTCCGGGTTCGTCGAGCGGGCCACCGCGCTGTGGCGCTCCGACCAGCAGCAGCGCCCGCACCTCCTGGGCGCGCCCGCGCTCACCGGCACGCCCGCCGTGATGCCGGTGTGGGAGTGGGAGAACCCGCCCGAGGACGTGGACGTCTCACGTGGCGGCAGACACCGGGTCACCCCGGGCGACCTGGAGATGCTGCGGGCGGCCCGTGCGCACTACGAGCAGATGTACCGCAAGGCCGGAGGCATCGCGACGCGGGCCCGGATCGTCGGCTTCCTCAACGCCGAGGCCGCGCCGCTGCTGCGCGGCAGCTACACCGACGAGACCGGCCGCCAACTGCACCGGGCCACGGGCGGGTTGGTGGCGGTCGCCGGAATCTGCGCCTACGACTCCGACGCGCACGGACTCGCCCAGCGCTACTTCCACCAGGCGCTGCGGCTCGCGAAGGCCAGCGGGGACCGGGGGCTGGGGGCGTATGTGATCGCCCTGCTGGTCAACCAGTCCCTGTTCATGCGGGAGTACCGGCAGGCGGTCGCCTTCGCGGAGGCCGCGCTGCGGGCCGCCGGCAGGCACATCACCCCGGCGCTCGTCTCGGACCTGTACGCGATGCAGGCCAAGGCGTACGCGCATCTCGGCGACGGCAGCAGCGCCCTGTCCCGCATCCGACGGGCCGAGCGGGCCGCCGAGCGCATCCGGCGTGGGTACGAGCCCGACGAGACCGGTTATGTGCAGCCGGGGCTGGTCAACGTCCAGGTGGCGGAGGCGCTGCTGAGCCTCGGGGAGATCGCGGCCGCCGGGGAGCATGCCGCGGCGGCCGTCGACAACCCCGCGCACGACCGCGGCCGGGTGCACCGGCTCGCCATGCTCAGCACCATCGAGCTGCGGCAGGGCAACGCCGACAAGGCGGTGGCCATCGCCGTGCAGATGGCCGAGCAGGCCCGCGGCATGGAGTCCCAGCGGCTGCGGGACCGGCTGCGCGCGGTGCGGGAGCACCTGGTGCGCAGCGGGTGCGCGGGTACGTCCGAGGCCGCCGAACTCATCGACGGGGCGCTGCGCGTACCGTTGTAGATCCGGGCAGCGGCCGCCCGGGTCGCACCGAGCCGCTTCCCGTGCGCCTGCTGTCAGTCCGTCCCTGCTGCGATATTGCCACTTACTCGACGGAAGGTGGCAGAACTGTGCAGTGGACGAAACGCAACGAACAGACTGTGTACTCAAACCGCTGGTTCAGCGTCAATCTCGCGGATGTCGAACTGCCGGACGGCCGGCACCTGGACCACTTCCTCATACGGCTGCGGCCTGTTGCGGTGGCCACGGTGGTGAACGAGGCCAACGAGGTGCTGCTGCTCTGGCGGCACCGATTCATCACCGACAGCTGGGGATGGGAACTCGCCGCGGGGGTGGTCGAGGACGGCGAGGACATCGCCCGCGCGGCCGCCAGG
Organism: Streptomyces sp. NPDC002788; assembly: GCF_053592115.1. Taxonomy (NCBI): domain Bacteria; kingdom Bacillati; phylum Actinomycetota; class Actinomycetes; order Kitasatosporales; family Streptomycetaceae; genus Streptomyces; species Streptomyces sp. NPDC002788. The sequence goes on along the minus strand of NZ_JBSFVB010000009.1, from coordinate 241,160 downwards.
GAACTGGAGGAGGAGACCGGCTGGCGGCCGGGACCCTTGCACCACCTCATGAGCGTGGAGCCGTCCAACGGGCTCACCGACGCCCGGCACCATGTGTACTGGGCCGGCGAGGGCGAGTACGTCGGGCACCCCGTGGACGACTTCGAGTCGGACCGCCGGGAATGGGTGCCCCTCAAACTCGTCCCCGACATGGTCGCCCGCGGCGAGGTCCCGGCCGCCAACATGGCGGCCGCGTTACTTCTGCTGCACCATCTCAGGCTCGGTCAGGACACGCTGCCCTGAGCTAATGCCCCAGTGCCTGCCAGATCGTCACGACGAGGGCACCCACGGCGGTGAGGGCGGCGACCGCGGGCAGCGGCCAGCGCGCGTGTTCGAGCGTGTGGATCCGGGTGTTGAGCTCGTCCAGTTCCTTGGCGGTCTCCTCGGTGCGGTGGCTGAGCAGAGCCAGCCCGCCCTCGACGCGGGCGTAGGCCACATCGAGGCGGCGTCGTAACTCTGCGAGTTCCCCATGGACGACGGGATGCTCGGGATCGGCGGTCACGAGTCCGCTCCTTTCCGTAGTCGTTTTACATCCCTTGCATGCGATGAGGAGTCAACTCGCCTGGTGGGCGCCTGGGGAGAGTGTGCGTAGGGCATATGCGAGCCCGGGGCGCACACGGTGTGTGAATGCCGCGGGCCCGGCACCAACTCAGGTGCCGGGCCGGCAGCTTGGCCGAAATCTGACCGTACGTAATCGGACTCGGGGGAACCCGCTGTCGGTCGTGCTGTTCCGCTGTTCCTCCGGGGAGGAGTGGGGCGTGGCGCTGCTGATCGCGCTGGTGGCCACTCCGCTCGCCCTCTGGATGGGCCGGCTGCGCAAGCCGCCTCGACGAGCAGCCGGCGGAATGGGGACGCCGCCGGTTCCGGCCGTGGCCGCAGGAGCGGCGGCGTTGTCGAGTTGTCGGGCGTACCGGCGCTATCAGCCGTACGTGTAGAACCCCGACCCCGTCTTGCGGCCGAGCCGTCCCGCGTCGACCATCCGCTGGAGCAGCGGGGGAGCGGCGTACAGCGGCTCCTTGTACTCCTCGTACATCGACTGCGCGACCGAGGCCACGGTGTCCAGGCCGATGAGGTCGGAGAGCTTGAGCGGGCCCATCGGGTGGGCGCAGCCCATCTCCATGCCGTTGTCGATGTCCTCGCGGCTGGCGATGCCCGTCTCGAACATGCGGATCGCGGAGAGCAGGTACGGGATCAGCAGCGCGTTGACCACGAAGCCGGAGCGGTCCTGGGCGCGGATCGCGTGCTTGCCGAGCAGCTTCTCGGTGAAGAGCTGGGCGCGGCTGATCGTGCCTTCGGACGTGGTGAGCGCCGGGATCAGCTCGACGAGGTTCTGCACCGGGGCCGGATTGAAGAAGTGGATGCCGATGACCTGGTCGGGCCGCGAGGTCGCCACCGCCAGCTTCACCAGCGGGATGGAGGAGGTGTTGGAGGCCAGGATGGCGTCCGGCCGGGTCACGACCTGGTCGAGCACCTGGAAGATCTCGGTCTTGACCTGCTCGTTCTCGACGACGGCCTCGATCACCAGGTCACGGTCGGCGAACTCGCCGAGGTCCGTGGTGAAGCTCAGGCGGGCCAGCGTGGCCTCCTGCTCCTCCTCGGTGATCTTGCCGCGCTCGGTCGCCTTGGCCAGGGAGGTGAACAGCCGGGTGCGGCCGATCTCCAGGGCTTCGCCGGTGGTCTCGGCGACCATGACGTCAAGGCCGGCCCGGGCGCACACCTCGGCGATTCCGGCGCCCATCTGACCGCAGCCCACGACTCCGACGCGTGCAATGTCTCCCGCTGGGGTGTCCGTCACATCGTCCCTTTCGCTGCTGATCCACGACCGGGCAGGCCGGCCGGGTCCCGGCGCCTGCTCCGTTCGAGCACGTTACTCCCAAGTATCGATGATCGATCGCGGGGGTCGCCCTCGGTTCGGGCATGCTGGGCCGGGAGCGATCCGCGACCGGGCGGATCCGCGGCTTTTTGGGGCGTGCGGATGGGACGAGTGTCACGCAGGGCGTTCGCGGTGGCGGCGCTGTCGGCCTTCACGATGATGCCTACGGCGTCGGCCGCGGCCGGGCGGAAGGGCGGGGCCCCGGTCTGCGAGATGCGGGGGGTGTGGCTCGCGACCGTGGCCAACCGCGACTGGCCGTCGATGCCGGGGCTCACCGCGGCGCAGCAGCGCTCCGAGCTGCTCACCCATCTCGACACGGCGGTCCGCAACCGGCTCAACACCGTGTTCTTCCAGGTCCGGCCGACGGCGGACGCCCTGTGGCCCTCGCCGTACGAGCCGTGGTCGCAGTACCTCACCGGCACCCAGGGCAAGGACCCGGGCTGGGACCCGCTGGGCACGGCCGTCGAGGAGGCGCACGCCCGGGGCCTGAAGCTGCACGCCTGGTTCAACCCGTACCGGGTCGCCGTCCACGCCGACCCGACCCGGCTCGCCGCCTCCCACCCCGCCCGCAGGAACCCGGACTGGGTGGTGACGTACGGGGGGAAGCTCTTCTACAACCCGGGGCTGCCCGAGGTCCGCGCCTTCGTCGAGGACGCGATGCTCGACGCGGTGACGAAGTACCCGGTGGACGGTGTCCACTTCGACGACTACTTCTACCCGTACCCGGTGGCGGGCCGGAGCTTCGACGACGACGCCGCCTACGACGAGCACGGCGGGGGCTTCCCGGACCGGGCCGCGTGGCGGCGGGACAACATCGACCGTCTGGTGCGGGAGACGGCGGACCGCGTCTGGGAGGCCCGGCCGAGCGCCCGGTTCGGCATCAGCCCGTTCGGCGTGTGGCGCAACGCCGCGACCGACCCGGCGGGTTCGGACACCCGGGCGGGTGTCGAGACGTACGACGATCTGCACGCCGACACGCGCAAGTGGGTCAGGGAGGGCTGGATCGACTACATCGTCCCGCAGCTGTACTGGAACATCGGCTTCGCCGCCGCCGACTACGCGAAGCTGGTGCCCTGGTGGGCGGATGTCGCGCGCGACAGCCCGACGCAGCTCTACGTGGGGGAGGCGCTGTACAAGGCCGGTGACCCGGCGCAGCCCGCGGCGTGGCAGGACCCGGCCGAGCTGTCCCGGCACCTGACGATGGCCGGGGAGCACCCGCAGGTGCGCGGGCACGTCTTCTTCGCCGCCAGGGACGTGGCGGCCGATCGGATCGGGGCGATGGCGAGGGTGGTCGCCGACCACTACGGCCAACCGGCCGACCCCCCGAGCTGAGTCACGGTCCGGTGGTGGTCTCCCGGTGCCGGATCTCGGTGTCGGGGCCCGGGGAGCACACGCCCTCGTGCCCGTCCTCGAACCGGACGCGGTACGGGGGAGTTCCCTCCTGGCCCAGCACTTCGACGATCTCGCCGACCTTGTCGTGCTGACCGACCACCCTGCCGTGCTGGACAAGCTGGTCGCCCACGGTTGCGCGCATCTGGGGCCTCCTACGGGGTGCGGAGCAGCGGTCCGTGGCCTTGAGTCTACGGCGGGGGACGCCTGCCGGCAGGGCCGTGCGCCGTCCCGTTCAGCCGCGGGCCCGCTGTGTGACGGCGATGCAGACCAGCACCGCCGCGGCCGTCAGCGGGGCGGCCACCGTCAGGTGCTCGCCCAGCAGCAGTACCGACCACACCAGTGTGAGCAGGGGCTGGGCCAGCTGCAACTGGCTGGCCTTCGGGATGCCGATGGCCGCCATGCCGCGGTACCAGACGACCAGTCCGAGGAACTGCGAGCCCGCCGCGACCCACAGCAGTCCGGTCACGCTGTGCACGGTGAGCTGCACGGGTTCCTGCGCCAGAGCGAGCGCGGCTACGGGCACGGACAGCGGCAGGCACAGCACCAGCGCCCAGCCGATCACCTGCCAGCCCGGCATGACCCGGGCCAGTCGGCCGCCCTCGGTGTAGCCGGCCGCGCAGACCAGCAGCGCCGCGAAGAGATACAGGTCGGCGGTGGTCAGGGCGCCGCCGCTCTGCTGCACGGTGAACGCGAGTACCGCCGCCGCGCCCGCGAGGGCCGCGCACCAGAAGGTCCGCGAGGGCCGGGTGCCGACCCGCAGTGCGGAGAAGAGCGCCGTGGTCAGCGGGAGGAGGCCCACCACGACGGCGGCGTGCGCGGTGGTCGAGGTCTGCAGCGCCAGCGTGGTCAGCAGCGGGAAGCCGAGCACGACACCGGCGGCCACGACCGCGAGGCCGAGCCAGTGGCGGCGGGCGGGCAGCGGCACACGCATGACCAGCAGGGCACCGCCCGCGATCACCGCGGCCAGGACGCTGCGCGCGGCGACCAGAGACCAGGGCCCGAAGCCCTCGAGACCCCAGGCGGTGGCGGGGAACGTGAGGGAGAAGGCGATGACGCCGAGGGCCGCCTGGAGGGTGCCGAAGCCGGGGCGGTCCGGCTCCGTGGTGGCGACTGCTATCGAGGGTGCGGTAGTAGCGCTACTCTGTACTCTCATGCAAGAGCGTAGCAGTGTCGGTGAACTGGCGGAACAGCTGCGGCGGGAGCTCGACCGCTACTCACCAGGTGGAAAGCTCCCGTCGAGCCGGGCGCTCGTCGAGCGGTTCCGGGTGAGCCCGGTGACCGTGTCGCGGGCCCTGGCCCGGTTGGCCGCCGAGGGGCTGGTGGTCACCCGGCCCGGCGCGGGAGCCTTCCGCGCGCAGGTCCGGACGGCACCGGCTCCCGCCGGGGACACCTCCTGGCAGGAGGTCGCGCTCAGCGCGGAGGGTGCCGCCGACCTCGTGCCCCGCTCGGTGGACGCCTCCGGGGTGCTGGTGTCGCTGGCCGCGCCGCCGCCCGGCGTGATCGAGTTCAACGGCGGCTATCTGCACCCGTCGTTGCAGCCGGAGCGGGCGATGGCCGCGGCTCTGTCGCGTGCCGGGCGCCGGCCCGGTGCCTGGGGGCGTCCGCCCATGGAGGGGCTGCCCGAGCTGCGCGAGTGGTTCGCGCGAAGCATCGGCGGCTCCGTCACGGCCGCCGAGGTACTGGTCACCGCGGGCGGGCAGTCCGCGCTCACCACCGCCCTGCGCGCCCTCGCCCCGCCGGGCGCCCCCGTCCTGGTCGAGTCGCCGACCTACCCCGGCATGCTCGCCATCGCCCGCGCCGCGGGTCTGCGACCGGTACCCGTCCCGGTGGACGCCGACGGGGTGAAACCGGCGCTGCTCGACGACGCGTTCCGGGCCACCGGCGCCCCGGTCTTCGTCTGCCAGCCGCTCTTCCAGAACCCCACAGGGGCCGTGCTCGCGCCCGAGCGGCGCGCCGAGGTGCTGCGCATCGCCCGCGAGGCCGGCGCCTTCGTCGTCGAGGACGACTTCGTGCGACGGCTCGTCCACGAGGACGCGGGGCCGCTGCCGCGCCCGCTGGCCGCCGACGACCCCGACGGCGTCGTCGTCCACGTCTCCTCGCTGACCAAGGCGACCTCGCCGAGCTTCCGGGTGAGCGCCCTGGCCGCACGCGGGCCGGTCCTGGAACGGCTGCGCGCCATCCAGGTCGTCGACACCTTCTTCGTACCGCGGCCCTTGCAGGAGGCCGCCCTCGAACTCGTCGGCTCGCCCGCCTGGCCGCGCCACCTGCGGGCCGTCTCCGCCGAGTTGAAGGCCCGCCGGGACGCGATGACCTCCGCGCTCGCCCTGCACCTGCCGGAGATCGCCCTGCCGCACGTCCCGTCCGGCGGCTACCACCTGTGGCCGCGTCTGCCCGACGGCATGGACGAGCCGGGCCTGGTGGCGGCCGCCCTCCGCGCCGGCGTCGCGATCACCCCCGGGCGCCCCTACTTCAGCGCGGAGCCGACGGCCGCGCACGTCCGCCTGAGTTTCGCGGCCGTGGCCGGGACCGGGGAGATCGCGGAGGGCGTACGGCGACTGCGGGCGGCCTGCGACGAGGTGCTGGGGATAACCGCTCGACGCCCCGCCGGACCGCCTGCGAGCATCACGCCATGACCGGCACCCCGCCCCTGCCCGAGGGCTACGAGATCTCCACCGACCCCGGCCGCATCGACCGCGAGCGCGTCCACCACTGGCTGTCCACCGACGCGTACTGGGCGCTGGGGCGCCCGCGGGAGACGCAGGACCGGGCGATCGAGGGGTCGCTCAACTTCGGGGTGTACCAGACGGCGTCGCGGGAGCAGGTCGCGTATGCCCGGGTGATCACCGACCGGGCGACCTTCGGGTGGCTGTGCGACGTGTACGTCGATCCGTCCGTGCGCGGCAAGGGGGTCGGCGGCGCGCTCGTCGCGGCCGTACGGGACGAGCTGCGCGAGTACGGGGTCCGGCGGGTGCTGCTCGCCACGCACGACGCGCACGGGGTGTACGCGCAGCACGGGTTCGCGGCACTGGAACGCCCCGAGGACTGGATGGCGCTCGTCTTCGGCCGGTAGGGGCCGGTGCACCCTGGGAACCCGCGCTTCGACGGGGGCGTCCGCTCAGCCCTCGCGCGCGTAGTCGGTGCGCAGCACGAGGTCCTTGGCGGGGCCGCGCACGCGCCACACCGTCCGCCAGTGGTCCGCGTCGCGGGCGGTGAACCCGCCCCGGTAGAGGTCCGCCGCGCAGAGGTGGTCGGCGACGTGCCGCCCGGACGTCAGGTCCAGGTCGTGGAAGGGGCGGCCGTCCGCGAACCGCACGTCGGCCGTGCCGCCCGGCCCCGGCAGGAACCGCAGCGTCCGCTCGGCGGGCCGGGCCACCCCCTGCCAGACGAAGGCGCCGGACTCGTGGTGCAGCAGCCCGCCGGTCTCGAGTGCGCCGAACGTGGTGCCTCCGGTGAACTCCCCCTGTGCACCGGTCGAGAGATCCCGCACCGATCGCGTGACGCGCCACCGCCCGGCCAGATACGCCAGTACGTCCGGCACTGGCCAGAACTCGCCCATCTGTCCCGCTCTCCGTCTCAACCGTTGCCGCGCGACCCATTGACGCGCCTCAGTCCCCTCCCTATCTTGCCGTTCGAAGTGCTGATCAATGTCTGATATTTCGAACACTCTACAGAGAGCCGCGGAGTATCCATGCCACGCACCGCCCGCACCCGATGGAGAATCGGTCTCACGACCACCGCCCTCCTGACGGCAGCAGCCCTCGTACCGGCCCCCGCGCACGCCGAGGACGTCACCGACTACGCGATCACCGTCGACCCGTCCGCCCAGGGCGCGAAGATCGACGACACCATGTACGGCGTCTTCTTCGAGGACATCAACCGGGCCGCCGACGGCGGTCTGTACGCAGAACTCGTGCAGAACCGCTCCTTCGAGTACTCCACCGCCGACAACGGCTCCTACACGCCCCTGACCTCGTGGGCGGTCGGCGGCGCGGCCGAGGTCGTGAACGACTCGGGCCGCCTCAACGAGCGCAACCGCAACTACCTCTTGCTGGGCGCCGGTTCGTCCGTCACCAACGCGGGCTACAACACCGGCATCCGGGTCGAGCAGGGCAAGCGGTACGACTTCTCGGTGTGGGCGCGCGCCGAGAGCGGCAGCACACTCACCGTCGCCCTCAAGGACGCCTCCGGCAGCCTGGCCGCCGCCCGCCAGGTCGCCGTGAAGGGCGGCTGGGCCAAGTACAAGGCCACCTTCACCGCGACCCGCACCAGCAACCGCGGCCGGCTCGCCGTCGCCTCGACGAACGCCGCCGTGCTCGACGAGGTGTCGCTGTTCCCGCGCGACACCTACAAGAACCAGCCGAACGGCCTGCGCAAGGACCTCGCCGAGAAGATCGCCGCCCTGAAGCCGGGCTTCGTGCGCTTCCCCGGCGGCTGCCTGGTCAACACCGGCTCCATGGAGGACTACAGCGAGGCCTCGAACTGGCAGCGCAAGCGCAGCTACCAGTGGAAGGACACCATCGGACCCGTGGAGGAGCGGGCAACCAACGCCAACTTCTGGGGCTACAACCAGAGCTACGGCCTCGGCTACTACGAGTACTTCCGCTTCTCCGAGGACATCGGCGCCATGCCGCTGCCCGTCGTCCCCGCCCTGGTGACCGGCTGCGGCCAGAACAAGGCCACCGACGACGACGCCCTCCTCAAGCGCCACATCCAGGACACCCTGGACCTCATCGAGTTCGCCAACGGCCCGGCGACCTCCAAGTGGGGCAAGGTCCGCGCCGGGATGGGCCACCCCAAGCCCTTCCACCTCACCCACATCGGAGTCGGCAACGAGGAGAACCTCCCGAAGGAGTTCTTCGCCCGCTTCGAGCAGTTCCGGGCCGCCATCAAGGCCAAGTACCCGGACATCACCGTCATCTCCAACTCCGGTCCGGACGACGCCGGCGCGACCTTCGACACCGCCTGGCAGCTCAACCGCGAGGGCAAGGTCGACATGGTCGACGAGCACTACTACAACAGCCCGAACTGGTTCCTGCAGAACAACGACCGCTACGACTCCTACGACCGCAAGGGCCCCAAGGTCTTCCTCGGCGAGTACGCCTCCCAGGGCAACGCCTGGAAGAACGGCCTGTCCGAAGCCGCCTTCATGACGGGCCTGGAGCGCAACGCGGACGTCGTCAAGCTCGCCTCCTACGCCCCGCTGCTCGCCAACGAGGACTACGTGCAGTGGCGGCCGGACATGATCTGGTTCAACAACCGGGCCTCCTGGAACTCGGCCAACTACGAGGTCCAGAAGCTGTTCATGACCAACGTCGGCGACCGCGTCGTCCCGTCGAAGGCCACGACCACGCCGGACGTCAGCGGCCCGATCGCGGGCGCTGTCGGCCTGTCCACCTGGGCGACCAGCGCCGCGTACGACGACGTGAAGGTCACCGCCGCGGACGGCTCGACCCTGCTCAGCGACGACTTCTCCGGTGACGCCTCGAAGTGGACCACCAGCGGTCGGGGCAGCTGGAGCATCCAGGACGGACAGTACGTCCAGACCGACACCGCCGCCGAGAACACCATGGTCACGGCGGGCGACCCGGCCTGGAAGGACTACGACCTGCATGTGAAGGCCACCAAGAAGTCCGGCAAGGAGGGCTTCCTCGTCGCCTTCGGCGTCAAGGACACCGGGAACTACTACTGGTGGAACCTGGGCGGCTGGAACAACACCCAGTCCGCGATCGAGCAGGCCGTGGACGGCGGCAAGGGCACGCTGATGACGAAGGCCGGGTCGATCGAGACCGGCCGTGCCTACGACATCGACATCAAGGTGCGCGGCCGCCAGGTCACCCTGTTCCTGGACGGCAAGGAGTGGGGCAGCTTCAAGGACGACAAGCCGGCCGAGCCGTTCCGCCAGGTCGTCACCAAGGACGCCAGGACCGGTGACCTGATCGTCAAGGTCGTCAACGCCCAGTCGGCCGAGGCCCGTACGGCCGTCGACCTGGGTGGCGCCAGGGTCGCCTCCACCGCCCGTGTGACCACGCTGGCCGCCGACCAGGACGCCGTCAACACGGAGACGGACACGCCGGTGACGCCGGTGACCTCCACCTTCCGTGGCGTGGCCGCGAAGTTCACCTACACCTTCCCGGCGAACTCCGTCACCTTCCTGCGGATCAAGCAGAGGTAGCCGGACGCGCGTGGGCCGCCGTCACCCGCCGGCGGCCCACCCCGGGACCCTCGGCAGCACCTTCTCGGCGACGTGGAGCAGGACGGCGTCGTCCGGTACCCCTCCGTCCGAGCGCCACAGGGTCACGTCGAGGGAGCCGCCGCTGTCCTTCGCGTCCCGGGCGACGGTGAGGGCGCGGGCCGGAACGCCGGGGCCGGTGTTCGCGTCGCTCCCGTCGAGGCGGAAGCTGATGCTGATGGTGCGGTCCGAGTAGAGGACCGCAGGGCGGCTCAGCACCTTCCGCTGCTCGGCGTCGTTCCCGAGCAGCGCGTTCGACCCGGCCACCGGAAGGCCGTCGTAGGTCGCCGACAGCGTCACGGTACAGGTGTCGAACTCGACCTGCGCCGAGGGCGTGGCGATCTCCCTGCCGCCGGCGGTCTTGAACGAGCTGTCACCGCCACTGGCCGTCTTCGCGATCTCCGTCGGCGTGCCGAGCAGTGCGGCGAGGTCGGAGCGGTTCAGCGCCTCGCACAGTTCCGCTCCGGAGAGCCGCTCGCCCTTCGCCGCCGGGGTCTTTCCGTCCGAGCAGGAGGCGGGCTTCGGCTCGCTGTCCGCGGATGTCTCCCCGAGCGCCCAGAAGCCGATGCAGAGCGCCCCCACCACCGCCACGGCCGCGACCGCCTGTCCCCACGCGCTCGCGTCCTTCTCGGCCGCGCCGAATTCTTCGGCCATGTCCCCCACCCGCCATGATCCCCTGATGCGTGCCCGGGGACCCTAGCCATGTGGTCATGGCCCCGACAACCTGATTTCCCGGGCCCGCGGAGATGGGTGAGCGCCTGAGGTGGTGGATGAGCGGTTGCCCGTTCCCCGCGGCGCGCTCCAGCGCTAGCGTGGGGCCCCATGATCGTATGGCTCAACGGCACCCACGGCGCAGGCAAGACGACGACCAGCGCGCTTGTGCAGCAGTTGATCCCCGATGCACGGGTGTTCGACGCCGAGAAAATCGGCGAGGCACTCATGGGCATCAGGCCGGGGCTGCCCGGGCCCGGGGCGGACAACTTCCAGCACTGGCCGCCGTGGCGGCCGCTCGTGGTCGAGACCGCCCGCCGCGTACTCGACTACACCGGCGGCACTCTGGTGATGCCCATGACCGTCCTGGTCGAGCAGTACTGGCGCGAGATCAGCACGGGTCTTGCCCACCATGCCGTTCCGGTACGGCACTTCGTCCTCCACGCCGACCAGGAGACCCTCCGGCGGCGCATCGAGGGGGACACCGTCCTCGGCCCCTCCTCGTTCCGTCTCCAGTACCTCGAGCCCTACGCGGAGGCGGCCCGCACGTGGCTGCACGCCGAGGCCGAGGTTGTCGACACCACGCACCTCGCGCCCGCCCAGGCCGCTCTGCGGATCGCGGAGGCCGTCAAGAACTGAGGTCCGCGACGCCCTCCGGTGCGGAGTGTGCACACAGGCTCGACGCAGGATTGCATAAAACTGCGGCTATACGTATAGTCATGCCCTCTAAGGAGGAGGTTCCATGGCGGTACGAGCGGCAGTGGCCGGAGCGAGTGGATACGCGGGCGGGGAACTGCTGCGTCTGCTCCTGGCACACCCCGAGGTCGAGATCGGCGCGCTGACCGGCAACTCCAACGCGGGGCAGAAGCTCGGTGCGCTCCAGCCGCACCTGCTGCCCCTGGCCGGCCGAGTGCTTCAGGAGACCACCTCGGAGGTCCTCGCCGGTCACGACGTCGTCTTCCTCGCGCTGCCGCACGGGCAGTCCGCCGCCGTCGCCGAGCGGCTCGCCCCGGACGTGCTGGTCGTCGATATGGGCGCCGACTTCCGGCTGACGGACGCCGCCGCCTGGGAGAAGTTCTACGGCTCGCCCCATGCCGGAACCTGGCCCTACGGCCTCCCCGAACTGCCGGGTGCCCGCGCCGCGCTGGAGGGGTCCAAGCGCGTCGCGGTGCCCGGTTGCTACCCGACCGCCGTCTCCCTGGCCCTCTTCCCGGCGTACGCCGCGGGCCTGGCCGGGCCGGAGGCCGTGATCGTCGCCGCGTCCGGCACGTCCGGCGCGGGCAAGGCACCCAAGCCGCACCTGCTCGGCAGCGAGGTCATGGGCTCGATGTCCCCGTACGGCGTCGGCGGCGGGCACCGGCACACCCCCGAGATCACCCAGAACCTCAGCGCGGCCGCGGGGGAGCCGGTCTCGGTGTCCTTCACGCCGACCCTCGCGCCGATGCCCCGCGGCATCCTCGCCACGTGCAGCGCCAAAGCCGCCGACGGCGTCACGGCCGAGTCCCTGCGCGCCGTCTACGAGAAGGCCTACGCCGACGAGCCGTTCGTGCACCTGCTCCCCGGGGGACAGTGGCCCGCCACGGCGTCCGTCTACGGTTCGAACGCCGTTCAGGTGCAGGTCGCGTACGACGAGGCCGCCGGACGGATCATCGTCATCAGTGCCATCGACAACCTGACCAAGGGCACCGCGGGCGGTGCCGTCCAGAGCATGAACATCGCCCTGGGTCTCGACGAGACCACCGGACTTTCCACGATCGGAGTCGCACCGTGAGCGTGACGGCAGCCAAGGGATTCACGGCGGCGGGCATCGCCGCCGGGATCAAGGAGAACGGCAACCCGGACCTGGCCCTCGTGGTCAACGACGGGCCCCGCCGCGCCGCCGCCGGCGTCTTCACCTCCAACCGGGTGAAGGCCGCGCCCGTGCTGTGGTCCGAGCAGGTGCTGAAGAGCGGTCAGGTGTCCGCCGTCGTCCTCAACTCCGGTGGCGCCAACGCCTGTACGGGACCCAAGGGCTTCCAGGACACCCACGCCACGGCCGAGAAGGCCGCCGAGGTCCTCGGCCGGGGCGCCATCGAGGTCGCGGTCTGCTCGACCGGCCTCATCGGCGTGCTCCTGCCGATGGACAAGCTGCTCCCGGGCGTGGAGAAGGCCGCCGCGTCCCTGAGCGAGCACGGTGGTGAGAAGGCCGCCATCGCCATAAAGACCACCGACACCGTCCACAAGACGTCCGTGGTCACCAAGGACGGCTGGACCGTCGGCGGCATGGCCAAGGGCGCGGGCATGCTCGCCCCCGGCCTCGCCACCATGCTCGTCGTCCTCACCACCGACGCGGCCCTGGACAGCGACGTCCTGGACAAGGCGCTGCGGGCGGCCACCCGGACGACCTTCGACCGGGTCGACTCCGACGGCTGCATGTCCACCAACGACACCGTGCTGCTGCTCGCCTCCGGCTCGGCCGAAGTCACCCCGGAGTACGAGGAGTTCGCCGAGGCCGTCCGGCAGGTCTGCGACGACCTCGGTCAGCAGCTGATCCGGGACGCCGAGGGCGCCAGCAAGGACATCAAGGTCGAGGTGATCAACGCCGCGACCGAGGACGACGCCGTCGAGGTGGGCCGCTCCATCGCCCGCAACAACCTCCTCAAGTGCGCGATCCACGGCGAGGACCCCAACTGGGGCCGGGTGCTGTCGGCGATCGGCACGACGGGCGCCGCCTTCGAGCCGGACCGGCTCAACGTCGCCATCAACGGCGTCTGGGTGTGCAAGAACGGCGGTGTCGGCGAGGACCGCGACAAGGTCGACATGCGCTACCGCGAGGTGCACATCGTCGCCGACCTCGCCGCCGGCTCCGAGACCGCCACCATCTGGACCAACGACCTCACCGCGGACTACGTCCACGAGAACAGCGCGTACTCCTCATGAGCACGACCCGCAAGCACACCGCCCTGCCCAAGGCCCAGATCCTCATCGAGGCGCTGCCGTGGCTGGTCCGCCACAACGGCAAGACGGTCGTCATCAAGTTCGGCGGCAACGCCATGATCGACGAAGACCTGAAGGCCGCCTTCGCCCAGGACGTGGTGTTCCTGCACCACGCCGGTCTCAAGCCCGTCGTCGTGCACGGCGGCGGCCCGCAGATCAGCGCCGCCCTCGACCAGCACGGCATCGTCAGCGAGTTCAAGGCGGGCCTCAGGGTCACCACCGAGGACGCCATGGATGTCGTGCGCATGGTGCTGGCCGGCCAGGTGCAGCGCGAACTGGTCGGACTGCTCAACCAGCACGGGCCGCTCGCCGTCGGCCTGACGGGCGAGGACGCGCACACCATCACCGCCACCAAGCACCAGCCCGAGATCGACGGCGAGCTCGTCGACATCGGGCGGGTCGGCGAGATCACCGCGATCGACACGGGCGCGATCGAGGCCCTGCTCGCCGACGGCCGCATCCCGGTCGTCTCCTCGATCGCCCGCTCCCAGGACGACGGACATGTCTACAACGTCAATGCTGATACGGCGGCTGCGGCACTCGCTGCTGCACTGGGCGCCGAAACCCTCATGGTCCTCACGGACGTCGAGGGACTCTACGAGGACTGGCCGAACAGCGACGAGGTGATCAGCCGGCTCACCGCCTCCGAGCTGGAGCGGCTGCTGCCGGACCTGTCCTCCGGCATGGTGCCGAAGATGGAGGGCTGCCTGCACGCCGTGCGGGGCGGCGTCACCACCGCCCGGGTCATCGACGGCCGGGTCCAGCACTCGATCCTGCTGGAGATCTTCACCGACGAGGGCATCGGCACGATGGTCGTGCCCGACGAGCAAGAGGGGGAAGTCGTATGACCGCCCATCAGGAGTTCGCCCAGCGGTGGCAGGGCGCGCTCATGAACAACTACGGCACCCCGCTGCTGCCCCTGGCGCGCGGCGAGGGCACCAAGGTGTGGGACGCCGACGGCAACGAGTACCTCGACTTCGTCGGCGGCATCGCGACCAACGCCCTCGGCCACGCCCACCCGGCGATCGTCGAGGCCGTGACCCGCCAGATCGGCTCCCTCGGCCACATCTCCAACTTCTTCATGGCCGAGCCGACCGTCGCCCTCGCGGAACGGCTGCTGCGGCTCTTCGGCCGGGACGGCAAGGTCTTCTTCTGCAACTCCGGCGCCGAGGCCAACGAGGCCGCCTTCAAGATCGGCCGGCTGACCGGGCGGACCCACATCGTCGCCACCGAGGGCGCCTTCCACGGGCGCACCATGGGCGCCCTGGCCATGACCGGCCAGCCCGGCAAGCGGGACCCGTTCCTGCCGCTGCCCGGCGAGGTCACCCACGTGCCGTTCGGTGACGCGCAGGCCCTGGCCGCCGCGGTCACCGAGGAGACCGCGCTCGTCATCCTCGAGCCGATCCAGGGCGAGCTCGGCGTCGTCGTCCCGCCCGCCGGCTACCTCAAGGCCGCCCGCGCTATCACCGCCGCCACCGGGGCGCTCCTCGTCCTCGACGAGGTGCAGACCGGCCTCGGCCGCACCGGGCACTGGTTCGCGTACCAGGCCCACGAGGGTGTCCTGCCCGACGTCGTCACCCTCGCCAAACAGCTCGGCGGCGGGCTGCCGCTGGGCGCGACCGTCGCTTTCGGCCGGGCCGCGGAGCTGCTCCAGCCCGGCCAGCACGGCACGACCTTCGGCGGCAACCCCGTCGCCTGCGCCGCCGGGCTCGCCGTCCTCGACACCATCGAGAACGAGGGGTTGCTGGAGAACGTCAAGCGTCAGAGCGAGAGGTTGCGGGACGGGATCGAGGGCCTCGGCCATCAGTTGATCGATTTCGTCCGGGGTACGGGACTCCTCCTGGGTATCGTGCTCACCGAGCCGCTCGCGCCCCAGGCGCGCCAGGCGGCTCAGGAGGCCGGAT
The DNA here is from genome assembly GCF_053592115.1 of Streptomyces sp. NPDC002788. Taxonomy (NCBI): domain Bacteria; kingdom Bacillati; phylum Actinomycetota; class Actinomycetes; order Kitasatosporales; family Streptomycetaceae; genus Streptomyces; species Streptomyces sp. NPDC002788. The sequence goes on along the minus strand of NZ_JBSFVB010000009.1, from coordinate 226,036 downwards.
TCCTGGTGAACGTGCCCGCCCCCGACGTCGTCCGGCTGATGCCGCCGCTGAACGTGGGCGACGACGAGGTGGACGCGTTCCTCGGGGCGCTGCCCGGCATCCTCCAGGCAGTCAGCGGGGACGGACGATCCGGGGAATGAGACGACGATGAGCCAGGCGCAGGACCACGAGCAGCCGGGGGCGAACGGGCCCGCCGTGCCGCAGACCCGCACCGCACGGCACCGCCGGATCGTGGACATCCTCAACCGGCAGCCGGTCCGGTCCCAGAGCCAGCTGGCGAAGCTGCTCGCCGACGACGGGCTGAGCGTCACGCAGGCGACGCTCAGCCGGGACCTGGACGAGCTGAACGCGGTGAAGATCCGCAACACCGAAGGCGACCTGATCTACGCGGTGCCCAGCGAGGGCGGATTCCGTACGCCCCGGGCGCCGCTCGGCGGGTCGGCGAAGGAGGAGCGGATGCGGCGGCTCTCCCAGGAGCTGCTGATCTCCGCGGAGGCTTCGGCGAATCTCGTGGTCCTGCGCACACCGCCGGGTGCGGCCCAGTTCCTCGCCTCGGCGATCGACCAGGCCGAGCTGCACGACATCCTGGGGACCATCGCCGGTGACGACACGTTGCTGTTGATCAGCCGGAACCCGACCGGGGGGCAGGAGCTCGCCGACCACCTGCTGAGGCTGGCGCAGAACGGGCACTGAGCGCCGTCCTCCGTGCGCGGGTGGGCTGTGGCCGGTCGCGCCCGCGCGGCGGATCCGCACATCGCGATACGGCCCCGCGCCCCGAAGAGGGCCGATTCAGCCCAGCCGCGCCGCCAACCCCCGGGTACAGCGCACCTCGTCACCGGCGGTAATGAGCAGCGCCTCGACATCGGGCAGCGACTCCAGCCACGCCAGCCCCTCCCGCGACCCCATCGCGAACGCCGCGGTCGCCCAGCAGTCGACCCAGGTCAGCCGAGGTCCCACCACCGTCACGGCGACCAGGTCCGTCACCGCCGAGCGCCCCGTACGCGGGTCGACGATGTGCGCACCCCGCTCCGCCGTACCGGACGTGGCGACGGACAGTTCGCCCACTCCGGCCCCGGAGATCACCGCCGCCAGACCACCCGGCCGCAACGGATCCGACACCCCCACCCGCCACGGCCGCCGAGCCCCCGGCGCCCCCAGCAGCTGCACATCGCCGCCGCCGTTGACGCTCACCCCGCTCACGCCGGGCACCTCCGCCAGCCGCCGCGCGGCCCGCTCGACCGACCAGCCCTTGACGATGCCGGTGGGATCGAGTCGGCCCTGGTACGACGTGCTGAACCAGCCCTCGCTCAGCCGCTCCGCCTCGGCCGCCAGCTTCAGGACCTCGGCTACCTCGGGAGCGCACTCCCCGACGGTCAGCTCCCCGCGCTGCAGCCGGGAGATCTGGCTGTCCTCGCGGTACGTGCTGAAGACCTCGTCGACCCGGTGCAGCCCGGCGACGGCCTCGTCCAGGGCCGCGCGCACGGCGTCCGGTTCCCCGCCGCGGACGTCGAAGGAGAAGACGGTCCCCATCGTCTCCTCCGCATGACGCACCGCGGCGGGAGCCTGTGCGGAGTCGGCCACGGTGTCAGCCACCGGCCTGGTCCAGCGCCGACTGGAGGGACTGCTTGTAACCCGCGCTGGTGTACGTCGCCCCGGACACCGCGTCGATCTGTGCGTTGCCGGCCGCGACGGCCGCCTGGTTGAGGCGGGGGACGGAGGTGGCGGTGATCTGGTCGCTGCGTCCGCCCTTGGGGGCCTGGACCGCCTCGGCCGCGGTGATCTTTCCACCGGCGACGGTGATCCGGACCTGCACCGGGCCGTACTGCGTCTGCGCCGCGCTGCCCGTCAGGGTCTGGGTCTGAACCTGACCGCCGCCTCCCGCGCCGGCCGCCTGCGAGGAGCCGCCCCCTGCCGGAGCCTTGTCCAGGGCGGACTGGAGCGACTTCTTGTAGCCGGCGCTCGTGTAGGTGGCACCCGAGACCGCGTCGATTTGTGCGTTGCCGGCCGCGACGGCCGCCTGGTTGAGGCGGGGGACGGAGGTGGCGGTGATCTGGTCGCTGCGTCCGCCCTTGGGGGCCTGGACCGCCTCGGCCGCGGTGATCTTTCCACCGGCGACGGTGATCCGGACCTGCACCGGGCCGTATTCCGTCTGCGCGACATCACCGGTGACGGTCTGCCCGTCGCCCGACCCTTGAGATGAGCCGCCCGAGGCCTTGGCCTTGTCCAGGGCCGACTGGAGCGACTTCTGGTAACCGGCGCTGGTGTAGGTCGCCCCGGACACCGCGTCGATGTCCGCGCTCTGTGCCGCCACCGCCGCCTGGTTGAGACGGGGCACCGAGCCGGCGGTGATCTGGTCGCTGCGGCCGCCCTTGGGCGCCTGCACCGCCTCGGCCTGGGTGATCTTCCCGCCGCTCAGGGTCAGGCGCACCTGCACCGCGCCGTACTGCGTCTGCGCCGCGTCACCGGTGACCGTGCCGTCCACGCCGCCCTGCGGGGCCTGCCCGGCCGCCGCGGGCGGGAGCTGGCCCCCCGCGGCCTGGGCGCCGCCCGGGTCGGAGGCCGGCTTCAACGACAGCAGCAGCACGATCCCGGAGACGGTGGCTGCGCCGGCGAGCACGGCACGCCGGACGGGGTGAGACTTCCTCATCGTTTCTCAAGCTCCTGAAGGGCTGTGGGTGCCGTCGCTCACATCTCGAACGACTCGTGATGGATACGGCGGGCGGGGACTCCCGCGCCGCGCAGTGCCTCGTAGACGGACTGCGCGAAGCCGGGCGGCCCGCACATGAAGACGTCGTGGTTGTCGATGTCCGGGATCTTCCGCTGGAGGGATTCCGCCGAGATGTCGGGTCGTTCCCCGTCCGGGCTGTTGACCGCGTACATCAGCCGCGCGCCGCGCTCGTCGGCGATCTTGGCGAGTTCGCCCCACAGGGCCAGGTCCTGGGTGCTGTTGGCCCGGTAGAGGAGGGTGATGTCGCCCGACGCGCCCGGCAGCGTCTCGAACAGGGCCCGCATCGGGGTGATGCCCACACCGCCCGCGACCAGCAGGACCTTGCCGCGGCTGCGCCGCTGCGCGGTCATCGCACCGTACGGGCCCTCCGCCCACACCCGGGTGCCGGGCGTCAGCTCGCGCAGCCGGGAGGTGTGGTCGCCGATCGCCTTGACGGTGATCCGCAGCATGTCCGGGCGGGGCGCCGCCGACAGCGAGTACGGGTGCGAGCTGAAGCGCATGCCCGGAGCCATGAACCGCCACCGGAAGAAGTGCCCGGCCTCCGCGCCCATCCGGTGCAGCTTGCGCCCCCCGATCAGGACGGACACGATCCCCGGGGTCTCCTCGATGACCGCCTCGACCCGCATGCGGTGCCGCAGGTTCAGCCGGATCGGGGTGAGGACCCGGTACCAGAGCACCAGCGCGGTCACCGCGCCGTACAGCCCGTACCAGAAGGTCTTCGCGGTGGGCTCGACGGCGAACTCGTTGCCGGTCGTGATCTGGTGCCAGAAGGTCAGGTACACCGCCGCGTAGGTCAGCAGGTGCACGTGGTACCAGGTGTCGTAGCCGATCAGGCGGCGCACCCCGCCGATCGACAGGATTCCGATGAGGAGCAGCAGGCCGGTGCCGATGGCGGCCTTGCCCATGTCCGGCAGTTGGTTGATGGAGTCGGTGGTCTGCTGGACGATGTCGCCGAGTCCCTTGCCCGCCTGCAGCGCGTAGCCCCACATGATGAGGAAGACGTGGGCGAGGACCAGGCAGAGCGTGTAGCGGCCGGTCATGGCGTGCCAGCGCGCGACCCGGTCGGTGCCCACCCGGCGCTCCAGCGCGGGGACCCGGGCCGTCTGGAGCACCACCAGCGCCATGAGGTAGCCGGCGAGCAGGCCGGTGATCCGGCCCGCCGCCAGGATCTTGGCCGAGGTGTCCGCGAGGGACGGCGTGTTGTCCCACCACAGCCACAGCACGGCCGCCGCACCGGCCCACAGGGCGATCAGCAGCGGGACGGCCGGGGAGCGGCGCGGGCGGATGCGGCGCATCGTCTGGCGGCGGGCGGCACGTCCGCCTGCGAGCGTGGTGGTCACGGTTCCTCCGTGGGGACTTGACCCTTGGCCCACAGATACGTGCCGGGACACGGGAGTGTTCAGCCGCGTACCGAGTCGTGTGCGCACGGCAGTGACCGGGGGTAACGCCCTGCGCGCTCGGGCGGTGCCCCGGCTCTAGTAGCGGGTGACGGCGGTGGTCCCGCCGGCCGTTCCGACGGCGATGTGGGGCCGCCTGCCGGGGTCCGCCCAGGCGAGGATCCGCCGCATCGCGTCCTTGGGCACGGAGACGCAACCGGCCGTCGCCCCGCGCCCGTTGACGTGGAGAAAGATGCCCGCGCCGCGCCCCCGCACGGGACGCTCGTAGTTGAAGCCGATGACGAGCGCGTGCGCGTACTGCTCCCGATAGGTGATCAGATGCTCGGACGCGGCGGCCCCGCAGTCGGCCGCACGGGGCTCGGTCCAGCGGTTGTAGGAACGGGAGTCGTTGTCCTGGCACCACCAGGAGGCCCGGTGCACCCGGCGGTAGGGGAACGCCGTCCCGCGCGGCGCCGCCCGGATGCCGAAGGCGTACGGCAGGTCGTACAGGCCGGTGGGGGTGGTGTTCGTGCCCTGCTTGCGGGAGGCGCCCTCGGCGAGGCCCTTCGCTCCGAAGCGCGCGGGGGCGGAACCCGCCTTCACCCAGCGCCCGTCCCTGGCGCGGTCCCACCAGGTGACCGTGCCCGTCGTCGAGGCCGTCCCGGGGGCCACCGCGGTGATCAGCTGGGTGCCGCCGCCGGTGTCCGCCATCCGGGCCGGCAACGGCGCGGGGGAGGGCGGCCCGGCGCCGAGCACGATCAGGCAGGAGACGGCGAGGGCGACGGCACCGGGGCGCATGCCTCAGACCGTAGAGGGCGGCAGCGGCAACGGCAGCCCGGGTAGTCCGTCCAGGCTGGTCGCGATGTGCTCCTTCTTGGTGAAGTACGCGTCGAGCGAGGCGTCGTCCTCACGGGCGAACCGCTTGCCGTGAAGGTCCCGGTCCTCCTCGTACGCCATGAAGGGCACTGCGTAGCCGCAGGTGTCGCGGACGAGTTCGGCCGTGACGACGATGATCGCGCGCAGGCCGTGCTGCGAGGGGTCGATGTCCGGGAAGTGCGCGAGCAGTTCCCGGAAGCGGGGGTCGTCGCGGAAGACCGGTTCGCCCCTGCCGTGCACGCGGACTATGTTCGGCGGGCCCTGGAAGGCGCACCACATCAGGGTGATCCGCCCGTTCTCCCGCAGATGGGCGATGGTCTCGGCGTTGGAGCCCGCGAAGTCGAGGTAGGCCACGGTGTGCTCGTCGAGCACCGCGAAGGAACCCCTGAGGCCCTTGGGGGAGAGGTTGACCGTGCCGTCGGCGGACAGGGGGGCGGTGGCGGTGAAGAAGACCGGCTGCGCCTCGATGAACGAGCGGAGCCGGCCTTCTATGCGCTCATGAGTTTTTCCCATGTCCAGCGATTATGGGCGCAGGTCTTTCGACTGTCTAAAAAAATCGCGGGATCCGGTCACCTCTGCCGGACCCCGCGCCCTGGCGCCTGCCCGTGGCCGCCCCGGCCGGCGCTCACGCGGGGCGGCCACAGCGCCGTTCACCTCACTTGGTGAGCGTGCAGGCGGCCAGGGAGTCCAGGCCCTGCGGCTTGGCCGCCGTGCGTCCGATGGCGGTGGCGATGCGGTTGACGGTCGCCACGCGCTTGTCCTTGAGCGGGCCGAGGATGGCGTTCTGGACGAAGTTGGGGCCGCCCTGACCGACCGTGTTGGCCAGGCGGGTGTTGGCTTCCCGGATCTGCGTGTCGAGCAGGGTGAGGTTGCGGTCGACCTCGGCCTTGGCGGAGGCGGGGACCGCGGGGAGCTTGGACCGGACGTCCGGGCACGTGATCGTGCCGGCGCCGGTGTTGCCGCCGTTCCCGGCGTTGCTGCCGGCGTTGCCGTTGCCGGTGTTGCCGCCCGCCTGCGGCTTGCCGGCCGCGCCGCCGCCCGTGTTGCTGCCCGCACCGTTGAGCGTGCAGGCGGCCAGGGAGTCCAGGCCCTGCGGCTTGGCCGCCGTGCGTCCGATGGCGGTGGCGATGCGGTTGACGGTCGCCACGCGCTTGTCCTTGAGCGGGCCGAGGATGGCGTTCTGGACGAAGTTGGGGCCGCCCTGACCGACCGTGTTGGCCAGGCGGGTGTTGGCTTCCCGGATCTGCGTGTCGAGCAGGGTGAGGTTGCGGTCGACCTCGGCCTTGGCGGAGGCGGGGACCGCGGGGAGCTTGGACCGGACGTCCGGGCACGTGATCGTGCCGGCGCCGGCCAGGGTCCGGGCGTTGCTCCCGTTGCTCTTGGACGTCTCCCCGGCGAGGGCGAAGCCGGCGATCACCGTGCCGGACAGCGCCACGGCGGCGGCGCCGCCGATGAACGCGACGCGACGCTTGTTGTACTTCGGAAGAGCCCTGGACATGGGGGTGCCTCACTAGGGGTCGGGATGTCGTCGGTGTCGAAACGCGGCGCCTGCGTTCGGCGAGAGGTACGAGCAAGCGGTTTCCCGCGTTCAAGGGATCTTCAAATTCCTCACCGGCGTCCGGAATTCGACCCCCGACCGCATGCATATTGACGAATCATGCAGACCTCTGCATACTCATGCATGAGATCGCGGCCCGGCGGGACCTCGCGCAAGCAGTAGCGTGATGACCGCCTCTCCACCCCGGTGGGGAAGCGGTGGCACATCCACACCCATTGAGGAGCGCAGCAGGTGAGCAGCAACAGCGGTGACGTCCGGCTCTGGGGCGGCCGTTTCGCCGACGGACCCGCCGAGGCCCTGGCGAAGTTGTCCGCGTCCGTCCACTTCGACTGGCGGCTCGCGCCGTACGACATCGCCGGTTCGCGTGCCCACGCGCGCGTGCTGCACAAGGCGGGGCTGCTCACGCAGGACGAGCTGACCCGGATGATCGCGGGGCTGGACCAGCTGGAGGCGGACGTCGCCGACGGCTCGTTCGTCGGCACGATCGCCGACGAGGACGTCCACACCGCCCTGGAGCGCGGCCTGCTGGAGCGCCTCGGACCGGACCTCGGCGGCAAGCTGCGCGCGGGCCGCTCCCGCAACGACCAGGTCGCGACCCTCTTCCGCATGTACCTGCGCGACCACGCCCGGATCGTCGGCGGCCTGATCGCGGAGCTCCAGGACGCGCTGATCGGTCTCGCCGAGGCCCACCCGGACGTGGCGATGCCCGGCCGTACGCACCTCCAGCACGCCCAGCCGGTCCTCTTCGCCCACCACGTCCTCGCCCACGTCCAGTCCCTCTCCCGGGACGCGGAGCGCCTGCGTCAGTGGGACGCCCGCACGGCCGTGTCGCCGTACGGCTCCGGCGCGCTGGCCGGCTCCTCCCTGGGTCTGGACCCGGAGGCGGTGGCGCGGGACCTCGGCTTCGAGCACGGCTCGGCCGGCAACTCCATCGACGGGACGGCGTCCCGCGACTTCGTTGCCGAGTTCGCGTTCATCACGGCGATGATCGGGGTCAACCTCTCCCGCATCGCCGAGGAGGTCATCATCTGGAACACGAAGGAGTTCTCCTTCGTGACCCTGCACGACGCGTTCTCCACGGGCTCGTCGATCATGCCGCAGAAGAAGAACCCGGACATCGCGGAGCTGGCCCGTGGCAAGTCCGGCCGGCTGATCGGCAACCTGACGGGTCTGATGGCCACGCTCAAGGCCCTCCCGCTCGCCTACAACCGCGACCTGCAGGAGGACAAGGAGCCGGTCTTCGACTCCATCGACCAGCTGGAGATCCTGCTCCCGGCCTTCACCGGCATGATGGCCACGCTCACGGTCCACCGCGAGCGCATGGAGGAACTGGCCCCGGCCGGCTTCTCCCTCGCCACGGACATCGCCGAATGGCTGGTCAAGCAGGGCGTCCCGTTCCGCGTGGCCCACGAGGTCGCGGGCGAGTGCGTGAAGGCCGCCGAGGCGGAGGGCAAGGAGCTGGACGAGCTGACGGACGAGCAGTTCGCCAAGATCTCGTCCCACCTGACCCCCGAGGTCCGCTCGGTCCTCAACGTCCCCGGTGCCCTGGCCTCCCGCAACGGCAGGGGCGGCACGGCGCCGAGCGCGGTCGCCGTCCAGCTGGCGGAGGTGAAGGCGGACGTGGCGGCCCAGCACGATTGGGCGACGGCGCGACAGACGCCGTGAGAAGGGGCGCGGGGAGCTGCGCGACACCCCACGGGTGACCCGTACCGCCAACACACAGCGAGCCCCGGGCTCACCGGCGAAGGGCATCGCGGGGGGTTACGTTGGTCATCAGTCGACCGAACGGAGCCCGCGATGCCCTTCGCCCGCCTGGCCGCGGCAACAACCCCCACCTGCCACATCGGTCTGGGCCTCGCCGCCGTAGGACGCCCCGGCTACATCAACCTCGGACGGGACGAGGACCTCGGAGGAGACCGCAGCGTCGAAAGGCTCCGCACCCGCACCCACGAACTCCTCGACGCCGCCTACGCACAGGGCGTCCGCTACTTCGACGCCGCCCGCTCCTACGGCCGCTCGGAGGAGTTCCTCGCCGACTGGCTCAAGGACAGGCCCGGCCTCGATGACATCGTCGTCGGCAGCAAGTGGGGCTACACCTACACCGCCGGCTGGTCCACCGACGCCGAGACGCACGAGGTCAAGGACCACACCCTCGCCACGTTCGAACGCCAGCGCGCCGAGAGCGACGCCCTGCTCGGCACCCGGCTCGACCTCTACCAGATCCACTCGGTGACCCCGGACAGCCCGGCCCTCACCGACAAGGAACTGCACGCGAAGCTCGCGGAGGCCGCCGCACAGGGCCTCACCATCGGCTTCTCGACCAGCGGCCCCGCCCAGGCGGACGCGATCCGTGCCGCCCTCGCCGTGACCGTCGACGGCGAACCCCTCTTCCGTACCGTCCAGTCCACGTACAACGCGCTGGAGACCTCCGCCGCCCCCGCCCTCGCCGAGGCGCACGACGCCGGACTCACCGTGATCGTCAAGGAGGGCATGGCCAACGGCCGCCTCGCCGGCGCGCACGCCCCGGAGGTGCTCAAGGAGATCGCCGAGCAGACCGGACTGGGCTGCGACGCGGTGGCCCTCGCCGTCGTCCTCCGCCAGCCCTGGGCCGGCGTCGTCCTCTCCGGCGCCGCCACCACCAGCCAGCTCGCGTCGAACCTGCACGCGGCGGTCGTCGACCTCGACGACGACCAGTCGACCCGCCTCGCCACGCTCGCCGAGGAACCGCACGCGTACTGGGAGCGGCGCGGACAGCTGCCCTGGCACTGATCACTCCCGGGCTCGTGAACCGGCAGCCGTGAGTCACACACGCCCAGTGTGAGACGTTCATGTCTCATGTGGGGTATTGTCGTCTCATGCCTGTCGATCCCGATCACGTGCTGCGCTCCGCCGCCGCCCTGCTGACCCGCAAATCCACCGCGACCATGGACGAGGTCGCCAAGGCCGCCGGGATCAGCCGCGCCACGCTGCACCGCCACTTCGCCGGGCGTGAGGCCCTGGTCCGCGCGCTGGAGGCGCTGGGCATCGCGGAGTGCGAGGCCGCACTGGACGCGGCCCGGCTCGACGAGGGCACGGCCAGCGAGGCCGTACGCCGGCTGGTCGCGGCCGTCGAGCCCGCCGCAGGACTGCTCGCGTTCCTCTACACCGAGAACCAGCTGTTCGAGGGCGAGGAGCAGAACGCGGGCTGGACCCTGATCGACGACCGGATCTCCGCCCTGTTCCGGCGTGGCCAGCTCAGCGGCGAGTTCCGCTTCGACCTCACGCCGGCCTGGCTCACCGAGGCGCTCTACGGCCTGCTGGCCTCCGGCGCCTGGATGGTACACAGCGGCAAGGGCGCCCCCAAGGACTTCCAGCACATGATCGTCGAGCTGCTGCTCGGCGGGGCACTGCGACGAGACGAACCACAGAGAGAGAAGTCATGAGCGGCACCCTGCAGCATGGGGGCGCCCCCTGCCCGAGCGAAGCCGAGGCCGTGGGGGAGAGCATGATCGAGGCGGTGAAGCGCCCGGGCCGCTGGCTCGCGCTCGGCGTTCTCGTGCTCGCCGTGCTGCTGGTGGCCGTCGACGCGACCGTCCTCGGTCTCGCGACCCCCTTCATCAGCGAGGACCTCAAGCCCTCCGGCACCCAGCTGCTGTGGATCGGCGACGTCTACTCGTTCGTCATCGCCGGCCTGCTCGTCTCCATGGGCAGTCTCGGCGACCGGATCGGCCGCAAGCGCATCCTCCTGGTGGGCGCCACGGCGTTCGGCGCGATATCCGTGTTCAACGCCTACGCCACCACGCCCGAGATGTTGATCGCCGCCCGGGCGCTGCTGGGCGTCGCCGGCGCGACCCTGATGCCCGCCACGCTCGCCCTCATCCGCAACCTCTTCCACGACCCGCGCGAACGCAGCCTCGCCGTCGGTATCTGGGGCGCCGCCGCCTCCGCCGGTACGGCCGTCGGCCCGATCGTCGGCGGGTTCCTGCTGGAGCACTTCTGGTGGGGTTCGGTCTTCCTGATCAACCTGCCCGTGATGGCCGTCCTGGTCCTCGTCGGGATCAAGCTGCTGCCCGAGTCGCGCACCGCGAACCCCGGCCCCTGGGACCTGGCCAGCGTCGTGCTGTCACTGGTCGGCATGATCTGCATCGTGTACGCCGTCAAGGAGGCCGCCACGCACGGCTTCGCGTGGGGCACCCTCGCCGCCGGTCTGCTGGGCGCCGCCGCCCTCTACGGATTCGTCCGCCGTCAGCTCACGCTCCCCGCACCGCTGCTGGACATGCGGTTGTTCCGCAACCGCGGCTTCAGCGGGGCGGTGCTGGCCGACCTGCTGACCATCCTCGGTCTGTCCGGACTGGTGTTCTTCCTCTCGCAGTACCTGCAACTCGTCCAGGGCAGGCGCCCGTTCGAGGCGGGGCTGGCCGAACTGCCCGCCGCGATCGGCGCGGTGGTGGCCGGTCTGATCGCCGGCCGTGTGGCCCGCCGTTTCTCGGTACGGTCCGTGGTCTCCGGCGGTCTCGCGGCGATCGGCCTCGCCCTCGCCGCGCTCACGGTGATCGGCCAGTCCACCGGCTATCCGCTGCTCGGGACCGCGCTGCTGGTGGTGGGCGTCGGCGCCGGATTCTCCTTCACGGTGACCGCCGACGTGATCCTCTCCAGCGTGCCCAAGGAGCAGGCGGGCGCCGCGTCGGCCGTCTCCGAGACGGCGTACGAACTCGGCGCCGCCCTCGGCATCGCCGTGCTCGGCTCGATCGTGACCGGCGTCTACCGCGACTTCACCGGCCCCGCGGGGACGCCCGCCGCGGCCCACGAGTCGCTGGGCGGCGCGGCAGAGGCGGCGTCGGGCATGCCGGCGCACAGCGCCTCCGTGATGCTGGACGCGGCCCGCACGGCCTTCGTCGACGGCCTGGCCCTCGCGGCGGGCGTCGGCGCGGCGGTCCTGCTGGCCGCGGCGGTGGCGGCCTGGTTCCTGCTGCGGGGGCAGCGACTGGAGAGCGGCGGAACCGAGCACCCGTAGCCCCGCGGCGGCCCGGTGGCCCTCACCGGCATGAGCGACGCAAGGACCCCTGAAGGGGGGTGGGGAACGCCGCGGCGAGCCCCCACGCACGCACACCCACCGAACTACGCGGCTTCTTTCGCCTTGCTCGCGTACATGTCCACGTACTCCTGTCCGGACAACCGCATGACCTCGGTCATCACGGAGTCCGTCACGGCCCGCAACACATACCGGTCCCGGTCCATCCCCTCGTACCGGGAGAACTCCATCGCCTCGCCGAACCGCACCGTGACCTTGCCGGGCCTGGGCAGACCCGCCCCACCCGGCTGAAGCTTGTCCGTGCCGATCATGGCGAAGGGCACCACGGGCGCACCCGTCATCAGGGTCAGCCGGGCGATACCCGTCCGCCCCCGGTACAGGCGCCCGTCGGGCGACCGCGTCCCCTCCGGGTAGATGCCGAACACGCGGCCTTCCTCCAGCACCCGGCGCCCGGTCATCAGCGCGGCGACACCGCCCCGGCCGCCGTCACGGTCCACCGGGATCATGCCGACGCCGGTGAAGAACCAGGCCATCAGCCGGCCCTTGAGGCCCTTGCCGGTCACGTACTCGTCCTTGCCGATGAAGAAGACCTGCCGGTCGCAGACCAGTGGCAGGATCATCGAGTCGATGAACGTCAGGTGGTTGCCGGCCAGGATGACCGGACCGTCGCCGGGAATGTGCTCCGCGCCCTCCACCTGTGGGCGGAACATCAGGCGCATGATCGGGCCGAGCACTGCCTTGATGAGCGCGAAGCGGGACAACGGACCCTCCGGTGTCAAGGGATTTGTGTATGAGTATGTGCAGGTGAGGACGATACTCGGGGCCTGCGTGGTCGCGCACATCGGGCACGGCGACTTCACCGAGGTCTTACGCACCGTTGACGCGCGTTTACCTGCAGTGGCGCACCGGTGACGGTGTGCAACGCGGCCGACATGTGTGACACACATCGCCCCGGGCACACCGCACGCGTTCCCAGAACGGCCGGGCCGAATCGACCGCGACGCGACGAACCGTCAGTTCACCGTCCCCACCAGCCACTACGGACATCCCGAGTCACCCGCGTGTTCCGCCCGAGGTCTCCCGTGCGTCATGTGCGCGCCCCTACGATCGGCCCGCACTGGCGAGCACGACGGCAGGGAGGCGCTCATGGGAACCCAGGAGTCGAACGAAGAAACGACCGGCACCGGACGGCGGGCGCTGCTCGGCGCGGCGGTGCTCGGCGCCGGCGGAGCGGTCCTCGGCGCGACCGGCACGGCGAGAGCCGACGGCGCCCGGCACGGCGGCGGAGGACTCAGGAGCCTGCCCAAGCCGACGATCATCGGCCACCGGGGCGCCAGCGGCTACCGCCCGGAGCACACCTTCGGCTCCTACCAACTGGCCCTCGACATGGGTGCCGACATCGTCGAGGCGGGCGACCTGGTCCCGACGAAGGACGGGCACCTGGTCTGCCGTCACGAGCCGGAGATCGGCGGCACCACGGACGTCGCCGACCACCCCGAGTTCGCCGGCCGCAAGAGGACCAAGCTCGTCGACGGCGTCTCCACCACCGGCTGGTTCACCGAGGACTTCACGCTCGCCGAGCTGAAGACCCTGCGGGCGATCGAGCGCATCCCGGCCAACCGCCCGCACAACACGCTCTACAACGGCCGCTGGGAGATCCCCACCTTCGAAGAGGTCCTGCGGTGGCAGGACGAGCAGACCCGCAAGCGCGGCAAGCAGGTGTGGATCTACCCCGAGCTCAAGCACCCCACCTACTTCCGCAAGCAGGGCCTCCCCCTGGAGGAGCGCGTCGCCAAGCTGCTGCACAAGCACCGCAAGGACCGGCGCACCTCCCCGGTCGTCCTGCAGTCCTTCGAGCCCACCAGCGTCCAGCGCCTGAACAAGCTCGTCGACAACCCGCTGGTCGTCCTGCTGTCCTCGGCGGGCACCCGTCCCTGGGACTTCGTGGAGACGGGTGACCCGCGCACGGTCGCCGACCTCATCAAGCCGGCCGGCCTCCGGGAGATCGCTTCCTACGCGCAGGGCATCGGCCCGACGCTCGACCTGGTCGTCCCGCGCGACGCCGAAGGCAACCTCACCCAGCCCACCACACTCGTGTCGGACGCCCACAAGGTGGGCCTGATCCTGCACCCGTGGACGCTGCGCAACGAGAACCCCTTCCTGCCCGCGAACTTCCGCAAGGGCACCGACGCGGACGCCTACGGTGACGTCTTCGGCGCCTACAAGGCGTACTTCGCGACCGGCATCGACGGCGTCTTCACCGACCAGCCCGACACGGGGTTGCTGGCCCGCGAAGACTTCCGCGACGGCTGAGCCCGTCAACGACTGAGCTCACACACCCCGGTCGGGTGAGCTTCGGCCGCCCGGGCAACCCGCCGCCCGGGCGGTCGCGTCGCTGCGCATATGACGCACGACCTGGTCACCTCGCTGCGCCCGCTGCTCACCGCCGAGGCCTCCGCGGAGGCGCATGCCGCCGGAACCGAGGCGGGCGACCTTGAGCAGGCGGTCTGGCTCCGCCTGCTGGAGCGCCTCGACGCCGACGGCCCTCCGCGCGACCCCGGGCAGTGGCTCCGCCGGGCCGTCCGCGCGGAGGTCCGCCGCACCCGCCGTACGAGCCGCCTCGAACGTCCGTACGCCGTCGAGCCGGTCGACGACGGCGGGCGCGACCCCGAGCAGCTCGCCCTCGCCGCGGCTCGTGGCCGTGCCCTGCGCGAGGCCGTGCGCCGCCTTCCGGGTCGGTGCCCCCGGCTGATGGAGGCCCTGCTCTCTCCGGAGGACCTGACATACCGGGAAATCGCAGGGGAGTTGGGTATCTCACAGGGGAGCCTTGGCCCGGAACGTTCCAGATGCCTGGGATGTCTGCGCAGATTGCTCGCACCGGAGGTTGCGGCCCGCTGAGGGCGGGGATAGGAGTGAGGGACGACAGGTGATCAGATGAGCGGGAGGCGTGCGCACATGGGCATGAGCGTGACCATCTCTGCGGCGACCGAGCAGGACGCGGAGCAGATCTTCAGGCTGCAGTACCTGTGCTTCCAGCCGGAGGCGGCGCTGTACGGGAACTACCGCATCGACCCGCTCGTCCAAACCCTCGACTCGGTCCGCGAGGAGGTCGCCCGGAACTGCGTCTTCGTGGCCCGGCTCGGCGAGGAGGTCGTCGGCTCGGTCCGCGGCTCGGTCACCGAGGACGGAGCGGCCGCGATCGGCAAGCTGTGCGTCCACCCCCGCCTGCAGGGCCACGGCATCGGCGCCCGTCTCCTCCGAGCGGCCGAATCGGCCCTGGCCGACCAGCACGGCGCCACCCGCTTCCGCCTCCACACCGGCCACCGCAGCGAGGGCAACCTCCGCCTCTACCGCAAGGTCGGCTACGAAACGGTGGGCACATCCCAAGGCGCGGACGGTATCCCCATGATCGTCCTGGAGAAGCCGGCGGGAACGTACGCAGCGACGGCGTGAAAGCCGGCCCCCTCGGGGGCGCGGGCTGTATCGATGCGCGGCTCCGCCGCGTGGGCGCGAGCACCGCACGCACGCGGCCGCCTGATCACATCAGGCGGCTTCCCCATCCCCCGAACGCGAAGCCCGCAGCCAGTAGATCGCCGACAACGGCAACAGAATCGGGATGAACAGGTACCCCATCCCGAAGTCCGACCACACGGTCGCGTCAGGAAACGCCGACGGCTCGGCCAAGGTCCACGTTCCCACCGTCAGCACACCCGCCAACTCCGCGACACAGCAGACGAGCGCCGCCCGCCGTGCCGTCTCTCCGCCCCGCACCAGCGAGTACGTGATGAACCCGTACACGACACCGGCCACCGCCGAGAGCGCGTACGCCAGCGGCGCCCGGTCGAACTCCGTCGCGATCTGGAACGCGGAGCGCGACACCGCCCCGACGACCATCACGCCGTACAGCCACACCAGCAGCGTGCCCGGCCCGCTGGTCAGCCGCCGCCGACTCACCTCAGCCTCCCCAGATGTCATAGAGCCGCACCTCCAGCACCGCCAGCACCACACCGCTCGCGGCCACCGTCACCGAGCCCCACCGGGTCCGCTCGGCCAACGACATGAAGCCCGCCGCCGGAACGCACGCGAAGGCCCCCAGCAGGTACGCCACGAAGATCGTCGTGCCCTGCTCCGGCTTCTCACCCTGCGTCAGCAGCACGATCCCCACGACAAGCTGGACCAGCGCCAGCAGCGTGACCACGGCCATCCCGATGAAGTGCCAGTCCTTCGTCGGCTGGTCACGGTAGGCCGCCCAGCCGCACCAGGCGGCGAGCAGCAGCGCGGCGACGCCGGTCACCAGCGTCAGGGCATTCAGCATGCAGCGACCTTATTACGGCCGAAAAGGCCCCATGCTTCCGGCCCTGGCCTGCACCGTAGGGTCGAGGGCATGACGATCCACGCGCAGGCCCTGCTGTTCGACAACGACGGAACCCTCGTCTCCTCCCTCGCCTCGGTGGACCGCTGCTGGACACGGTGGGCCGCGGAGTACGGGATCACGGCCGAGGAGTTCGCCCGGGTCGAGCTGCACGGCCGGCCGGCCGCCGAGATAGCCGCCGACCTGCTGCCCGCCGAGCTGGTGCCGCAGGCCGTCACGCGGATCGAGGACCTTGAGGTCGACGACGTGCCCAACGACGGTGTGCACCTGCTGCCGGGTACCCGCGCCTTCCTCGACTCCGTTCCGCCCGACCGCTGGGCCGTCGTCACCTCCGCCACCCGGCGGCTGGCCGAGGCCCGGCTCGACGCCGTCGGCATCCTGCCCAAGACGCTCGTCGCCGCGGACGACATCACCCGCGGCAAGCCCGACCCCGAGCCCTATCTGCTCGCCGCCCGGGCACTCGGTGTCGACCCGGCCCACTGCGTCGTCTTCGAGGACGCCCCCGCCGGACTCACGGCCGGCCGCGCCGCCGGGATGACCACCGTGGCGTTGACCACAACCCACCAGGCCCACGAGCTCCACGCCGACCTCGTCGTCGAAAACCTGTCGGCCTTGTCCGTCCTGGTCACCGACCAGGGCGTGGAGATCTCCCGGCGCGGCTGACGACGCTCACTCCCTGTCCACCGCTGTCCAGCATCCGGACCGCGGCGGCTTGTCAGGACCGTACGCATGTTTTACTGACGGCATGACCACGACGAGCGACCGCATCCCCGCGACCGAGGCGACCATGACGCCCGGTGCTCGTTGTATGTGTCGAATGTGCGCCTTCTAGAGGGCCCCCGCACCCCCTTGAGCTCGCGCCCCGAAGCGAGACCGCGGCATGTCCGCACGCCCTGAGCGGTGCGTGACACCAAGCCGCCCGCGCACATGTTCTCCCCGGTTCCACGCCTCAGCGAGAACCGTGTCGCGTCCCTGAACGAATGCACCTGTGCCCGGGCACACCCACGCCCGCGCACTCGACAGTGACGGAAACCCACGTGATCACCACAACGGACCTGACCAAGGTCTACCGTTCACGCGGCCGCGAGGTCACCGCCTTGGACGGCGTCGACCTGCATGTCCGCGAAGGCGAGGTGTACGGCGTCATCGGCCAGTCCGGCGCCGGCAAGTCCTCGCTCATCCGCTGCGTCAACCTACTGGAACGCCCCACCTCCGGCACCGTGACCGTCGCCGGGCAGGACCTCACCGCCCTGGCCGGCCGCGGCCCGCGCGCGGGGAAGGAGCTGCGCCAGGCGCGCAGCCGGATCGGCATGGTCTTCCAGCACTTCAACCTGCTGTCCTCCCGGACCGTCCAGGACAACGTCGAACTGCCGCTGGAGATCCTCGGCAAGTCCGGCCAGGAACGCTCCCGCAAGGCACTGGAGCTGCTCGACCTGGTCGGCCTCGCCGACAAGGCCAGGGCCTACCCCGCCCAGCTCTCCGGCGGCCAGAAGCAGCGCGTCGGCATCGCCCGCGCCCTCGCCGGCGACCCCAAGGTGCTGCTGTCCGACGAGGCCACCAGCGCCCTCGACCCGGAGACGACCCGCTCGATCCTGGCGCTGCTGCGCGACCTGAACCGGCAGCTCGGCCTGACCGTCCTGCTCATCACCCACGAGATGGACGTCGTGAAGTCGGTCTGCGACTCCGCCGCGCTCATGGAGAACGGACGCATCGTGGAATCGGGCACCGTCAGCGAACTCCTGGCCACCCCCGGCTCGGAACTGGCCGCCGCGCTGTTCCCGCTCGACGGCGAGGCGTCCGGCGAGGACCGCACCGTCGTCGACGTCACCTTCCAGGGCGAGAGCGCGACCCAGCCCGTCATCTCGCAGCTCGCCCGCACCTACAACATCGACATATCGATCCTCGGCGCCGCCATCGACACCGTCGGCGGCCTCCAGGTCGGCCGGATGCGCATCGAACTGCCCGGACGCTACGAGGACAACGTCGTGCCGATCGGTTTCCTGCGCGAACAGGGCCTCCAGATCGACGTCCCGGGCCATGAGTCCGTACTGGTGAAGGAAGGTGCCAAGTGACCTGGTCCGAGATGCAGCCCCTGTTGGAACAGGCGTGTTGGGACACGCTCTACATGGTCGGCTGGTCCACCCTCATCGCCGTCCTCGGCGGACTGCCGCTCGGCATCCTGCTGGTCCTCACCGACCGCGGCGGGCTCCTCCAGAACGTCGTCGCCAACAAGGTCATCGGGCAGATCGTGAACATCGCCCGCTCCCTGCCGTTCATCATCCTGATGGTCGCGCTGATCACCTTCACCCGCTGGGTCACCGGCACGACCATCGGCCGCGAGGCCGCCATCGTGCCGCTCGCCATCGGCGCCATCCCGTTCTTCGCGCGTCTGGTCGAGACGGCCGTCCGGGAAGTGGACCACGGGCTCGTCGAGGCCGTGCAGGCCATGGGCGGCAACACCTGGACCATCGTGCGCAAGGTCCTCGTCCCCGAGTCCCTGCCGTCGCTGATCGCCAGCGCCACCACCACGGTCGTCGCCCTCATCGGCTACTCCGCCATGGCGGGCACCGTCGGCGCCGGCGGCCTCGGCGACATCGCCATCCGCTACGGCTACCAGCGCTTCGAGACCCAGATGATGTGGATCACCGTCGCGATCCTCGCCGTGGTCATCTCCCTCATCCAGTTCGCCGGCGACTACGCGGCCCGCTCCCTGCACCGCCGCGGCGCCCACTCGGGCCCCGCCCCCAAGCTGCGGCTGCTCAAAGCCGCCTCCTGATACCCCCGTTCGCCCTCCCGTCGTCCCCCACCACCCCTCACCGACGGCGCTGCGCGCCGACACCCCTTGATTCCAGGGGTCGCACCACCCGCAAGGTCATAAGGAAAGGCACTTTTCGTGCGTAACACTGCCAAGATCACCACCGCCGCCCTCGCCGCCGGAGCCCTCACCCTCGGCCTCACCGCCTGCGGCGCGGGCAAGGACGCCTCCGACACCTCCGGTCCGCTGATCGTCGCCGCGAGCCCCGTCCCGCACGCCGAGATCCTCAACTACGTCAAGGACAACCTGGCGAAGAAGGAGGGCCTCGACCTGGAGGTCAAGGAGTTCACCGACTACACGTCGCAGAACCCCGCGACGCAGGACGGCTCCGTGGGAGCGAACTACTTCCAGAACAAGCCGTACCTCGACGACTACAACAAGAAGAACGGCACCGACATCGTGCCCGTCGTCACGGTCCATCTGGAGCCGCTCGGCCTCTACTCCCACAAGGTCAAGAAGGCCGACGACCTGAAGAGCGGTGCGACCGTCGCCGTCCCCAACGACACGGTCAACGAGGCCCGCGCCCTCAAGCTGCTCGCCGCCCACGGGCTCATCACGCTCAAGGACGGCGTCGGCAGCGAGGCGACCCCCTCGGACATCACCGAGAACCCCAAGAACCTCAAGTTCAAGGAGCTGGAGGCGGCCCAGACACCGCGCTCCCTCGACGACGTGGACGCCGCCGTCGTCAACGGCAACTACGCCATCGAGTCCGACCTCAAGCCGTCGAAGGACGCCCTGATCCTGGAGTCCCCGAAGAACAACCCGTACGGCAACTTCCTCGCCGTGAAGAAGGGTAACGAGGACGACCCGCGCGTGAAGAAGCTCGCGAAGCTCCTCACCTCGCCCGAGGTGAAGAAGTTCATCCAGGACAAGTACGCCGGCTCCGTGCTCGCCTCCTTCTGAGCCCCCGCCCGGCACCCACCGCACACGGGGTCCTCCCTCACCAGGCGGGGAAGAGCCCGTGTGCGGATCAGTGCTTTCATGCTGCATGCTGGGCAGTTCAGCATGCCCTGAAGGTTCACCGAAGGTTACGGAGCGGCGCATGACGAGCACCTTTCCCAACGTCTCCATCAGCACGGAGCGGTTGGTGCTGCGTCCCCTCGACGAAGACGACGTCGCCGCCCTGACCGCGATGATGAACGACGAGCAGGTGGCGGCCTGGACCTCCGTCCCCCAGCCCTTCACGGAGGACGGCGCCCGCACCTGGATCACCGAGCACGCCCCCGCCGCGCGCACCGCGGGACGCGGACTCGACTTCGCGGTCACCGAGTTCCTGACCCAGCGCCTGGTCGGCCTCATCCAGCTCGGCAAGACCAACTGGCACGTACGCTCCACCGAACTGTCGTACATCATCGCCCCCTGGGCCCGCGGCGAGGGCTACGCCTCCGAGGCCGCCCTCGCCACCGCCCAGTGGCTCTTCACGGACCAGAAGTTCGAGCGCATCGAACTGCGCACGGCGGCCGACAACACCGCCTCCCAGCAGGTCGCCCAGAAGATCGGCTGTATCAGCGAGGGTGTGCTGCGCAACGCCTGTATAGCCCGCGCCCGTGCCGCGGACGGCACATGGACCGAGGTACGCACCGACTTCATCGTCTGGAGCCTGCTCCCCGAGGACCTGGAAGGCGTCGGGGAACAGCTGCGCGACGGCTTCACGTCCTTCGGCGACTGGAACTGACCGGAACACCGGGAGGAAGACGGCGACGACGACACCGGCGCCCCCTCCGACATCTCCACCGGGTACCCTCACGGAGCCCGCCCGCGGGCGGTTCCCCGCAACGACACACAGACGACCTGCGAAAACCCCTGGAGACTGACGACGATGGCCGACCGGGTCACGGTGATCGGCTGGGACGGTTCGCCGCTGACCGCCGCGGCGCGCGCCGCCCTGGGCGCCGCCACGCTCGTGGCGGGCGCCGCCCACCACCTGGCGCTCCCCGAGGTACCCGCCGGCGCCGAGCGCATCCGCCTCGGCAGCGTCGCCCTCGCCGCCCGCCGCATCGCCGCCCACCGCGGCACGGCCGTCGTGCTCGCCGACGGCGACCCCGGCTTCTTCGGCGTCGTACGCACCCTGCGCGCCCCCGAGTTCGGCCTCGAGGTGGAAGTCGTCCCCGCCGTCTCGTCCGTCGCCGCCGCCTTCGCCCGCGCCGGCATGCCCTGGGACGACGCACAGGTGGTGGTCGCACATCCTCGTACCCTGCGACGCGCGGTGAACGTATGCCGCGCCCACACCAAGGTGGCGGTTCTCACCTCACCCGGTGCCGGACCCGCCGAACTCGGCCTGCTGCTCGAAGGAGTCCACCGCTCCTTCGTCATCTGCGAGGAACTCGGCACCGCGCAGGAGCGGGTCAGCGTCGTCACCTCCGACAAGGCCGCCGACCACACCTGGCGCGACCCCAACGTCGTCATCGTCCTCGGCGGCCCGG
The DNA here is from genome assembly GCF_053592115.1 of Streptomyces sp. NPDC002788. Classification (NCBI taxonomy): domain Bacteria; kingdom Bacillati; phylum Actinomycetota; class Actinomycetes; order Kitasatosporales; family Streptomycetaceae; genus Streptomyces; species Streptomyces sp. NPDC002788. Next base: position 204,877 of record NZ_JBSFVB010000009.1, on the reverse strand, counting down.
TCGGCCCCGGCGCCGCGGGGGAGACCGGCGGCTGGCTCGCCGGCCGCGACCCGTCCGCCGGACCACGCGGCTGGACGCTGCCCGCCGAGGCGTACGGCGGTGACCTCGCGGAGGGCGAGACCCAGCTGCTGCGCGCCTCCCAACTCGCCCGCCTCGGACCGCGCGTCGGTGACCTCGTGTGGGACATCGGCTGCGGCAGCGGCGCCTTCGCCGTCGAGGCCGCACGCGCCGGCGCCGCCGTCATCGCCGTCGACAGCGACCGGGCCGCCTGCGCCCGCACCGACGCCGCCGCCCGCCGCCTCGGCGTCCCGCTCCAGATCGTGCACGGCACCGCCCCGCACGTCCTGGAGAACCTCCCCGAACCGGACGTCGTCCGCGTCGGCGGCGGGGGAGCGGCCGTCGTCTCCGCCGTCGCCGACCGGCGCCCCCAGCGCATCGTCACGCACGCCGCCACCCGCGACGCCGCCGAACTCGTCGGCCGCGACCTGAGCGAGCACGGCTACGGCGTCGAATGCGCCCTCCTCCAGTCCGTCGAACTCGACACCAGGGCCTGGACGGAGAAGGAACGGAGCGTCGCGTTCCTGCTCAGCGGCGTGCTGCCGAGGCGCGGCGCCTGATCCCGCGAACGTCCCCGTGATCGGGTTGTCGTACCGCGCGCGGTAGGCTGGCCGATCGCTGCACCGCACGCGGACGCCCGGCACTTCGTCGGTCAATGTCCGGAAAGCCCGCCCTTTTTGAGGTGGGGGCGGTACGGCAGAACCGAAGGACGCGCAACGTGGCGCAGTCCACAGCGGAACCGTCGCGGATCAAGCTGCCATGAGGGCGGTACGGCCGCAACAATGCCAGTGAATGGCTTTGTCGCCTTTTCGGGGCGGGCCGTTCGTGCCGCTGGGGACGCACGCTCGTTCTTCACTGCGGGGCGGTCGGTGCGCCGTTCCGGGCGAGCTGGTCGTAGGAGCACTAACCGATGGGCGAGGGGTACGCATGACCGACACCGGCCAGGTCCCGGGCGAGGGACTGCCGGAGAACGCAGGCATGGTGGAGCAGCCGGGCGCCCCCGCGCACGGTTCGTACACCTACCTCTCCGAGTCCACCGCCGAGGACGAAGACCTGCTGCTGTTGCCGGGCGCCCAGGGCGCCTGGGGCAACGAGGTCCCCCCGCCCGCGCCGGAGCCGGTCGTCGAGACCGTGCACCAGCCGGGCCCGCACGAGATCTCCGGCCGCGACAGCGGCTCGGTCGACCTCGGTGGCGTCCGCCTGCCCGATCCGCCGCCGATCCCGCCCATCACCCCGCGCAGGCCGCTGCACCTCGGCCCGCCCCTGCCCGGCAGCTCCACCAGCCCGGTTCGCTCCCTCGCCGACCGCGGCCCCGCGGACGCGCCGGTACGCCAGCCCGCCGCGCCGTCGGCCGGCCCGGAGTACCTCGACGCCCCGGGCGCCGCCCGGACGCCGGCGCCTCCGGCCGCACCCTGGGGCGCACAGGTCCCGGCCCCGGCCCAGGTGAGCGCCGGGGCGGCGCCTGCGGAAACGGTTGTTCCGGCGACGGTGCCGGTGGGCACGGCCCAGGCGGACGCGACCCACACGGCGCCGCAGCCGGCCGAGGCCGCGCAGGCCGCTCACGCGGAGCAGCCGGCGCAGGCTGCGGCGGTGGGCGAGCCGGCGGGCCAGGTGCTTACCGCCGAGGGGTCCGCGTTGTCCGCGCAGGGCATGGTGGTCGACTCCGCCGGTGCGGGCACGGGGCCGGACGGGGGCCAGGTCTCCGCCGCCGAGGCCGGCCGGAGCGCGGCGGCCGGGGCCGAGACCGCGGGCGTCGGCCTCGTGGAGGGCCAGGCGCCCACCGCCGCGGTTGCCGGTGATCCCGCTGGCGTGGGCACCGGGCCGGACGCGGGCCAGGCGCCCACCGCGGCGGTTGCCGGTGACCTCGCCGGCGGGAACGCCGGCTCCGAAGCGGACGAGGCGGCTGCGAGTGCCCCCGCTGCCGGAGAGGCCGGACCGGAGGCGGACCAGGCGGTTGTGAGCGACCCCGCCGCCGCAGAGGCCGGCCCTGTCGAGAGCCAGGTGGCCGTGGCCGAGCCCGAGGCCGTCCCCGCGCAGGACGCGGCTGTCGCGGGCGCCGACCCGGACGGAGCCCAGTCGGCTGCCGCCGAGGCCGTGTCCGCTCCCGGAGCGGTTCCGCCCCCTCCGGCTCCGGTGCCGGTCGTGGACGCCGCCGGCCATACCGGTGAGCCGGAGGCAGCCGCTCCCCAGGGCGCGCAGCCGGATGCCGCGGTCGATCCCGCCGACGCCGGCGAGCAGCCCCCGGTCGCCGCCGAGCAGTCCGCTCCTGCCCCTGAGGACGCACCGGCCCCAGCAGCGGTCCCGTTCCCGGAGGCTCCGGTCGGTCCCGAGCCTGCCGTCGTGGCTCCGCCCGAAGCCGCTGTCGAGGAGGCGGCCGGTGCGCCCGAGGCTGTCAGCCAGGCAACGGACGCGGTGGCTCCCGACGTGGCAGCCCCCGAAGTCGTTGTGGAGGCTCCCGCGGCTCCTGAGGCAACCCCCGCCGAAGCAGCCGCACCGGCACCGGAGGCGACGGCCCCACAGCCGGCCACGCCTGAGGCGCCCGCGCCTGAAGCCGACGCTCCTGAAGTGGCCGCTCCTGAGACGCCCGCGCCTGAAGCCGACGCGCCTGAAGTGGCCGCTCCTGAGGCGCCCGCGCCTGAAACCGTCGCGCCTGAAGTGCCCGCACGGGAAGCCGCCGCCCCGGAGGCCGCCGCCCCGGAGGCCGCCGCCCCCGAAGGCGAGACACAGGCCGACGCGCCGGAAGCGTCCGCCCCGCCCCAGCCGCAGCAACCCGCCGAAGCCCCTGCCCAGGCCCCCGAGGCGGTACCCGCCCCCGCCCCCGGGGCGGCACCCACCCCTGCCGCCGAAGCAGTCGAGCCCGAGGCCGTCGCCGAGGAAGCCGCACCCGCACCCGACCCGGTGGCCGAGCCCGTGCCCGAGTCCGCACCCGCACCCGACCCGGTGGCCGAGCCCGTGCCCGAGTCCACCGACCCCCCGGCATCCGCCGAGGACGTCACTGTCGTACTCCCGGGCCCGACGCCGGACGAGCGGAGCGCGCAGCCCGTCCAAGGCCCGCAGCAGTCGCAGCCGGCGCAGCCCGGGACGCCTGAGGCGCAGGAGACGCCGGAAGCCGTCGCCGCCGTCCCCGCCCCCCGCGACGGTGACGCCCCGCTCGCCCAGAGCGCCGACGACCTGGACACCCGGGCCGCCGATCAGGAAGACCAGGAAGAAGAGAGCGCGGTCGCCGTGGCAGAAGCACGACAGTCCACCGGCCCCGCCGCCCCGGGCTACGCCCCCGCCGAGCGCGAGGCCGTCCTGAAGGTCATGCGCGAACGCCGCGACATCCGCAACGGCTTCCGCAGCGACCCCATCCCGCACGAGGTGCTGCTCCGTGTCCTGGAGGCCGCCCACCACGCGCCCTCCGTCGGCCACTCGCAGCCCTGGGACTTCGTCGTCATCCGCTCCGCCGACACCCGGCGCGCGATGCACGAACTGGCCATGCGCCAGCGCGAGGCGTACGCGAGGTCCCTCCCCAAGGGCCGGGCGAAGCAGTTCAAAGAGCTGAAGATCGAGGCCATCCTCGACACCCCGGTGAACATCGTCGTCACCGCCGACCCCACCCGCGGCGGCCGCCACACACTCGGCCGTCACACCCAACCCCAGATGGCCCCGTACTCGGCCGCCCTGGCCGTGGAGAACCTCTGGCTCGCCGCCCGCGCCGAAGGCCTCGGCGTCGGCTGGGTCAGCTTCTTCGACGAGCGCGAGATGGTCCGCGCCCTCGGCCTGCCCGAGCACCTCGAGGTCATCGCCTACCTGTGCGTCGGTTACGTCGACGAGTTCCCGGACGAGCCCGAGCTGCTGCAGGCCGGCTGGTCCAAGCGCCGCCCGCTGTCCTGGGTCGTGCACGAGGAGACGTACGGCCGTCGCGCCCTGCCCGGAGAGGAACCGCACGACCTGCTCGCCGAGACCGTGGCGCAGATCCGCCCGCTGGACGCCAAGGCGCTCGGCGAGGCCTGGGAGCGCCAGAAGCGTATGACCAAGCCGGCCGGTGCGCTGGGCATGCTGGAGATCATCTCCGCGCAGCTGTCGGGCCTGTCCCGCCAGTGCCCGCCGCCCATCCCGGAGCCCGCAGCCGTGGCGATCTTCGCCGGCGACCACGGCGTGCACGCGCAGGGGGTCACCCCCTGGCCGCAGGAGGTCACGGCCCAGATGGTGGCCAACTTCCTCGGCGGCGGCGCCGTCTGCAACGCCTTCGCCACCCAGGTGGGCGCCGAGGTCTGCATCGTCGACGTGGGCGTCGCGGCCGACCTCCCGGCCACCCCGGGCCTGCTGCCCCGCAAGGTCCGTGCCGGTACGTCCGACCTGACCACCGGCCCCGCGATGACCCGCGAGGAGGCCAGGCAGGCCATCGAGATCGGCATCGAGACGGCCCGCGACCTGGTCGCCGCAGGTAACAAGGCCCTGCTGACCGGCGAGATGGGCATCGCCAACACGACCGCGTCCGCAGCGCTGATCTCCGTCTTCACGGGCGCGGACCCGGCCGAGGTCACGGGGCGGGGCACCGGCATCAACGACGAGACCCTCGCCCGCAAGACGGAGGTCGTCCGCCGCGCCCTGGAACTCCACCAGCCGGACCCGGCCGACCCGATCGGGGTGCTCGCCGCGATCGGCGGATTCGAGCACGCCGCCATCGTCGGTCTCCTCCTCGGCGGCGCGTCCCTGCGCACGCCGGTGATCCTGGACGGCGTCAGCGCCGGCGCCGCCGCCCTGGTCGCCCGCGCGATCGCCCCGGAGGTCCTGGCCGCCTGCATCGCCGGCCACCGCAGCGCCGAGCCGGGCCACGTGGCGGCCCTCAACAAGCTCGGCCTGCGTCCCCTGGTCGACCTGGACCTTCGCCTCGGCGAGGGCACGGGCGCCCTTCTTGCCCTGCCGCTGGTCCAGAGCACGGCCAGAGCGATGCACGAGGTGGCGACGTTCGACTCCGCGGGAGTCACCGAGAAATAGGGCTCAGGTCGTTCCGGTGGCTCCGTGCCCGGCCACGACCGTGCTCAGCCACCGGACACCCGTGCCGCCCCCAAGCCGCCGCAGCTTAAAATCCGCACGTCAGGGCCGCCGCCTCATCCGCCCCAACAGGAGCCCCACCACCATGGCCGAACACCCCGCCTACCCCGTAGGCCTCCGCCTCACCGGCCGCCGCGTGGTCGTCCTCGGCGGCGGCCAGGTCGCCCAGCGCCGCCTCCCCGCCCTCATCGCGGCGGGCGCGGACATCCTCCTGGTGTCTCCCGAGGTCACCCCCTCCGTCCAGGCCATGGCCGACGCCGGTGAGATCACCTGGCGGCAGCGCCGCTACGAGGAGGGTGACCTGGAGAACGCCTGGTACGCCCTCGTCGCCACCGGTGACACGGAAGCGAACATCCGTGCCTCGGCCGAGGCGGAACGCCGGCGTGTCTGGTGCGTCCGCTCCGACGACGCCGACGAGGCCACGGCCTGGACTCCGGCCAGTGGCCACAGCGAGGGCGTCACGGTCGCCGTCCTCACCACCGACGCACGCGGTCGCGACCCCCGCCACACCGCCGCCATCCGCGACGCGGTCGTCGAGGGCCTGCGCGACGGCACGCTCGTCGCCCCGCACCACCGCACCCGCACGCCCGGCGTCGCCCTCGTCGGCGGCGGCCCCGGCGACCCGGACCTCATCACCGTGCGCGGTCGCCGCCTGCTGGCCGGGGCCGACGTGGTCATCACCGACCACCTGGGCCCGCGCGACCTGCTCGCCGAACTCCCGCCGAACGTCGAGGTGATCGACGCGGCCAAGCTGCCGTACGGCAGGTTCATGGCCCAGGAGGCCATCAACAACGCTTTGATCGAATACACCAAGCAGGGCAAGGCCGTCGTGCGGCTGAAGGGCGGCGACCCCTTCGTCTACGGGCGGGGCATGGAGGAGGTCCAGGCACTGGCCGAGGCGGGTATCGCGTGCACGGTCGTGCCGGGCATCTCCAGCTCGATCTCGGTCCCGGGGGCCGCGGGCATCCCGGTCACCCACCGCGGCGTCGCCCACGAGTTCACGGTGGTCAGCGGCCACGTCGCCCCCGACGACGAGCGCTCCCTGGTGGACTGGCGGTCCCTCGCCAAGCTGACCGGCACGCTGGTGATCCTCATGGGCGTCGGCACGATCGGGAAGGTCGCCGAGACCCTCATCGCCCACGGCAAGTCCCCGGACGCGCCCGTCGCACTGGTCCAGGAAGGCACCACGTCCGCCCAGCGCCGCGTCGACGCGACCCTGGCGACGGTCGGGGAGGTCGTCCGGACGGAGAACGTGAAGCCCCCGGCCGTCATCGTCATCGGCGAGGTCGTGAAGGTCGGCCCGACGGCCGTCGCGCCCCGCGAGTAACCAGGGGCAACGCAACCCGTACCGATCCGTTGGCACCGCACCCAGGACAAGGCAGTATCACCCTGTGGCCGATCTCATCACCGTCGAGGATCCCGACGACCCGCGCCTGCGCGACTACACCGGCCTGACCGACGTGGAGCTGCGCCGCAAGCGCGAACCCGCCGAGGGCCTGTTCATCGCCGAGGGCGAGAAGGTCATCAGAAGGGCCAAGGAAGCGGGCTACGAGATGCGGTCCATGCTGCTCTCGGCCAAGTGGGTCGACGTCATGCGCGACGTCATCGAGGAACTCCCCGCCCCCGTCTACGCGGTCAGCCCGGAGCTCGCCGAGCAGGTCACCGGCTACCACGTGCACCGCGGCGCGCTCGCCTCCATGCAGCGCAAGCCCCTCCCCACGGCGGCCGGCATCCTCCGCACCGTCCGCCGCGTGGTGATCATGGAGTCGGTCAACGACCACACCAACATCGGCGCGATCTTCCGTTCGGCGGCCGCCCTCGGCATGGACGCGGTCCTGCTCTCCCCGGACTGCGCCGACCCCCTCTACCGCCGCAGTGTGAAGGTCTCGATGGGCGCGGTCTTCTCCGTGCCGTACGCCCGGCTGGACACCTGGCCCAAGGGTCTGGAGTCGGTCGGGGAAGCGGGCTTCACCCTCCTCGCCCTCACCCCCGACGACAAGGCCCGGCCCCTGGACGAGGCCGCCCCGCACACCATGGACCGCGTGGCCCTCATGCTCGGCGCCGAGGGCGACGGCCTGTCCACCCAGGCCCTGGTCGCCGCCGACGAGTGGGTGCGCATCCCCATGTCCCACGGCGTCGACTCCCTCAACGTGGGCGCCGCGGCGGCCGTGGCCTTCTACGCCGTGGCCACCGGCCGTCCCCGGGTCTAGTCGTGGAGCAGCGCGACGCGATCGTCGCCGTACTCCTGCGCGGCGAGCGCCTCCTCGCGATCCGGCGCGGTCCCGCCGTCGCCCGCCCCGGCTACTGGCAGCCGCTCAGCGGCAAGGTCGAGCCCGGCGAGACGCAGGAACAGGCGGTCGTCCGGGAGGTCCGCGAGGAGGTCGGGCTCACCGTCGTGCCGGAGGCGAAGGTCTGGGAGTCGGAGACCGACGACCACCGCTTCCGCCTCCACTGGTGGACCGCCCGCGCCGACACGGGGCAGGTCCATCCCGATCCGGCTGAGGTCGCCGACACCCGCTGGGTCACCCCGCGGGAGTTCCTGGCCCTGGACCCGGTCTTCGAGGGCGACCGCGAATTCTTCGAACGGATCCTGCCCGGGCTGTGACGGACGGCCCGCGGGCCACCGGGTTCGTCGGAGGTTCCGGCTGTCGGCGGTCGGCGGTCAGGCGCCGGGGGTCCTACGGGCCGTAGTCGCGCTGCACCTGCTCCTGCCGTACGCCGCCCCCGTCGCCGCCGAGTCCGCGAGCCGGCCCCTGGCAGCCCTGGACCAGGGCGATGCCGACCGCCACCAGCAGGGTGACCACGACGAACACGAACAGCCGCTGCCGCAGCAACCGCGGATTGGCGGGCCGCAGCCCGGTTCCCGTGTTCCTGGACGCCGGGCGTCCCGTACCGCTGTGGGGGGCGGGGCGGCTGCCGCTGCCCGACCGCGGCCCGTTCCGTCCGGTGGGCGTCGGCCGCGACCCTGACCTCGACGGGGTGCCGCCGCGCGAGGCGCCGGTGCCGCGCGCCGGGGTCCGGCCGCGGGTGCTCCCGCCCGACGCCCGGGCACCGCTTCGCGCACCGGATCCGCCCTGGGACGCCGGGCCGTCCGGGTTCGGCACACCGTCTCCCGGCCCGGAGGAGCGCCGGGGTGGGGGAGTGCCCCGGCCTCGCTGCGGTCCGGACGCCCCCTGCTGACCCTGCCTGCTCCGGCCGCGCTCGGGGTACGTGTCGGCGAGCCGCTCGGTCTCGGCGCCACGCGGCGCGGGTGGCCGTCCGTCGGCGAGGTCCTGGGACTCGCGGGTCGCGATCTCCTTGAGCCGCAGCGACAGTTGGAGCGTGCTGGGCCGCTCCTCCGGGTCCTTCGAGAGGCAGGCCCGGACGAGCGGGGCCAACGCGTCGGGCACGCCGTGCAGCTGCGGCTCCTCGTGCACCACGCGGTACAGCATCACCTCGGAACTGCCGTGCCCGAAGGGCGAGTCGCCCATCGAGGCGTAGGCGAGCGTGGCGCCGAGCGAGAACACGTCCGTGGCCGGAGTGACAGCCGCACCGCGCACCTGCTCCGGCGCGAGGAAGCCCGGCGAGCCGACCGCCGTGCCGACATGAGTGAGTGTCGAGGCGCCGGTGGCCCAGGCGATGCCGAAGTCGATGATCCGCGGCCCCTTCGGGGACAGCAGGATGTTGGACGGCTTCAGGTCCCGGTGCACCACCCCGGCCTCGTGCACCGCGACCAGGCCCTCCGACAGGGCGGCACCGACGGCAGCGACGTCGGCGGCGCCGAGCGGTCCCTCCGCGGCGACCTTGTCGTGCAGGGAGGGGCCGGGCACGTACTGCGTGGCGAACCAGGGGCGGTCCGCGTCGAGGTCGGCGGCCACGAGCCGGGCCGTGCAGCCGCCGCGGATCCGCCGGGCCGCGGAGACCTCACGGGCGAACCGGGACCGGAACTCCTGGTCCTCCGCCAGGTCCGGCCGGATGACCTTGAGCGCGACCCGCTGCCCCTTCTTGTCGGAGCCCAGGTAGACCACGCCCATCCCGCCCGCGCCGAGCCGTCTGTGAAGCCTGAACGAGCCGACGACGCGCGGGTCCTCGCGCCTCAGGCGCATCATCGCCATTTTCATCCCCGCTGCCCGGTCCTGTGACGAGCCACAGCTTACGTTTCCACGGCCGCCCGCGCGCAGAGGCCGCGCCCTCTCAGGGTGATGGATTGTCAGTGCTGGGTGGGAGACGCGAAGAGCGGTCAGGGAGGGCGCGAAGAGGCGGACTTCGGGCCACGCGTGATCCCAACCACCCGTCGCGGAAGAGGGATTGGTGCTGCGAAGGGTGACCGAGTGGAGATGGTCGTGGACGCGGGGGACACGACACGCACGGACGAGGTGGCGGCGAGCACGGCGGGCCGCAGGGTGGAGACGGCGGTACGTCGAGATGCCGTGGAAGTGAGCGAAGTCACGCGTAGCGGGCAGGTCGTGCGTACGGCGCGGTTCCTGGCGAACCGGGTGCCGACTCTGGTGGAACAGCCGGTTCCGCGGGAGAGGGCTTGGAAAAGCGGGATGATCCGGGCGTCCCGTCGGGGAAGACCCTGAGACCCGGGCCCCCGTCTCCACCCAGGGGAGTACATCGCGGGTCACGGCTCATCCTCCGGGAGGCCCGGCAATCGGTACGAGGGCATGACGCCCGGGGCCGGCCGGGCGCCTAGATTTGAGGTCAAGCGGCGGGTGGCAGCACTCGTCCCCCGAGGTCAGACGCCCGCCGCTGCCAACGACAACTGAGAACGGTCAGGAGAGGGACCATGGCCCATACGGCTCCGCGGACGCTGATCCGCGAGGAGGGACGCAAGGCGTACGCCGCCGTGTTCCGCTCCCGCCGCCAGGGCCGTCGCCACCCCGTGGTGGCGACGCTGATGGCCCTTCCTCTGGCGGTCCTGCTCCTCCTCGTCTTCGACGGGTGGGAGACAGTGGCCACACAGGCGTCGTCCGTGGGCGAGATGCTGGGGCGCTGAGCGGCGACCCCAGGCCCGGAAGAGCGGTCCGGGCGGGGACATCAACCCATGAAACCCTGTGGGGACGGGGGTGCGGCGGACGGCACAGATGCCGGCGCAGCTGGGGAGCTGCGCCGGCATTGCTTTTGCCTCCGGCGGCCGTGGCGCTGTCGTGTTTCTCCGGCGGCCCGTGTCCGTTCGGAGGGGGTGGCGCGCGTTGCGCCTTCTCGCCAAGGGCGACGGACGGAGAGGGCGGGCGCAGCGGCGCCCGGTTTCGCCGGACTGCGGTCCCACCCGGCCCCGGCGACATCGCCGGGCACCTGGAACCCGGTTTCCCTGCGGCCGGGCCCTCACCGGCACGTACCCTCGGCCCGTGAACCGCACCCCCGACCTGCTCATACGTGACCTCACCGCCAAGGCCCGGGCCACCGCACACGCCCGCTCCCGGACCTGTCCCTGCGGCGCAGCCACCCTCGCGGACCGCCCCGACGGCATCGTCGTGCGCCACGCGGACACCGTCGCAAAGGCCCACCCCCCGGACTCCCGCCCCTCCGAACTGGCCGGCCGCCTCACCATCGCAGCCCGCCACCCCGAGATCTTCCTGTCCCCACTCGCCCCGACCCCGCTCGACCTGCACGGCCGCCTCGTGACCTTCTGGCCGTACGGGACACCAGTGGACCCGGCCGACCCCGGCGCCGCCCCCTGGGAAGCCGCCGCCGCGCTCCTCGCCCGCCTCCACCGCACCCCGGCCCCCGGCACCCTGCCCCCCATGCGAGGCCCCGCCAAGGCGGCCCGGGCCGTGGCCCGGCTTCGGGAGTCGGGCCCGCATCCCGCCATCGCCGCCATTCTCCGGGCCTGGGACACCATCCCGCCCTGGGCCCGCGCCGAGGCGCCGATGCCGGACACCGGAAGCGTGTGCCACGGCGACCTGCACCTCGGCCAGCTCGTACGACACCCCGCCTCCGATGGCCGGTGGTTGCTGATCGACGTGGACGACCTCGGCGTCGGGGTCCCGGCCTGGGACCTCGCCCGCCCCGCCGCCTGGTACGCCTGCGGCCTGCTGCCGCCCGACGAGTGGGCCCGCTTCCTCGGGGCCTACCGGGAGGCCGGCGGCCCGGCCGTACCCGCCGACGGCGATCCCTGGCCCGCCCTGGAGGTCCCCGCCCGCGCCCTCACCGTGCAGGCCGCCGCCCGGGCCGTCGCCAGGGCGGTCGAAACCAGCCGCGACCTGGACGAGGTGGAGCAGTCCGTGGTGGACGCCTGTGACCGAATGGCCACCGTCCCGCCGCAGTTGAGGCAGGTGCACGCGAAGTAGGGTGCAACCGACCACAGTGGGACGGAGTCTGTCCTGGCGAGACGTGAAGGCAGGACCGACCGGCGAGGAGTTGAACGACCATGCAGTGTCCGAAGTGCCGTGCGCCGATGCACACGTACAACCGCAACGGTGTCCAGATCGAGCAGTGCAGCGGCTGCCGCGGAATCTTCCTCGACTACGGCGAGCTGGAGTCGCTGACCCGCCTGGAGGCCCAGTGGTCCCAGCCGGCCCCGCCGCCTCCCCCCGCTCCGCAGGCGTACCCCGCCCCTCCGGCCCCCGCCTGGGGTGCTCCGTACGGCGGCCACGGCCACCACGGTCACCACCGCCACAAGAGCTTCGGGCACATGCTGTTCTCGTCGTGACCTGACGAATGCGGACACGACGGAACCCCCGGCCGCTTCGTGCGGCCGGGGGCTCCGGTGTGATGTGGACGATACTGGGATTGAACCAGTGACCTCTTCCGTGTCAGGGAAGCGCTCTCCCGCTGAGCTAATCGTCCTCGGGACCATGACCACCGACTGCTGTGGATCATGGGCACTGCGTGCGCGATACTGGGATTGAACCAGTGACCTCTTCCGTGTCAGGGAAGCGCTCTCCCGCTGAGCTAATCGCGCGGGGCGGATCTTCGAGATCCAGTGGACGATACTGGGATTGAACCAGTGACCTCTTCCGTGTCAGGGAAGCGCTCTCCCGCTGAGCTAATCGTCCTTGGAGGTGGAGACGGGATTTGAACCCGTGTAGACGGCTTTGCAGGCCGTTGCCTCGCCTCTCGGCCACTCCACCAGGAGTGCAGGGGGCCGGGAAGCCCCCTCTTCCTTCGAGCGGACGACGAGGTTCGAACTCGCGACCTCAACCTTGGCAAGGTTGCGCTCTACCAACTGAGCTACGTCCGCCTGTCGTTTCGGTCCGCTCCCGCGGCCCGGCGACGTGTTGAACTCTAGCGGATTCCGGGGCCAGTACAAAAACGCGTTTGCGCAGCGTGCTGCGCTTGCCCTGCTCAGGGAGGTCGCAGGGTCTGCTGAAGGGACGTCCCCGGGTCGCCCGCGGGTCAGTCGCCATAGACTCGGCTGCGTGCTCGACCTCCCTCCTCTCGCCCGCTTCGGCGACCGCGTCGCCACCGGGCTCCTCGACGTCACCGACGATCCCGAAGCACTGGAATCCAGCGGCTTCTGGGCGGTCTGCGCCGACTTCGAGGGGCGTCTGACCTGCGCCCGCTTCGCGGAGGTGCGGGGACAGGCCGTGCCCGCCCCCGCGCCCGGAGCGTGGCGCGGACCGGCGGCGGGTGACTGGACGTCCTCGCTCGACCGCGCGGCGTACACGGCGGCGGTGCGGCGGATCCGCGAGCACATCGCGGCCGGCGAGGTCTACCAGGCGAACCTGTGCCGCGTGCTGTCGGCGCCCGTCGCGCCGGGCGCCGACGTCGACGCTCTCACCGCCCTGCTGGCCCGGGGCAACCCGGCCCCGTACGCAGGAACGATCCGCCTGCCCGGTCACGGTGTGGAGATCGCCACCGCGTCCCCCGAGCTGTTCCTGCGGCGCGACGGGCGGATCGTGGAGTCCGGGCCGATCAAGGGAACCGGCCGCACCGAGGCGGACCTGCTGGAGAAGGACTACGCCGAGAACGTGATGATCGTGGACCTGGTCCGCAACGACATCGGGCGGGTGTGCGCCACGGGCACGGTGACGGTGCCCGACCTGTGCGCCCTCGAGAAGCACCCGGGGCTGGTCCACCTCGTGTCGACGGTCCGCGGAGAACTGGGGGAGGGGGTCGGCTGGGCCGAGCTGCTCGACGCCGCCTTTCCGCCCGGCTCGGTCACCGGCGCCCCCAAGTCCAGTGCGCTGCGGATCATCGACGCGCTGGAGACGGCGCCCCGGGGGCCGTACTGCGGGGGGATCGGCTGGGTCGACGCAGACCGGCGCGTGGGCGAGCTGGCCGTCGGTATCCGCACCTTCTGGATCGACCGTGGCAACGGCGTGCTGCGCTTCGGCACCGGCGCCGGCATCACCTGGGGTTCCGACCCCGAGGCCGAGTGGCGGGAGACCGAGCTGAAGGCGGCCCGGCTGCTCGCGATAGCGTCGGGAGGGTACGAGGCGAGTGGAGAGGACCTGACGTGAAGATCTGGCTCGACGGCGGGCTGCAGGACACCGAGTCCGCCCGCGTCTCCGTCTTCGACCACGGGCTGACCGTGGGCGACGGCATCTTCGAGACGGTGAAGGCCGTGGACGGCCGGGCGTTCGCGCTCACCCGGCACCTCGACCGCCTGACCCTCTCCGCGCGCGGCCTCGGCCTGCCCGATCCGGACCACGACGAGGTGCGGCGCGCCTGTGCCGCCGTCCTCGAGGCCGACCCCGTGCCGCTCGGCCGCCTGCGCATCACCTACACCGGCGGTCACGGCCCGCTCGGCTCCGACCGCGGCGAGCACGGCCCGACCCTCGTCGTCGCACTCGGCGAGACGACCCGCCGTCCCGACTCCACCGCCGTGATCACGGTGCCCTGGACCCGCAACGAGCGCGGCGCGCTGACCGGCCTGAAGACCACCTCCTACGCCGAGAACGTGGTGGCCCTCGCCCGCGCCCGCGAACAGGGCGCCTCCGAGGCCCTGTTCGGCAACACGGTGGGACGGCTGTGCGAGGGCACCGGATCGAACGTCTTCGTCGTCCTCGACGGCGAGATCCACACGCCGCCGCTCGCCTCGGGCTGCCTCGCAGGCATCACGCGCGCTCTGGCGGTCGAATGGACCGGCGCCGCGGAGACCGACCTGCCGCTGGACGTCCTGGAGCGGGCCGACGAGATCTTCCTGACGTCCACCCTGCGGGACGTGCAGGCCGTGCACCGGGTCGACGACCGCGAGCTGCCCGGCGCACCGGGGCCGGTGACCGCCAAGGCCATGCGGATCTTCGAGGAGCGGTCAGGGGACGACCTCGACCCCTGACCGCCGCCGCATATTCGGCTGACCAGGGCCGTGGTTGCGGGTAGAACACCGGTGATGACCACGACCCTGCGGCCGACCGAGCCGCTTCAGCAGAACGCCGACGGGACGCGTTCACGCCGCTACCAGGTGTGCGTGAACAGCCGTCCCGTAGGGGCGATACACCTCGGCACGCATCCCGTGTTCGGTGACGCGGTGGCCCGGATCACGGAACTGCGCATCGAGGAGCCGGACCGCGGTCGGGGCCGGGGCACCGTGGCCGCCCTCGCCGCGGAGGAGGTGGCGCGCGGCTGGGGGTGCCGCCGCATCGAGGCTGCGGTGCCGGCCTCGTCGGAGGCCGGGTTCCGGCTCGCCACCGCGCTCGGCTACGTCGTCCGCAACCGCGGCATGGAGAAGGCGCTCGGCGACACCCCGCCGGTCATGCCGGAAGGCAGCCGCGCCCGGCCCATGACCGAGGCGGAGTTCGGCCCGTGGCTGGAAAAGGGCCGTGAGGACTACGCGCGAAGCTGGATCGAGCGGGGCGTCCCGGAGGCCGAGGCCCGGGCCAAGTCGGAGCGTGACCACGCCACCCTTCTGCCCGACGGGCTCGCCACTCCAGGCATGCTCATCAGCGTCCTCGAACATCTGGGCACACCGGTGGGCACGCTGTGGCTGGCGGTGCGCGAGGACAGCGCCTTCGTCTTCGACGTCGAGGCCGACGCCGCCCACCGGGGGAAGGGGCACGGCCGCACTCTCATGCTGCTGGCCGAGGCCCAGACGATCGCCGAGGGCAGGCGCACCCTCGGCCTCAACGTCTTCGCCGGCAACACTCCGGCCGAACGGCTCTACGCCTCACTCGGCTACGAGACGACGCTGTACGCCATGTACAAACCGCTGCTGTAGCGCGGCGAGCCGGGCGAGGGCGGGTCAGTGCTCCTGGCCCGCCAGCAGCCGGTCCGCGATCTCCTCGATCCGCTCGCGCAGCCCCTGCTGGCTCTTGCCGCCGTCGAGCCGCTCACCGCCGATGACGTAGGTCGGGGTGCCGGTCACGCCGATCGCCTTGCCCTCGGCCTGGTCGGCGTCCACGATCAGGATGTGCCGGCCGTCGACCAGTGCTGTGTCGACCTCCTCGTCGTCCAGACCCAGTTCGCGGGCCACCTCGACCAGGAAGGGTTCCCCCTTACGGCCCAGCTCCTCCACCCGGCCCAGCAGGGCCTCCACGTACGGCCATCCCTGGCCCTGCTCCCACGCCTCCTCCGCGGCCTGGGCGGCGGCGAAGGCGTGCTTGTTCTTCTCCAGGGGGAAGTGCCGCAGCCGCAGCTCGAGACGGTCGCCGTAGCGGGCGCGCAGGGCATGGACATCGTCCAGCGCCGTGCGGCAGTCCGGGCACTGGAGGTCGCACCAGACCTCGAGGACGGGGGCGGGGGAGGAGTCACTCATGGGAACAGTCTCCCAGCCACCGCGTACTGCCGGGGCCCAGACCCTGTCGTCCCCTTCCCGCCCGTCCCCAGACGTCGTGCACGCTCCCCGAGCTCTCCGAGCAGGGGACCACCCGCCGCACCGGGCGAAAAGCTCGAGCGCCCCGTGCGAGGACTTCCGCCCGGCACGCCGACAGCACGCACCTGACGCCGCCGGGGCCCTTTCCGGGCGACGACGGGAATGTGACGACAGACCCTGAGGGGCGGCGCCCGCACCGGCACCTGCGGAGGAGGCGACCCGGAGATACCCCTGATGTCCGGCCGGGGCATGGCCCGCCGGGGTGCGACGGGTGCAGGATGGAAGGACGAACCGCCCCCGCTCGACCGCGCACGCCTGGAGGACCGGATGATTGCCGAGACCGTCTGCTCCGCCGTGTCCGTGGCAGGCCTGGGCATCGCGGCCAT
Source organism: Streptomyces sp. NPDC002788 (assembly GCF_053592115.1). Lineage (NCBI taxonomy): Bacteria > Bacillati > Actinomycetota > Actinomycetes > Kitasatosporales > Streptomycetaceae > Streptomyces > Streptomyces sp. NPDC002788. The sequence goes on along the minus strand of NZ_JBSFVB010000009.1, from coordinate 188,716 downwards.
CACGGCGTACCGCAAGCGTTTCCTCGCGGCGGCCCGTATCGCGGCCTACTCGCTCGTGCCCATCGGCCTGGTGATGACGGGTGTCGTGGAGTGGCTGGCCGACACGGCGTTCAGCCCGACTGCCTGGGCGGGCCTCGGCGTGCTCGGCGTCGCGTGGGTGCTGTTCACGACCACCCGGGTGGTGGAACGCCGCCGCGGCGGCACCCGCAAGGAGCGCAGGGCGGCGGCCCGTGCGGCGGACCGGCCCGAGGCGGTGGCCCCGGCGGCCTCCGCCCCCTCCCTGGCCCAGGGCTCCCGCCCGGCGGCCCGGCCCGCGGCGGCGCCCCGTGGGGATGACGACTTCAGTGACATCGAGGCCATCCTCAAGAAGCACGGCATATGACGCCCCGCGTGTCGGGCTGAATCGTCACAGTGGGTCCGGGGGCGCGCGGAAGTGATCACAACCCGAACCGGACCTCGCGCAATCGGGGCACTCCCGCACGGAACCCGGCCGCTGATCGCTTCCTGCCGGGCGACTGCGTCATCATCGCCGCGAGATGCTGGACACGACGAGTCAGAGCGACCCCGCGCCGCCGCGGGAGGAGTCACGTCCCCCGCGGGACGAGCCGCGTTCCCCACGGGACGGGCCACGTGGTTGTCTCTTCGCCCTTTCCCAGCCACCGCTGATGATCTTTCTTGCGGTGATCGGGTGTCTGCTGCTCATGGCCTCGTTGCACGATCTGCTGTTGCTGTGAGCCGTACCCGCGGTACCCGGCGCCACCCGCCGGGGCCGCGTCGGCATCGATCACCCGTCCTGGCGGCTCTCAGCCCGCCGCTTCCTTGCGGCGCGCCCGGTACGCGGCCACGTGCAGCCGGTTTCCGCAGGTGCGGCTGTCGCAGTAGCGCCGGGAGCGGTTCCGGGACAGATCGACGAAGGCGCGCCGGCAGTCGGGCGCCTCGCAGCGGCGCAGCCGCTCATGCTCCCCGGCGACCACGAAGAACGCCAGGGCCATCCCGCAGTCGGCGGCCAGGTGGTCGGCGACGGAGGCGCCGGGTGCGAAGTAGTGGACGTGCCAGTCGTAGCCGTCGTGGTCAGTGAGCCGGGGCGTGGTGCCGGCGGCCGCCACCAGTTCGTTGATCAGGCCGGCGGCGGTCCGGGGGTCCGAAGCGGCGAAGACGGCGGCGAACCGTCCGCGGATCTTGCGCACCGCGGAGAGGTCGAACTCCGTGAGCACCCCGACGTCGCTGATCTCGTGGTTCCGTACGAAGTCCGCGAGGGTCGCCACGTCCGGCAGCCCGTCCGCCGCCGTGTCGTCATCCGGTGCGGTATTCACCAGATCGACCACGGTGTCGAGGGCGCACCGGGTGTCGTGGGTGATCAGCACGATTCGCTCCCTGGCCTGGGGGTCGGGCGGGCGCCCGCCGATGCTGGCCGATGGTAACGGCTCCACCACCGCCGGACCGCCCTCATGCCCGCACATGGCTTCGAATACAACGCCGCCGGGCTCACCGAGGTTCCCACCCCGCCTTCCCGGGCCCCCAGGGCAAACGCAGACCGGCGCCGACTCCGCGTGAGCCGCGGAGTCGGCGCCGGTGTATCCCGTGTGCGGCTGTCCTGGCCCGAGCCGTCTCCCCGAGTGGACGGCGCCGGGCGGCTTTGTGTGAGGGCCTCCTCGACCTAGCTTTCCGCCAGGATGTGCGAAAGCTCCTGATCGAGATCGAAATGCCGGTGCTCCGTGCCGGGAGGCACGGCGGCGTCGGTCCGCTTCAGGAAGGATTCCAGGGCCCGTGCGGGGGCTTCGAGCAGGGCTTCGCCCTCCGGTGAGCTCAGGGCGATGCACACGACGCCCTGACCGTGGCTGCGCGACGGCCAGACGCGGACGTCGCCGGTGCCCGTGGGGCGGTGAAGCCCCTCGGCGAGGAGGTCACGGGCGAACACCCACTCGACGGTCTCCTCGGCTCCGGTGTGGAAGGTGGCGTGCACGGCGTAGGGGTCGGCCGTGTCGTACCGCAGGCCTGCGGGGACAGGCAGGGAGGACTCGCTCGACACAACGAGGCGCAGGTGCAGCTCGCAGCTGACCGTGGTGTTCATAAGCGCCAAGGCCTTTCGCTCAGTGTGCGCTCGGGGATTCGCACGTCGGCGAAATCGACATGCCACCTACGGTGCCGTTGTAAACCCCTCTGAGGGTTTTGCGTGCCTTTACGTAACTCTTCCGGCCGAGAGATCGTTCGCGTCCTGCGTCCATTCCGGTGACTGGTTTCGCTCGGGTAGTGTTTGCCCGTATGAATACGGGGAGTGACGATCCAGGCGAGGTGGCCGTGGCGTCGGACGAGACGGGTACGGGCGAGGTGCAGAGCGAGCCGGATCGGGGACTCGGCTCGCGGGCGCCGGAATTCATCAAGGCACGTCGTGTGCTGCACGTGAGCTGGCAGGTCGGCGTCTTCATCATCGGGCTTGCCGTCGTCGTGACCGGCATCATCATGCTGCCCCTGCCCGGGCCGGGGTGGGTCGTGATTTTCGGCGGCATGGCGATCTGGGCGACGGAATTCGTGTGGGCGCAGCTGGTGCTCCGCTGGACCAAACGCAAGGTCACCGAGGCGGCACAGCGGGCCCTCGATCCCAAGGTGCGGCGCCGCAACATCATCCTGACGAGCGTCGGGCTCGTGATCGTGGCCGTACTGGTCGGTATCTACGTGTGGAAATTCGGCATCGCCATGCCCTGGAAGATCAAGAACCAGTGAGCCGTGCCGGGGGTGCCGGTGCCTGCCGGTGTGGGTCGGCACCGGTCATGGGCACCCCCTGACATGGGGTAATGTTCTTCCTGCGTCCGGGCGATTAGCTCAGTGGGAGAGCGCTTCGTTCACACCGAAGAGGTCACTGGTTCGAACCCAGTATCGCCCACCCGGATCGACGGCCCGCCTGCGAATGCGCAGGTGGGCCGTCGCTGTTGTACGGCCCTGACCGACCGGTCGGGTGGCCGGAAACCCGCAGGCCTCGCCGCTCGACCGAGGCCCTCGGCCGGACTGGCCGACGCCACGCCGCCGACGCTGCCGAGTCCGCCGACGGGCCTCCGTGCCGCTCGCCGCATCCGTCCCCGGTCGACCAGGCGGCGTGGTCGCAAGCCAGTACCGGGAGCCGCCTGGGCTGCCACGGTGCCCCACCGGCGCCGCCTTCGGGCTGCCGTGACGCGCTGGGGAGCGCCGGTGCCGCCGAGCCCTGCCACCTGGCGGTGCGTCGCCCTGCCTCGGGTGCCCGGCAACCCGCTCTGCCGTGAGCAGCGAGCCGCGCGTCGCCCTGCCTCGGGTGCAGGGCCGCTCGCTCTACCGTGAGCAGCGAGCGGTGCGTCGCCCTACCTGGGTGCCGGATCACTCGCGCTGCAGCGAGCAGTCAGCTGGTGTTCGCGCCGCCCCCGGGTCGTCGGACCGCCCGTGCCGCCGTGTGCGGCCGGCGATTCCGCTCGTCTCCGCCCGGCCCGGAGATCCACCCATCGGCCCCCTGCGAGCAGCCGACCCTCCCTCCCCGGATCCGAGACCGGATCACGTGTGTGCCTGGCCTGGCCTCCCGCCCGCCGGACCACCACCCCGCGCCCCCTTGCCCGAGGCTCATACCGCCCGCCGGACTCCAATCCGAAGTGGAACCCCGCCACGCGAACCCCTCGTCGCTCCAAGCTCCCTCGCAGGCGCGCCCGGCCGTATGCCCGGGGACCGGGAGTCGGCCTCCCCCGAACCACCACCCCAGCCCCCGTCGCCCAGAGTCGCCACTGCCACCCGCGACGCCCAAGATCCACCATCTCGACCGCCCTCACCCAGCCACCCTCCTGGCCGAAACCGGACCCACCCCGTCGCTTCCCCCCGCTCCACCCCACCGCCGTCTTTCGGTCGCGGCCGAAATCCTCGTGATCGACCACGTTCTGTCCGGCTCCCCGACCGAACCCGCCTCACCAGCGACGTCACCCGACCCGGCTCCCGGCCCTGCTTCTCCGCCGGGCCCCACCGCCCGCCCCCGCGGTGAGAAATCTCTGTCCGAATCATTGACGCACTCTCACCCTCTCCGTAACTTGTGCCAGCAAGCGCTTACTTGAAACGATTCATGCGAGCGGGACGACGTGCGGGGAGGTCCAACCGTGGGGAACGGCAGGAATGTTGAGAGGCGTACGGTTCTGAAGGCGGCCGGGGCCACGGCAGCCACGCTGGGGCTGGCCGCGACGACCGGTTGCGGCGGGGACGGAGGCACCTCCGCGGACGGGACGGTGACGATCCGTTACGCGTGGTGGGGTGCGGAGGACCGTGCCCAGAGAATCAACAAGACCATCGCGCTCTTCGAGAAGAAGTACCCGAAGATCAAGGTGAAAACGGACTTCCAGCCTTATCTCGACTTCTGGAAGAAGTTCAACACCCAGGCCTCCGGCGGAAACCCGCCGGACGTGTTCCAGAATGCGATCGGCTTCCTCCGCAAATACGACGCGAAGAACGTGTTGCTCGATCTCAGCGAGCAGGTCAAGGCCGGCAACCTCCGGATGGAGGGATTCCGCGCGGGCCTGGAGAAGTTCGGTGAGCTCGACGGCAAGCTCCTCGGCGTTCCGGTCGGTTCGAACTCGATGGCTCTGGTCATCGACAAGCCCGTCTACACCCGGGCCGGTGTGAAGCCGGAGCAGGGCTGGACGTGGGACGACTTCGAAGCGGGCATGAAGAAGATCCGGGACAAGACCGGGCGCGCCGGCGACAGCGGTATGTACGGCACCATGTACCTCTACGACCTTTACCTGCGTCAGAACGGCAAGGCGTTCTTCACCGAGGACGGACTCGGCTTCAGCGAGGCGGATCTGACGGACTGGTGGGGGCGGGCCAAGAAGGGCGTCGAGGACGGTCTGTACTCCGACCCCAAGAAGGCCGCCCAGATCAAGCCCAAGTCGGCGCTCGCGGGGGAGCTCTCGGGCGGCGAGTTCACCTGGGACAACTTCACCGTCCGCTACACCTCCGAGGGCAAGAGCGAGTACGGCCTGGCGCCCATCCCGACGACGGACGGCAAGAAGACCGGCCAGTACCTCGGCTCCCTCATGCTGAGCGCCTCCAAGCGCACCCGGCACCCCAAGGAAGTCGCCCAGTTCATCGACTTCATGGTGCACGACCCCGAGGTCGCCAAGATCATGGGCTATGACCGCGGTGTTCCGGCGACGCAGGCCCAGTTCGACGCGTACAAGCCGACCGACCCGGTCAACCAGGCGATAGCCGCCTACGAGGAGTCCCTCGTCAAGGCCGGCGTCCTGGAGTCCATCACCCCGCATCCGAACGGCGCGGACATCTGCGAGTCGGCGTTCCTGCGCATCGCCGAGGAGATGGCCCTGGGCAAGAGGTCCGTGGACGAGGCCGTCAAGCAGTTCTTCACCGAGTCGAAGACGGCTCTCGGCACCTGATGGGAACCACCGTGACACACGCCCCTGCGATGGAGGGCCTGTCCCAGGACTCCGAGCCGCGGCACGGTCCGGTGAAGCCCGAGCGCCCCGCCGCCCTCAAGCGGCGGCGGCGCCGGGAGAACCTGGCCGGCTATCTCTTCATGTCTCCCTGGATCGCCGGGTTCCTGCTGCTGACAGCGGGACCGATGATCGCCTCGCTGTACTTCGCGTTCACCGACTACAACCTGTTCGACGCGCCCAAGTGGGTCGGTCTCGACAACTTCTCGGAGATGTTCGGCGATCCGCGCTGGCGCCACTCGGTGCGGGTGACGCTCTGGTACGTCGCCGTCGGTACACCGCTCAAGCTGCTCGCGGCCCTCGGCGTGGCGCTGCTCCTCGCCCAGAGCCGGCGCGGGCAGGCCTTCTACCGGGCCGCCTTCTACGCGCCGTCGCTGATCGGCGCGAGCGTCTCCGTGGCGATCGTGTGGAAGGCGATTTTCTCGGACGACGCGATCGTCGACCGGACGCAGAAGATCTTCGGGATCGACGTCGGCGGCTGGACCGGCGACCCAGACATGATCATCTATAGCCTGGTGGCGCTCACCGTCTGGCAGTTCGGCGCGCCCATGGTCATCTTCCTGGCCGGACTCAAGCAGGTCCCGCGCGAGCTGTACGAGGCGGCCGAGGTCGACGGGGCGGGCACGTTCCGCCGGTTCTGGAACATCACCCTGCCGATGATCTCCCCGGTGCTCTTCTTCAACGTCCTGCTGGAGACGATCCACTCGTTCCAGATCTTCAGCTCGGCGTACATCGTCGGCGGCGGCGCCGGAAGCAACGCCTGCGGTCCCGCGGACGGATCCATGGTCTATACCTGTTATCTCTACGTCCAGGGCTTCGAGAACAGCCGGATGGGCCTGGCCTCCGCGATGGCCTGGCTGCTGCTCGTCGCGGTCGCCCTGGTGACGGCGGTGCTGTTCTGGTCCCAGAAGCGCTGGGTGCACTACGAGGAGGGCGCCCGATGACTGCCCCGGCCACCGACATCAAGCCCGCCACCGGAGCCGGGGCGCTCCGGCAGAGGCTGCCCGGCTCCCTGGCCTGGCACATCGGATCCCTGCTGATCCTCGCCGTGATCCTCTACCCGGTGATCTGGGTCGTCGGCGGGTCGTTCAAGAAGAGCGAGGACATCGTCGGCAGCCTGGACCTCTTCCCGGGCGACCCGATCATCGGCAACTACACGAGCCTCTCCGACGGCATCGCCGACATCTCGATCTCCACGTTCTTCCTCAACTCGCTCTTCCTCGCGGTCGGTTCCGTGATCGGGATCCTGGTGTCCTGCTCGCTGACGGCCTACGCCTTCGCGAGGATCCGGTTCGCGGGCCGCAATCTGCTCTTCACGCTGATGATCGGCACACTCCTGCTGCCGTACCACGTGCTGCTGATCCCGCAGTACGTGCTGTTCCGCAACATGGAGATGATCAACACCTACACGCCGCTGCTGCTGGGTAAGTACCTGGCCACCGAGGCGTTCTTCGTCTTCCTGATGGTGCAGTTCATGCGCAACATGCCCAGGGAGCTGGACGAGGCGGCCCGCCTCGACGGCTGCGGGCACTTGCGGATCTACTGGTCGATCGTGCTGCCGCTCAGCCGGCCCGCCCTGATCACCAGTGCGATCTTCACCTTCATCAACTCCTGGAACGACTTCATGGGCCCGCTGATCTACCTCAACGAGCCCGACAAGTACACCGTCTCGCTCGGCCTGAAGATGTTCGTCGACCAGGAAGGGCTGGCCAACTACGGCGGCATGATCGCCATGTCGCTGGTCGCGCTGCTGCCGGTCCTCGCCTTCTTCCTCGCCTTCCAGCGCTATCTGATCGACGGCATGGCCACGTCGGGTCTGAAGGGCTGAGGTGAGCATGGCCGGGACCCGGGTGAAGGCACGGGGTGAGTCGCTGGTCGCCCGTGGGGCGTCCCCTGCCCGAGCGGAGTCGGGAGCCCGGGGAAGGTTCGCGGTGTTCGCCGAGTGTCTGCTGACCGGTGTGTGGATCGCGGTGGCCTCGCTGGGGGTCGTGACGTATCCCGCGGCCTTCGCCGCCGGGGCGCGGCACCTGCGGCGCTTCACCGCCCATGAGGGCGGTGGCCGACGGGAGTTCGTCGCGGACTTCCGAGCGGCCCTGCGTGGTGGGTGGATCGCAGGCGTCGCCGGGTGGGCGGCGGTGGCCGCGGTCTGGGTGGACGTGCAGGCGGCCCGGGCGGGGATTCCCGGCGGGCCGCTGGTCGGCGCCGTCGGAGTCGTCGCGCTGATCGGGCTCGTCGTGACCGGATTGCGGGCGGCGGCGGTGTGGGAGCCGGAGGCCCGCTGGCGGACGCTCCTCGCGCAGGCCGGGCGGCGTACGGTGCTCGACCCGGCCGGGTCCTTCCTGATCGTCGGCGGACTGACCGTGGTGCCCCTGTCCGCCTGGTTCGCCGCGCCGCTGGCGGCCCCCGTCCTCGGGGCCGTCGCGGCGGCGGCCGTCGCCGTGGAGGAGCGGTACCGGCGCCGCTGACCGGCGGTGCCTTCCCAGGCCGGCGCCGCCGCATCTCTCTCTGTCATGCCCCTGACCATGAACGGAAATTCTTCCCGCACGGACAAGGAAAGGCAGTAACCCTGATGTCTCCCATCCCCCGCAGATCCCTCCTCAAGGCGGCCGCCGTCGCCGGAGCCGCCGCCCAGTTCAGCTGGGCGCTTGGAGCGCAGGACGCCCAGGCGGCCCCCGGAGCCGGACCCGCCGACGCCGACCCGGTGACCCTGGACTGGCTGGAGGACGGCGGCCTCGGCGCGGCACCCGGCTCCACCGTCGGCGTGCCCTGGCCGAAGGGCGCGTACCAGGAGGACCAGACCTTCGCGCTCACGGACGCGGACGGCAAGGCCGTACCCGTGCAGTCCTGGCCGATCGCCTACTGGCCCGACGGCTCCCTCAAGTGGACCGCGCACGCCGTCGCCTCGGGCAACGGCAAGCTCACCCTCAAGGCCGGGACGCCCGCCGCACCGGAGAAGAAGGTCACCGTCGACAAGCGCGGCGGCACCATCGACATCTCGACGGGCGTCATCACCGCGAGGATCGGCAAGTCCGGTTCCACGATCGTCAAGTCGGTCACCCGGGGCTCCACGGAGATCGCGAAGAACGGCCGGCTCGTGCTGATCCGCCAGCCGGAGTTCGAGGACGGCGACCAGGGCACGGTGAAGACCGAGCGCTTCGACGGCGCCATCTCGCAGGTTAAGGTCGAGCAGGAGGGCCCGGTGCGTGCCGTGGTCCGCATCGACGGCAAGCACCGCAAGGGCGACCGGAGCTGGCTGCCGTTCTCCATCCGCCTGTACTTCTTCGCGGGAGCCGACTCCTTCCGCATGGTGCACACCATCACCTACGACGGCACCCAGAAGCCGGGCAAGGCGTCCGGCGACTTCGTGCGCGGGCTCGGCGTCCGCTTCACCGTGCCGATGCGGGACGAGTCCTACGACCGCCACATCCGCATCGGCGGCGAGGGCACCGGCCTGCTGCGTGAGGCCGTCAAGGGCATCACCGGCCTGCGCCGCGACCCGGGCGCGGCCGTGCAGGCGGCGCAGTACGCAGGCAAGAAGCTGCCCGACCCGGCCACCTGGGACCAGCGGGTCACCACCCGGCTCCAGTACATCCCCGAGTGGGGCGACTACACCCTCTCCCAGCTGTCCGCCGACGGCTTCACCCTGCGCAAGCGCACCAAGAAGGGCTACGGCTGGATCGGCGCGGGCGGAGGCCGGCGCGCCTCCGGCTTCGGGTACGTCGGCGGGGTGAGCGGCGGACTCTCCTTCGGCCTGCGGGACTTCTGGGAGAAGTTCCCCGCCCAGCTCGACATCCGGGACGCCCACACGGACGAGGCCGAGGTGACCCTCTGGCTCTGGTCCCCCGAGGCACAGCCCATGGACATGCGCTTCTACCACGACGGCATGGGCCAGGACACCTTCCCCAAGCAGATCGAGGGCCTCAACATCACCTACGAGGACTACGAGCCCGAGTTCGGCACCCCCTACGGCATCGCCCGCACCTCCGAGCTGCTGTTCTGGGCCAACGAGTCCACCCCGAGCGCCGAGCAGCTCGCCGAGCAGGTCGAGGCCGTCCGGGTGCTCCCGCAGCTCGCCGCCCCGCCCCAGCAGTTGATCAGGGCGGGCGTCTTCGGCAAGGGCCTGTACGCCGAACCCGACCGCTCCACGCCCGCCAAGGCCAAGATCGAGGACCACCTCGACTTCCTCTTCACCTACTACAAGGACCAGGTGGAGATGCGCCGGTGGTACGGCTTCTGGGACTACGGCGACATCATGCACACCTACGACACCGTCCGGCACCAGTGGCGCTACGACGTCGGCGGCTACGCCTGGGACAACTCCGAGCTGTCGCCGGACCTGTGGCTCTGGTACGCGTACCTGAGAAGCGGCCGATCGGACATCTTCCGCTTCGCCGAGGCCATGACCCGGCACACCGGCGAGGTCGACGTCTACCACCTGGGCAAATGGGCGGGCCTCGGCACCCGGCACGGTGTGCAGCACTTCGCCGACAGCGCCAAGCAGCAGCGCATCGCCAACACCACCTACCGGCGCTACTACTACTTCCTCACGGCGGACGAACGCGTCGGCGACCTCATGCACGCCAACGTCGACTCCGACGAGACGTTCCTCGCCCTCGACCCGCTCCGCAAGATCCGCACCGAGCCGTACACGCCCGACCGGCACGCCCTGTCGATCGGCTTCGGCACCGACTGGAGCGGCCTGGTCTCGGCCTGGCTGACCGAGTGGGAGCGCAAAGGCCCCAAGTGGGAGAAGGCCAAGGCCCGCGTGCTGTCGACCATGGAGACGATCGCCGCGCAGCCCAACGGGTTCGTGCAGGGCAGCGGCCTGTACAACCTGGACACCGGCAAGTTCGCCGTCGCCGACAAGCCCAAGGTCGAGGTCTCGCACCTGTCGGCCGTCTTCGGCCTCAACGAGCTGTGCGCCGAGCTCGTCGACCTCGTCGACATGCCGAAGTTCAACGAGGCCTACTTCGACTACTGCCGCTACTTCAACGCCACCAAGGCCGAGCAGGCGGCACGCTACGGCAGCAACTTCGGCTCGCTGATCCTCTTCCAGGGCCACTCGCGCCTCGACGCCTTCGCCGCCGTCCGGACCGGCGACGAGAAGCTCGCCAAGCGCGCCTGGGACAAGTTCTACAACTCCGACGGCTACAAGGAGTCGGCCCCCTGGAAGACGGAGCGGCTGAGCGGCCCCGCCGCCCTGGTCGCGGGCAGTGAGGCAACCTGGGTGTCCACCAATGACACCGCGCTCTACGGACTCGCCGCCATCGAGAACCTGGCCCTGCTCGGGGACAGGATGCCGTAGCGGGGGACTGGACGAGCGGATCCCGTGGCGACGCATCGGGATCCGCTCGTCCAGGCGTGCATCGAAAGCCGGCTCCGCCTGGACACCGCCGGGCGGCTCCTTCTGCAACCCCCTCTGTGCCGCCTCTCGCCGTCGAACCGGGCCGGAAGGCCCATGTCCCCCGCCTCCCGGGGACGGGCAGGGGAAACCGGCCAGGACGGCGCGTGAGCTCAGGAACTCATGGCGGCTCGGTCGGACTCACTGCGCAGAACGCAGAATTCGTTGCCCTCGGGATCGGCGAGGATCACCCACCCTGAACCATCGGGATTGCGGTGATCGGCGACAAAGGTGGCACCGAGACCCAGCAGCCGGTCCACCTCCTGATCGCGCGAGGTCTCAGGGCGCAGACACAGATGGATCCGGTTCTTGATCGTCTTGCCCTCGGGAACCTGGTTGAAGTGCAGCACCGGGCCCTGTGCCAGCAGCACTTGAGCCTCCTGGGCGCCCGGTCCGTCCTCCGGATCCAGCGGACGGCCCGTCACTCTGCTCCAGAACCGCGCAAGCCCGTAGGCATCCGCACAGTCGATCGCCACGTTCTGTACAACCGAGACCATGCGCACGAGCCTTCCCGAACTCCACGCCGGACGCCACCGAGTTCCGCTCGTTCCTCACGCACACGTCTCAGGGTCTCGGCAGCGCTTTCGCACGGCTAGTTCATCCTCCCCAGCACGGCCCGCACCCGCCGGACGTCCCTGATCCGCTGCTCGTACGTCGCCCCGAGTGCGAGCAGCAGGAGTCCGGCGAGGGCGGGTGGCGCCCAGCGGGGGAGTGCACCGGTCACCTGCACCACGTACGGGGCGAGTTCGTGCAGGGTGACCAGGGTCAGCACCGAACCGCCGAGCACCAGCGGTGCCTGGAGGTGGTGCCGGGCACCCAGCAGGGTGACCACGAGAGCCGCCGTGCCCAGCAGCAGGGGGCGGGTCCAGTGCGGGTCGGTCCAGACCGCGACCAGGCTCGGCACCAGGGTCGCGGCGAGCCCGGGGCCGTACGCCGTCCAGGACGAGGCCTGAGGGTCGCGGCGCCGGCGCAGGGCCCCCACGAGCAGTGCCGGGACGGTCACCGGGAGCGTGTACGCCTCGGGCGTACCGACGTCCCAGGCGGCCAGGCGCACCCAGGCCGCCAGCACGAACAGGGCCGTGGCCGGGTAGCCGACGGGACGGCGGCCGGGGCGCAGCGCGGTGCCCGCGGCGATCACCCCGCACAGGGCCAGGACCAGTGCGAGCATCGGCGGGTCGGTGACGGCGAGGCCCACGGCGAGCAGACCGGTGGCGGCTCCCGTGAGCTCGACGGGCACCGTCGCCCGGGACGCGCCGAGACGGCTCGCGAGCAGGGCGGCGGCCACGGGGACGGCCAGGATCAGCAGGGCGGTGCGGGCCGGCGGCCAGTCCGCGGCGGCGCCCGTCGCCGAGGCCAGTGCGGCGCCGTACACGAGCGCGGCCGGAGCCGTGAAGGGCGCGAGGCCCGCCCGCCACGAGGCCGCGGCGAACAGGGCCGTCAGGACGGACAGCACGACCAGCGTCGCCGTCTGGGAGGCCAGCGAGACCAGGGTGAGGTCGACGGCCGTGACCAGGGCCAGGACGAGGGCGATGGGCTGCGCCTCGGGCTTCGTGATCCGGCCCAGGTACAGCGCGGCCGCTGTCATGACTCCCAGGACGGACATCCCCGCCAGGTAGGGAACCCCGAGGATCGCCGGAAGCAGCAGCGCCGTGGCCCACAGCAGGCCCAGCGCACCGATCCGGGCTCGCGGGCGCCACTGCTCCGCGCGGACCACCAGGGCGAGTACGGCCGCCACCGCCAGCAGCACCACGGGAGCCGTCTCCGCGTCCGGCGGCCAGGGCGCCTCGACGGCGACCGCGGCCCGGGCGTCCGACGGAGCACCGCTCCACACCCGGCCCATCCAGCCGGCCGGGCCCAGCACCGCCAGGGCGAGCACGGGCAGCGCCCACAGCAGGGCCAGTGCCTGTACGGCGGCGGAGGCCCAGGCGAAACCGTGCCGCACCGCGCCCGGCAGCAGCCGCCCGGCCGGCAGCGCCGCCAGCAGCGCGACCCCGAAGACCAGATGAGCCGGAACCACCCACTCCGAGGGCACACCGGTGCGCGTCACCCCGCCGAGGGCACCCACGGTCAGCAACCCCGAGGCGGCCGCGAGGCCGAGGGCGTGCCGCACGCCCGCGCCCGAGACCCGCCAAGCCGCTCCCAGCGCGATCGCCGCCGCGAGCATCAGCAGCGCTGCGGCACGGGCGGCAGCGCCCGGGCCGTCGGCCGTCAAGGACAGCCAGCCGGCCCCCAGGGCGCCCGAGCCGCCCATGCCGTACGCGCCGACGACCGCGCAGATCCGTACGGAAGCGGCCGACATCCGCGGCGTCACTGCCGCGTCGAGCCCGGCCGTCACCAGCAGCGCTGCCGTGATCACGTACGGACCGGCGTCCGCGGCCACGGCCCACAGCAGCAGGGGGAACTGTGTCGCCGCCAGGGCGCAGGGGAGAGGCAGCCGCAGCGCGGCCGCGGCCGGGAGCAGACCGTACGCCGCCCAACTCACCGACAGCACCGCCGAGGCGGCCGCGGCGTACCCCGTGCCGTCCGTTCCGCCGAGGGCGGCCTCGTGCAGCGCGTAGGCGTCGAGGACGGTCAGGGCGAGCCCGAGGCCCGCCACGGACTCCGCCGTCGACCGCAGTCCCCGCCTCAGCAGCGGCACGGGCGCGGCGAGCGCGGCCAGCGTGACCGCCCCGAGCACCAGCGCCCGCCCGGTGATGCCCATGTGTCCCCAGCTGACCAGTGTGAACACCGCGGCCGCAAGGGTGAGCAGGACCCCGCCGAGCACCAGGAGCACGTTCTGCACGCTGGGCGCGGCGGTCTCCGGTTTGAACGGTGCGGTGGGTGGCCGCGTCGCGGCCTGGGACCGCGCCTGCTGCTGCGGCTGGTGCAGGGCCGCGACCAGCCAGGCGCGACGGGCCAGCAACTGGGCGCGCCGGGCGTCCAGTTGCCAGAGCTCGGCATCGAGGAGCCGCAATTCCTCGGCCGGGGGCGGTAGGTGCGTCATGCACCGCAGTGTGACCCGCCTCACCCGGCACGGCATGAGTGCGGATACTCACGCGCGTACTCAGACAGGGCCCGTCGTGAGTGGGGCAGACTGCGGTCATGGACTGGAACCACTACCGCTTCCGCAGCCTGTGGCCCCTGCCCGCACCACCCGCCACCGTGTACGAGGTGCTGGAGCGCCCCGAGGACTACCCCGACTGGTGGCGCCAGGTCAGGGAGGTGAACCGGCTCGACGGCGTCAGCGGCGTGATCCGCATCCGCTCCGTCCTGCCGTACGACATGACCTTCACGGCGCGGGAGACGCGGCGCGATCCCGCGGCCGGAGTGCTGGAGAGCGCCCTGTCCGGGGACATCGAGGGCTGGGCGCGCTGGACGGTCACGCCCGACGGCGCGGGCAGTCTCGCGCGGTACGACCAGGTCGTGAGTGTGGCCAAGCCGCTGCTGAGGCGGTTCGCCGTACCGGGGCGGCCCGTCTTCCGCGCCAACCACGCGCTGATGATGCGCTCCGGGCGGCGCGGACTGCTGCGGCACCTCCAAGCGGTTTGAAGGAAGCGTGCCGGGGCCTGTATTGTTCAGTGCGTTCCCGGGCGATTAGCTCAGTGGGAGAGCGCTTCGTTCACACCGAAGAGGTCACTGGTTCGAACCCAGTATCGCCCACCGGAAACAGCCGGTCCGTCACAGACGGACCGGTTTTTTCATGCTCTCCACCAGGGCCGGACCAGCCTCTCAGGCCGCCGCCGGCAGATCCGGACGCAGGGGCCAGGCCGGGTCCACCACCTCGTCCACGCCGCTGCGCGCGAACCACGCCTGCAGCCCCCGGGCCTGCGCCGCGTGCCACACCGCCTGCAGCGTGTGCAGCTCACCGGGGGCGAGCCGTTCCAGCCGGGACGCGAACCGGCGGCCGACCGCCCGGGTGACCTCCAGCGCCGCCACGGCGTCGGCCGCGGCGTCGTGCGCGCCCTCCAGGGCGACGCCGTAGTGCGCGCACAGGTCGGTCAGGGTCCGGCGGCCCTTGCGGTAGCGGTCCAGGTGTTTGTCCAGGACCCTCGGATCGAGTACCAGCAGCGGCGCCGACTCGAACCAGCGGCCCAGGGCCGAGGCCCGATGGCGGCGCAACTCCCGGTCCAGCAGGGTCAGATCGAACGGCGCGTTCATCACCACGACCGGGCGGCCGACGTGGGCCTGCTCGGCCAGCGCCTCCGCTATCTCGTACATCACCGGCGCCGGCCACCGGCCGTTGCGCTGCAGGTGTTCCTCCGTCAGCCCGTGCACCGCCGTCGCCCCGGCGGGCACCGGCACTCCCGGGTTCACCAGCCAGCGGCTGACCCGCGGCCGTAGGCCCGGGGCGTCCTGCACGACGACGGCGGCCGACACGATCCGGTCGGTCTCGACGTCCACACCCGTCGTCTCCGTGTCGAAGGCGGCCAACGGCCCTTCGTACCAGCACGTCGTCATAGCCACACAACCCCTCGTTCACCTTCGGCAGTTGACGCATCGTCCGCTGCCCGATCCGGTGATACCCGGGCTGTTTGCGCCGTACGCCGGAAGGAGACAACAGGAGTACGGGTTGCTGCAGTTCAGCGGCCCGCAGCGGGGACTCACTTGTTCTGGAAGGCTGTTGGCCATGGCCATTGCGCAGCCCGAACGGGGCGGGCTGCTGCCCGAGCGCACGGCTCCCTCTCGCGGCACTCTCGCCACCACCGCCTGCATGGAGACGCTGCAGGTCGGCTATCTGCACGCCGTCGCGGCGGCTGCAGGCTGCTCGCTGTCGCAGCCCTTTCCCGACAACGGCATCGACTGGCACGTCAGCCACAGCGCCCCCGGCCACACGGTCGACGACGAGGTCACCATCAAGGTCCAGCTCAAGGCCACGTACCAGGTGCCGCCCCACCCGCCGGGGCGCACCTTCTCCTTCACCCTCGACAACGACCACCTGGCGAAGCTCGCCCGCACCCCCGTGTCCGTGCACAAGATCCTGGTGGTGATGCTGGTGCCGCGCGCCCAGGACGACTGGCTGCGCGCCGGCCACGACCGGCTGGACCTGAGGCACTGCTGCTACTGGACCAACCTCGCCGGCCAGCCGATCACCGGCCGCCGCCGCACCACCGTGCGCATACCGACATCACGCATCTTCGACGACCGTGCGCTGTGCGAGATCATGACGCGGGTCGGGACGGGAGGAAGACCGTGACGCACCGCCCGGTCGAGGAACCCTCGAGGCCCACGCGGCCCCACCCCGCCGACACCGCCTGGAGCGGCCCTCCGCCCGAGCCCGGGCAGGTCGACCCGGCCGTCCTCGGGGCCCTGCTGCGCCGGCACGGCTGGCACCGGCGCGGCGGTGCCCCGGGGCGCTTCGGCCGCTGGACCCCGCCCGGCCCCGGCGGCAGTGGCACCAGCCTGCTGGTGCCCGTGAGCCGCGCCTTCCCCGACAGCGACGATCTGCTCGGCGAGGCCCTGCTCGCCCTTTCCCGCAGCGGCTCGCCCTCCGCTCGTGAGGTCCTCGTCTCCCTCGCCGTGCCCAGTGACGAGATCCGCTGGTGGCACGACGTCCCCGCCGGGCCCGCCGGCGCGGCGCCCTGGACCGTGGAGGACCGGCTGCGCACCGCCGCCCGCCGGACACTCCTCGCGGCCGCCCTCGCCACCCGCGCCCGGGCCGGCTACCACGGAGCCCGCCACCGGCGCTCCGCCGCCGCCTCCCTGGAGCACGTCCTCGTCGGCTCCGCGACCGACGGCCGGCTCACCGCCTTCGTCCCCGTCGACGGCGGCCGCCCCCTGGCCGTACGCCTCCACCAGGCCCTGTACGCCGCCCGCGAGGCCATCGACTACCAGCGCGCCACCGGCGGCATGGACGCCTTCGACGGGGCTGTCGAGGCGGGAGTGAGTCATGAGCTCACCGAGGCCCTGGTCGCCCTCGTCCGGGGCACCGAAGGCGCCCGGATCAGCGTCGCGTGGGCTCCGGCGGCCGGCGTGCCCGCGGGCTGCGCCCCCTCCGCCGAGCCCGTCGAGTTCTCACCGGGCGACCTCCCCGTACTGCGCGAGGCGGGCGCCCGCTACCTGCGCGAGGAACCGGCCGTGCCCGTGCGGATCACCGGGGCGATCACCCGCATGCGCAGATCGGGGCCGCGCGGCGACGGCACCGTCCGGCTGCGCGTGCTGGCCGGGGCCGACGTGCCCCACGTCCGGATCACCCTGGACGAGGAGGCGTACCGGATCGCCGGGCACGCCCACCTCGTCGGACTGCCGGTGCGGGTGCAGGGGCGACTGGAGAGCCGGGGTGGGTTCCGGCGTCTGACCGGTGCCCACGGCGTCGTCCCGGTGCAGGTCGACGAGGCCGAGCAGGACCGGCTGATGAAGTCGCTCCAGGAGAACGCCGGCGTCTCGGCCTTCTTCGAAGAGGCCTGCGGAGGGGACCGCCGGGACTGATTTCGCGGAGGGCGGTCCCGAATCGGTACGATCCTTACCCGTGCGCGCGCTCCGGTATGGCGCCGCAGCCCCCTTCAGTCAGGAGAGACCGGTGTCAGACGTCCGTGTGATCATCCAGCGGGATTCCGAGCGGGAAGAACGCGTGGTGACGACGGGCACTACGGCCGCCGAGCTCTTCGCCGGCGAGCGCTCGGTCATCGCCGCGCGCGTGGCCGGCGAGCTCAAGGACCTGTCGTACGCCCTGTCTGACGGCGATGAGGTCGAGGGCGTCGAGATCTCCTCCGAGGACGGCCTGAACATCCTGCGCCACTCCACCGCCCACGTCATGGCGCAGGCCGTGCAGGAGCTCTTCCCCGAGGCCAAGCTGGGCATCGGCCCGCCCGTCAAGGACGGCTTCTACTACGACTTCGACGTCGAGAAGCCGTTCACGCCCGAGGATCTCAAGGCCATCGAGAAGAAGATGCAGGAGATCCAGAAGCGCGGGCAGAAGTTCGCCCGCCGCGTGGTCAGCGACGATGCCGCCCGCGAGGAGCTGGCCGACGAGCCGTACAAGCTGGAGCTGATCGGCCTCAAGGGCTCCGCCTCCAGCGACGACGGCGCGGACGTCGAGGTCGGCTCCGGCGAGCTGACGATCTACGACAACCTGGACGCCAAGACCGGCGAGCTGTGCTGGAAGGACCTCTGCCGCGGCCCCCACCTGCCCTCCACCCGGAACATCCCGGCCTTCAAGCTGATGCGCAACGCGGCCGCCTACTGGCGCGGCAGCGAGAAGAACCCCATGCTCCAGCGGATCTACGGCACCGCCTGGCCCACCAAGGACGAGCTGAAGGCGCACCTCGAGTTCCTCGCCGAGGCCGAGAAGCGCGACCACCGCAAGCTGGGCAGCGAGCTCGACCTGTTCTCCGTCCCGGAGGAGATCGGCTCCGGCCTCGCCGTCTTCCACCCCAAGGGCGGCATCATCCGCCGGGTCATGGAGGACTACTCGCGGCGCCGCCACGAGGAGGAGGGCTACGAGTTCGTCTACACCCCGCACGCCACCAAGGGGAAGCTCTTCGAGACCTCGGGCCACCTGGACTGGTACGCCGACGGCATGTACCCGCCCATGCAGCTCGACGAGGGCGTGGACTACTACCTCAAGCCCATGAACTGCCCGATGCACAACCTGATCTTCGACGCGCGCGGGCGTTCCTACCGTGAACTGCCGCTGCGCATGTTCGAGTTCGGGACGGTGTACCGGTACGAGAAGTCGGGTGTCGTGCACGGCCTGACCCGGGCCCGCGGCTTCACCCAGGACGACGCGCACATCTACTGCACCCGCGAGCAGATGTCGGAGGAGCTCGACAAGACGCTCACCTTCGTCCTCGGCCTGTTGCGCGACTACGGCCTGACCGACTTCTACCTGGAGCTGTCCACCAAGGACCCGGAGAAGTTCGTCGGCTCGGACGAGGCCTGGGAAGAGGCGACGGAGACGCTGCGCCAGGTCGCCGAGAAGCAGGGCCTGCCGCTGGTCCCGGACCCGGGCGGTGCCGCCTTCTACGGCCCGAAGATCTCCGTCCAGACCAAGGACGCCATCGGCCGCACCTGGCAGATGTCGACCATCCAGCTCGACTTCAACCTGCCGGAGCGCTTCGACCTGGAGTACACGGCCGCGGACGGTTCCAAGACCCGCCCGGTCATGATCCACCGCGCCCTGTTCGGCTCGATCGAGCGCTTCTTCGCGGTGCTGCTGGAGCACTACGCGGGCGCCTTCCCGGCGTGGCTCGCCCCGGTCCAGGCGGTCGGCATTCCGATCGGCGACGCGCACGTCGAGTACCTGGAGAAATTCGCGGCGGCGGCCAAGAAGAAGGGCCTGCGCGTCGAGGTGGACTCCTCCTCGGACCGGATGCAGAAGAAGATCCGCAACGCCCAGAAGCAGAAGGTGCCCTTCATGGTCATCGCGGGCGACGAGGACATGTCCCACGGGTCGGTGTCCTTCCGCTACCGCGACGGCTCGCAGGAGAACGGCATCCCCTTCGACGAGGCCATCGCGAAGATCCTCAAGGTCGTCGAGGAGCGGACGCAGGTCTGATCACACGGCGTCCCGGCCCCCGGGGAGACCTCGGGGGCCTTTGCCGTCCCCCCAGCACGACGCCATATGCTGCGGTGCATGACGAGTGAGCCGGAGCAGCAGCTGGGAGTCGGGACGCAGGACGCGTTCCAGCGTCTGTGGACGCCCCACCGGATGGCCTACATCCAGGGGGAGAACAAGCCGACCGGCCCGGGCGCCGGCGACGGCTGCCCCTTCTGCTCGATCCCGGCCAAGTCCGACGAGGACGGGCTCGTCGTCCGCCGCGGCGAGCAGGTCTACGCGGTGCTCAACCTCTACCCGTACAACGGCGGGCACCTGATGACCGTGCCCTACCGCCACGTCGCCGACTACACCGACCTCACGGCCGTGGAGACCGCCGAGCTCGGCGAACTCACCAAGCAGGCGATGACGGCCCTGCGCACGGCGTCCGGCGCGCACGGCTTCAACATCGGCATGAACCAGGGCTCGGTCGCCGGCGCGGGCATCGCGGCGCACCTGCACCAGCACATCGTGCCGCGGTGGGGCGGGGACACGAACTTCATGCCGGTGGTGGGACACACACGGGTGCTGCCGCAACTGCTGGCCGACACCCGCAAGATGCTGGCGGACGCCTGGCCGGCCGGCTGAACTGACGCGGGTGGTCTCTCCCGCCCGTCCGGCGCTCGAGGACGAGGCCGTTCAGGCCGACGGGGGTCCGGGGCGCAGCCCCCAGGGAGACCAGCCACACCTGTCCGCAGAGGTGAACGGCGTGACCGCCGCAGGCCTACGCGTCGTACACATCGGCCTTCTTCGGCGAAGCCTCCTGCACCGCCCCGCTGAGCGCCGCCGAACGCGCCCCGAACTTCTCCACGTCCACCCCGTTCTCCCGCAGCACCTTCAGCGCCGCCGAGTGCACCACCCGCAGCACCGGCGTAGCCGCCCGCAGCGCGTCGTCCGCCATGAACCGGTGCCGCCACGGCTGATCCGCCCACGCGTGCCGCAGCCCGAACGGCTCCGGCAGCGTGAGGCTGCCGCCGAGCCAGTTCAGCAGCGGCGGGTACCAGGACAGCGGGGCGCGCGCGGCCAGCCGTACCACCTCGTCGGCGTCGATCAGGGGGAGTTTCACGGTGCGGGTCTCCCAGAAGCGGAGAGCCTTCTGCACCGTCTTCTCCCTGACCGCGGGCTTCTCGTTGAACAGCGGGTTGACCGGCCCCAGGGCATGCCCGGTGACCTCGATGCGCAGGGTGTCGTGGAGCACCGTCACCGTGATCAGCATCGTGATCACCAGATGGCCGTCCCACAGGGTCCACTGCACGCCCAGATAGTGCCGGTCGCCGCTGCCGAACTGCTGTTTGTTGCAGATGTCCTGTATGGCGTGCGTCCGGACCGTGTACGCGTCGACGTCCGTGCCGCTCGGCCTGGACACCTCCGTCGCCTTCTCGCCGATCGGCGTGACGATCCAGTGCGTGATGGACGGCTTGGGGAAGCCGCCGGTGTTGATGGACGTGCGCTCCAGCATGCCCAGACCGCCCTGGATCGCCACGATGACGTCCCAGCTGCGGAACGGGTGGAACTCCTTGCCCGGATCGGCGGAGACCAACTCCTCGGCCAGCTGCCAACTGCCCCACCGCGTGCCCATGCCGAGTATGCCCTTGGGGCCCGCGTAGAAGACCGAGTTGGAGCGCTGCTCGGCGGCGAGGCGGGCCAGCTCCTTGCGGACCTGCTCGGCCGCGTCGCCCGGGTTGCCCGGGACCGCCTCGGGGATCTTGGCGCCCACGCCACCGCCAGCGAGCAGGCTCGACCAGCGCTCGCGCAGGTCACGGGCCGTCCGCTCGCAGATCTGTTTGGCCCAGAACCAGCCGACCACCGGCATGACGACCGCCGCGCGCCCGTACAGGGCCCAGAATCCCTCGAACGGCATGCGGATCAGGAACAGCACGGCCAGCGCCCCCACCGCGACCAGCAGGGTCGTGGCGAGGGCGCCGGCGCGCTTGTCCTCGCGCTTGGCCATGGTGGTGCGCAGCGTGAACACCAGCAGCCACACCAGGAAGCCGGGCAGGAAGAGGACCCCGCAGATCACCGTGATCGCGGAGAGCCAGTTGTCACGGTCGCGGCGGATGCGGTGGGCCGCCATGCAGTGCTCGACGACCACCTGGGGCTCGATGCCGAACGACTGGATGACCGGTTTGCGCCCGGCGCCCAGCATCCGGTCGATCACCGCGCGGGAGAAGGCCTCGCCCAACTTGGGGCGGAAGATCTTCGCCCAGGAGCGCGGCGGGGTCACCTTCGACTGATGCCACTCGTTGTCGGCGTTCAGGATCTTGGTGACCTCGTCGTCCCGGTACGCCGCCGCGGCCAGCGCGTAGGTCGCCGCCGTCTGGCCGCTCGCACCCGCCAAAGGCACCTGGGCCCCGGGACCGAAGTCGAATCCGTCCGTCACTGCCGCCCCCATCGCTGCCGCATCCGCATCTGCGGCCTTCCCGACTTCCGCGCTTCGCACACCTGTTGATCAGGTCATCAGCGTATCCGTCCGCACCGGCGAACGTCGGCGGGCGGCCTGTCAAGCCGCCCGCCGACGCGGAGGGAAGCCCTCACGGGGGCACTTGGAGGCGCCAGGCGCCGACTACGACGCCTTGCGCGCCTCTTCACGCACCCTTTCCGCGACCTGCGCCGGCATCGGTTCGTGCCGCACGTAGTGGCGGCTGAAGCGGGCCGTGCCGTGCGTCATCGACCGCAGGTCGATCGCGTACCGGCCGATCTCGATCTCGGGCACCTCGGCCCGGATGAGGGTGCGCCCGCCGGGTGTCTGCTCGGTGCCGAGCACCCGGCCGCGCCGCCCCGACAGGTCGCTCATCACGGCGCCCACGAAGTCGTCGCCGACCAGCACCGACACCTCGGCCACCGGCTCCAGCAGATGGATCTTCGCGCCGGCCGCAGCCTCCCGCAGCGCGAGCGCCCCGGCCGTCTGGAACGCGGCGTCGGAGGAGTCCACCGAGTGCGCCTTGCCGTCCAGCAGGGTCACGCGCACGTCGATGAGCGGATGCCCGGCGGCGACTCCCTTGGCGGCCTGGGCGCGTACGCCCTTCTCCACCGAGGGGATGAACTGCCGGGGCACGGCGCCGCCGACGACCTTGTCCACGAACTCGATGCCGGAACCGCCCGGCAGCGGCTCGACCTCGACCTCGCAGATGGCGAACTGGCCGTGCCCGCCGGACTGCTTGACATGCCGGCCGCGTCCGGCCGACTTGTTCGCGAAGGTCTCCCGCAGGGACACCCGGTGCGGTACGACATCGACCTGGACGCCGTACCGGCTGCGCAGCCGCTCCAGCGCGACGTCCGCGTGCGCCTCGCCCAGGCACCACAGAACCACCTGGTGGGTGTCCTGGTTCTGCTCGAGCCGCATCGTCGGGTCCTCCGCCACCAGCCGGGCCAGGCCCTGCGACAGCTTGTCCTCGTCCGGTTTGCTGTGCGCCTGGATGGCCAGCGGCAGCAGCGGGTCGGGCATCTGCCACGGCTCCATGAGCAGCGGGTCGTCCTTGGCGGACAAGGTGTCACCGGTCTCGGCGCGGCTGAGCTTGGCCACGCACGCCAGATCGCCCGCGATGACGTGCGACACCGGGCGCTGCTGTTTGCCGAACGGCGTGGACAGGGCGCCGATCCGCTCGTCGACGTCGTGGTCCTCATGGCCCCGGTCGGCAAGGCCGTGCCCGGAGACGTGGACCGTCTGGTCGGCACGCAGGGTGCCGGAGAACACACGGATCAGCGACAGCCGGCCGACGTACGGGTCCGAGGACGTCTTCACGACCTCCGCGACCAGCGGCGCGTCCGGGTCGCATAGCGTGAGTTCGCGCGGCTTGCCGTCGATCGTCGTCACCCGCACCGTCTCGTGCTCCAGGGGGGTCGGGAAACCGCGGGTGATCAGCTCCAGCAGCTCCACCGTGCCGAGTCCCTGCCGGGAGCCCTCGGCCGCGGGGGCGGCGGCCAGGACGGGGAAGAAGACCCCGCGTGCGACGGCCCGCTCCAGGTCCTCGATCAGGGTTTTGACATCGACCGGTTCCCCGCCGAGGTAGCGGTCCATGAGGGTCTCGTCCTCGCTCTCCGAGATGATCCCCTCGATCAGCCGGTTGCGGGCCTCCTCGATCCGCGGCAGCTCGTCCTCTCCCGGCTCCGACTCCTTGCGCTCGCCGGTCGAGTAGTCGAACAGCTTCTGCGACAGCAGCCCTGTCAGCCCGGTCACGGGAGCATGCCCGTCCGGTGCCTGAGGGCCGTGCAGCGGCAGGTAGAGCGGCAGGACCGCGTCGGGGTCGTCCGCGCCGAAGGCCTCCGCGCAGATCCGGGTCATCCCCTCGAAGTCGGCGCGCGCCGCCTCCAGGTGCGTGACGACGATGGCCCGGGGCATCCCGACCGCCGCACACTCCTCCCACACCATGCGGGTCGAGCCGTCCACGCCGTCCGAGGCCGACACCACGAAAAGGGCCGCGTCCGCCGCGCGCAGACCGGCCCTGAGCTCCCCGACGAAGTCGGCGTATCCGGGGGTGTCGAGAAGATTGACCTTGATGCCGTCCCACTCGACGGGCACCAGGGAGAGCTGCACCGAGCGCTGCTGCCGGTGCTCGATCTCGTCGTAGTCGGAGACGGTGCCGCCGTCCTCCACACGGCCCGCCCGGTTCACCGCCCCCGCCGTGAGTGCGAGGGCTTCCACCAGCGTGGTCTTGCCCGATCCGGAGTGGCCGACCAGCACCACATTCCGTACGGACTGAGGGTGGTCGGCCGCCTGTGCCCTGCCGGCGGCCCCAGGGTGTGTCTGTACCTTGTCGCCCATGATTCTGCCTCCCGTGCACGGTGAGGTCACTGTGGGCGCGGACACGCGGGATCCTCCCCCGACTCCGTCCGGGGGTACCCCCCAGCGATGGCGGCTCCGGCGACGCCCGCGGTTATTCGAGCTTTCCACTCCCGTCACGGTGCGTCCATACGAACGACGTGATCGCGCCGCCCACCGGCACCTCGCGGGTTCCCCCAAAAGGGGTCCGGGTGCCCGCCCCTCACCCGCACGCCCGCCTGGCTACGATGGGCCAGCCGGTGGCCAGCAGGGGCCAGACGGCGACACCGACCCTCGGGAAGGCCATGCTGAACAAGTACGCGCGTGCATTCTTCACGCGTGTCCTCACTCCGTTCGCCGCGTTTCTGATCCGGCGGGGCGTCAGCCCCGACACGGTCACACTCATCGGCACCGCCGGTGTGGTCGCGGGCGCGCTGGTCTTCTACCCCAGGGGCGAGTTCTTCTGGGGCACGGTCGTGATCACGCTGTTCGTGTTCTCCGACCTCGTCGACGGCAACATGGCCCGCCAGCTCGGCCGCTCCAGCCGCTGGGGCGCCTTCCTGGACTCCACGCTCGACCGGGTCGCCGACGGCGCGATCTTCGGCGGCTTCATCCTCTGGTACGCCGGCGGGGGCGACGACCTCGTCCTGTGCGCCGTCTCGATCTTCTGCCTGGCCAGCGGCCAGGTGGTGTCGTACACCAAGGCCCGGGGCGAGTCGATCGGGCTGCCGGTCGCCGTCAACGGGCTCGTCGAGCGCGCCGAGCGGCTGGTGATCTCCCTGGTCGCGGCCGGGCTCGCGGGCCTGCACGCGTTCGGTGTGCCGGGCATCCAGTACCTGCTGCCCGTCGCGTTGTGGATCGTCGCCGTGGGCAGCCTCGTCACGCTCATCCAGCGGGTCGTCACCGTCCGCCGGGAGTCCGCCGAGGCCGAGGCCGAGGCGGCCGCGCAGGACGACAATGAGGGCAAGCAGCAGAACGCCTCCCACGGGAGCGAGGCGGCCACGTGAGCGCACAGGACCGGCTGACGGACGCGCTGTACGGCCTCGGCTGGAGCACGGTCAAGAAACTCCCCGAGCCGGTCGCCGTACGGCTGGGCGACACCATCGCCGACCTCGCCTGGAAGCAGCGCGGCAAGGGCGTACAGCGGCTGGAGAGCAACTACGCGCGCGTGCTGCCCGGCGCGAGCCCCGAGCGGCTGGCCGAGCTGTCGCGGGCGGGCATGCGGTCGTACCTGCGCTACTGGATGGAGTCGTTCCGGCTCCCCGCCTGGAGCCCCGAGCGCATCAGGGCGGGCGTCGACGTCAAGGACCTGCACTACCTGACCGAGGGCATGGCCGCGGGCAAGGGCGTCATCCTCGCCCTGCCCCACCTGGCCAACTGGGACCTCGCCGGCGCCTGGGTCACCACCAAGCTCGGCATCCCCTTCACGACGGTAGCCGAGCGGCTGAAGCCCGAGACGCTGTACGACCGGTTCGTCGCCTACCGCGAGGGCCTCGGCATGGAGGTCCTGCCGCACAGCGGCGGCACCGCCTTCGGCACCCTCGCCCGGCGGCTGCGCGACGGCGGCCTGGTCTGCCTGGTCGCCGACCGCGACCTGTCCGCCTCCGGCGTCGAGGTCGGCTTCTTCGGCGACACGGCCCGGATGCCCGCCGGCCCCGCGCTGCTCGCCCAGCAGACGGGCGCCCTGCTGCTGCCCGCCACCCTCTGGTACGACGACTCGCCCGTGATGCGCGGCCGCGTCCACCCGCCGGTCGAGGTGCCCGAGTCGGGCACGCGCGCCGAGAAGACGTCTGTCATGACACAGGAACTGGCCGACACCTTCGCCTCGGGGATCGCCGACCATCCTGAGGACTGGCACATGCTGCAGCGCCTGTGGCTCGCGGACCTCGACCCCGAGAAGGGGCGCCCGTGAAGATCGGCATCGTCTGCCCGTACTCCTGGGACGTACCGGGGGGCGTCCAGTTCCACATCCGCGACCTGGCCGAGTACTTCATCCGGCTCGGCCACGAGGTGTCCGTCCTCGCGCCCGCCGACGACGACACCCCCCTGCCGCCGTACGTCGTCTCGGCCGGGCGTGCGGTGCCCGTGCCGTACAACGGCTCGGTGGCCCGGCTGAACTTCGGCTTCCTCAGCGCCGCCCGGGTGCGCCGCTGGCTGCACGACGGCTCGTTCGACGTCATCCACATCCACGAGCCCACATCGCCGTCACTGGGCCTGCTGACCTGCTGGGCCGCGCAGGGTCCGATCGTGGCGACCTTCCACACCTCCAACCCGCGCTCCCGGGCCATGATCGCCGCGTACTCGATCCTCCAGGCCGCCCTGGAGAAGATCAGCGCCCGGATCGCGGTGAGCGAGTACGCCCGCCGCACGCTCGTCGAGCACCTCGGCGGGGACGCGGTGGTCATCCCCAACGGTGTCGACGTCGACTTCTTCGCCGAGGCCGAGCCCAAGGCCGAGTGGCAGGGCGACACCATCGGCTTCATAGGGCGCATCGACGAGCCCCGCAAGGGACTGCCGGTGCTGATGAAGGCCCTGCCGAAGATCCTCGCCGC
This sequence comes from Streptomyces sp. NPDC002788, assembly GCF_053592115.1. Lineage (NCBI taxonomy): Bacteria > Bacillati > Actinomycetota > Actinomycetes > Kitasatosporales > Streptomycetaceae > Streptomyces > Streptomyces sp. NPDC002788. The sequence goes on along the minus strand of NZ_JBSFVB010000009.1, from coordinate 162,042 downwards.
CCGCCCGCAGACCCGGCTGCTGGTCGCCGGACGCGGCGACGAGAAGGAGGCGGTGGAGTCCCTGCCCGTCGAACTGCGCTCCCGCGTCGAGTTCCTCGGCATGGTCAGCGACGAGGACAAGGCCCGCTTCCTGCGCAGCGTCGACCTGTACGTCGCGCCCAACACCGGCGGTGAGAGCTTCGGCATCATCCTGGTCGAGGCCATGTCCGCCGGCGCCCCCGTCCTCGCCTCCGACCTGGACGCCTTCGCCCAGGTCCTCGACCGGGGCGCGGCCGGCGAGCTGTTCCCCAACGAGGACGCCGACGCCCTGGCCGACGCGGCCCTGCGGCTCCTGGAGGACCCGGAGCGGCGCGCCGGACTGCGCGAGCGGGGGAGCGCCCATGTGCGGCGCTTCGACTGGTCGACCGTCGGCGCGGACATCATGTCCGTCTACGAGACGGTGACGGCGGGGGCGGCGGCGGTGGCCGAGGACGAACGGGCGACGGGGTTGTGGGGGCGGCTGGGGCTGGCGCGGGACTGACGGCCGGCTTCTGACCGGCCTGGTGTGACGGCGGGCTTCTGACCTGCCTGGTGTGACGGCCGCCTCCCGGCCGGGCGCGGACTCGGCCCGTCCGGTGCCGGAGGACGAGGCCGTTCAGGCCGGTGGCGGGGCGTCCGGGGCGGCCGCCCCGGCAGTGCCCCGCGACATCGCCGGCACGACACCCGGCTGACCGGGCGGAGCGCCCCGGTAGCCTCTTGGCCCGTGACCGCAACCCTCATCTGGATCCTCGTCGCCCTCGTGGTGATCGGCCTGTACCTGAGCTGGACGGCCGGGCGGCTGGACCGGCTGCACGCGCGCATCGACGCCGCGCGCGCCGCGCTCGACGCGCAGCTGCTGCGCCGCGTCTCCGTCGCCCAGGAACTGGCCACCTCAGGGGTGCTCGACCCGGCCGCCTCCATCGTCCTCTACGAGGCCGCGCACGCCGCGCGGCAGGCCGAGGAGGAGCAGCGGGAGGTCGCCGAGAGCGAGCTGAGCCAGGCGCTGCGGGCGGTGTTCGGGGAGCCCGCGCAGGTGGAGGCCGTACGCGAGGCGCCCGGGGGAGAGGAAGCCGCCCGCGAGCTCACCGAGGCGGTCCGCAGGGTGCCGATGGCCCGGCGCTTCCACAACGACGCCGTACGGGCCGCCCGGGCCCTGCGCCGGCACCGCAAGGTGCGCTGGTTCCGCCTGGCCGGCCACGCGCCCTTCCCCATGGCCTTCGAAATGGACGACGAGCCTCCGGCGGCCCTGGTGGACCGGGCCGCCTGACCCCGTTCACCGGCCGTTTTCCGGCGGTCCGCCGGAAAAGGATCCACAGCGTTCCCATTGGCCCTTGCTGTGGCCTGGTCCTGTCACGTTTCCTCGGTGCTGCAGAAAACCCCTCTTTCCCCTCAGCGAGGTCACCCGTGTCCACTTCCGAAAACCAGGCTCCCGAGACCGGAACCGCCCGTGTGAAGCGCGGCATGGCCGAGCAGCTCAAGGGCGGCGTCATCATGGACGTCGTCACCCCGGAGCAGGCGAAGATCGCCGAGGACGCGGGCGCCGTCGCCGTCATGGCGCTGGAGCGGGTTCCGGCCGACATCCGCAAGGACGGCGGCGTGGCCCGGATGTCCGACCCGGACATGATCGAGGGCATCATCGAGGCCGTCTCGATCCCGGTCATGGCCAAGTCCCGCATCGGCCACTTCGTCGAGGCCCAGGTCCTGCAGTCGCTCGGCGTCGACTACATCGACGAGTCCGAGGTCCTCACCCCGGCCGACGAGGTCAACCACTCCGACAAGTGGTCCTTCACGACGCCGTTCGTCTGCGGTGCCACCAACCTGGGCGAGGCCCTGCGCCGCATCGCCGAGGGCGCCGCGATGATCCGCTCCAAGGGCGAGGCCGGCACCGGCAACGTCGTCGAGGCCGTCCGCCACCTGCGCCAGATCAAGAACGAGATCGCCAAGCTGCGCGGCTTCGACAACCACGAGCTGTACGCCGCAGCCAAGGAGCTGCGCGCCCCCTACGAGCTGGTCAAGGAAGTCTCCGAGCTCGGCAAGCTCCCGGTGGTGCTGTTCTCCGCCGGCGGCGTCGCCACCCCCGCCGACGCGGCCCTGATGCGCCAGCTCGGCGCCGAGGGCGTCTTCGTCGGCTCCGGCATCTTCAAGTCCGGCGACCCGGCCAAGCGCGCCGCCGCCATCGTGAAGGCCACCACCTTCTACGACGACCCGAAGATCATCGCCGACGCGTCCCGCAACCTCGGCGAGGCCATGGTCGGCATCAACTGCGACACCCTCCCCGAGACCGAGCGCTACGCCAACCGCGGCTGGTAATCCCATGAGCACTCCTGTCCTAGGCGTCCTGGCCCTCCAGGGCGACGTACGGGAGCACCTCGTCGCCTTGGCCGCGGCCGATGCCGTGGCCAGGCCGGTGCGGCGCCCCGAAGAACTCGCCGAGGTGGACGGCCTCGTCATCCCCGGCGGCGAGTCCACCACCATCTCCAAGCTGGCCGTGCTGTTCGGCGTGATGGAGCCGCTGCGCGCACGCGTGCGGGACGGCATGCCCGTCTACGGCACCTGCGCCGGCATGATCATGCTCGCCGACAAGATCCTCGACCCGCGCTCGGGCCAGGAGACCGTCGGCGGCATCGACATGATCGTGCGCCGCAACGCCTTCGGCCGGCAGAACGAGTCCTTCGAGGCGGCCGTCGACCTCAAGGGCGTCGAGGGCGCCCCGGTGGAGGGCGTCTTCATCCGCGCCCCCTGGGTCGAGTCGGTCGGCGCCCGCGCCGAGGTGCTCGCCGAACACGACGGCCACATCGTCGCCGTCCGCCAGGGCAACGCGCTCGCCACGTCGTTCCACCCGGAACTGACCGGCGACCACCGCGTGCACGCCCTGTTCGTCGACATGGTGCGGGCGGACCGGACAGCCGAGTCCTTGTAGGATTCCTGCGTTCGTTGCTGAGATGGGTTACGCGAAGGAGACAGGCAGATGTCCGGCCACTCTAAATGGGCCACGACGAAGCACAAGAAGGCCGTCATCGATGCCAAGCGCGGCAAGCTCTTCGCGAAGCTGATCAAGAACATCGAGGTCGCGGCGCGGATGGGCGGCGCGGACCCCGAGGGCAACCCGACGCTCTACGACGCCATCCAGAAGGCGAAGAAGTCGTCGGTCCCCAACAAGAACATCGACTCGGCGGTCAAGCGCGGCGCGGGCCTGGAGGCCGGCGGCGCCGACTACGAGACGATCATGTACGAGGGTTACGGCCCGAACGGCGTCGCGGTGCTCATCGAGTGCCTCACCGACAACCGCAACCGCGCCGCCTCCGAGGTCCGCGTCGCCATGACCCGCAACGGCGGCTCCATGGCCGACCCGGGCTCGGTGTCGTACCTGTTCAACCGCAAGGGCGTCGTCATCGTCCCCAAGGGCGAGCTGACCGAGGACGACGTGCTGACCGCCGTGCTGGACGCGGGCGCCGAGGAGGTCAACGACCTCGGCGAGAGCTTCGAGGTCCTCAGCGAGGCCACCGACCTGGTCGCGGTCCGCACCGCCCTCCAGGACGCCGGCATCGACTACGACTCCGCCGACGCCAACTTCGTCCCGACCATGCAGGTCGAGCTGGACGAGGAGGGCGCCAAGAAGATCTTCAAGCTCATCGACGCGCTCGAGGACAGCGACGACGTGCAGAACGTCTTCGCCAACTTCGACGTCAGCGACGAGGTCATGGAGAAGGTCGACGCGTAACACCGGGCCCTGCGAAGGGCTCCGATGACCAACGGGCCGACGGGACACACCCCGTCGGCCCGTCGCGTTGTCGGTGGCACCCGATAGCCTGCACAAACTGGTGATCGAAAGGGAGGGCGCGTGCGCGTTCTGGGGGTGGACCCGGGACTGACCCGGTGTGGTGTGGGCGTGGTCGAGGGCGTCGCCGGACGGCCGCTCACCATGATCGGTGTCGGTGTGGTCCGGACACCCTCGGACGCCGACCTCGGCCACCGCCTCGTCGCCATCGAGCAGGGCATCGAGCAGTGGCTGGACGAGCACCGCCCCGAATTCGTCGCCGTCGAGCGCGTCTTCAGCCAGCACAACGTCCGTACGGTGATGGGCACCGCCCAGGCCAGCGCCGTCGCCCTGCTGTGCGCCTCGCGCCGCGGAATCCCCGTGGCGCTGCACACCCCGAGCGAGGTCAAGGCGGCCGTCACGGGCAGCGGCCGGGCGGACAAGGCCCAGGTGGGCGCGATGGTCACCCGTCTGCTCCGGCTCAGCGCACCGCCCAGGCCCGCCGACGCGGCCGACGCCCTGGCCCTCGCCATCTGCCACATCTGGCGCGCGCCCGCGCAGAACCGACTCCAGCAGGTTGTAGCCCTGCACACATCGAAAGGCCGTACGGCATGATCGCCTTCGTCAGCGGCACGGTCGCCGCGCTCGCCCCCGACGCCGCGGTCGTCGAGGTCGGCGGCGTCGGCATGGCCGTCCAGTGCACGCCGAACACGCTGTCCACACTCCGCATGGGCCAGCCCGCCAAGCTGCACACGTCCCTCGTCGTACGGGAGGACTCACTCACCCTGTACGGCTTCGCGGACGACGACGAGCGGCAGGTCTTCGAGCTGCTCCAGACGGCCAGCGGTGTCGGCCCCCGGCTGGCCCAGGCCATGCTCGCCGTGCACAGCCCGGACGCCTTGCGCCGAGCCGTGGCCACCGCGGACGAGAAGGCGCTCACCGCCGTCCCCGGCATCGGCAAGAAGGGCGCCCAGAAGCTGCTCCTGGAGCTGAAGGACCGGCTCGGCGCGCCGGTGGGCGCGCCCGCCGGCGGTACGGCCGTCAGCGCGGGCTGGCGCGACCAGCTGCACGCCGCCCTGATCGGCCTCGGCTACGCGACCCGGGAGGCCGACGAGGCCGTGACCGCCGTCGCTCCGCAGGCCGAGGCCGCCGAGGGCACGCCCCAGGTGGGCCAGCTGCTGAAGGCGGCCCTGCAGACCCTGAACCGCGCCCGCTGACCCCCACACCTCCGAGGCACATCACATGAACTGGGACGACACGACCGACACACCCGCCGCCGAGCGGCTCGTCGGCGCGTCCGCCGACCGTGAGGACCAGGCCGTAGAGGCCGCCCTGCGCCCCAAGGACCTGGGCGAGTTCATCGGCCAGGAGAAGGTCCGCGAGCAGCTCGACCTCGTCCTGCGGGCAGCACGCGCGCGTGGCGCCACCGCCGACCACGTGCTGCTCTCCGGCGCCCCCGGCCTCGGCAAGACCACCCTGTCGATGATCATCGCGGCCGAGATGGAGGCCCCCATCCGCATCACCTCGGGCCCCGCCATCCAGCACGCCGGCGACCTCGCAGCGATCCTCTCCTCCCTGCAGGAGGGCGAGGTCCTCTTCCTCGACGAGATCCACCGCATGTCCCGGCCCGCCGAGGAGATGCTGTACATGGCGATGGAGGACTTCCGCGTCGACGTCATCGTCGGCAAGGGCCCCGGAGCCACCGCCATCCCGCTGGAGCTGCCCCCCTTCACCCTGGTCGGCGCCACCACACGCGCCGGCCTGCTGCCGCCGCCGCTGCGCGACCGCTTCGGCTTCACCGCGCACATGGAGTTTTACGAACCGGCCGAGCTGGAGCGGGTCATCCACCGCTCGGCGAACCTGCTCGAGGTCGAGATCGAGCCGGACGGCGCCGCCGAGATCGCCGGCCGCTCCCGCGGCACGCCCCGCATCGCCAACCGCCTGCTGCGCCGCGTCCGGGACTACGCGCAGGTCAAGGCCGACGGGCTGATCACCCGGGACATCGCCGCGGCCGCCCTCGCCGTCTACGAGGTGGACGCCCGCGGCCTAGACCGTCTCGACCGGGGCGTGCTGGAAGCACTGCTCAAGCTGTTCGGCGGCGGACCCGTCGGACTGTCCACGCTCGCTGTCGCGGTGGGGGAGGAGCGTGAGACCGTGGAAGAGGTCGCCGAACCCTTCCTCGTACGGCAGGGACTGCTGGCCCGCACCCCCCGAGGCCGGGTCGCCACTCCCGCCGCATGGGCGCATCTCGGCCTCACCCCGCCCCGCTCCCGGACCACCGGAAACGGACAACAGGACCTGTTCGGGGCGTGACGGCGGCGCCACCGCTCCGGCACGGCGAGGACAGTGGCCCAAGGAGGAACCCCGGTGCCATGCTGAGCGTTGTTCCATGCGCGCGGACTCGCTTAGACTCCGCCGATGCCGCCTTTGTCGGCGGCGCACATACCCCCAACCATCTGGCCGCTCACAGCGCGGTCGTGTGAAGGAAGTACCGACCCGTGAGTCTCCTGACCCTCCTCCCGTTCATCGTGCTCATCGGGGCCATGTTCCTGATGACCCGGTCGGCCAAGAAGAAGCAGCAGCAGGCCGTGGAGATGCGGAACCAAATGCAGCCCGGCAGCGGTATCCGCACCATCGGGGGCATGTACGCCACGGTCAAGGAGGTCAACGAGGACACCGTCCTCGTCGACGCCGGTCCCGGCGTCGAGCTCCTCTTCGCCAAGAACGCCATCGGTGCCGTCCTGACCGACGACGAGTACAACCGCATCGTCCACGGCGTCGAGCACGACCTGAAGTCCGACGCCGACATCGTCCCGGACGACGCCTCCTCCCTCACCGAGACCGACGACTCCGCCACCGACGCCCCCGCTGACGACAAGGCCGTCGACCTCGGCAAGAAGGACCCGGCCGACGACCCGGCCGACGAGGCCCCGGCCGGCGAGGCGAAGACGGACGCAGAGCCGAAGAAGACCGACGGCGACTCCGAGGCGAAGTAGTCGCGTCCCGGGGCGGGGCGGGCCCTGCCCGCGCACCCCGGGACAAGACCGGCTCGCCCGGAGTCCCGACACCATGTCATGGCCGCCCGTCCGCCGATCCGGAGCGAGGCGGCCCGAGAGGGAGTACGAGAAGGTGGCCACACCTAAAAAGGGCCGGAGCGCGAGCGCCCAGAGCAAGCCGGGGCGCTCGCTGGCCCTGATTCTGATCGCCATCGCGGCGCTCACCGGTGGGATGTTCGCCTCGGGACACACGACGCCGCGTCTCGGCATCGACCTGGCCGGCGGCACGAGCATCACGCTCCGCGCGGTGCCCGAGGCCGGCAACGAGGCGGCGATCAACAAGACCAACATGGACACCGCCGTCTCCATCATGGAGCGCCGTGTCAACGGTCTGGGCGTCCAGGAGGCCGAGGTCCAGACGCAGGGCCGGGACAACATCATCGTCAACATCCCCAAGGGCACGAACTCCGAGCAGGCCCGCAAGCAGGTCGGCACCACCGCGAAGCTCTACTTCCGTCCGGTCATCGCCACCGAGGTGTCCGGCGGCGGCACGGCCCCGTCGCCGAGCCCCACGGGCAGCCCGTCGGACCAGCCGTCCGGCAAGGCCACCGACAAGCCCGAGGCCACCGACAAGGGATCCGCGTCCCCGTCCGCCTCTCCCACCACGCAGGGCCGCGCGGTCACCGACGCGCTGAAGGCCGACGCGACGCCGTCCGCCAGCGCCTCGGACAAGGCGAAGGCCAGCCCCTCCCCGTCCGCGACCGGCGGCACGGCCGGTGACGACGCGAGCAAGCTGCAGGAGCAGTACGCCAAGCTCGACTGCACCGATGAGAAGACCCGCTCCACCGTGGGCGACGGCGTCAAGGCCTCCGAACCGACGCTGGCCTGCGGCCAGAACGCGCAGGGCCAGTGGCAGAAGTACATCCTCGGCCCCGCCGAGGTCGACGGCACGGACGTCGACAAGGCCCAGGCCGTCCTGAACACCCAGACCGGTGCCGGCTGGACGGTCACCATGGACTTCACCGACGGCGGCGCCAAGAAGTTCGCGGAAATCACCGGCAAGCTGGCGCAGAACCAGTCGCCGCAGAACCAGTTCGCGATCGTCCTCGACGGCGACGTGGTCTCCGACCCGTTCGTGAGGCAGGCCCTGACCGGCGGCAACGCCGAGATCTCCGGCAACTTCACCCAGCAGTCCGCCCAGGACCTCTCCAACATGCTGTCGTACGGCGCGCTGCCGCTGACCTTCAAGGTGGACAGCATGACGACCGTGACCGCCGCGCTGGGCGGTGACCAGCTGAAGGCCGGTCTGATCGCCGGTGCGATCGGTCTGGCCCTGGTCATCATCTATCTGCTGGCCTACTACCGCGGCCTGTCGTTCATCGCGATCCTCTCGCTGCTGGTCTCCGCCGCTCTCACCTACACGCTCATGTCCCTGCTCGGTCCGGCCATCGGCTTCGCGCTCAACTTGCCGGCCGTCTGCGGCGCCATCGTCGCCATCGGCATCACGGCGGACTCGTTCATCGTGTACTTCGAACGCGTCCGTGACGAGATCCGCGAGGGCCGCTCGCTGCGCCCCGCCGTCGAGCGGGCCTGGCCGCGCGCCCGGCGCACCATCCTGGTCTCCGACTTCGTGTCGTTCCTCGCCGCCGCGGTGCTCTTCATCGTCACGGTCGGCAAGGTCCAGGGCTTCGCGTTCACGCTCGGCCTGACCACCCTGCTCGACGTGGTGGTCGTGTTCCTCTTCACCAAGCCGCTGCTGACCCTGATGGCCCGCCGCCCGTTCTTCGCCAACGGCCACAAGTGGTCCGGCCTCGACCCGAAGAGCCTGGGCGCCCAGCCGCCGCTGCGCCGCACCCGCCGCCCCGCCGTCCCCGTCGACACCAAGGAGGCCTGAGATGTCGAAACTCGGCAACCTCGGCGCCCGACTGCACCGTGGCGAGGTCGGCTACGACTTCGTCAAGAACCGCAAGATCTGGTACGGCCTGTCCATCCTGATCACCATCACGGCCATCGTCGGCCTGGCGGTCCGCGGCCTGAACATGGGCATCGAGTTCCAGGGCGGCGCCGTCTTCAACACCCCGAAGAACACCAGCGCCTCGGTGTCCCAGGCGGAGGGGTACGCGGAAGAGGCGTCCGGCCACGACGCGATCGTCCAGAAGCTCGGCGACGGCAGCCTGCGCATCCAGGTGGCCGGCATCGACACCGGCGCGGCGAACGAGATCAAGAACACCCTCGCCGACGACCTCAAGATCGACGCGGAGCAGATCAACGCCGAACTGGTCGGGCCCAGCTGGGGCGAGCAGATCGCGAACAAGGCCTGGCAGGGCCTCGGCATCTTCCTGGTCCTCGTGGTGATCTACCTGGCGATCGCCTTCGAGTGGCGTATGGCGCTGGCCGCGTTCGTCGCGCTGATCCACGACATCACCATCACGGTCGGCATCTACGCCTTGGTCGGCTTCGAGGTCACACCGGGCACGGTGATCGGTCTGCTGACCATCCTCGGCTACTCGCTCTACGACACGGTCGTGGTGTTCGACAGCCTCAAGGAACAGACCAAGGACATCACGAAACAGACCCGCTGGACCTACAGCGACGTCGCCAACCGCTCGATCAACAGCACCCTGGTCCGCTCCGTCAACACCACGGTGGTCGCGCTGCTGCCCGTCGCGGGCCTGCTGTTCATCGGTGGCGGTGTCCTCGGCGCCGGCATGCTGAACGACATCTCGCTGTCGCTGTTCGTCGGCCTCGCCGCCGGTGCCTACTCCTCGATCTTCATCGCCACGCCGCTCGTCGCCGACCTCAAGGAGCGCGAGCCGCAGATGAAGGCCCTCAGGAAGCGCGTCCTCGCCAAGCGGGCCCAGGCCGCTCAGGGCGAGGCCGCCGTCCACGATGACGACGAGTCGTACGCCGGCGAGCCCGAGGACGCCGCAGCCGCGGTCGTCGGCCCGCGCAACCAGCCCGCGTCCCGCACCCGCGGCCGTGGCCGTCCCTCGGGGAAGCGCCGGTGACCGACATCAGGGAGCTGCTGCTCAGCCGCATCCGGGACGTGGCCGACTACCCGGAGCCGGGCGTGATGTTCAAGGACATCACCCCGCTCCTGGCGGACCCGGCGGCGTTCACCGCGCTCACCGACGCCCTCTCGGAGATCGCCGAGCGCACCGGCGCCACCAAGGTCGTCGGCCTGGAGGCCCGCGGGTTCATCCTCGGTGCTCCGGTCGCCGTCCGCGCCGGCCTCGGCTTCATCCCCGTGCGCAAGGCGGGCAAGCTCCCCGGAGCCACCCTCGCCCAGGCCTACGAGCTCGAGTACGGCTCGGCGGAGATCGAGGTGCACGCCGAGGACCTGAGCGCCGGCGACCGCGTGCTGATCGTCGACGACGTCCTCGCCACCGGCGGCACCGCCGAGGCCTCGGTCCAGCTCATCCGCCGGGCCGGCGCCGAGGTCGCCGGCCTCGCCGTCCTCATGGAACTCGGCTTCCTCGGCGGCCGCGCCCGTCTGGCACCGGCTCTGGACGGTGCCCCTCTGGAGGCGCTGCTCACGGTCTAGCCACCACCGCACAGCCCGGTGGACACCGGCACGACACCTCGAGGCGGGCCCGGAGGAATCCGGAGCCCGCCTCTTGCGTTTCCCTGGTTGACGGCTCTCACATCGGTCTGAAGGCGATCCTGGAGCTCAGGATCGCTACCATGGGTGCTCCGGAGCCTGACCGGGGACCCGGATCGCGCACGAGGAGCCCTCTTGCCAGACGAGGCCCAGCACCTGACCGCCGCCAAGCCCGAGTCCGCCTCGGCAGCCGCGGCCAAGCCCGCGCCGAACGCGCCCCACGCGAAGAACGACTCCCGCGGGCCGGTCGAGCACGCCCAGTCGGCGCCCGTCGACAAGCCCGCCGAGCAGTCGCGCCCCAAGCCTGCCCCGCCGGTGCGGCAGGCCTCCGGTCAGCCGGCCCGCAGCGGCTCCTCCAACCGCGTCCGCGCCCGTCTGGCCCGGCTCGGCGTGCAGCGTGCGAACCCGTACAACCCGGTGCTGGAGCCGCTGCTGCGGATAGTGCGCAGCAACGACCCGAAGATCGAGACGTCGACGCTCCGCCAGATCGAGCGCGCCTACCAGGTCGCCGAGCGCTGGCACCGCGGCCAGAAGCGCAAGAGCGGCGACCCGTACATCACACACCCGCTCGCCGTGACGACCATCCTCGCCGAACTGGGCATGGATCCGGCCACGCTGATGGCCGGCCTGCTGCACGACACGGTCGAGGACACCGAGTACGGCCTGGAGGACCTGCGCCGCGACTTCGGCGACGTCGTCACCCTGCTCGTCGACGGCGTCACCAAGCTGGACAAGGTCAAGTTCGGCGAGGCCGCGCAGGCCGAGACGGTGCGCAAGATGGTCGTCGCCATGGCCAGGGACCCTCGCGTCCTGGTCATCAAGCTCGCCGACCGCCTGCACAACATGCGCACCATGCGCTACCTCAAGCGCGAGAAGCAGGAGAAGAAGGCGCGCGAGACCCTCGAGATCTACGCGCCGCTCGCCCACCGCCTGGGCATGAACACCATCAAGTGGGAGCTGGAGGACCTCGCCTTCGCGATCCTCTACCCCAAGATGTACGACGAGATCGTCCGCCTGGTGGCCGAGCGCGCCCCGAAGCGCGACGAGTACCTCGCCATAGTGACCGACGAGGTCCAGGCCGACCTGCGGGCGGCCCGCATCAAGGCGACCGTCACCGGCCGCCCCAAGCACTACTACAGCGTCTACCAGAAGATGATCGTCCGCGGCCGTGACTTCGCGGAGATCTACGACCTGGTGGGCATCCGCGTCCTCGTGGACACCGTCCGCGACTGCTACGCGGCCCTCGGCACGGTGCACGCGCGATGGAACCCGGTCCCCGGCCGGTTCAAGGACTACATCGCGATGCCCAAGTTCAACATGTACCAGTCGCTGCACACGACGGTCATCGGCCCCGGCGGCAAGCCGGTCGAACTGCAGATCCGCACGTTCGACATGCACCGCCGCGCCGAGTACGGCATCGCCGCGCACTGGAAGTACAAGCAGGAAGCCGTCGCCGGCGCCTCCAAGGTGCGCACGGACGCACCCAGGTCCTCCGGCAAGGACAAGGACGCCATCAACGACATGGCGTGGCTGCGGCAGCTCCTGGACTGGCAGAAGGAGACCGAGGACCCCGGCGAGTTCCTGGAGTCGCTGCGCTTCGACCTCTCCCGCAACGAGGTCTTCGTCTTCACCCCCAAGGGCGACGTCATAGCGCTCCCCGCCGGTGCCACGCCCGTGGACTTCGCCTACGCGGTCCACACCGAGGTCGGCCACCGGACCATAGGCGCCCGGGTCAACGGCCGGCTGGTCCCGCTCGAGTCCACCCTCGACAACGGCGACCTGGTGGAGGTCTTCACCTCCAAGGCACCCGGCGCCGGTCCCTCCCGCGACTGGCTCGGCTTCGTCAAGTCACCGCGCGCCCGCAACAAGATCCGCGCCTGGTTCTCCAAGGAACGCCGCGACGAGGCGATCGAGCAGGGCAAGGACGCCATCGTCCGCGCGATGCGCAAGCAGAACCTGCCGATCCAGCGCATCCTGACCGGCGACTCGCTGGTGACCCTCGCGCACGAGATGCGCTACTCCGACATCTCCGCCCTGTACGCGGCGATCGGCGAGGGCCATGTCTCCGCTCAGAACATCGTGCAGAAGCTGGTACAGGCCCTCGGCGGCGAGGAGGCCGCCACCGAGGAGATCGACGAGTCGGTCCCGCCGGCCCGCGGACGCAGCCGCAAGCGCCGCTCCAGCGCCGACCCGGGCGTCGTCGTCAAGGGCGTCGAGGATGTGTGGGTCAAACTCGCCCGCTGCTGTACGCCGGTACCCGGCGACCCCATCATCGGCTTCGTCACCCGTGGTAGTGGCGTATCGGTTCACCGCAACGACTGCGTGAACGTGGAGTCACTCTCCCGGGAGCCCGAGCGGATCCTCGAGGTCGAGTGGGCGCCCACGCAGTCCTCGGTCTTCCTGGTCGCCATCCAGGTCGAGGCCCTGGACCGCTCCCGGCTCCTGTCGGACGTCACACGCGTCCTGTCCGACCAGCACGTCAACATCCTCTCCGCTGCCGTCCAGACCTCCCGCGACCGAGTCGCCACCTCCCGCTTCACCTTCGAGATGGGCGACCCGAAGCACCTCGGCCATGTGCTGAAGGCGGTCCGGGGCGTGGAGGGCGTCTACGACGTCTACCGGGTGACCTCGGCGCGCAGCAGGTCGTGACACCCCGCAGCAGCCACACGAAAGGAGGCTCCCGTACACGGCGTACGGGAGCCCCCTTTCGTTCCGGCCAGGTCAGCCTCCGAACTCCTGCAGGCCCTTCAGCGCCTGGTCCAGCAGCGCCCGGCGGCCCTCGAGTTCACGCTCGAGCTTGTCCGCCTTGGCGTTGTTGCCCTGCGCCCGGGCCTGCTCGATCTGGCCCCTCAGCTTGTCCACGGCGGCCTGCAGCTGGCCGGTCAGACCCTCGGCTCGCGCACGTGCCTCCGGGTTCGTCCGGCGCCACTCGGCCTCCTCGGCCTCCTGGATGGCCTTCTCGACGGCGTGCATCCGGCCCTCGACCTTGGGCCGGGCGTCGCGCGGCACGTGGCCGATGGCCTCCCAGCGCTCGTTCACGGAACGGAACGCGGCCCGGGCCGCCTTCAGGTCCGTGATCGGCAGGAGCTTCTCGGCCTCCTCGGCCAGCTCCTCCTTGAGCTTGAGGTTCTCGGTCTGCTCGGCGTCCCGCTCGGCGAAGACCGAGCTGCGGGCCGCGAAGAAGACGTCCTGGGCGCCGCGGAAGCGGTTCCACAGGTCGTCCTCGTGCTCACGCTGGGCGCGGCCCGCGGCCTTCCACTCGGACATCAGCTCGCGGTAGCGCGCGGCCGTCACGCCCCAGTCCGTCGAGTTCGCCAGCGCCTCGGCCTCGGCGACCAGACGTTCCTTGGTCCGCCGCGCCTCCTCGCGCTGCGCGTCCAGCTGCGCGAAGTGCTGCTTGCGCCGCTTGGAGAACGCCGACCGCGCGTGCGAGAACCGGTGCCACAGTTCGTCGTCGGACTTGCGGTCCAGCCGCGGCAGCCCCTTCCAGGTGTCCACCAGGGAGCGCAGCCGCTCACCGGCCGCCCGCCACTGGTCGGACTGCGACAGCTCCTCCGCCTCGGCGACCAGCGCCTCCTTGGCCTTGCGGGCCTCGTCGGACTGCTTCGCCCGCTGCGCCTTGCGCTCCTCGCGGCGCGCTTCCACCAGCTCCACGAGCTTGTCCAGCTGGACCCGGAGGGCGTCCAGGTCGCCCACCGCGTGATGCGCGTCGACCTGCTCCCGGATGTGGTCGATGGCCGCCTGGGCGTCCTTCGCCGACAGGTCGGTGGTCTTCACTCGCTTCTCGAGGAGGCCGATCTCGACAACCAGGCCCTCGTACTTGCGCTCGAAATAGGCCAGCGCCTCCTCGGGGGAGCCCGCCTGCCAGGAACCGACGACCTGCTCGCCGTCGGCCGTACGCACGTACACGGTCCCCGTCTCGTCGACGCGGCCCCACGGGTCGCTGCTCACAGCGCCTCCTCCACATGATGCCTGCGAGGGGCCTGAAGCTCCCCCGGGCATCGTCCACAGTTTCGTCACGGCCAACATAGGCGACCGGCGGGGGGCCTGTCCGCATCCCGCGCGACCGAAATTTCGCAGTTGGGGGTCAGGATTCGCTGATGGTCGCCTTGTTGATCACGACCGTCGCGTTGGGCGCCGTATTGCCCGTCTGCGGGTCGGGAGCCTGCACCCCGGCCTTGGCGATCTTCTGCAGAACCTTCATGCCCGCCTCGGACACCGTACCGAACGGTGTGTAGTCGGGCGGCAGCTGACTGTCCTGGTAGACGAGGAAGAACTGGCTGCCGCCGGTGTTGCGGCCCTGCTTGGCCTGGGCGTTGTACTGGTTCGCCATCGCGACCGTGCCCGCCGGATACACCCCGCCCTTGAGGCTCTTGTCCTTGAGGTTCTCGTCCGGGATCGTGTAGCCGGGACCGCCCACGCCGGTGCCCTTCGGGTCGCCGCACTGCAGGACGTAGATGTTCTGGTCGGTGAGCCGGTGGCACTTGCTGTGGTCGAAGTAGCCCTGGTCGGCGAGGAACTTGAACGAGTTGACGGTGTGCGGGGCCGCCGACGCCTTCAACGCGATGTCGATCTCGCCGCAGGTCGTGTCCAGCTTCATCGTGTACTTCGCCGACTTGTCGATGGTCATCGCCGGTTCCTTCTTCCAGGTCTCCGACTTGACCTTGCCCGCGGCCGGCTTCGCGCACGGGTCCGGGGCCTTGCTGGGCGTGGCGCTCGGGGTGACGTCCGCGCCCGCGTTCTCCGTCTTGCCGTTGTCCTCGAACGGCTTGGTCAGGAAGACCGTCACGGACAGCACCACGATCACGCCGAGAGCCGAGGCGATCACGGAGTTGCGGATACGGGCCTTGCGTCGCGCGTCCGTGCGTCGCTGCTGCTGCCGCAAGAACTTCTCCCGGGCGAGCTGACGCCGCCGCTGTTCCTGGCTGACCACCGGGTTCTCTCCTCATGGGTCTGATACGTCGACCGGTACGCGCGCGTCCTGTGCGCCGACCGCCTGCGTGTGCCCCGTACCGTATATGGGTTCGCTGAGGAATCGGCAGCGCCGGTAGGCTCTGTGAGCAGCCGTAGCCGCCCGTATCGACACAACGAAGGACGATCGTGCTCATTGCCGGGTTCCCCGCCGGGGCCTGGGGGACGAACTGCTACCTCGTCGCCCCCGCCGCCGGTGAGGAGTGCGTGATCATCGACCCCGGCCATCAGGCCGCCGACGGCGTCGAGGAAGCGATCAGAAAGCATCGGCTCAAGCCCGTCGCCGTCGTCCTCACTCACGGCCACCTCGACCATGTCGCCTCGGTCGTCCCGGTGTGCGGCGCGCACGACGTGCCGGCCTGGATCCACCCCGACGACCGGTACATGATGAGCGACCCCGAGAAGGCGCTCGGCCGTTCCATCGGGATGCCGCTGCTGGGCGAGCTGACCGTGGGGGAGCCGGACGACGTCAAGGAGCTGTCCGACGGGGCGAAGCTGGAGCTGGCGGGCCTGGAGCTGTCCGTCGCGCACGCGCCCGGCCATACCAAGGGGTCGGTGACCTTCGGCATGCCCGAGGCGGCGGACATCCCCCCGATCCTGTTCTCGGGCGACCTGCTGTTCGCCGGCTCCGTCGGACGCACCGACCTGCCCGGCGGTGACATGGCCGAGATGCTCGACTCGCTGGCCCGCGTGTGCCTGCCGCTCGACGACTCGACCGTGGTGCTGTCCGGCCACGGCCCCCAGACGACCATCGGCCAGGAGCGCGCCACCAACCCGTATCTGCGGCAGGTGGCGGCAGACCGCCAACAGCGCAGCGCGTCCCCGGCTCCCCGACGAGGAATGTGACGAGACCTTTCGTGAGCACCTTCAAGGCCCCCAAGGGCACGTACGACCTGATCCCGCCGGACTCCGCGAAGTACCTGGCGGTCCGCGAGGCGATCGCCGCGCCGCTGCGCAACTCCGGCTACGGCTACATCGAGACGCCCGGCTTCGAGAGCGTCGAGCTCTTCGCGCGCGGGGTCGGTGAGTCCACCGACATCGTGACCAAGGAGATGTACGCCTTCGAGACCAAGGGCGGCGACCGGCTCGCCCTGCGCCCCGAGGGCACGGCCTCGGTCCTGCGCGCCGCCCTGGAGGCCAACCTGCACAAGGCCGGCAACCTCCCGGTCAAGCTCTGGTACTCCGGCTCGTACTACCGCTACGAGCGCCCCCAGAAGGGCCGCTACCGCCACTTCTCCCAGGTCGGCGCGGAGGCGATCGGCGCGGAGGACCCGGCGCTGGACGCCGAGCTGATCATCCTGGCCGACCAGGCGTACCGCTCGCTGGGCCTGAGCGACTTCCGGATCCTGCTCAACAGCCTGGGCGACAAGGAGTGCCGCCCGGTCTACCGGTCGGCGCTGCAGGAGTTCCTGCGCGGCCTGGACCTGGACGAGGACACCCTGCGCCGCGCGGAGATCAACCCGCTGCGCGTCCTGGACGACAAGCGCGAGTCCGTCCAGAAGCAGCTGGGGGACGCCCCGCTGCTGCGCGACTACCTGTGCGACGCCTGCAAGGCGTACCACGAGGAGGTCCGCGAGCTGATCACGGCGGCGGGTGTCGCCTTCGAGGACGATGCGAAGCTGGTGCGCGGCCTGGACTACTACACCCGCACGACCTTCGAGTTCGTCCACGACGGCCTGGGTTCGCAGTCCGCGGTGGGCGGCGGCGGCCGCTACGACGGCCTGTCCGAGATGATCGGCGGCCCCGCGCTGCCGTCCGTCGGCTGGGCCCTCGGCGTCGACCGCACGGTCCTCGCGCTGGAGGCGGAAGGCGTCGAGCTCGAACTGCCCGCCACCACCAGCGTGTTCGCCGTTCCGCTCGGCGAGGAGGCCCGCCGGGTCCTGTTCGCCAAGGTCACGGAGCTGCGCAAGAACGGCATCGCGACCGACTTCTCCTACGGGGCCAAGGGCCTCAAGGGTGCGATGAAGAACGCCAACCGCAGCGGCGCCCGCTACACGATCGTCGCCGGCGAACGCGACCTCGCCGAAGGTGTCGTCCAGCTCAAGGACATGGAGTCGGGCGAACAGGCAGCCGTGGGCGTGAACGAGATCGTGGCGGAACTGGAGGCACGGCTCGGCTGAGCCGCCGTCGAAGGCGCCGGGCCTCCCGGCGCCTTCCTCAGTTCTCCGGCAGCCCCAACCGCGTCGCCCGTCACGGCCGGTGTCCGGTCGCCCACGGCCAGATGCCCGGTCCGTCTCGTACGTCGTCAGCACGACCACCGGCACGGCAGCCCGGCTCTGACCCGGCTGTCCGGCTTCGTGTCGAGACCGACCGGGCCGGTGATCCCCTCCGGGTCGTGCGGTCGCGGGGAGCAGCGGGCGAAGTGCCGTTCGGTCACCCGGACCGTCAACTCCGCGGGCGCCGATTCGCCCTGCCATACGATCCGACACAGGAGGGCCGCGCGACGCGTGCCGGTCGCCGGGTCCGACCCGAGCACGGACACCTCGCCCCCGTCCCGCCCTGGGGGATCTCCACCGTGGTGCCTGCCCCGCGCCGCCGGGCCCGCGCAGGCCGAACACCCCGCCGTGCCGGATGCCGGGATCGATCCCGTCGACGGCGGTCACGTCGCCGTAGCGCTCACGCGACCCCGCACCTGCACGGCGAGGTCGTACCCGTGTGCCGTCATGCGACGAGCGTCGGCCGGAACGCACCCCTCAGGGGACGACCGAGCGGACATCCTTATGTCCACTGAACGGTGGACAGACCTGCCGGTGCGGCACAATGGTTCTTCCCGAAGGTGTTCAGGTCTCAAGTGACGGATCGGCGTGATGAGCAAGACGACAGTCAGGGACGTCTCCACGGAGCCCGAGCCGGAACGCGCCGAGATCGCGCCCCGTGCGGAGGGCGGCAGCCGGGCTCTCGCCCTGCTCTTGGTGATCACCGGCGCGGCCGGTCTGCTCGCGGCGTGGGTCATCACGATCGACAAGTTCAAGATCCTCGAAGCCAAGGTCGAGGGCAAGACGTTCACGCCCGGCTGCAGCCTCAACCCGGTCGTGTCCTGCGGCAGCGTCATGGAGAGCAAGCAGGCCGCCGTCTTCGGCTTCCCCAACCCGATGCTCGGCCTGGTCTGCTACGGCATCGTCGTCTGCGTCGGCATGAGCCTGCTCGCCCGCGCCCGCTTCCCGCGCTGGTACTGGCTCACCTTCAACGCCGGCTGCCTGTTCGGCGTGAGCTTCTGCGCCTGGCTGATGTTCCAGTCCCTGTACCGGATCAACGCCCTGTGCCTGTGGTGCTGCCTGGCCTGGGTCGCCACGATCCTCATGTTCTGGTACGTGACGTCGTTCAACATCCGCAAGGGCTTCCTGCCCGCCCCGGGCTGGCTGAAGGGCTTCTTCGACGAGTTCACGTGGGTCATGCCCGTGCTGCACATCGGCATCATCGGCATGTTGATCCTGACCCGCTGGTGGGACTTCTGGCTCAGCTGAGCCAGGCCGTTCCCGTGCCCGGCCCGACTGTCAGTGCGGTGATTTAGGGTTTCTGACGTGGAGCCCGACCTGTTCACCGCCGCAGCCGAAGAACGCCAGGAGAAGGAACCGTCCAGCAGTCCCCTGGCGGTGCGGATGCGCCCGCGCACCCTCGACGAGGTCGTGGGCCAGCAGCATCTGCTGAAGCCGGGCTCACCCCTGCGCAGACTGGTCGGGGAGGCCTCCGGCCCGGCCGGCCCCTCCTCGGTGCTCCTGTGGGGGCCGCCCGGCACCGGCAAGACGACCCTGGCCTACGTCGTCTCCAGGGCCACCGACGCCCGCTTCGTCGAGCTGTCCGCGATCACCGCCGGCGTCAAGGAGGTCCGCGCGGTCATCGACGGCGCCCGCCGCGCCTCCGGCGGCTACGGCAAGGAGACCGTCCTCTTCCTCGACGAGATCCACCGCTTCAGCAAGGCCCAGCAGGACTCGCTGCTCCCGGCCGTCGAGAACCGCTGGGTGACGCTCATCGCGGCGACGACGGAGAACCCGTACTTCTCGGTGATCTCGCCGCTGCTGTCCCGCTCCCTGCTGCTCACCCTCGAACCGCTCACGGACGACGACATCAGGAGCCTGCTGCGGCGCGCCCTCGCCGACGATCGCGGCCTGAAGAGCGCCGTCGCCCTGCCCGAGGAGACCGAGAGCCACCTCCTGCGCATCGCCGGGGGCGACGCCCGCCGCGCCCTGACCGCCCTGGAGGCGGCCGCGGGAGCCGCCCTCGACAAGGGTGAGGCGGAGATCGCCCTGACCACGCTGGAGGAGACGGTCGACCGGGCCGCCGTGAAGTACGACCGCGACGGCGACCAGCACTACGACGTCGCCAGCGCCCTGATCAAGTCCATCCGCGGCTCCGACGTCGACGCCGCTCTGCACTACCTGGCCCGGATGATCGAGGCCGGCGAGGACCCGCGCTTCATCGCCAGGCGCCTGATGATCTCCGCCAGCGAGGACATCGGCCTCGCCGACCCGAACGCGCTGCCCCTCGCGGTCGCCGCCGCCCAGGCCGTCGCCATGATCGGCTTCCCCGAGGCCGCCCTTACCCTCAGCCACGCCACCATCGCCCTCGCCCTGGCCCCCAAGTCCAACGCCGCGACCACCGCGATCGGCGCCGCCCTGGACGACGTCCGCAAGGGCCTGGCCGGACCCGTCCCCGCGCATCTGCGCGACAGCCACTACAAGGGCGCGACCAAGCTGGGCCACGGTCAGGGCTACGTCTACCCGCACGACCTGCCCGAGGGGATCGCCGCCCAGCAGTACGCCCCGGACGCCCTCAAGGACCGCGAGTACTACGAGCCGACCCGCCACGGCGCGGAGGCCCGTTACGCGGACGCGGTCGAGTGGACCCGGAGGAACCTCGGTCGAAAGCGGTCCTGAGCACCCTGTAAACTCGTCCGGAGTGCTGCGTCCCGTGCAGTCAGAACGGGACAGTCAGCCGGAGCCAGTCGGGGGCACAGCCCCCGTACCGGCTCCAGGAGCGTCGCGCACCGTCGAACGGTGTCGCGGGCAGCCCATCACCATCCCTCCCGCGAGGGGACCGGTCGGTGGGCCACTCGCGTGCTGCACGTATGTGCCCAGATCAGGGGAGCGGCTGCCCGCCCCGTCCTTCACGGACGAGGAGGGTTTCCCCGGCTGCGAATGCGACCTCCCACAACCCTGACAAGCCGACACTAGGAAACGAGAAACAGTGGCGAACCAGTCCCGCCCCAAGGTCAAGAAGTCGCGTGCGCTCGGCATCGCGCTCACCCCGAAGGCCGTCAAGTACTTCGAGGCCCGCCCCTACCCGCCGGGTGAGCACGGCCGCGGCCGCAAGCAGAACTCGGACTACAAGGTCCGTCTGCTCGAGAAGCAGCGCCTGCGCGCGCAGTACGACGTGTCCGAGCGCCAGCTCGTCCGCGCCTACGAGCGTGCCTCCAAGGTCCAGGGCAAGACCGGTGAGGCCCTGATCATCGAGCTGGAGCGCCGTCTCGACGCCCTGGTCCTGCGTTCGGGCATCGCCCGCACGATCTACCAGGCCCGCCAGATGGTCGTCCACGGCCACATCGCGGTCAACGGCAAGAAGGTCGACAAGCCCTCCTTCCGTGTCCGTCCGGACGACGTCGTGCAGGTCCGCGAGCGCTCCAAGGAGAAGACCCTCTTCACGATCGCCCGTGAGGGTGGCTTCGCCCCCGACGGTGAGACCCCGCGCTACCTCCAGGTGAACCTCAAGGCCCTGGCGTTCCGCCTGGACCGCGAGCCGAACCGCAAGGAGATCCCGGTGATCTGCGACGAGCAGCTCGTCGTCGAGTACTACGCCCGCTGATCCTCTGCAGGCACGCGGTACTTCAGCCCGCCGTCTCCCCGCCCTTCCGGGCGGGCGAGGCGGCGGGTTTTCGCGATCACCCCACGCCCGGGCGGTAATCCGGTACGGAGCGCCACCCCCGGCGCGATAGGCTCGTCGCACGACTTTTTCGATGTTCAGGCACGTTTCAGGGAGCGGGTGCGCTGTGTCCGGTGGAGAGGTTGCCGGGATCCTGGTGGCCGTCTTCTGGGCGATTCTGGTCTCCTTCCTCGCCGTCGCGCTGGCGAGGCTGGCCCAGACGCTCAGGGCGACCACCAAGCTCGTGGCGGACGTGACCGACCAGGCCGTCCCGCTGCTGGCCGACGCCTCCGCGGCAGTGCGCTCCGCGCAGACCCAGATCGACCGGGTCGACGCGATCGCCTCCGACGTCCAGGAAGTCACGTCGAACGCCTCGGCGCTGTCGACCACCGTCGCCTCCACCTTCGGCGGACCCCTGGTCAAGGTCGCCGCCTTCGGCTACGGCGTGCGCCGGGCCCTCGGCGGCCGCAAGGAGGACGTGCCCGCCAAGCCGTCGAGGCGTACCGTGATCGTGGGCCGCACGGTCTCTCGGCGCAGCTCCCGAGGGAAGAGGGACTGAGAGCCAGCGATGTTCCGCCGCACCTTCTGGTTCACCACGGGCGTCGCCGCCGGTGTGTGGGCCACCACCAAGGTCAACCGCAAGCTGAAGCAGCTGACCCCCGAGAGCCTCGCCAGAACCGCCGGGAACAAGGCGATCGAGGCCGGTCACCGCATCAAGGACCGTGCCGTGGGCTTCGCGCTCGACGTCCGGGACAACATGGCCGTGCGGGAGGCCGAGCTGGGCGACGCCCTCGGGATCAACGAGAACCCCGAACTCCCCGGCCCCCGGCGGCATGCCGCCATCGAGAACCGCAACAACCCGAAGTACGTCGAGGGGTCGGCGTACCAGACGTACTCGTACAACCGGAATGAGGACCACTGATGGAGTCGGCTGAGATTCGCCGCCGCTGGTTGAGCTTCTTCGAGGAGCGCGGTCACACCGTCGTCCCTTCGGCGTCGCTCATCGCGGACGACCCGACTCTGCTCCTCGTCCCGGCCGGCATGGTGCCCTTCAAGCCCTACTTCCTGGGTGAGGTCAAGCCGCCCTTCGCCCGCGCCACGAGCGTGCAGAAGTGCGTGCGCACGCCGGACATCGAAGAGGTCGGCAAGACCACCCGGCACGGCACTTTCTTCCAGATGTGCGGCAACTTCTCCTTCGGCGACTACTTCAAGGAAGGCGCCATCCAGCTCGCCTGGGAGCTGCTCACCAGCCCCCAGGACAAGGGCGGTTACGGTCTCGACCCCGAGCGCCTGTGGATCACCGTCTACAAGGACGACGACGAGGCCGAGCGCATCTGGCACGAGGTCGTCGGCGTGCCGAAGGAGCGCATCCAGCGCCTCGGCATGAAGGACAACTACTGGTCCATGGGCGTCCCCGGCCCCTGCGGACCCTGCTCCGAGATCAACTACGACCGCGGCCCCGAGTTCGGCGCCGAGGGCGGCCCCGCCGTCAACGACGAGCGGTACGTGGAGATCTGGAACCTCGTCTTCATGCAGTACGAGCGGGGCGAGGGCATCGGCAAGGACAACTTCGAGATCCTCGGCGACCTGCCCAGCAAGAACATCGACACCGGTCTCGGCCTCGAACGCCTCGCCATGATTCTGCAGGGCGTGCAGAACATGTACGAGATCGACACCTCGATGGCCGTCATCAACAAGGCCACCGAGCTGACCGGCGTCCGCTACGGCGACGCCCACGCCTCGGACGTGTCCCTGCGCGTGGTCACCGACCACATGCGCACCTCCGTGATGCTCATCGGCGACGGCGTCACCCCGGGCAACGAGGGCCGCGGCTACGTGCTGCGCCGCATCATGCGCCGCGCCATCCGCAACATGCGCCTGCTCGGCGCCACCGGTCCGGTCGTCAAGGACCTGATCGACACCGTGATCGAGATGATGGGCCAGCAGTACCCGGAGCTCATCACCGACCGTGAGCGCATCGAGAAGGTCGCCCTCGCCGAGGAGAACGCCTTCCTCAAGACGCTGAAGGCCGGCACCAACATCCTCGACACGGCCGTCAGCGACACCAAGGCCGCCGGCGGCACCGTCCTGCCCGGCGACAAGGCCTTCCTGCTCCACGACACCTGGGGCTTCCCGATCGACCTCACCCTGGAGATGGCCGCCGAGCAGGGCCTCTCCGTGGACGAGGACGGCTTCCGCCGCCTGATGAAGGAGCAGCGGGAGCGCGCCAAGGCCGACGCCCAGGCCAAGAAGACCGGCCACGCCGGCGTCGGCGCCTACCGCGAGATCGCCGACAAGGCCGGTGCGACCGACTTCATCGGCTACACCGACACCGAGGGCGAGTCCACGATCGTGGGCATCCTCGTCGACGGCGCCTCCTCCCCGGCCGCCACCGAGGGCGACGAGGTGGAGATCGTCCTCGACCGGACCCCGTTCTACGCCGAGGGCGGCGGCCAGATCGGCGACACCGGTCGGATCAAGGTCGACACGGGCGCCGTCATCGAGATCCGCGACTGCCAGAAGCCGGTCCCGGGTGTGTACGTCCACAAGGGCGTCGTCCAGGTCGGCGAGGTCACGGTCGGCGCCACGGCCCACGCCTCGATCGACGGTCGCCGCCGCACGGCCATCGCCCGCGCCCACTCGGCCACCCACCTGACCCACCAGGCCCTGCGTGACGCCCTCGGCCCGACGGCCGCCCAGGCCGGTTCCGAGAACCAGCCCGGCCGCTTCCGCTTCGACTTCGGTTCCCCGTCCGCCGTCCCGACGGCCGTGATGACCGACGTCGAGCAGAAGATCAACGAGGTGCTCGCCCGGGAACTGGACGTCCAGGCCGAGGTCATGGGCATCGACGAGGCGAAGAAGCAGGGCGCCATCGCCGAATTCGGCGAGAAGTACGGCGAGCGCGTGCGCGTGGTCACCATCGGCGACTTCTCCAAGGAGTTGTGCGGCGGCACACACGTGCACAACACCGCCCAGCTGGGCCTGGTGAAGCTGCTCGGCGAGTCCTCCATCGGCTCGGGTGTGCGCCGTATCGAGGCCCTGGTCGGCGTGGACGCCTACAACTTCCTCGCCCGTGAGCACACGGTCGTCGCCCAGCTCCAGGAGCTGATCAAGGGCCGCCCGGAGGAGCTCCCGGAGAAGGTCTCCGCCATGCTCGGC
Organism: Streptomyces sp. NPDC002788; assembly: GCF_053592115.1. Lineage (NCBI taxonomy): Bacteria > Bacillati > Actinomycetota > Actinomycetes > Kitasatosporales > Streptomycetaceae > Streptomyces > Streptomyces sp. NPDC002788. Next base: position 137,684 of record NZ_JBSFVB010000009.1, on the reverse strand, counting down.
AAGCTGAAGGACGCCGAGAAGGAGATCGAGAAGTTCCGTGCCGAGAAGGTCCTGCAGGCCGCCGCCGGTCTCGCCGAGTCGGCCAAGGACGTCCGTGGCGTCGCTGTCGTGACCGGTCAGGTCCCGGACGGCACGACCGCCGACGACCTGCGCAAGCTGGTACTCGACGTGCGTGGACGCATCCAGGGCGGCCGGGCCGTCGTGGTCGCCCTGTTCACAGTGGCGAACGGTAAGCCGCTGACGGTCATCGCCACCAACGAGGCCGCCCGCGAGCGCGGCCTGAAGGCCGGCGACCTGGTCCGCACGGCCGCCAAGACCCTCGGCGGCGGCGGTGGCGGCAAGCCGGACGTGGCCCAGGGCGGCGGCCAGAACCCGGCCGCCGTCGGTGACGCCGTGGACGCCGTCGAGCGACTCGTCGCCGAGACGGCCGAGTAAGAGACGGTCGAGAGCATGCGCAGAGGACGTCGACTCGCGATCGACGTCGGGGACGCCCGCATCGGGGTCGCCTCGTGCGACCCCGACGGGATCCTCGCCACCCCGGTGGAGACGGTCCCGGGGCGGGACATCCCCGCAGCTCAGCGGCGGTTGAAGCAACTCGTCGAGGAGTACGAGCCCATCGAGGTCGTCGTCGGTCTCCCGCGCTCCCTCAAGGGCGGCGAGGGCCCGGCCGCGGTGAAGGTCCGGGGCTTCGCCCAGGAACTGGCCCGCATGATCTCCCCGGTTCCGGTGAGACTCGTGGACGAACGCATGACGACGGTGACGGCCAGTCAGGGGCTGCGCGCCTCCGGCGTGAAGTCCAAGAAGGGACGGTCCGTCATCGACCAGGCCGCAGCCGTGGTGATCCTGCAACAGGCGCTTGAATCCGAACGGGTGTCAGGTAAAGCACCCGGTGAAGGCGTCGAAGTGGTCATCTGATCGCGATACGGTAACGTTCCGCGCGATGCGACGGCATTCGAACAGCCGCCGCACAGCAAGAGGCGGAACGGGAGCGCCGAGCCGGAAGCCGCGCCACCGCCGCCTCGCGGCTCTAGGGGATCGATGACTGAGTATGGCCGGGGCCAAGGCTCCGAACCGTGGCATCCGGAGGACCCGTTGTACGGGGACGGCGGATGGGGCGGACAGCAGGCCCATCAGGGTCAGCAGTCCCCCTACGGCGGCCAGCCGCAGCACTATCCAGAGCAGCCGCAGCAGCCGCAGTACGGCGACTGGGGCACCGGTGAGCAGGGCGGACACGGTCAGGCGCAGCAGCAGTACCCGTACGGCCAGCAGTACGCGGCACAGGCCCACAGTCACCAGCAGTACCCCGGTCAGGGGGGCCACGGGCACCCGCAGGACCCGGGATACGACCAGCAGCACTACGACAACGGCGGCTGGAACAACGGCGAGCACCAGCAGCAGGTCTCGTACCCCGGTGACCCAGGTGATCCGTACGGCCAGCAGACCGGCGCGTACGGCGCCGGGGCCCAGCAGGACTACTACGGCACCCCCGATGCCTATCCGCCCCCCGAGCCGCCCGGCCGGCGGCGGGCCGAGGCGGAGCCGGAACCGGAGACCGACTGGGACCCCGGCCCCGACCAGGGTGAACACGCCTTCTTCGCGGGTGGGGACGAGGATGACGACGGCGACGAGCCGCGGGACCGCCGCGGTCGCGACGGCAAACGCGGACGCGGTGGCAAGCCCAAGAAGCGCCGCAACGGAATGGCATGCCTGTTCGTCGTCCTGGCCTTGGGCGGAGGCCTGGCAGGCGTCACGTACTTCGGCTACCAGTTCTACCAGGATCGTTTCGGCGACGCTCCGGACTTCGCGGGCGACGGCAACGGGCAGCAGGTGACGGTCGAGATCCCCGAGGGAGCACTCGGCTACAAGATCGGTCAGGTGCTGAAGGACGCGGGGGTCGTCAAGAGCATCGACGCCTTCGTCGCGGCCCAGCAGAGCAACCCGGAGGGCAAAAGCATCCAGGACGGCGTGTACACGCTGCAGAAGCAAATGTCGGCCGAGAGTGCGGTCGAACTGATGCTCAGCCCCAAGAGCCGCGACAACCTGATCATCGCCGAGGGTAAGCGCAACGCCGACATCTACCACCTCATCGACAAGCGGCTGGGCGTCAAGGAGGGCACCACCGCCGCGGTCGCCGAGAAGGACTACGAGAAGCTCGGTCTGCCTGCCTGGGCGAAGAACCACCCGAACGTCAAGGACCCGCTGGAAGGGTTCCTCTATCCCTCCAGCTACGGCATCAGCAAGGGGCAGAAGCCCGAGGCCGTGCTGAAGCAGATGGTGGCACGGGCCACCGAGACGTACGAGAAGCTCGGCGTCGAGAAGAAGGCCAAGAGCCTTGGACTCAAGGACCCGTGGCAGCTGATCACGGTCGCGAGCCTCGTCCAGGCCGAGGGCAAGACGCACGACGACTTCCGGAAGATGGCCGAGGTGGTCTACAACCGCCTGAAGCCGACCAATACCGAGACCAACCAGCTGCTCCAGTTCGACTCGACCTTCAACTATCTGAAGAACGAGAGCAACATCCACATCAGCGAGTCCGAGATCAACAGCAACAAGGACCCCTACAACACGTACACCAACAAGGGCCTGCCGCCCGGTCCGATCGACAACCCGGGGGACGTCGCGTTGCGGGCGGCTCTGAAGCCGACGAAGGACGGCTGGATCTACTTCGTGGCGACCGACGGCCACACCAAGACCGAGTTCGCCAAGACGTACACCGAGTTCGAGAAGCTCAAGGAAAAGTTCGATGCCACCACGGGCAACTGAAGCCCATCGGGCCGCGGTGCTCGGCAGCCCCATCGCCCATTCCCTCTCTCCGGTGCTGCATCGCGCGGCGTACGCGGAACTGGGGCTGAGCGGCTGGTCGTACGACCGTTTCGAGGTCGACGAAGCGACGCTGCCCGGGTTCGTCGAGAAGCTCGGGCCCGAGTGGGCCGGGCTGTCGCTGACCATGCCGCTGAAGCGGGCCGTGATCCCCCTGCTCGACGAGGTCAGCGAGACCGCGGCCTCGGTCGACGCCGTCAACACCGTCGTCTTCACCGAGGACGGGCGCAGGGCCGGCGACAACACCGACATCCCCGGCATGGTCGCGGCTCTGCGCGAACACGGCATCGCCAAGGTCGAGGCCGCCGCGATCCTGGGCGCGGGCGCCACCGCCTCGTCCGCGCTGGCGGCGCTGTCCCGCATCTGCCCGGGCGAGATCGCCGTGTACGTGCGCAGCGAGGCCCGCGCCGCCGAGATGCGGCAGTGGGCCGAGCGGCTGGACGTCCCGGTGCGCATCGCCGACTGGGCGGACGCCGAGGAGGCCCTGCGCGCCCCCCTGGTGATCAGCACCACGCCCGCCGGTGTCACCGACGCCCTCGCCCGGTCCGTGCCGGAGCGTCCGGCGGCCCTCTTCGACGTCCTCTACGACCCCTGGCCGACCGACCTCGCCGCCCGCTGGTCGGCGTACGGCGGTGCCGTCGTCAGCGGCCTCGACCTGCTGGTCCACCAGGCCGTGCTCCAGGTCGAGCTGATGACGGGGCTGGCCCCGGCGCCCCTGGACGCCATGCGAAAAGCGGGCGAGCGGGCTCTCGCGGCCCGATAAGATCCGCTCTCGGTTCCGCAGGGGGCGGAACGGGGGAGGGGAACGTCCGTCATGTCCGCAGGCCTGCCTCAGGCGTCCGTCAAGTCCCAGATATTCGAAGCCCTGCTGGGATTCCTGCCCGAGTGGGTGCAGATCACGGTGCTCGCCCTGATCGTCCTCGCCGTCGTCGCGTCCTGGGTCGTGAAGATCAAACGCAAGATCGCCTACCGCCGCGCCGTCCGCAGCGGGCAGCCGGTGCACGCGGCGGCGCAGTACGGGCAGGGGCGCGCGGCGGACTACCTGGGGGAGTACGCCCTGCGGCAGGCGCCGCCGCAGCAGGGCGCCGGGGCCGACCACCTCGGGGCGTACGCACCGCGGCAGGCACAGCCCGCGCAGCAGCCGAGCGGTGCCGACTTCCTGGGGGGGCGTACGCACCGCGGCAGCGTCAGGGCGACGGCCCGTCCGCGAACGCGTCCGCTTGATGGACCGCACGCCGGGCAGTCGGGCGGGACGTGGGAGGATCGGAGGTGGCGGACCGGGCCGCGCACCCGGTCAGGCCGTCGCCGTACGCGAGGACGCGCGTACTGAGGGCAGTACCAGGCGCGAGCACTGAGGAGCACCGTTGAGCAGGTTGCGCTGGCTGACCGCGGGCGAGTCCCACGGTCCCGCACTCGTCGCGACGCTGGAGGGCCTTCCCGCCGGCGTGCCGATCACCACGGACATGGTGGCGGACCACCTCGCGAGGCGGCGGCTGGGCTATGGGCGCGGTGCACGGATGAAGTTCGAGCGGGACGAGGTCACCTTCATCGGCGGCGTCCGGCACGGCCTCAGCCTCGGCTCCCCGGTCGCGATCATGGTGGGCAACACCGAGTGGCCGAAGTGGGAACAGGTCATGGCGGCCGACCCGGTCGACCCGGAGATCCTCGCCGGTCTCGCACGCAACGCCCCGCTGACCCGCCCGCGACCCGGCCACGCCGATCTCGCCGGGATGCAGAAGTACGGCTTCGACGAGGCCCGGCCGATCCTCGAGCGCGCCTCCGCGCGTGAGACCGCCGCCCGCGTGGCACTGGGCGCGGTGGCCCGGTCGTACCTCAAGGAGACGACCGGCATCGAGATCGTCAGCCACGTCGTGGAGCTGGCCGGGGCGAAGGCGCCGCAGGGTGTCCACCCCACGCCGGCCGATGTCGAGAAGCTGGACGCGGACCCCGTGCGCTGCCTGGACGCGGACGCGTCGAAGGCGATGGTCGCCGAGATCGACCAGGCCCACAAGGACGGCGACACCCTCGGTGGCGTGGTCGAGATCCTGGCGTACGGCGTGCCGGTCGGTCTCGGCTCACATGTGCACTGGGACCGCAAGCTGGACGCCCGGCTCGCCGGCGCGCTCATGGGCATCCAGGCGATCAAGGGCGTCGAGATCGGCGACGGCTTCGAACTGGCGCGGATTCCGGGGTCCAAGGCACACGACGAGATCGTGAAGACCGACGAGGGCATCCGGCGCACCTCCGGCCGCTCGGGCGGCACCGAGGGCGGCCTGACCACGGGTGAGCTGCTGCGCGTCCGCGCCGCGATGAAGCCGATCGCGACGGTGCCGCGCGCCCTGCAGACCGTGGACGTGACCACGGGCGAGGCGGCGCAGGCCCACCACCAGCGTTCCGACGTGTCCGCGGTCCCGGCCGCCGGCATCGTCGCCGAGGCCATGGTGGCGCTCGTGCTCGCGGACGCGGTGGCGGAGAAGTTCGGCGGCGACTCGGTGGCCGAGACCCGCCGCAACGTCACCTCGTACCTCGACAACCTCACCATCCGATGAGCGGGCCGCTGGTCGTCCTGGTCGGCCCGATGGGGGTGGGCAAGTCCACCGTCGGGCAGCTGCTGGCCGAGCGTCTCGGCGTCTCCTACCGGGACACCGACGACGACATCGTCGCCGAGCAGGGCCGGACCATCGCCGAGATCTTCGTCGAGGAGGGCGAGCCCGCCTTCCGGGCCGCGGAGAAGGCGGCCGTGCACCGGGCGCTCGCCGAGCACGACGGCGTCCTGGCGCTCGGCGGCGGCGCGATCCTCGACGCCGACACGCGCGCGCTGCTCGCCGGGCAGCGGGTGGCGTACCTGTCGATGGACGTCGAGGAGGCGGTCAAGCGCACCGGCCTCAACGCGGCCCGCCCGCTGCTCGCGGTCAACCCGCGCAAGCAGTGGCGCGAGCTGATGGACGCCCGTCGGCACCTCTATGAGGAGGTCGCCACGGCCGTGGTCGCCACCGACGGTCGCACGCCCGAAGAGGTCACCGAAGTCGCCCTGGACGCACTGGAGTTGAAGGAAGCATGAGCGAGGCAGTCACCCGGATCCAGGTCGGCGGCACGGCGGGGACCGACCCGTACGAGGTCCTGGTGGGCCGGCGGCTCCTGGGCGAACTCGGCGGGCTGATCGGCACCAAGGCCAAGCGGGTCGCGATCGTCCACCCCGAGGCACTGGCCGAGACCGGTGAAGCGCTGCGCGCCGACCTGGCAGGGCAGGGCTACGAGGCCGTCGCCATCCAGGTGCCCAACGCGGAGGAGGCCAAGACAGCCGAGGTCGCCGCCTACTGCTGGAAGGCGCTGGGCCAGTCCGGCTTCACGCGCACGGACGTCATCGTCGGTGTCGGAGGCGGTTCCACCACGGACCTCGCCGGGTTCGTGGCCGCCACGTGGCTGCGCGGGGTGCGCTGGATCGCCATCCCGACGACCGTGCTCGCCATGGTCGACGCGGCCGTCGGCGGCAAGACCGGCATCAACACCGCCGAGGGCAAGAACCTCGTCGGCGCCTTCCACCCGCCCGCCGGTGTCCTCTGCGACCTGGCCGCGCTGGACTCCCTCCCGGTCAACGACTACGTGTCCGGACTCGCCGAGGTCATCAAGGCCGGCTTCATCGCCGACCCGGTGATCCTCGACCTCATCGAGTCCGACCCCGAGGCGGCCCGCACCCCGGCCGGACCGCACACCGCCGAGCTCGTCGAGCGCTCCATCCGGGTCAAGGCCGACGTCGTGTCGTCGGACCTGAAGGAGTCGGGCCTGCGCGAGATCCTCAACTACGGCCACACGCTGGGCCACGCCATCGAGAAGAACGAGCGCTACAAGTGGCGGCACGGCGCGGCCGTGTCGGTCGGTATGCACTTCGCCGCCGAACTGGGCCGTCTGGCGGGCCGGCTGGACGACGCGACGGCCGACCGCCACCGCACGATCCTGGAATCGGTCGGCCTGCCCCTGCACTACCGCCACGACCAGTGGCCCAAGCTGCTGGAGACGATGAAGGTCGACAAGAAGTCCCGTGGCGACCTGCTGCGCTTCATCGTCCTCGACGGTCTGGCCAAGCCCACGGTCCTGGAAGGACCCGACCCGGCCGTGCTGCTCGCCGCGTACGGCGAGGTCGGTCAGTAAAGAGGTCCTTGCACTGTGCCCGCCCGGGTCGCGCGGCCTGGCACCGCGCCTCGCCGCGTTGCCGAAGCGCCCAGGTAGCTCCGCTACCAGGGCTCTCCGGCGCCTTGCGATGCACGGCACCAGGCCGCGCGACCTGATCGGACGCTCATAGCGCAAGGACCCCTAAGTCCCGCGGCGCGCCTTCCGCCCGAAATCGCCTTACGGGAAAGGGCACTTCGGGCCGCCCCCGGCCGTTCACACATCGACGACCGGGGGCGGTACCGTTCGGTAGCAGCGGGGTTCCGCCCCCGCTGTCAGCGCCTATCGCCTGTACGAGACGGAGTGGCACCGGATGCAGCACGCAGTGGGTTCTCCGCTGCCGCCGCCCCATCAGCCGGGGCACGGACCGGCCGTCGGCTGGTCGCCGGCCGCACACCACCCGGGCCCGCAGCCCCCGGGCGCGCACCAGGGCCCCGCGCCCGTGCCCCCACCGCCCCCGCCTCCGGGATACCCCGCGCCGCAGCCCGGGCCGGCCGCGCCCCCGCAGCACGGTTCCCTTCCTCCCGCACCGGAGACCACCGGACATGTGCCGCTGCCGCCGGGCGGCCCGTTCGCCGTGCCGAGCGCGCCGCCCGCCGCGGCGGCCCCGGACCCGGCGGGCACGACCCTCGCCGTCCTGCTGATCGGCCCCGCCGGTGCGGGCAAGACCAGCGTCGCCAAGTACTGGGCGGACCACCGCCGGGTCCCCACGGCGCACATCAGCCTCGACGACGTACGCGAATGGGTCCGTTCCGGCTTCGCCGACCCGCAGTCCGGGTGGAACGACAGCTCCGAGGCCCAGTACCGCCTCGCCCGCCGCACCTGCGGCTTCGCCGCGCGGAACTTCCTGGCCAACGGCATCTCGTGCGTCCTCGACGACGCGGTCTTCCCCGACCGCCCGGTCGTGGGCCTCGGCGGCTGGAAGCGCCACGTCGGCCCCGGTCTGCTGCCGGTCGTCCTGCTGCCCGGGTTGGACATCGTCCTGGAACGCAACGCGGAGCGCTCGGGGAACCGGCGGCTGTCGGACGAGGAGGTCGCCCGCATCCATGGCCGCATGGCCGGCTGGTACGGATCCGGCCTGCCCATCATCGACAACTCGCAGCTGGACGTCCCGGAGACCGCGCGCGTACTGGACGACGTCCTGGTCAGGTCGATCGCGAGCCCGCCGCAGTGGTAGCCGGTGCGGTGCACCGGGGTTCCGGCTGTGCCGGGCTTTCGTGCCGGGGCCGAGTGGGTGCGCAGCCCGCCGGACGACGCAAGGGACCGTGTCGGGGGGTGTCCGCCCGCAGCGGTGGGCGCGTCGACGGACGCTGAGTCGGGTACGCAACCCCATCGCGCCGTTCCGAGGACGGACACCCCCCGGCGCGACCCCCTACCCACCCGGCGAGAAGGCGCGAGTGCGCCCGGGCCGCCGCAGTCACGACCCCGGCCCGACCGCCGGAGGCACCCGCACCCCACTCGGCCCTCCCGACCGGCGACATCCCCCCGTCGCTCGTAGGCTCGGGTCATGTCAGAGGTGTACGCGGCCCGCCGGACGCGTCTGAGGGAATACTGCAACGCGGGCGGCAGCGCGGCGGCGCTCGTCTCCCGCCCCGCCAATGTGCGCTATCTCGCGGGTGTCGCCCCGCCCGGCGCCGTTCTGCTGCTGGGCAGGACAGCACAGCAGGACCTTCTGCTGTGCGCCGGCCCGACGGCCGACCGCCCCACGCAGGAGCGCCCCGACGAGGCCCTGCGCGTACAGACCCTGCCCGCGACCGGCGGCGGCGACCCGGCCGTCGCGGCAGCCGACATCGCCGAAGGCCAGGGCGCCGACTCGCTCGCAGTGGAGGAGCACCACCTCACCGTGGCCCGGCACCGAGCCCTCGGCTCGGTCGCGCCCCGGCTGCGCCTGGCCAACCTCGGCAGCGCGGTCGAGCAACTGAGGGTCGTCAAGGACGAGGAGGAGATCTCCTGCCTCCGCATCGGTGCCGAGATCGCCGACCAGGCCCTCGGCGAACTGCTGGAGTCCATCCTCGTCGGCCGCACCGAGCGCCATCTCGCCCTGGAACTCGAAAGGCGCCTGGTCGATCACGGGGCGGACGGGACGGCCTTCCCCACCTCCGTGGGCACCGGGCCGAACTCCGGCCGCCCCGGCCACCGTCCCACCGACCGCCGCGTGGAGGAGGGCGACTTCCTCTCCGTCTGCCTGGGTGCGACGTACCGCGGCTACCGCTGTGAGATCGGCCGTACGTTCGTCATCGGCACCGCCCCCGCGGACTGGCAGATCGAGCTGTACGACCTGGTCTTCGCGGCCCAGCGGGCCGGGCGTGAGAGCCTGGTACCCGGCGCCGCCTGCCGGGACGTCGACCGCGCCGCCCGCCAGGTTGTGGACTCCGCGGGGTACACGGAGGGCCTCACGGCCCTGACGGGGCACGGGGTGGGGCTCGAAATCGACGAGGACCCTCAATTGTGTCCCGCGGCCATGGGTAAACTGGACGCTTGCGTGCCGGTCACCGTCGAACCTGGGGTCCACCTCCCGGGCCGGGGTGGTGTCCGGATCGATGACACGCTCGTCGTCCGCCCCGAGGCGGACGGCGGACCCGAGCTACTCACCATCACGACCAAGGAGCTGCTCGCCCTGTAGGCAGGTGCGTGCCCCGGGGTCGTACGTCAGTCCAGGAGATTCCGCAACCGTGGCTTCCACGAACGACCTCAAGAACGGCATGGTGCTCAAGCTCGAAGGCGGCCAGCTCTGGTCCGTCGTCGAGTTCCAGCACGTCAAGCCCGGCAAGGGCCCGGCCTTCGTGCGCACCAAGCTCAAGAACGTGCTCTCCGGCAAGGTCGTCGACAAGACCTTCAACGCCGGCGTCAAGGTCGAAACGGCCACCGTCGACAAGCGGGACATGCAGTTCTCCTACATGGACGGCGAGTACTTCGTCTTCATGGACATGGAGACCTACGACCAGCTGCACGTCGACCGCAAGGCCGTCGGCGACGCCGCCAACTTCCTGATCGAGGGCTTCACCGCCACCGTCGCGCAGCACGAGGGCGAGGTGCTCTTCGTCGAGCTGCCCGCCGCGGTCGAGCTGACGATCCAGGAGACCGAGCCGGGCGTCCAGGGCGACCGCTCCACCGGCGGCACCAAGCCCGCCACCCTGGAGACCGGCCACCAGATCCAGGTGCCCCTCTTCATCACCACCGGTGAGAAGATCAAGGTCGACACTCGCTCCAGCGACTACCTCGGCCGGGTGAACAGCTAACCGTGGCTGCCCGCAACACGGCCCGTAAGCGCGCCTTCCAGATCCTCTTCGAGGGTGACCAGCGCGGCGTCGACGTCCTGACGGTCCTCGCGGACTGGGTGCGGCTCTCCCGGGCTGACACCCGGCAGCCGCCGGTCAGCGAGTACACGATGGAGCTGGTCGAGGGCTACGCGGAGCACGCGAAGCGCATCGACGAGCTGATCGCTCAGTACTCGGTCGGCTGGACGCTCGACCGGATGCCGGTCGTCGACCGCAACATCCTGCGGCTCGGCGCCTATGAGCTGATCTGGGTCGACGGGACTCCGGACGCAGTCGTCCTCGACGAGATGGTGCAGCTGGCGAAGGAGTTCTCCACGGACGAGTCGCCGTCGTTCGTGAACGGCCTGCTCGGCCGGCTGAAGGAACTCAAGCCCTCGCTCCGCCGCGACGAGGTCTGAGGAAGATCACATACGCCGGAGGGCCCGCAGCGTGACTGCTGCGGGCCCTTCGGCATTCCCGTACGGGCGAGGGCCGCGAGGCCCTCAGAACGCCGCCGGGGTGGCCGAGACCCATACGGTTTCGGCCACCCCGGCGGCACGTTTCTGCTGTCCCCGCGAAAGGGGTCAGGCGTCCTCGTGGGTGGCCACCGCGCGACGCGCGTCCGCGTCCAGGACACCCCAGCTGATCAGCTGCTCCGTGAGGACCGACGGCGACTGGTCGTAGATGACGGCGAGTGTGCGCAGGTCGTCCTGGCGGATCGAGAGCACCTTGCCGTTGTAGTCACCGCGCTGCGACTGGATCGTGGCCGCGTAGCGCTGGAGAGGGCCCGCCTTCTCGGCCGGCACCGTGGCCAGCCGCTCCAGGTCCAGGACCAGCTTCGGCGGCGGCTCGGCGGCGCCGCCCGGGGTGGTGCCCGGAAGCAGCTCCTGCACCGGAACGCCGTAGAAATCCGCCAGCTCGGCAAGGCGCTGCACGGTCACGGCACGGTCGCCGCGCTCGTACGAACCGACCACGACCGCCTTCCAGCGTCCCTGGGACTTCTCCTCGACACCGTGGAGGGAAAGGCCCTGCTGGGTGCGGATCGCCCGGAGCTTGGCCCCGAGCTGTTTGGCGTATTCGCTGGACATATAGCTCCCCGGCACTGTGTCGACGCGTCTGGCGTGGGTGCCAGGCCGCGCGGCTGGTAACTCACTGTGAGGTTACGCAGCGTTACTCTGCCGCGTCAAGCCGAATGGTCCGCACCGACTCTTCCGTGCTATCGGTGTTCCGTTGGGCCGAGTGGGTGATTGGAGGGGGCCATCGGAGTGACGGCGGGGACCTGCTACCGTGTATGGCGCAATCCCGACGTCCTTTAAGGTCCGTCCCGTGAGGCGGAGAAGGAGGTCCGTTTCGTATGGACACGCACGACTCGCAGTCCGGTGCCCGGCCCGTTCTCGAAGGGCCCGACATCGCACGGGTACTGACCCGCATCGCCCACGAGATCGTCGAACGCGCCAAGGGTGCCGACGACGTGGTCCTCCTCGGCATCCCGACCCGCGGCGTCTTCCTCGCCCGGCGGATCGCCGACAAGCTCGAGCAGATCACCGAGCGCAAGGTTCCGTGCGGCTCGCTCGACATCACCATGTACCGCGACGACCTGCGCATGCATCCGCCGCGTGCGCTGGCCCGCACCGAGATCCCCGGTGACGGCCTCGACGGCAAGCTCGTCGTCCTCGTCGACGACGTGCTCTTCTCCGGCCGCACCATCCGCGCCGCCCTCGACGCGCTGAACGACATCGGGCGTCCCCGCGCGGTGCAGCTCGCCGTCCTCGTCGACCGCGGTCACCGTGAACTGCCCATCCGCGCCGACTACGTCGGCAAGAACCTCCCCACGTCGTTGCGGGAGACGGTCAAGGTCCAGCTCGCCGAGGAGGACGGTCGCGACACCGTGCTGCTCGGTGCCAAGCCGACCCCTCAGTAGCGCTCCAGACGTACGCCGCCGGCGTACGTCGGCTCGGTGCGCGCCCGTCTGCCCCAATTCTCCCGTTTGAACTGCCTTACGGAGCCTGACAGATGCAGCGTCATCTCATCTCGGCCGCCGACCTCACTCGCGACGACGCGGTCCTGATCCTCGACACCGCCGAGGAGATGGCCCGGGTCGCCGACCGGCCGATCAAGAAGCTGCCGACCCTGCGCGGCCGCACGATCGTCAACCTCTTCTTCGAGGACTCGACCCGGACCCGGATCTCCTTCGAGGCCGCCGAGAAGCGGCTGTCCGCGGATGTGATCAACTTCTCCGCCAAGGGCTCCAGCGTCTCCAAGGGCGAGTCCCTGAAGGACACCGCCCAGACCCTGGAGGCCATGGGCGTCGACGCCGTGGTCATCCGGCACGGAGCCTCCGGAGCCCCGTACCGGCTGGCGAACTCCGGCTGGATCGACGCGGTCGTCGTCAACGCCGGCGACGGCACCCACCAGCACCCCACCCAGGCTCTGCTGGACGCCTTCACCATGCGCCGCCGCCTGGTCGGACCGGACGCCGGACTCGGTCGGGACCTCGAAGGCAGGCGCATCACCCTCGTCGGCGACGTCCTGCACAGCCGGGTCGCCCGCTCCAACGTCGACCTGCTGCACACCCTCGGCGCCGAGGTCACCCTCGTCGCCCCGCCGACCCTGCTGCCCGTCGGCATCGAGACCTGGCCCTGCGAGGTGTCCTACGACCTGGACAGCACGCTGCCCAAGTCCGACGCGGTGATGATGCTGCGCGTCCAGCGCGAGCGCATGAACGCCGCGTTCTTCCCGACCGAGCGCGAGTACTCCCGCCGCTACGGCCTCGACGGCGACCGCATGGCGCGGATGCCCGAGCACGCCGTGGTGATGCACCCCGGCCCGATGGTTCGCGGCATGGAGATCACCGCCGAGGTCGCCGACTCCGACCGCTGCACCGTCGTCGAGCAGGTCGCCAACGGAGTGTCCATCCGGATGGCCGTCCTGTACCTGCTGCTCGGTGGAAACGAGCCCGCCGTCACCCACACCCGTACCGAGGAGAAGTAAGACAGATGAGCAAGATCCTGATCCGTGGTGCGAAGGTGCTGGGCGGCGAGCCGCAGGACGTGCTGGTCGACGGCGGCACCATCGCCGAGGTGGGTGCCGGGCTGTCCGCCGATGGCGCGGAGGTCGTCGAGGCCGGGGGCAAGGTGCTGCTGCCGGGCCTGGTCGACCTGCACACGCATCTGCGCGAGCCCGGCCGCGAGGACTCCGAGACCGTCCTCACCGGCACCCGGGCCGCGGCCACCGGTGGCTACACCACCGTGTTCGCCATGGCCAACACCTTCCCGGTCGCCGACACCGCCGGCGTGGTCGAGCAGGTCTGGCGGCTCGGCAAGGAGCACGGCTACTGCGACGTCCAGCCGATCGGTGCCGTCACCGTCGGCCTGGAGGGCAGGAAGCTCGCCGAGCTGGGTGCCATGCACGAGTCGGCCGCCGGGGTCACCGTCTTCTCCGACGACGGCAAGTGCGTCCACGACGCCGTGATCATGCGCCGGGCCCTGGAGTACGTGAAGGCCTTCGGCGGTGTCGTCGCGCAGCACGCGCAGGAGCCGCGGCTGACCGAGGGCGCCGAGATGAACGAGGGCGTCGTCTCCGCCGAGCTGGGGCTCGGGGGCTGGCCCGCGGTGGCCGAAGAATCGATCATCGCCCGGGATGTCCTGCTCGCCGACCACGTCGGCTCCCGCGTCCACATCTGCCACCTGTCGACCGCCGGGTCCGTCGAGATCGTCCGCTGGGCCAAGTCCCGCGGCATCGCCGTCACCGCCGAGGTCACCCCGCACCACCTGCTCCTCACCGACGAGCTGGTCCGCACGTACAACCCCGTCTACAAGGTCAACCCGCCGCTGCGCACCGAGCGCGACGTGATGGCCCTGCGCGAGGCGCTCGCCGACGGCACGATCGACATCGTCGCGACCGACCACGCCCCGCATCCGCACGAGGACAAGGACTGCGAGTGGGCCGCGGCCGCCATGGGCATGGTCGGCCTGGAGACCGCGTTGTCGGTGGTGCAGGAGACCATGGTCGACACGGGCCTGCTGGACTGGGCCGGCGTCGCCGACCGCATGTCCGTCAAGCCCGCGCAGATCGGACAGGCCAAGGGTCACGGCCGTCCTGTCTCGGCAGGTGAGCCCGCCAACCTCACCCTCGTCGACACGGCATACCGTGGCCCTGTGGACCCCGCGGGCTTCGCCTCGCGCAGCCGCAACACCCCCTATGAGGGGCGTGAGCTGCCGGGCCGTGTGACGCACACGTGGCTGCGGGGCAAGGCCACGCTCGTCGACGGGAAGCTCACGTGACACCTGTACTCCTCCTGGCCGCCGAGAAGGAATCGGCGCAAGTGACCGACTGGGCCGCCCGTATCGGCTGGGTCGTCGGCCTCGCCCTGTTCGTCGCGCTCGTCTACTGGCTGATGCGCGAAGGCTGGAAGTGGCGCGGCACCCTCCAGGGCGACCTGCCCGAGCTGCCGACCACCCCGGACGACCCGGGCCCGGCGCGCTTGACGATGAGCGGCCGCTACCACGGCTCCACCACCGCCGGACAGTGGCTCGACCGCATCGTCGCGCAGGGTCTGGGCACCCGCAGCCGCGCCGAGCTCACGCTCACGGACGCCGGACTGGACGTCGTGCGCCCCGGGGCGAGCGACTTCTTCGTCCCGGCCGCACAGCTCCGCGAGGCCCGGCTCGACAAGGGCATCGCCGGCAAGGTGCTCACCGAGGGCGGCCTGCTGGTCGTCACCTGGGAGCACGGCGACCGGCTGATCGACTCCGGCTTCCGCTCCGACCACGCGGCCGAGCACAACGAGTGGGTCGAGGCCATCAACTCCATGATCGAAACGAACAGCAGGGAAGGCGCCGAACGATGACGACCTCCACCAGGGGAGCAGCCAAAACTCCCGCCGTACTCGTCCTGGAGGACGGCCGGGTCTTCCGCGGCCGTGCCTACGGGGCCGTGGGGGAGACCTTCGGCGAAGCGGTGTTCTCCACCGGCATGACCGGCTACCAGGAGACCCTCACCGACCCGTCGTACCACCGCCAGGTCGTGGTGATGACGGCACCGCACGTCGGCAACACCGGCGTCAACGACGAGGACCCCGAGTCCCAGCGCATCTGGGTCTCCGGGTACGTCGTGCGCGACCCCGCGCGCGTACCGTCCAACTGGCGCTCCCGGCGCTCGCTGGACGAGGAGCTGGCGGCGCAGGGCGTCGTCGGCATCTCCGGCATCGACACCCGCGCCCTCACGCGCCACCTGCGCGAGCGCGGCGCGATGCGCGTCGGCATCTTCAGCGGCGACGCCGTCCGGGACGACAGCGCACTCCTCGCGCGCGTGCAGGAAGCCCCGCAGATGAAGGGCGCGAACCTCTCCGCCGAGGTCGCCACCACCGAGCCGTACGTCGTCCCCGCGATCGGCGAGAAGAAGTTCACCGTCGCCGCCGTCGACCTCGGCATCAAGGGCATGACCCCGCACCGCATGGCCGAGCGCGGCATCGAGGTGCACGTGCTCCCGGCGACCGCGACCGTCGAGGACGTCTACGCGGTGAATCCGGACGGCGTGTTCTTCTCCAACGGCCCGGGCGACCCGGCCACCGCCGACCACCCCGTCTCCGTGATGCGGGGCGTCCTGGAGCGCGGCACTCCGCTGTTCGGCATCTGCTTCGGCAACCAGATTTTGGGCCGTGCCCTCGGCTTCGGCACCTACAAGCTGAAGTACGGCCACCGCGGCATCAACCAGCCGGTGCAGGACCGCACGACCGGCAAGGTCGAGGTCACCGCGCACAACCACGGCTTCGCCGTCGACGCCCCGCTCGACCAGGTCTCCGAGACCCCGTTCGGCCGCGCCGAGGTGTCGCACGTGTGCCTGAACGACAACGTGGTGGAGGGGCTTCAGCTCCTCGACCGCCCCGCCTTCAGCGTCCAGTACCACCCCGAAGCGGCAGCCGGCCCGCATGACGCCGCCTACCTGTTCGACCGCTTCGTATCCCTGATGGAGGGCCAGCGTGCCTAAGCGCACCGATATCCAGTCCGTCCTGGTCATCGGCTCCGGCCCGATCGTCATCGGCCAGGCCGCCGAGTTCGACTACTCCGGCACCCAGGCGTGCCGCGTGCTCAAGGCCGAGGGCCTGCGCGTCATCCTGGTGAACTCCAACCCGGCGACGATCATGACCGACCCGGAGATCGCCGACGCCACCTACGTCGAGCCGATCACCCCCGAGTTCGTCGAGAAGATCATCGCCAAGGAGCGGCCCGACGCGCTGCTGCCCACACTGGGCGGCCAGACGGCCCTCAACACCGCCATCTCGCTGCACGAGAACGGCGTCCTCGACAAGTACGGCGTCGAGCTGATCGGCGCCAACGTCGAGGCGATCCACAAGGGCGAGGACCGCGACCAGTTCAAGGAGGTCGTGGAGGAGGTCCGCAAGAAGATCGGCCACGGCGAGTCCGCCCGGTCCTACATCTGCCACTCCATGGACGACGTCCTCAACGGCGTCGAGGAGCTCGGCGGCTACCCGGTCGTCGTCCGCCCGTCCTTCACGATGGGCGGCGCCGGCTCCGGCTTCGCCCATAACGAGGAGGAGCTGCGCCGCATCGCCGGGCAGGGCCTCACGCTCTCGCCGACCACCGAGGTGCTCCTGGAGGAGTCCATCCTCGGCTGGAAGGAGTACGAGCTGGAGCTCATGCGCGACAAGCACGACAACGTCGTGGTCGTCTGCTCCATCGAGAACTTCGACCCCATGGGCGTGCACACGGGTGACTCGATCACGGTCGCCCCGGCCATGACCCTCACCGACCGCGAGTACCAGACCCTCCGCGACATCGGCATCGCCGTCATCCGCGAGGTCGGCGTCGACACCGGCGGCTGCAACATCCAGTTCGCGGTGAACCCCGAGGACGGCCGGGTCATCGTCATCGAGATGAACCCGCGCGTCTCCCGGTCCTCCGCGCTCGCCTCCAAGGCGACCGGCTTCCCGATCGCCAAGATCGCCGCCAAGCTGGCCGTCGGCTACACGCTGGACGAGATCCCGAACGACATCACGCAGGAGACGCCCGCCTCCTTCGAGCCGACGCTCGACTACGTGGTCGTGAAGGCCCCGCGCTTCGCCTTCGAGAAGTTCCCGAGCGCGGACTCCACCCTCACCACCACCATGAAGTCGGTCGGTGAGGCCATGGCCATCGGCCGCAACTTCACCGAGGCCTTCCAGAAGGCCCTGCGCTCGCTGGAGAAGAAGGGCAGCCAGTTCACCTTCGTCGGCGAGCCCGGCGACAAGGACGAGCTGCTGCGCGAGGCGGTCCGCCCCACCGACGGCCGGATCAACACCGTCATGCAGGCGATCCGCGCGGGCGCCACCCCTGAGGAGGTCTTCGAGTACACGAAGATCGACCCCTGGTTCGTCGACCAGCTCTTCCTGATCAAGGAGATCGCGGACGAGCTCGCCGCCGCCGCCGAACTCACGCCCGACCTGCTCGCCGAGGCCAAGCGGCACGGCTTCTCCGACCAGCAGATCGGCGAGATCCGCGGCCTGCGCGAGGACGTCGTCCGCGAGGTCCGGCACGCGCTGGGCATCCGCCCGGTCTACAAGACGGTCGACACCTGCGCCGCCGAGTTCGCCGCGAAGACGCCGTACTTCTACTCCTCCTACGACGAGGAGACCGAGGTCGCGCCCCGCGAGAAGGCGGCCGTCATCATCCTGGGCTCCGGCCCGAACCGCATCGGCCAGGGCATCGAGTTCGACTACTCCTGCGTCCACGCCTCCTTCGCGCTGAGCGACGCGGGCTACGAGACCGTGATGGTCAACTGCAACCCGGAGACCGTCTCCACGGACTACGACACCTCCGACCGCCTGTACTTCGAGCCGCTGACGCTCGAGGACGTGCTGGAGATCGTCCACGCCGAGCAGCAGGCCGGCCCGGTCGCGGGCGTCGTCGTCCAGCTCGGCGGCCAGACCCCGCTGGGCCTGTCGCAGGCGCTGAAGGACAACGGCGTGCCGATCGTCGGCACCTCCCCGGAGGCCATCCACGCCGCCGAGGACCGCGGCGCCTTCGGCCGGGTCCTCAAGGAGGCCGGCCTCCCCGCCCCCAAGCACGGCACGGCCACCACCTTCGCCGAGGCCAAGGCCATCGCCGACGAGATCGGCTACCCGGTCCTGGTCCGCCCGTCGTACGTCCTCGGCGGGCGCGGCATGGAGATCGTCTACGACGAGACGCGCCTGGAGGCGTACATCGCCGAGTCGACGGAGATCAGCCCGTCCCGCCCGGTCCTGGTCGACCGGTTCCTGGACGACGCGATCGAGATCGACGTCGACGCGCTCTACGACGGCGAGGAGCTGTACCTCGGCGGTGTCATGGAGCACATCGAGGAGGCCGGCATCCACTCCGGTGACTCGGCGTGCGCCCTGCCCCCGATCACGCTCGGCGGCTTCGACATCAAGCGCCTGCGCGCCTCCACGGAGGGCATCGCGAAGGGCGTCGGGGTGCGCGGCCTGATCAACATCCAGTTCGCGCTGGCGGGCGACATCCTCTACGTCCTGGAGGCCAACCCGCGCGCCTCGCGCACCGTCCCCTTCACCTCGAAGGCGACCGCGGTGCCGCTCGCGAAGGCCGCCGCCCGCATCTCGCTGGGCGCGACCATCGCCGAGCTGCGCGCCGAGGGCCTGCTCCCGGCGAGCGGCGACGGCGGCGAGCTGCCGCTGGACGCGCCGATCTCCGTCAAGGAGGCCGTCATGCCGTGGTCGCGCTTCCGCGACATCCACGGCCGCGGCGTCGACACGATCCTCGGCCCGGAGATGCGCTCCACCGGCGAGGTCATGGGCATCGACTCCGTCTTCGGCACGGCGTACGCCAAGTCGCAGGCGGGCGCCTACGGCCCGCTGCCCACCAAGGGCCGCGCGTTCATCTCGGTCGCCAACCGTGACAAGCGTTCGATGATCTTCCCGGCCCGCGAGCTGGTCGCGCACGGATTCGAGCTGCTGGCCACCTCCGGCACGGCCGAGGTCCTCAAGCGCAACGGCATCAACGCCACGGTCGTGCGCAAGCAGTCCGAAGGGACCGGCCCGAACGGCGAGAAGACCATCGTCCAGCTCATCCACGACGGCGAGGTCGACCTCATCGTCAACACCCCGTACGGCACGGGCGGCCGCCTCGACGGCTACGACATCCGTACGGCGGCCGTGGCACGCTCCGTGCCCTGCCTGACGACGGTCCAGGCGCTCGCGGCGGCGGTCCAGGGCATCGACGCCCTCAACCGCGGCGACGTGAGCGTCCGGTCGCTCCAGGAACACGCGGAACACCTGACCGCGGCCCGCGACTAGCCCAGCCCCGAGGGGGACACCGGAAACGGTGTCCCCCTCTTCGTGAGGACGCCACGTCTTCGTGAGGACACCATGTACAAGATCTTCTTCCGTCTCGTCTTCAAACGGCTGGACCCGGAGCAGGCCCACCACCTCGCCTTCCGCTGGATCCGCCTGGCCGCCCGCGTGCCCGTGCTGCGCACCTTCCTGGCGGCCGCCCTCGCGCCCCGTTACGAAGAGCTGCGCACCGAGGCCCTCGGGCTGCGCATGCACGGTCCCTTCGGGCTCGCCGCGGGCTTCGACAAGAACGCCGTGGGCATCGACGGCATGGCCATGCTCGGCTTCGACCACGTCGAGATCGGCACGGTCACCGGCGAGCCGCAGCCCGGCAATCCCAAGCAGCGGCTGTTCCGCCTGGTCAAGGACCGGGCGCTGATCAACCGCATGGGTTTCAACAACGACGGCTCGCTCCGGGTCGCCGCCCGCCTGGCCTCCCGTGCGCCGGTCTTCAAGCCGGTCGTCGGCGTCAACATCGGCAAGACCAAGGTCGTACCTGAGGAGGAGGCGGTCGCGGACTACGTGAAGTCCGCCGAGCGGCTGGCGCCGTACGCCGACTACCTGGTCGTCAACGTCTCCTCCCCGAACACGCCCGGTCTGCGCAACCTCCAGGCCACCGAGGCGCTCCGTCCGCTCCTGAGCGCCGTCCGCGAGGCCGCCGACCGCGCCGTGTCCGCGCGGCGCGTCCCGCTCCTGGTCAAGATCGCGCCGGACCTCGCCGACGAGGACGTCGACGCGGTCGCCGACCTGGCCGTGGAACTCGGCCTGGACGGCATCATCGCCACCAACACCACCATCGCGCGCGAAGGACTCGGTCTGAAGTCCGACCCCGCCCTGGTCAAGGAGACCGGCGGTCTGTCCGGGGCGCCCCTGAAGGAGCGCTCCCTGGAGGTCCTGCGCCGCCTCTACGCGCGCGTGGGCGACCGGATCACCCTGGTGGGCGTCGGCGGCGTCGAGAACGCCGAGGACGCCTGGCAGCGCATCCTGGCCGGCGCCACTCTGGTCCAGGGCTACAGCGCCTTCGTCTACGAGGGTCCCTTCTGGGGCCGCGCGATCCACAAGGGGCTCGCCGCACGCCTGGCCACGAGCCCCTACGCCACGCTCGCCGACGCGGTGGGCGCCGACGTGAGGAAGACGGCATGAGTGCCCTGGAACCCTTCGGCACGCGTCTGCGCCGGGCCATGGACGAGCGCGGCCCCCTGTGTGTCGGTATCGACCCGCACGCCTCCCTGCTCGCGGAGTGGGGCCTGAACGACGACGTGGCGGGCCTGGAGCGGTTCAGCCGCACGGTCGTCGAGGCGGTGGCCGACCGGGTCGCCGTGCTCAAACCGCAGAGCGCGTTCTTCGAGCGGTTCGGCTCGCGCGGCGTCGCCGTCCTGGAGAAGTCGGTGGCCGAGGCGCGGGCGGCGGGCGCGCTGGTCGTGATGGACGCAAAGCGCGGCGACATCGGCTCGACCATGGCCGCCTACGCCGAGTCCTTCCTGCACAAGGACGCCCCGCTGTTCTCCGACGCCCTGACCGTCTCGCCGTACCTCGGCTACGGCTCGCTGAGCCCGGCCGTCGCGCTGGCCCGGGAGAGCGGCGCCGGGCTGTTCGTGCTGGCGTTGACCTCCAACCCGGAGGGCGGCGAGGTCCAGCACGCCGTGCGCTCCGACGGCCGGAACGTCGGAGCGACCATGCTCGCGCACCTGGCCGCCGAGAACGCGGGGGAGGACCCCCTGGGGTCCTTCGGCGCGGTCGTCGGCGCCACCCTCGGTGACCTGTCGACGTACGACCTGGACATCAACGGCCCGCTCCTCGCGCCCGGCATCGGTGCCCAGGGTGCCACGCCGGCCGATCTCCCCCGGGTCTTCGGGGCGGCGGTGCGCAATGTCGTGCCGAACGTCAGCCGGGGAGTGCTACGCCACGGTCCCGACGCGGTCGCTCTGCGTGACGCCGCGGAGCGCTTCACGGAGGAGATCCGTCACACGGTCGCGTCCTGCTGACCTCCTCCCGAATCCTCCGATGAGTGCTCCCGGGTTCGCCTGAGTCTGAATACATCCTCAAATCCGGGGCAGTATGTCCTAAATGTCCGTTCAGATGAAGGCTGACCAGGACTTTTCCGCTGTTCTCGCTGACTCTGGCGGACTTGCCCGCTAGTCTCCGACGAGAGAACGGGCAAGCGTGTTGCTCGTGGCTCCCCAGGTGTGGGGCGACTAGGTTCCTCACCGGTCCGTATCCGACAGTTCGACATCCGAGGTGACGTAGGCGTGGCTCTTCCGCCCCTTACCCCTGAACAGCGCGCAGCCGCGCTCGAAAAGGCCGCCGCGGCTCGCCGGGAGCGGGCCGAGGTCAAGAATCGACTCAAGCACTCCGGCGCCTCGCTTCACGAGGTCATCAAGCAGGGCCAGGAGAACGACGTCATCGGCAAGATGAAGGTCTCCGCCCTTCTTGAGTCCCTGCCGGGCGTGGGCAAGGTCCGCGCCAAGCAGATCATGGAGCGACTCGGCATCTCCGAGAGCCGCCGCGTGCGTGGTCTCGGCTCCAACCAGATCGCCTCCCTGGAGCGCGAGTTCGGCAGCACCGGCTCCTGAACCGGGCACTCCGGGAAAGCGAGTCCGGCACTCCTGGGAAGCGAGTCCCGGGCACTCCGGGATTGCTGGATAATCGCTGCATGGCTGCAACACCCCGGGGGACGACCCCCGTGCCCCCGGACGTACGTCCGCGGCTGACCGTGCTCTCCGGCCCCTCCGGGGTCGGTAAGAGCACGGTCGTCGCCCATATGCGCAAGGAACATCCCGAGGTCTGGCTCTCGGTGTCGGCGACGACCCGCAAGCCCCGCCCCGGCGAGCAGCACGGAGTCCACTACTTCTTCGTCACCGACGACGAGATGGACAAGCTGATCGCCAACGGCGAACTGCTGGAGTGGGCCGAGTTCGCCGGCAACCGCTACGGCACACCGCGTGCGGCCGTGCAGGAGCGCCTGGAGAAGGGCGAGCCGGTACTCCTCGAGATCGACCTGCAGGGCGCCCGCCTGGTCCGGGAGTCGATGCCCGAGGCCCAGCTGGTGTTCCTGGCTCCCCCCTCGTGGGAGGAACTGGTGCGCCGACTCACCGGGCGGGGCACCGAACCGCCCGAGGTGATCGAGCGCCGGCTGCAGGCAGCGAAGATCGAACTGGCCGCCGAGCCGGAGTTCGACACCACCCTGGTCAACACCTCCGTCGAGGACGTGGCGCGCGAGCTGCTAGCCTTGATGGACGTCGTGTGACCATCGCTGATCGTTCCGGTCCGCTGATCACCTGACAGATTCTTTCCCATCCATCGGAAGGTAGAGCGTGTCCTCTTCCATCTCCGCGCCCGAGGGCATCATCAACCCGCCGATCGACGAGCTCCTCGAGGCCACCGACTCGAAGTACAGCCTCGTGATCTACGCGGCCAAGCGGGCCCGCCAGATCAACGCGTACTACTCGCAGCTCGGCGAGGGTCTCCTCGAGTACGTCGGTCCTCTCGTCGACACCCACGTCCACGAGAAGCCGCTCTCGATCTCCCTCCGTGAGATCAACGCGGGGCTCCTGACGTCCGAGGCCGTCGAGGGCCCGGCGCAGTAAATGCGATTTACAGCTTGACGCTGACTTATCCACAGGCCTGGCAGGTCGACTGCCGGGCCTGTGGTGTGTGATGGGACATGTACGTCGCCGAGGTCCGGGGAGAGACAGTGGACAAGCCGAAGGTCGTGCTGGGGGTCAGTGGCGGCATCGCCGCGTACAAGGCCTGTGAGCTGCTGCGGCGGCTGACGGAGTCGGGCCATGACGTGCGCGTCGTGCCCACCGCCTCCGCGCTGCACTTCGTCGGCGCCGCCACCTGGTCCGCCCTCTCCGGCAACCCGGTCTCCACCGAGGTGTGGGACGACGTGCACGAGGTCCCGCACGTCCGCATCGGGCAGCACGCCGACCTGGTCGTCGTCGCCCCGGCCACCGCCGACCTGCTCGCCAAGGCGGCGCACGGCCTCGCCGACGACCTCCTCACCAACACCCTGCTCACCGCCCGCTGCCCGGTGGTCTTCGCCCCCGCCATGCACACGGAGATGTGGGAGCACCCCGCCACCCAGGAGAACGTGGCGACGCTGCGCCGCCGCGGAACCCTGGTCATCGAACCGGCAGTGGGCCGCCTCACCGGCGTCGACACCGGAAAGGGCCGGTTCCCCGACCCGGCCGAGATCTTCGAGGCCTGCCGCCGGGTGCTGGCCCGGGGCGTGCGAGAGCCGGACCTCACGGGCCGGCACGTCGTGGTCAGCGCGGGCGGCACCCGCGAGCCCTTGGACCCCGTCCGCTTCCTCGGCAACCGCTCTTCCGGCAAGCAGGGCTACGCCCTCGCCCGCACCGCCGCCGCCCGCGGCGCCCGTGTCACGCTGATCGCCGCCAACAGCACCCTCCCGGACCCGGCCGGCGTGGACGTGGTCCCGGTCGACACGGCGGCGCGGCTGCGCGAGGAGGTGCTGAAGGCCGCCGCCGACGCCGACGCCGTGGTGATGGCGGCGGCGGTGGCGGACTTCCGCCCGGCCGCCTACGCGGCCGGGAAGATCAAGAAGAAGGACGATCAGGAGCCCGAGCCGATCACCCTGGTGCGGAATCCCGACATCCTCGCGGAGATCTCCGCCGACCGGGCCCGCGCCGGTCAGGTGGTCGTCGGCTTCGCCGCGGAGACGGACGACGTCCTCGCCAACGGCCGCGCCAAGCTGAAGCGCAAGGGGTGCGATCTGCTGGTCGTGAACGAGGTGGGGGAGCGCAAGACCTTCGGTTCCGAGGAGAACGAGGCCGTGGTGATCGACGCCGACGGCAGCGAGACGGCTGTCGCGCACGGCCCGAAGGAATCCCTCGCCGAAACGGTGTGGGACCTGGTGGCCGAACGCCTGAGCTGATGTCCCGGTCGCCGTACACCCTCTCGAATCCCGGTCGATCGGGGCGTGGCGACTCTGGCCAACGCCGCTCGGCATTGGGCAGAATGCCAGTGCCGCAGGTCACACCACTCCCGAGTGGCGAGACAGGGGGGCCGTGGCCGAAGCGTGACCGATAAACTGTTCCAAGGACGGCGCCGGGTGCAGCCCCCGCCGTCCGCCAATGATCAGCCAGCAGCCGCTGCAACCCCAGGGAGCGTTGTGTCCCGTCGTCTGTTCACCTCGGAGTCCGTGACCGAGGGTCACCCCGACAAGATCGCTGACCAGATCAGCGACACCATCCTCGACGCGCTGCTGCGCGAAGACCCGTCCTCTCGGGTCGCCGTCGAGACCCTGATCACGACCGGCCTGGTCCACGTGGCCGGCGAGGTTACGACCAAGACGTACGCGGACATCGCGACGCTGGTCCGGAACAAGATCCTCGAAATCGGCTACGACTCCTCGAAGAAGGGCTTCGACGGCGCCTCCTGCGGCGTGTCGGTGTCGATCGGCGCGCAGTCCCCGGACATCGCCCAGGGCGTGGACACGGCCTACGAGACCCGTGTCGAGGGCGACGACGACGAGCTCGACAAGCAGGGCGCGGGCGACCAGGGCCTGATGTTCGGCTACGCGACGGACGAGACGCCGACGCTGATGCCGCTGCCGATCTTCCTGGCCCACCGCCTGTCGAAGCGCCTGTCCGACGTGCGCAAGAACGGCACCATCCCCTACCTGCGCCCGGACGGCAAGACGCAGGTCACCATCGAGTACGACGGCGACAAGGCGGTCCGCCTGGACACCGTCGTGGTCTCCTCCCAGCACGCCTCCGACATCGACCTGGACTCGCTCCTGGCCCCTGACATCAAGGAGTTCGTGGTCGAGCCGGAGCTTAAGGCGCTGCTCGACGAGGGCATCAAGCTCGAGACGGAGAACTACCGTCTGCTGGTCAACCCCACCGGCCGCTTCGAGATCGGCGGCCCGATGGGCGACGCCGGCCTGACCGGCCGCAAGATCATCATCGACACCTACGGCGGCATGGCCCGCCACGGCGGCGGTGCCTTCTCGGGCAAGGACCCGTCCAAGGTCGACCGCTCCGCGGCGTACGCGATGCGCTGGGTCGCCAAGAACGTGGTGGCCGCGGGTCTCGCCACGCGCTGCGAGGTGCAGGTCGCGTACGCGATCGGCAAGGCCGAGCCGGTCGGTCTGTTCGTCGAGACCTTCGGCACCGCCAAGATCGACACGGACCGGATCGAGAAGGCGATCGACGAGGTCTTCGACCTCCGCCCGGCCGCCATCATCCGTGACCTCGACCTGCTCCGCCCGATCTACTCCCAGACCGCCGCGTACGGCCACTTCGGCCGCGAGCTCCCCGACTTCACGTGGGAGCGCACGGACCGCGTGGACGCGCTGCGGAAGGCGGCGGGGCTGTAGTCTCCGGCCCCCACGGCACTGCGCGAGGCCCGGCACCCCTTGGGGAGCCGGGCCTCGCCGCGTGCCGGGAGTCCTCCTGGGGGCCCTCGTGCCCTCCGGGGCGCGCAATCGGTTCGCGGACGACGGCAGGCGGTCCCTACGCTGGTGAGCGTGCCGGGGCGCCCGCTGGAGCCCTCGCGGGTTCGAATCCCGCCGTCGCCGGGCGGGTGCGCGTGGGTGGCCGAGTGGTCCAGGGCGAGTGCGTGCCGTCGCAGCCGGGGAACTCGGGCGCCGTCGCATGTCAGTGGCGTTTGGTAAGAATGCAAGCGTGAGCAGCGAGAACGAGCAAGCGGACGGCGGGGCGGAAGGCGCGCCGCCCGAGCAGCTCGCGCTCATCCGCGAAAGCGTGCGGAAGGCCAAGACGCCCCGGGCCAAGCCGCGGACATGGCGGGGGGCGGCGCTCGCCAAGGACCTGCCGGTCGCACGCGTCCTCGTCGACAAGGGCGTGCTCCATCTCGACCGGTACTTCGACTACGCCGTGCCCGAGGAACTGGACGAGCAGGCCCAGCCGGGCGTCCGGGTCCGGGTACGGTTCGGGGCGGGGCGGCACCGGGTGCGGGAGGGCCGCCGCGAGGGCGGCGGGCTGATCGACGGGTTCCTCGTCGAGCGGCTGCCCGAGTCCGACTACTCCGGGCCGCTGGCCGCCCTCGCCCAGGTCGTCTCGCCCGAGCGGGTACTGAGCGAGGAACTGCTCGGGCTGGCCCGGGCGGTCGCCGACCGGTACGCGGGCAGCCTCGCCGACGTCCTGCAGCTCGCCGTGCCGCCGCGCAACGCACGGGCCGAGCAGCGCCCGTCCCCCGAGCCCCTGCCTCCTCCCCGGGCGCCTGATGCAGGCTCCTGGCAGCGGTACGAGCGAGGCGCGGCCTTCCTGGAGTCGCTGGCCTCGGGCGGCGCACCCCGGGCCGTGTGGAACGCGCTGCCCGGACCGCAGTGGAGCGACGAGCTGGCCCGGGCCGTCATGGCGACGCTGTCCTCCGGGCGCGGGGCGCTCGTCGTCCTGCCCGACGGGCGGGCGGTCGCCCGGGTCGACGCCGCGCTGACCTCCCTGCTGGGTGAGGGACGGCACGCGGTCCTCACCGCCGACGCCGGTCCCGAGAAGCGGTACGCGCAGTGGCTCGCGGTACGGCGGGGATCCGTACGGGCCGTGATCGGGACCCGGGCCGCGATGTTCGCGCCGGTCCAGAACCTCGGCCTGGTCGCCCTCTGGGACGACGGCGACGACAGCCACAGCGAGCAGCACGCCCCGCAGCCCCACGCCCGGGAGGTGCTCCTGCTGCGCGCCGCCCAGGACGGATGCGGCTTTCTGCTGGGCAGCTGGGCCTGCACCGTGGAGGCCGCGCAGCTCGTCGAGAGCGGGTGGGCGAGGCCGCTCGTCGCCGGGCGCGAGCAGGTGCGGGCAACCGCTCCGCTCGTACGGACCGTCGGGGACGGGGATCTCGTCAGGGACGAGGCCGCCCGGGCCGCCCGGCTGCCTACCCTCGCCTGGCAGGCAGTCAGGGACGGTCTGCGGCAAGGGCCGGTACTGGTGCAGGTGCCCCGGCGCGGGTACGTGCCGCGCATGGCGTGCGCGAGTTGCCGGGCGCCCGCGCGGTGCCGGCACTGCGCCGGGCCGATGGAGACGCGGGACGGCGGCGCCCTGTGCTGCGGGTGGTGCGGACGCGAGGAGAGTGACTGGCACTGCCCGGAGTGCGGCTCCTTCCGGCTGCGCGCCTCGGTCGTGGGGGCGCGGCGGACCGCCGAGGAACTCGGACGGGCCTTCCCCGCGGTGCCCGTGCGCACCTCAGGGCGTGAACACGTGCTCGACACGGTGCCGGGGGCGCCCGCGCTCGTCGTGAGCACGCCGGGGGCCGAGCCGGTCGCCGAGGGCGGGTATGCGGCGGCGTTGCTGCTGGACGGGTGGGCGATGCTGGGGCGTCCCGATCTGCGGGCCGGGGAGGACGCGTTGCGGCGGTGGATCGCGGCCGCCTCCCTCGTCCGTCCGCAGTCGGCCGGCGGCACGGTGGTGGTCGTGGCCGAGCCGACGCTGCGGCCCGTGCAGGCGCTCGTACGGTGGGATCCCGTGGGTCACGCCGTGCGGGAGCTCGCTGAGCGGGCCGAGCTGGGGTTCCCGCCGGTGTCGCGGATGGCGGCCGTGTCGGGCCCGGGGGAGGCGGTGGCCGACTTCCTCCGGACGGCCGAGCTGCCGCCGGAGGCCGAGGTACTGGGGCCCGTGCCGTTGCCGGTTCCCGCCGCGGGGCGACCGCGGCGGGCGGGGGCGCCGCCGCCCGGCGAGCAGTGGGAGCGGGCGCTGCTGCGCGTGCCGCCGGGCAGAGGGGCTGCGTTGGCGGCGGCGCTCAAGGCCGCGCAGGCTGCGCGGATGGCCCGGGGGAGTGGCGGCGGGAGCGGGACCGGCGTCTGGGTGCGAGTCGATCCGGCTGACATCGGGTGAGCGGAGCCGTGAGCGAACCGGTGTGTACGGCGTGCGGAGCGGTGCGCTGATGCCGTGCGCCGGGTGTGTGTGGCGTGCCTGTGATGCCGCTGCGTCTCGTGGGTGAACTGGTGCCGTGACGCCGGTGTGCGACGGCGGGTGTGGACGGGTGTCCGGTGATGGCTCCTGGCACCGTGCGTGCGGGCGGGTGCCGGTGATGCCGTGTGGGTGACTGTGTGCGCCGGTGCCGTGTGTGCTGGGCATCGCCCGGATGCGCGACTGCCCTCCCGGAGCGTCCCGGGAGGGCAGGTGAGGGGGTCAGTCGGCGCGCGTCAGCCGTTGCGCGGACCCGGGAAGGCCGTCGGCCTCGCCTCGTCCTGGAGCGCCCGGCTGCCCGCCGTGGGCTGCGTCGGCATGGAGCGGGCTGCGGGGACCGTCGGCACCGTGGGGAGCCCGGCGGGCACATTGACCGCGCGGGTGCCCGTCGGCTCCGGCGTGCGCTCCGGCTCGGCCGTGGCCGTCTGGGCCGTGGCGCGACGGGTGCCGTAACGGCGGTGGACCGCCTGTTTGGTGACTCCGAGTGCGGAGCCCACGGCGTCCCACGAGAAGCCGAGTGAGCGGTCGAAGTCCACGGCCGCCGTGACCAGGGTCTCGACACTGTCCCGCAGCTCCTGGGCGAGACGTACCGTCGGGGCGGGGGCGCGTCCGTAGACGACGAAGCCCGTGGACGGGCCGGAGCGGCGCGGGCGGTAGACGTTGCCCAGCTGGGCGGTGAGTGTGCGCAGTGCGTCCACCTGCCGGCGGACCCGCTCGATGTCCCGCACCAGCAAGTGCAGGCTGGCCCGAGCCTGGGCGTCGTGGGTTGCGTGGTCGGCCATGAACAAGCCTCTCGAACCGGCGTTGAAAGGAATGGGCCGCGATCGCGGCCCGCTGTGGTCAACTCTGTCTTGACCAACGCGGATCCGCTCCGCGGGTCACGGTGTGGGGGCGTGGGGCATATGCGTGCGCCCGTTTGCGCGGGGTGTGCGCCTTCGGGCTGCGGCCTCGGAGTCGTCTCCACCCCCCGCACCGCCCGAAGCCGTTGGCCGAGAGGCTGAGCTCACCGCAGGGGCGGGCCGCCGTCGGCGGCTTCCCGTTTCGAGCTCATAGACTTGGGCGTTGCCCGTCATCGATCCCTGCCCGAGAGGCCCCCACCACCCCATGAAGCTCGTCTTCGCCGGTACACCCGAGGTCGCCGTTCCCGCTCTGGACGCTCTTCTCGCCTCCGGGCGGCACGAGGTGGCCGCTGTCGTCACGCGACCCGACGCGCCGGCCGGACGGGGGCGCAGGCTCGTCGCGTCGCCCGTCGCCGAGCGGGCGGAGGAGGCCGGGATCGAGGTGCTGAAGCCCGCGAAGCCGAAGGACCCCGGGTTCCTGGAGCGACTGCGGGAGATCGCGCCCGACTGCTGCCCCGTCGTCGCCTACGGCGCCCTGCTGCCCCGCGTCGCCCTCGACATCCCCGCGCACGGCTGGGTCAACCTGCACTTCTCGCTGCTGCCCGCCTGGCGGGGCGCCGCACCCGTGCAGCACGCCATCATGGCCGGCGACGAGATCACCGGGGCCTCCACGTTCCTGATCGAGGAGGGCCTCGACTCCGGGCCGGTGTACGGGACGGTGACCGAGGAGATCCGGGCCACCGACACCAGCGGGGACCTGCTGACGCGACTCGCGTTCGCCGGGGCCGGGCTGCTCGCGGCGACCATGGACGGGATCGAGGACGGCACGCTGAAGCCCGTTCCACAGCCGGCCGAGGGGGTCAGCCTGGCCCCCAAGGTCAACGTCGAGGACGCGCACCTCGACTGGAAGGCGCCCGCGCTGCGCGTCGACAGGGTGGTGCGGGGTTGCACCCCGGCGCCCGGTGCCTGGACCACGTTCCGCGGGGAACGGCTCAAGCTCATCCAGGTCGCCCCGTTGCCCGACCGGACGGACCTCGCCCCGGGTCAGATCGCCGCCGGGAAGAACAACGTGTACGTCGGCACCGGTTCCTACGGTGTCGAGCTGCTGTGGGTGCAGGCCCAGGGCAAGAAGCCGATGCGGGCGGCGGACTGGGCCCGCGGGATGCGGATCACCGAAGGGGAGCGGCTCGGGGGCTGAAGCCGGACGGGCGGGGCGGCTGGGTTGCCCGGCCGCTGGTTGCCTCCGCGTCCGGCGGCTGGGTGCCCGGCCGCCGGGCGCTTCTTGCCCCCAGCGGCTCGATGCCCCGCCGCTGATTCCCTCTCGCGCCCGGCGGCGTAGGCTGGGCGGCGCACTTCTTCTCACCCCCGGAGCACCTTTTTCGTGAGCGACCAGCCCCGTCGGCCCCGCACGTCCGGCAAGCCCTACCGTCGGCCCAAGAAGGACCCCGTCCGCATCCTCGCCTTCGACGCGCTGAGGGCCGTGGACGAGCGGGACGCCTACGCCAACCTCGTCCTGCCGCCCCTGCTGCGCAAGGCGCGTGAGCAGGGCGACTTCGACGCCCGGGACGCGGCGCTCGCCACCGAGCTGGTGTACGGGACGCTGCGGCGGCAGGGGACGTACGACGCGATCCTCTCGACCTGCGTGGACCGGCCGCTCGGGGAAGTGGACCCGCCGGTGCTGGACGTGCTGAGCCTCGGCGCGCATCAGCTGCTCGGGACGCGGATCCCCACGCACGCGGCCGTGTCCGCCACCGTCGAGCTCGCCCGGGTCGTCCTCGGCGACGGGCGGGCCAAGTTCGTCAACGCCGTGCTGCGGAAGGTCGCCCAGGACGATCTGGACGGCTGGCTGGAGCGGGTCGCGCCGCCCTACGACGCGGATCCCGAGGACCATCTCGCCGTCGTGCACTCGCACCCGCGGTGGGTCGTGTCCGCGCTGTGGGACTCCCTCGGTGGCGGACGCTCCGGCATCGAGGAGCTGCTGCGCGCCGACAACGAGCGGCCCGAGGTGACCCTGGTGGCGCGGCCCGGGCGGTCCGGCGCCGAGGAGCTGCTCGGTGAGGACGCCGCCGTGCCGGGGCGCTGGTCGCCGTACGCTGTGCGGCTGACCGAGGGCGGGGAGCCCGGCGCCATCGCGGCGGTGCGGGACGGGCGCGCGGGTGTGCAGGACGAGGGGAGCCAGCTCGTGGCGATCGCCCTGGCCAACGCGCCGGTGGAAGGGTCCGACCGGCGGTGGCTGGACGGGTGTGCGGGGCCCGGCGGCAAGGCCGCGCTGCTGGGGGCTCTCGCCGCCGAACGGGGGGCACTGCTCGTGGCCTCCGAGAAGCAGACCCACCGGGCCGGGCTCGTGGCCCGGGCGCTGGACGGGAATCCCGGGCCGTACCAGGTGATCGCCGCGGACGGGACCCGTCCGGCGTGGCGGCCCGGCAGCTTCGACCGGGTGCTGGTCGACGTGCCGTGCACCGGCCTCGGCGCCCTGCGCCGCCGCCCGGAGGCGCGCTGGCGGCGCCGGCCGGAGGACCTGGAGGGATTCGCGCCGTTGCAGCGCGGGCTGCTGCGGACCGCTCTGGAGTCGGTGCGGGTCGGCGGCGTCGTGGGCTACGCGACGTGCTCGCCGCATCTCGCCGAGACCCGGGCCGTCGTCGCCGACGTGCTCAAGCAGCACCCGGACACCGATCTCCTCGACGCACGCCCGCTGCTGCCCGGCGTCCCGGATCTTGGTGACGGGCCCGACGTGCAGCTGTGGCCGCATCTGCACGGGACCGACGCCATGTATCTCGCACTCATTCGCCGGACCGGATGACCCCCTGAGACCGTGGACGCCTGCCTGCTGGAGTGCTCATCGCGCAGGCCGGCAGAGTGCTGAGAGGTGCCGAGGGGCGGCGCTGAGCGAGTGCTGAGGTGAGGTGCCGCCCGGGGCGGCCTTTCGGGCGCCCCGGGCAGCGGGTTCACGTGTCGTGTGGCGGGGCGGCGGTTCGCCGTCCGGGTCAGCGCAGCGAGAACGTCGACAATCTCTGGCCCTCGCTCAGCACGAGGTACACGTCCTGGCGCCCCTTCGCGGAGGCGGACAGCGAGGCGTTCACCGTCTCGTACGCGTACACCGACCCCGTTCCGGACGTCTTCGCCGTGCCGATGAGCGTGCCGGTCGGCGAGCCGAGCCGTATCTCGACCTTCCCCGCCGCTCCGGCCACCCGCGCACTGAACTTCGCCGCGCCGGAGCCCAGTTGGGCATCGGCGAACTCGAGCCAGGCCCCGTCGGCCGAAGCCCCCACCGCGGTTCCGCGGACCTTGGACTCGTCGACCAGCCGCACACCCTCGTAGTCGTCGAAGTTCTCGGCCCGGGTCGGCCGTGAGAGATCCCGGGCCGGGATCGTCTCGCCGCGCACCTTCAGGGATGTACGGGAGCGGATGTCCTCGGAGGACGCGCCCACGAGGACGTCGTACGTGCTGCTCTCGACCACCCACTTGGAACGGGTGACGTCCCAGTGTGCGAGGTCCTTCGTCGTGAGCCTCAGCTTGACGGTTTTCGTCTGGCCCGGCTCGAGCGATACCCGCTGGAACGCCTCCAGCTGTTTCAGCGGCTGCTTGTCGCGTGAGACGCGCTGGTGGGTGTAGAGCTGCACGACCTCGTCACCGGCACGCTTGCCGGTATTCGTGACGGCGACCTCATATCCGTCGTCGAAGCGCTTCAACTTCCCGTAACGGAAGGAAGAGTACGAGAGTCCGTAGCCGAACTCGTAGAGCGGGTCACCCTTGAAGTACTGGTACGTGCGGTCGTGCTTGATGTTGTCGTACTCCAGGATGGAGGGGAGGTCGGCCTCCGACTCGTACCAGGTCTGGGTGAGCCGTCCGGCCGGGTTCACGTCGCCGAAGAGGACGTCGGCGAGGGCGTTGCCGGTCTCCTGGCCCGCGTGGGTGGTCCAGAGGAGGGCCGGGACCTCCTTCTGGAGGGCGCCGAGGGTGGTCGGGTAGCTGTTCTCGACGACCACGACCGTCTTCGGGTTGGCCGCTCGCACCGCCTTGACCAGGGCTTCCTGGGACGGGGCCAGGCTCATGTCCTCGCGGTCGTCGTTCTCGCGGCCGTTGATCGCCGGCATGGATCCGACCACCACGACCGCCGCGTCCTTGTTCTTCACCGCCGCCACGGCATCCTCGGCGCCGCTGCGGACGACGTCCTTGGTGTAGCGCGCGGCCTCGGCCTTGGCGACCAGACCGAGGGTGCCGTCGTCGCCGGTCGGGCCGAGGTAGACCGGGCTGGACCACCAGGGCTCCCGGGTCTCGTAGCCCGCGTACCGCAGCAGGTACGTGCCGTCGGCCTGCTCCTCCAGCGCGAACTGCTGCTGCACGAACCAACCGTTCGGCTGGACCTGGTCGTTGACGAAGTTCGACCAGTTGTAGCCGACGTACTTGCCGTTCGCGGCCGACCGCAGGGTCACGATGCCGGCGCCCCAGTCGAACACGTCGAACCGGGCCTCGGCCCCACCGGACGCGCTCTCCCTCAGCGCCTCGCCGTCGGCGTCCGTCCCCGCCGTCACGTACCTTCCGCTCTCCGCGTTCTTCAGCGTGATCCGGTCCACGCCTTCACTGCTCGCGACCGACGTGCCGAGTTTCGCGGCGATGCCCTCCTTGGGCGTCACGGCGTACGGCAGGGTGCCCGAGTACCAGTCGGTGTAGAGGGTGTCGGCGAGCGGGCCCACGACCGCCACGTCTTGGGACGCGGAGGCCTTCAGGGGCAGGGTGGCGCCGGAGTTCTTCAGCAGCACCGCCGCATCGGCCGCCGCCTTCCGCGCGAGCTTCTGATGGGCCGGGCTGTTGATGACGGACTTGTCGAGGGAGCCGTATTTCCCGCCGCCCGGGTCGAATTCACCGAGCCGGACACGGATGTTCAGGATGTGCCCGGCCGCCGTGTCGACGTCCGACTCCTTCAACAGCCCTTCGGACACCGCCGACTTGATGGCCGACGTGGTCCGCGCGGAGTTCGAGTCGTCCGTCGTGAAGCTGTCGATGCCCGCCTTCAGCGTGGCCGCGTTGCCCTCGGTCAGGGTGTCGTAGTACTTCTGACTGCCGCTGCCGATCAGGTTGTTGGGCGCGTAGGCGTCGGTGACGTTCAGGAGGTCGTGGGAGGTCCAAGCGCGTACGTCGTCCAGCGCCGGATTGACCGTCGCCGGGCGGCCGTTGACGAGGTTGTACGAGGACATCACGCCGGTCGCCGCGTCCGCCTCGATCGACGGCCTGAAGGCCGGCTCCTCGTACTCCTTCAGCACACGTGGGCGCAGGTCGGACGAGGTGGTGGTGCGGTCGACCTCGTTGTTGTTGCCGAGGAAGTGCTTGAGCGTGGGCGCCGTCTTGAGGTGGTCGGGGTCGCCGCCGGTGAGGCCGGTGCCGTACGCGGTCGCCATCGCGCTCGTCAGGTACGGGTCCTCGGAATAGCCCTCCTCGTTGCGGCCCCAGCGCGGGTCGCGCAGCGGATTGACCACCGGGGCCCACAGGTTGAGGCCCCAGCCGGGCGGGCGCTCCTGCTGGAAGCCGCGTGCTTCGTCGCCCACTGCCGAGCCGACCTTCTTCACCAGCGCCGGGTCCCAGGTCGACGCGAGGCCCACGGCTTGCGGGAAGACAGTGGTCTCGCCGAGCCAGGCGACGCCGTGCAGGGCCTCTGTGCCGGTCTTGAACGACCGGATGCCGAGGCGGGGGATCGCCGGCTGGTATTGGTGGAGCAGGGAGATCTTCTCGTCGAGGGTGAGGCGGGCGAGGAGGTCGTCGACGCGGCGGTCGACGGAGAGCTTCGGGTTGCGGAAGGCGTACGCCGGGTCGTTCGCCGCGGCCGTTCCGGTGGCCGTGACGCCGAGTCCGGCGACCAGGCCCAGCACCAAGGCCAGGGCGGGGGCGCCCCGTCCCACGGTGGTTCTCCGACTTCTCTTGCCTTTCATGACACGGCTCCTTCAACTAGGGCCTTGCATCTGGGGCTCGGACAAGATTGCTTCCGTGGGGGAGTGGGGTGGGGGGTGGTTCAGGGGCGGGGCATGGTGCTGGCCCGCACGGTGAGCCGAGGTGACAGCAGAGTCACCTCCGGTGCGGTACCGCCGCCGAGTTTCTTCATCAGCAGGTCCACCGCACCGGCGCCCACCTCGACGGCCGGTATGGCGATCGACGTGACGGGGACGCGGACGTGCTCGGCCAGTTCGTCCGGGCAGATCGCCGTGACCGACAGATCCCCCGGGACCCGTAGGCCGAGCCCCTCGAACGCGTCGATCAGCGACTCCAGGATCGGCTCGTTGTGCACGACGACACCAGTCAACGCGGGCCGCTCCCGCAGGAGTTGCTCGGCGACCTGGCGAGCCGCCGCGGGCGTCGACTCGCAGGGGTGGACCGAGGAGGACAGCCCGTTCCGGTCGGCCGCGGCGGTGAAGCCCTGGACCAAGCGCTGGGCGAACCCCGTCTCCCGTACGTACACCTCGGGCGGCGACCCCACGAGCCCGATCACCCGGTGCCCGAGCCCGGCCAGATGCTCGACGCACAGCTCACCCGCCGCCCTGAAGTCCAGGTCGACGCAGGTCAGTCCATCGGGCGACTGGGGGAATCCGATCAGCACCGAGGGCCGGTCCAGGGCGCGGAGCAACGGCAACCGGGGATCGTGAAGCTGGAGGTCCATCACGATCAGCGCGTCGACCAGTGCCGTGTCCGCGACGCGCCGCAGCCCCGCCTCACCCTCCTCCTGCGTCAGCAGCAGCACGTCGTGGTCGTACTGACGGGCGGAGGTCACCACCGACACCGCGAACTGCATCACCACCGGCACATGGATGCCGGCCCGTAACGGAATCACCAGCGCCAGCACGTTCGACCTGCTGCTAGCCAGCGCCCGGGCCCCGGCGTGCGGACTGTAGCCGAGTTGGAGGATGGACGCCTCGATGCGCTGCCGGGTCTCCTTGGAGATCGGGCGCTTGCCGCTCAGGGCGTACGAGACGGTGCTGGGGGAGACCCCTGCGTGCCGCGCCACATCGGTGATCTTGACCATCAGCCGAGCTCCACCGTCAGGAATCCGGTGCCGGCCTTCGCCCGCACCTCACGCCCGCACGAGGCCAGCCCCCAGGGCGCCGAGGGGTCGCTGCAGGAAGCCCGCAGCGTGTCCCCTTCGCGGACGACGGTGAAGGTCACGTCTCCCACCGGAACCGTCACCTGGGCGCCGCGCCCGAGCTCGTACGCGTGCAGGGTGACGCCGTCGGCGTACGCGTAGTCGGGCCGGTCGTCCACAGCCCCCACCGGGATCACCGCACCCGGCCTGACCAGCAGCGGAACGCTCAGGAAGCCGTGCCGCTCGCGCACCCAGCGCGGTCCGGTGACCGACCGCCCACTGAGGAAGTGGGTCCAGGTGCCCTCGGGGACGTAGTACGAGACGTCCCCCTCGTCGGAGAACACGGGCGCGACCAGCAGGTCGGGGCCGAGCATGTACTGCCTTTCCAGATGCGCGCACCCGGGGTCGTCCGGGAACTCCAGGACCATGGCGCGCATCATCGGCACGCCCTCGGTGTGGGCGGTCCGGGCGGCCTCGTACAGGTAGGGCATGAGGCGCAGTTTCAGACGGGTGAAGAGGCGCAGGACGTCCACGGACTCCTCGTCGAAGAGCCAGGGGACGCGGTAGGAGGAGCTGCCGTGCAGCCGGCTGTGCGAGGACAGCAGCCCGAAGGCGATCCACCGTTTGAAGAGGGCGGGCGTCGGAGTGCCCTCGAAGCCGCCGATGTCATGGCTCCAGAAGCCGAACCCGGACAGACCGAGGGACAGCCCGCCGCGCAGGGACTCGGCCATCGACTCGTACGTCGCCTCGCAGTCGCCGCCCCAGTGCACGGGGAACTTCTGGCTGCCGGCCGTCGCCGAGCGGGCGAAGAGGACGGCCTCCTCCTCGCCGCGGTGCTTGCGGAGCACGTCGAAGACCGTGCGGTTGTACAGGTACGTGTAGTAGTTGTGCATCCGCTCGGGGTCGGCGCCGTCCGCGTACGCGACGTCGACCGGGACCCGCTCCCCGAAGTCGGTCTTGAAGCAGTCGACGCCCTGCGCGAGCAAAGCCTCCAGCTTCGACGCGTACCACGCGCGGGCGGCCTCGCTGGTGAAGTCGACGAGGGCCATCCCCGGCTGCCACAGGTCCCACTGCCAGACGCTGCCGTTCGGTCGCTTCAGCAGATGCCCGAGGGCCTTGCCCTCCGCGAAGAGCGGCGAGCGCTGCGCGATGTACGGGTTGATCCATACGGAGATGTGCAGGCCGCGGTTCTTGAGGCGGGCCAGCATCCCCTCCGGGTCCGGGAAGACCCGCGGATCCCACTCGAAGTCGCACCAGTTGAACTCGCGCATCCAGAAGCAGTCGAAGTGGAAGACGGAGAGCGGGAGTTCGCGCTCCTTCATGCCGTCGATGAAGGAGGTGACGGTGGTCTCGTCGTACGAGGTGGTGAAGGACGTCGACAGCCACAGCCCGAACGACCAGGCGGGCGGCAGGGCCGGGCGGCCGGTGAGGGCCGTGTACTTGCGGAGGATGTCCTTCGGGGTCGGGCCGTAGATGACGTAGTACGTCAACTGCTGTGTCTCGGCGCTGAACTGGACCCGCGACACCGCCTCCGAGCCGACCTCGAACGACACCCGGCCCGGATGGTCGACGAAGACGCCG
Source organism: Streptomyces sp. NPDC002788 (assembly GCF_053592115.1). NCBI lineage: Bacteria > Bacillati > Actinomycetota > Actinomycetes > Kitasatosporales > Streptomycetaceae > Streptomyces > Streptomyces sp. NPDC002788. Next base: position 99,744 of record NZ_JBSFVB010000009.1, on the reverse strand, counting down.
TAGCCCGCGTCCGTCAGATAGAACGGCACGTTCTTGTAGGCCTGCTCCGTGGCCGTGCCGCCGTCGGCGTTCCACATGTCCACGACCTGACCGTTCTTGACCAGCGGCCCGAAGCGTTCGCCGAGTCCGAAGACCTGCGTGCCCACGCCGAGGTTCAGCTGCTCGCGCAGATAGTGGCCGCCGGTGCCGGTGTCCCGCATGATGCCCATGCCCTTGGGGCCGCTCGAGGTGAGGGTGCGGCCGTTCGCGAGGAAGTCGACGTGCCAGGGGCCGGTGCGGTTCACTCTGATGGCCAGGGCGCCCGCGGTGAGGGTGGCGGACTCCTCGTCGTACGCGGTGAGGGCCGTGAACTCCTCCTTCGCCAGTTCGAACTGGGGTCCGTGCGGCTCCTCGCCCTCGAAGTGCGTGAACGTGACGCCGATGACGTCCGGCATCGGCGCGTGCGCGCTGATGGTCACGACCGGTCCCTTCAGCAAGTCGCCGCGGTGGCGGATGGGCTGGGTCGGCGCGTGGATCTCCAGGGCGCCTGACCCGGCGGTCACATCCAGGACCTCGACCGGATGGGCCGCGGTCACACCCTCGCGCAGCAGCCAGTAGCCATCGGTGAACTTCACTGCGTACCCCTTACTTGACGGCACCCACGGCGATCCCACGGGTGAGAGTCCGCTGGAAGACGAGGAAGAAGACGATGGCGGGCAGCACGCCCAGCAGCGCGGCGGCGTTCGTCATCGTGGCGTCCATCAGGCGCTGGCCCTGGAGCACACCGAGCGCCACCGACACGGTCTGGTTGTCATTGGAGATCAGCATGACCAGGGGCAGCAGGAACTCGTTCCAGGTCCAGATGAAGAAGAAGACCAGCAGTACGCCGATGGTCGGGCGGCTGACGGGGACCACGATCCGCCACAGCACCTGCCACTTGTTCGCCCCGTCGATCTTGGCGGCCTCGATGATCTCGCGCGGGAACCGGCCGAGCACGGCCGAGAGGAGATACGTACCGAACGCGGCCTGGACCACGGTGAAGACGATGACGACGCTCAACCGGGTGTCGTACAGGCCGGCTTCCTTGCTCAGGTAGTAGACCGGGTAGACCAGCGCCTCCTGCGGCAGCATGTTCGCCAGGACGAAGAAGGCGAGCACCCAGGTGCGGCCCTTGATGCGGCCGATCCCGATCGCGTACGCGTTGAGGACGGACAGGACGACGGCCAGGAGAGCCACACTGCCGCTGATCAGTACGGAGTTCACGAGCTTCTGCCCGAAGTCGACGCGCTCCCAGAAGTCCTTCAGGCCGTCCAGGTAGACGCCCTCGGGGAGGCTGAGCGGACCGTTCGAGGAGTACTCGGCCGGCGACTTCACCGCGTTGAGCGTGACGATCAGGAAGGGCAGGACCATGAACAGGGCCCCGATGATCAGGGCGACGAGGACGGGAAAGCGGCCGACGACGGAGCGGACGGACCGGCGTGACCTGGTGCGTACGGCTTGTACGGCTGTCATGTGCGGAGCCCTTCCTCGGCGTCCTCGGCGCGGGTCTGGAGCTTGAGGCCGATGAGCGCCAGCACGAGGATGACCACGGTCAGCACGGTCGAGATCGCAGCGCCGTAGCCGACCTGGGTCTTCTCGAAGAAGGTGGTGAAGGAGAAGTAGGAGGGGACGTCGGTCGCACCGCCGGGCCCGCCTTTCGTGAGGACGTACACCGCGCCGAACACCTTGAGCGCGGCGATCGTGCACCAGAGGAGGACGACGTAGATCTCTGGACGGATCTGGGGGAGTGTGACGTGCCAGAACCGTCGCCACCAGTCGGCGCCGTCCAGCTCGGCGGCCTCGTACAACTGCGGATCGACGCGTTGCAGGCCCGCCATGAAGATCACCAGCGGAAAGCCGAGCTGCACCCACACCATCACGCCCATCACGCTGTAGAGCGCGATGTCGGGGTCGCCGAGCCAGTCCTGCTGGAGGCTGCCGAGCCCGATGGCCTTCAGGAGCTCGTTCAGGGAGCCGTTCTCCGGTGCGAGGATCCAGCTCCACACGATGCCCGCGACCGCGATCGGCAGGACCTGCGGGAGATAGAAGCAGGCCCGGAGCACGGTGACCGTCTTCGTCCCGAAGTGCTTGCCGACGAAGTCGAACAGGGCGGCCGCGAGAACCAGCCCCATCACCGTCGGCACCGCCGCCATCGCCACGACCATGAACAGGCTGTGCCGGAAGGACGCCCAGAACTCCGAATCGCCCATCAGCTCCCGGTAGTTGGCGAGCCCGGCCCACTTCGGGGTGCCGACGCCCTGCCACTCTGTGAAACTCACGCCCGTGTTCATGAGGAACGGCACGATGATGATCGCGAAGAAGGCGAGGATCCCCGGGAGCAGGAACAGGTTGTACGAGTCCCGCGGGCGGCGAGGGTCCTTCGCGTGCTGGTGCTTCTCGGTGACCCGGCCGCCCCGTCGTCCCCGTTCGACGGTGACCGTCACGTCTTCGGTGCGCCCTTGTCGTACGCCTCCTGCACCGCGTCCAGGAAGGCCTCCGGTTTCGCGCTCCCCGTGATCAGCTTCTGCGTCTCGGAGACGAGGACGTCGTAGAAGCCGGGAACGGGCCAGTCCGGGTAGAAGGCCAGGCCGTCCCGCTCGGAGAGCGTGTTGAAGTCGGCGATGAGCGCCTTGGCCTGCGGGTCGGTGATGGCGGCGGGGTCGGCCGCCACCGGGACGCCGCCCTTGTTGCCGAGCAGGTTCTGGATCTTCTTCGACATGGTGATGTCGATGAAGTCGTACGCCAGCTCCTTGTTCTTGGCGCCCTTGGGGACGACCCAGAGGTTGCCGCCGGAACCGAGGGTCATGTCCGAGTCCGGCCAGAGGAAGGTGCCCCAGTCGAACTTGTTCTCCGCGGCGAACCGGCCGTACCACCAGCTGCCGGAGAACAGGATCGGGCTCTTGCCCTGGATGAAGGAGACCCCGGCGTCCTCCGCCTTCGTACCGCTGGACTTCTTGCTGATGTAGCCCTTCCTCACCCAGTCCGCGAAGGTCTCGGCAGCGTACGTCCAGGCGGCGTCGTGGAAGTCGGTCTTGCCCTTGTAGAGCTGGTACGAGTCGACCCACGCGCGGTCGGCCTTCGACAGCGCGAGCTGGTAGAGGTACTGCCCGGCCATGTACTCGGCGCCCGCGTTGGCCAGCGGCGTGACGCCCTCGTCGACGAACCTGTCCATGGCTGCCGTGAGTTCGTCGAACGTGGTGGGTTCCTGGATCCCGTACTTCTTGAAGAGATCCTTGTTGTAGAACACCATCGTGTACTCGGCGTAGTTGGGGATCCCGTACCACTTTCCGGAACCCATCACGCCATTGGTGTCGTACTGGCTGGTCGTCCGCACCCCGGAGCTGAGCTTCTTGTCCCAGCCGCGCTTGGTGGCCTCGGCGGACAGATCGGTCAGGAGCCCCTGCTTGGAGAGGAGCCCCGCCGTCGCGTTGCCCTTGTTGTACTCCATGAGGTCGGGTGCGTCGTCCGAGTTGAGGACCATCGGGGCGGTCTTCTGGATCTGTTCGAAGCCCTTCTCCTCGAACTCCACCTTGACCCCCGGATGGGTCTTCTCGAACTCCTTGATGGCCGCGTTCCAGGCCACGCCCATCGCGCTGTCCGGGCCCTCGTAGTGCCACAGTTTCAGCGTCTTGCCGTCTGATCCACCACTGTCAGAGTCGCCGCAGGAGGCCAGGAGCAAAGTCCCGCTCAGAACCGCCGCAGCGGTCGCCACCACACGCCTTCGTGCCGTCAACATCCAGTGCCTCCAGGGGAGTCGGATGGCTCACTGTCCCGGTGAGTCGTGCTCGTCACGCTCGTCGTGGGGGGCGTCACGCAGGGTTCATCGAATCGTTTCGATGCGGGACGTCGAAGCGCTTCGACGGAGGAAGGTATGTGGGCGCAGGGGGCGCGTCAATGGGGCGCGTCAGAATTGGGACTGGTGTTCGGCGGGTCGGACGCGGTGTCCGTCAGCCGCGCATGGCTGTCGCCGTCGGGATCGGGCCGTAGCGGCTTGTCACGTCCGCAGGGGAGGGTCCAGGCGGAGGCGGGGTGGTGGTCGGGAGGATGTGCTCCCCCTCTGGCCGGTGGACAAGGCAGGGGGTCGGCGTGGTGGCGTCCAGCCGTCCGGTCGGGCGAACCACTGCTGGTCAGCCGGGGTTCGGCAGGGCGTGGAGCCAGTCCGCGACGAGCGAGATCGCGAGTCACGGCTGTAGTGCCCGGCCCGGAAAGAACCGCACCACACAACCACAGAGCCCCCGTCGGCAAAGCGACGAGGGCTCATGGACGATCGAGGTTGATCTTCTTGGATTATGGCTACTTGCGTTCGAAGGACCAGATTGTGCTGCTGTCGGTCGATCCGGTGTTCCATTTCACTTCGCCGGCCGAGGATCCGTACATGTAGTGCCTGTCGGATTGTTCGTTGTTGAGCCGGAAGCCTCCGGCGGTTGATTCGAGCCTCCAGAGTGAATCCGGGGTGACTTCGCCGGAGTTCCAGATGACGGCGTTGTTCGGTTCGGAGTCGGCGTAGAACCGACCGGTTCTCGCGTTCCTGATCGTCCAAGCGCCGGAGGAGTGCTGCGTGACGACCCAGTCCTGGTCGTCGTAGGAGCTGGGGGCGGCGAGGACGACCGCGCCGTTCGCGTCCGAGTCCAGGTACTTGCCCGTCGCCACGTTTTTGATCCTGTAGGTGGCAGACGGCAGGCCCGGGCTGCCACCACCGCCGACGCCGCTCATGATGGCATCTATGATGCCCTGCTGGGTCACCGCATAGGAATGCCGGTTGAACAGCCCGAACCCGTACCGTCCGGTTTCGCCGTTGTCCCAGTAGACCGGGGCCGCTCCGTACTTCTTGGCGGTGGACGCGACGGCGCGCGTGTAGTCCGCGCGGTACCTGGGGTTCGATGAATCGAACGATGACTTGTCGATCGCGCCGTACTCACCGACGACTACCGGGTATCCCCGCACGACGAATTTGTCGTACATCTTCTTCAATTGCGCGTCCAGGTAGTCTTCCTGTCCCCAGGTCGACTTCTTTGACGGATTGGTCGCCCCTCGTCCCCATTGCGTGATGGTGCCGCTCTCCTCTCCGGCGAAGTCCCACGGGTCGTAGTAATGAACGGAGATCATGATGCGCTGTTCATTACTGGGGATGGAGGGGGAGCGATATTGGTCGGTCGGCAGCACGAAGCCGTAGTTCCCTGCGGTGTACTCTATGTTCGTGTTCCAGCCGGGAACGAGCAGCCACCTTGAACCGTTGTTCCCACCGGTCCTCCGGACGGTGTCCACGAAGATCTGGTTGTAGCTGTTGATGTTCGAGTAGCACGGCTGGGTGGGGCGGCCGAATTGACCGTCGAAGTTTTCGTTCATGGACTCCAGGATCAGGCGCTGGTCGTAGTTCTGGAACCTGGTCGCGATCTGTTGCCAGACCTTCTGGTACTTGGCCCTGATCGCCGTCTGGTTGGACGAGTCACAGATCAGCCAGGAGTCGTAGATGGTCTTGTAGCCGTCGCCGTGCATGTTGATCACCACGTACAGGCCACGGTTGTAGGCATAGTTGACGACTTCCTGGATCCTGTTCAGCCAGGCGGCGTTGATCGTGTAGTCCGGGCCGGGGCCTATGTGCCGCAGATAGGAGACCGGGATTCGTATTGTTTTGAATCCCGCGGATTTCACCTTGTCGATGAGGGCCTGCGTGATGGTCGGCTGGCCCCACGCCGTTTCGCTGGGGTATCCGTTGGAGTTGGCATCCAGCTGGTTCCCCAGGTTCCAGCCGGCGCCCATGTCCGCGACGATCTGCGAGGCGTTCAGCTGTGTCGTGGTGTCGGCCGATGCCTGGTTCGTCAAGCCGGTGACAGATGCGGCGATCGCCAACATCACGGCAAGGAAAATGGTTTTGATCTTCCCTGCTGGTGAAACCATGGGTCATTCCTCTCTTCCAGTCCTGAGGGTGGAGAAATCAAGTACATCTATCTGCCTGGGCGCGGTGGCGGTGGTCATGGCGCAGGCGTTCGCCCCCCGGTGATCATGAGAGGGAAGCGCCGGCGCATGCGCGGAGCGGTTAGGCGGACTGGGCGGCGCGACCACTTCGCCGTGACACAGATTTCCTTCGGTCCTGGGGGCATGAGGCCGTACTCGAATCCAGCGGCCGGAGTCGCCGGCCTCGTTCGAAGTGTGGCCCTGCGTCAAGGCGATGAACGTACACGGTCAAACCGTTCGCCGATGTAAGCGCATGCTGGAGATCGTTTCAAGTGTTGTGCGCGAAGTGATGTGAACGTGCACAGTGCGTCGGTGACCGTCCGTGGCACTCGCAGCCGTGGGCGGCAAGCGAGATCCCTCTGTCGCTCGGTTGCTTCACTCGGCGTCCGATCGGGCATCGGGATGTCAATCAATCAGCCGATGTCCGGGTGTGTCCCCGGCACGAGGTGGCCGTCGGAGACATCGGGGCGACGGTGCGCGCTGCGCGCCGCGTTGCGTCGCGGTGGCGGGGATGCGCGCCAGCGGTCTGACCCCCGAGTTCAGAGGGATTGGGTCGCAGAGATTGACAGATGGGAGTCCGGTGGCGACTCTTTCTGTTATTCGACATGGTGTGGGAGCGTTCACAGTGATGTGGCCGCAGCGAGCAGGTCGCAGGTATCGCCCCACGCCACCTCGGGCCTTTGTACCCCCGCATCGGTGGTGACAGGAGGCACTTCATGCGTGAGTCACGGCCGGTCGGCTCGACAGTTGCGGTAGTTCCCGGGCCAGCGTACGAGTCTGAGCCCTCGGTGGCCGACTGCACAGCAAGGGACCGGAGTCCGGCATCGGCGGGTGTCGGGGGACAAGGCCTGCGCGCCGTACTTCAACTGAGCCTCCTCAAGCACGCCTGTCCCAGTTCCGTGGAGCAGCCGTTCGCGAAGTCCGTTCGGCCGCCACCGGAGCGATCAAGGGGTGGGCCGCTCGCTCGGAAGGTGGGGCACGCGCCAAGGACAGTGTCACCCGGCTTCTGGCGCTGGGCACCGGAGCGGCCGCCGGATACACGCAGTGCCACCACGTCGACTACTTCCTCGGTGCCGGCATGACCCGGCCGCCCCGGCCGAACATCACCTACCCCGGGAGATGACGCAGTGAGAACCGCGAAGTCCGTCACCCATGCCCTCCTGCTCCCGGTGGTCACGGCGAGCTCCATCGCCATGGCCCCCGGCTCCGCGTCCGCGAGCGACGCGGTGACGGGAAACACCTACTATGTCGCCCCAAATGGGAATGACGGCGCAGCAGGTACGCAGGCCGCTCCGTGGGCATCGATCGCCCGTGCGCAGGCCGTCGCCAAGGCGGGTGACACGGTCTACTTCCGGGGCGGCACCTACGCCTACACCCGCGCGAACAGCGCCTGCTCGAGCCAGACCGCCAGAGTCGACGCGATCACCCTGAACAAGAGCGGCAGCTCGGGCAACCCGATCCGGTACTGGGCCCATCCGGGCGAGAAACCGGTCTTCGACTTCTCGCGGATGACGGACAACTGCCGCATCAAGGGCTTCAACGTCACCGGCAGCTGGATCCACCTCAAAGGACTGGAAGTCAAGGGCGTTCCGCAGAACAACAACCGGAACGCCGAGTCCTGGGGGCTCTGGGTCTCCGGCAGCAACAACGTCTTCGAGCAGATCAACACCCACCACCACATGGGAACCGGCCTGTTCATCAGCGGCGGGGGCGGCAACCTCGTCCTCAACTCGGACGCGCACGACAACTACGACCCGCGCAGCAGTGACGGGCCTGGTGAAAACGCCGACGGGTTCGGTTCGCATTACACGCCGGCCGGCCGCCCCGCGAACGTGTTCCGGGGCTGCCGCGCATGGTGGAACGCCGATGACGGGTTCGACCTCATCTCCACCTACTCGCCCGTGATCATCGAAAACTCGTGGGCCTGGCGCAACGGGTACGTGCCGGGGACGACGACGCCCTCCGGCAACGGAGCCGGCTTCAAGTCGGGCGGCTACGGGGGTGACTACGAGGCCAACGCGCCGAAGCACACCGTCCGCTTCTCGGTGGCGTTCCTCAACAAGGCGGCCGGCTTCTACGCCAACCACCACCCGGTGGCCAACGACTTCTTCAACAACACCGGCTACGGAAACCACCCCAACTTCAACATGCGTGGCGTCGATTCGCGCGGCGCCGCCGTCGGCCGGGGCAACCTGCGCAACAACATCGCCTACACCGGAACGCCGACGTCGTACATGACCGGCACGAACGCCGCGTACAACTCCTGGAGCCTCGGCGTCCCCCTGTCGAACTCCCAGTTCCAGAGCGTGTCGACGTCCGGCTGGGACGCGCCCCGCCGGACCGACGGGAGCCTTCCCGTGCTGCCCCACCTCCGTCTCGCGGCGAACAGTGCCCTGATCGACAAGGGCACCGACGTGGGACTGCCCTTCAGCGGAAGTGCGCCGGACCTCGGCGCCTTTGAAAACGATGGAAGGTGACATCTTGAGGCAAAGATCGCGTGTCGTTTCGAAGTACTGGAAGGTGGCTGCCGCCGCGTTGTTGTCCGTGGCGTTAGCGGCACCGCTCTCGGCGGGCACCGCTGCGGCGGAGACACCTGCAACGAAGACATCGGCCATGAAGGCATCGGCAACGGCGCTCCAGGACCAGGATGCCGCTGCCGCTCCGGTGGTGGATCGCGGCCTCAAGTACCTGGTGTCCGACTACCGGACACGCACTCCGTCGAAGTACACGGCTGACTCCTGGAAGCCCTTCGCCAAGGCGTTGACCTCCGCCGCCGATGTCGCCGGCGACACGTCGGCCACCACAACGGACGTCGCCGCCGCGAAGACGGCACTGATGACCGCCGCCGCCGATCTGAAGGCCGCTGACGAGGGCACGTTCCAGACCATCACGAACAACACCTTCTGGAACGACACCAGCGGCAACCCCATCTATTCGCAGGGCGGCGGAGTCTTCAAGTTCGGCGACACCTACTACTGGTACGGCGTGCACTACACCGGCGCCGAGCTCTACCGGGCCAATCCGACGAGGAAGTACGACGGCAACGTCAGCTTCGTCTCGATCCCCGTGTACTCGTCCAAGGACCTGGTGAACTGGAAGTTCGAGAACCGGGTCGCGACGCGCTCCACCGGCGTGGGCAGCGGCGCCAACCTGGGTGGTGCGGGCTGGGTCGGGCGGCTCGGCGTCTCGTACAACGAGAACACCGGCAAGTACGTGCTCGCCGTACAGATGTGGCACACGGGCAGGGGCGGGCACGGCGTTCTGCTGCTGCAGGGCGACTCACCCACCGACACCTTCGACTACGGCTACTTCCAGACCCAGATCACCAACTCGCCCACGACCGGCACCGGGGATCAGACCGTCTTCACCGACGACAACGGCAAGGACTACCTGATCTTCTCCAACCGCGAAGGACGATCGCGCGGCTTCGTGGCCAAGTTCCGGGAGTCCGACTCGCTGCGGATCGAGCCAGGCGTGGAGATCCGCCGCGGCGACGGTCGCGAGGGCAACGCCATGTTCAAGCTCGACGGCAAGTACTACCACGCGGCGTCGGACCTGCACGGCTGGAACACCTCGGTCAACTACGTCAATGAGTCGACCAGCAGCAACGTTCAGGGCTCGTACAGCAGCGAGTACGTCCTTGCCGGCACCGAGATGGACTACAGCCACGTGACCCAGACCGGGTTCTTCGTGACGGTCAAGGGCACCAAGCAGAACACGGTGATCTACGCCGGCGACCGCTGGGCCGACTTCGCCTGGAACGGCATCGGGTACAACCAGTGGGTGCCGATCACCAAGACCGGCGCGAGGCCGCGGTTCCACTCGGTGAGCCAGTGGCAGTTCAACGTCACGACCGGAGAGTGGCGTGTCGGGCCGGCGAACAACTACATCCTCAACCCGGACATCCAGGCTGACCGCATCATCGTCTCCAGTGTGCGGGGATGGCGGAACCTCGGCGGTTCGGTGACCAACGTCAACGGTGGTGCGAACGGGTCTCGCTTCGCCCTCCAGGTGAGCAACAGCGGCGGCGTCGAGCAGCGGATCGAGTCGGTGCCCGCAGGCACCTACACCCTGTCCCTGCACGCTCGGGGTAGCGCCGGACAGGTCGTGATCACCGGCGCCAACGGCAGCCAACGCACCCTCAGCATCCCGTCGTCGAGCGGCTGGGCCAAGCGCGAGCTCACCGGCATAGCGCTGCCCAGCGGGGCCGCCACCGTCACCGTGCGGGCGTCGGGTTCGGGCGGCGTCACCGTCGACCAACTCTCACTGGTCAAGACCTCTGCCGACGCGCCATCGGGACAGCGTTACGAGGCAGAGACCGCGCCGGCGGTGTGTCAGGGCACGATCGACTCGAACCAAGCGGGCTTTTCCGGTAGCGGGTTCTGCAACGGCAGTGCCGCTGCGGGGGCATTCGCGCAGTTCACGGTGACCCCGGCGACCGCTGGTACGGCGACGGTGGCGGTCCGGTTCGCCAATGGCTCCACCAGCGGTGCGAGGCCGGCGAATCTGGTCGTCAACGGAACCACGGTGGGGACGGTTTCGTTCGAGTCCACCGGTGCGTGGACGACGTGGACGACCAAGACCGTGACCGTCTCGTTGAACGCCGGCAGCAACACCATCCGGTTGGATCCGACCACGGCAGCCGGACTGCCCAACGTCGACTACCTCGATCTCGGTGCCGCGGCTGCCTGACCTCCCCTTCTCTGCCGGTCTTCTCCACCGGCAGGGAGTACCGAGTCGCGTGCTTCGGACCACGACACCGCGTGACCGCGGTGCGCTGTGCAACGAGCAGTACCCGATGAAAAGCGACGGCCGGCCGCGTCGAGTGGCAGGAGCATCCGCACCCGCTCTCGCGCCGCGCGTCCGGTCGACCTGCCGCCGACTGGACGCACCCGGCAACGGGCCCGGCCGAACACCAATCGCCACACCCTTCCCCGCACCCAAGGAGACATCCATGACCATGCAACGACGGACATTCCTCAGGATGAGCGCGGCCGGAGCGACGGGCGTGGGTCTGTCCCTGCTCGCCGCGGGGCAGGCATCAGCCGCCGCCGGTCCGCTGGCCACGGCGCCGACCACGCCGTTCGCGGTCGGTGTGCGCCGGTATGACTGGACCCGTGGCAGCCGCCCGTGCACCACCTACGTCTACTACCCCGCCACCGGCACCCCCGGCGGCAGCCCGGTGACGAACGCCCCTGTCGCAGGCGGTGTCTTCCCCGTCTACAACTTCACCCACGGCTTCGGAAGCAGCCCGCAGAACTCCCTGTTCATCATCCGGGCCCTGGCCGCGGCGGGCTTCATCGTCCCCGCCCCGCACTTCAACCACAACTTCACCGACGTGAACAACGGCAACACCTCCAAGGACGTCTCGCAGGTCCTCACCAACACCCTCGCCCTCAACGCGAGCGGACCGCTGGCCGGGCGCATCAACACCGGCATCGGCGTCGGCGTCTCGGGCCACTCCCTGGGCGGCATGGTCACCCATGGCCTGCTGACTTCCTGGCCCGACAGCCGGATCATCTCCGCCAACCCGCAGTCCTGCGTGGACATGGGCAACCCCGCCGCCTCGGTCTCCGCCAAGGTCCTGTTCGTCCACGGCGACCGGGATTCGACCACGTCGTACTCCTCGGCCCGGCAGGCGTACACGGAGATGCGCTGGCCCAAGGCGTTCCTCACCTTCGTCGGCGGCAGCCACACCAGCTTCTGGAGCGACAACCGCTTCCCGAACACCGTCGTCGACTGGGCCCGCTGGACGATGTACGGCGACACCGCAGCGCGGGACCGCCTCCCGGCCGACGCGGCCGGGTCCAACACCCGGTGGGAAGCCCAGCTGGGTGACTCGACCGGCGGCCCGGCCGCCTACGCCCTGGTGGCCCAGCACAGCGGCAAGGCCGCCGACATCAACGAGGCCTCCACCGCCTCCGGGGCACGGCTCGTCCAGTGGACCGCCAACAGCCGCCCCAACCAGCAGTTCGAGTTCGTGGACGCCGGCGACGGCCACGTCCGCGTCAAGGCCCGGCACAGCGGCCTGTTCCTCCAGCCCACGGGCACCGCGACCGGCGCGGACGTCGTCCAGCAGGCCGGCACCGGCGCCACCGGCCAGCAGTGGCGCGTGGTCGACCACGGCGGTGACGTGATCAGCCTCGTCAACAGGGAGTCCGGCCTGGCCATGGACGTCTGGGAGTACTCGACCGTCGACGGCGCCCGCATCTCCACGTGGACCTACACCGGCAACGCCAACCAGCGCTTCACCCGCCGCCGCGTCTGACCCGAGACCTGTCGGGTCACCGCTCGGGCAACAGGCCGGGCGGTGGCCCGACACGGCGCCGACAACCCCTCGCGACGCGATTGGCCAAGATCGTGAAAACGCGGCCGACCACACCTGAGACGGCCAGGGAACCGCAGGTCAGGTCCGTGGGTTGGTCATGGCAAACGAGAACCCGCAGAGACGTCCTCCTGGCCGCCGCACCGGCGTCCTCCCGGGCCAGTCGGTGCGGCCACCACACCTTCGGTCCCACGTCCAGGAACAGCGACGTCACCAGGACCGAGCGCACGACGAACGTGTCGATGAGGACGCCGAGGGCGACCGCGAAGCCGACCATCGGGAGGGTGCCGAGCGCGGCGAACGTGCCGGCCAGGACCAGGCCGGCGGAGGTGATGACCGCGCCGGTGGCGGCCAGGCCGGTGATCACGCCCGCTCTGGTCCCCTGGCGGGCCGCCTCCTCGCGGATGCGGGTGGTCAGGAAGATGTTGTAGTCGATGCCCAGGGCGACCAGGAACACGAACACGAACAGCGGGAAGTCGGTCGCCTCGCCCGCGTAGCCGAAGAGGTACCGGAAAGCGAGTGCGATGATGCCGAGGGCGGCCGCGAACGACAGGATCACCGTGCCGATGAGCAGCAGCGGGGCGATCAGGGCGCGCAGCAGGACGCAGAGGATCATCAGGACGACCACCAGCACCAGCGGGATGATCAGCAGGTTGTCGTGCGTGGTCGCCTCGTCCATGTCCGGCAGGGCCGCCGTACCGCCGCCCAGCTCTTCATGGCGACCCCCTGCGCGGGAGCGCCCCGCCACGGGCGCGGGGAACCGCGCGGCCGGTCACACCCAGCCCGCGGCCGGACGGAACCGCCGGCCCTTCGGCACCCCTACGGCCCAGGCACAGCGCAGCGCATAGTCTTAGGACATGGCCGTGCAGATCAACCCCAGCATCCTGTCCGCCGACTTCGCCCGCCTCGCGGACGAGGCGAAGGCCGTGGAAGGAGCCGACTGGCTCCACGTCGACGTCATGGACAGCCATTTCGTCCCGAACCTCACCCTCGGCGTGCCGGTCGTGGAGTCGCTCGCCCGTGCGACGGACACTCCGCTGGACTGCCATCTGATGATCGAAGCCCCCGATCGGTGGGCGCCCCAGTACGTGGAAGCCGGGGCCGGTTCCGTCACCTTCCATGTCGAGGCCGCCGCCGCCCCGGTCCGGCTCGCCCGGGAGATCCGGGCCAAGGGCGCCCGCGCCTCCATGGCGCTGAAGCCCGCGACCCCCATCGAGCCGTACGAGGACCTGCTCCCCGAGCTCGACATGCTGCTGATCATGACGGTCGAACCGGGCTTCGGGGGACAGGCCTTCCTCGACATCATGCTTCCGAAGATCCGCCGCACCCGCGAGTTGATCAGCAAGCACGGTCTGGAGCTCTGGCTCCAGGTCGACGGCGGAGTTTCCGCTTCCACCATCGAGCGGTGCGCGGACGCCGGAGCCGACGTCTTCGTGGCCGGATCGGCGGTCTACGGGGCAAACGACCCGGCCGAGGCGGTACGTGCACTACGCACGCAGGCCGAGGCGACCACCGCCAAGGCCTCCTGGGCCTGCGACCACTGAGCCACAGCAAAGTGAACGGCTCTCATCAGGGCTGATCAACCGCGCCGGATCTGCAAGGATGAACGGCGAATCCAGAGTGTGAACAGCAGTGAGGAGATCGCCGTGTCGGGTATGTCGGCGGGCCGGTCAGCCATGCGGATGGGACCCGCTGAGCTGGTGCAGGCGGCGGCCATGGCCCGCCGCTTCTACCTCGAGGGCAAGTCCAAGATCCAGATCGCGGAGGAGTTCGGCGTCAGCCGCTTCAAGGTGGCCCGGGTCCTGGAGACCGCCCTCGAACGGGATCTCGTGCGTATCGAGATCCGTGTGCCTGCGGAGCTGGACGCCGAGCGCTCGGACGCGCTCCGCGCCCGCTACGGCCTCAGGCACGCCGTCGTGGTCGAGTCCCCGGCCGAGGCGGAGGAGTCACCCGACCCCGAGAACCTGGGAGAGGTGGCCGCCGACCTGCTCGCCGAGCTGGTCAACGAAGGCGATGTGCTGGGCCTGGCCTGGGGCCGCTCCACCATCCACATGGCGGCGGCGCTCGACCGGCTGCCGCCCTGCACGGTGGTGCAGCTGACGGGCGTGTACGACGCCGGGACCGCCGAGCGCGGCTCGGTCGAGGCCGTACGTCGTGCCGCCCAGGTGTCCGGCGGTGACGCGCACCCCATCTACGCGCCGATGCTGCTGCCCGACGCGGCCACGGCCATGGCACTGCGCCATCAGACCGGGATCGCCCGGGCCTTCGAGTACTTCGACAAGGTCACGGTCGCCTGTGTCTCCATCGGTTCCTGGGAGCCGGGTATCTCGACGGTGCACGACATGCTCAGTGACGAGGAGCGGGCGCACTACGCCTCGCTCGGCGTCGCCGCCGAGATGTCCGCGCACCTCTTCGACGCGGAGGGGCGCCGGGTCGGGCGGGACCTGGGGGAGCGGTGCATCACGGTCAAGGCCGACCAGCTCCGCCGTATCCCGGAGGTCGTCGCGATCGCGGGCGGGCAGCGCAAGGGGCCCGCGATCGACGCGGTACTGCGCTCCGGGCTCGTCACCAGCCTGGTGACGGACACGTCGGCGGCGGACTACCTGATGACGGCGGGTCCGGCGCCCAGGTCCGCGCTCAACCGGTCCGACCCGGACGGAGTCTGACGGGTGGTCGGCCAGGCGCACGGGGTGCACGACCCGGCGGGCCGGATCGTGGTCGTCCTGGACCTCGACGGGGTCACGGACAAGGCGGGCCTCATGGACCGCTGCGCCCGTGACCTCGTCCTGCCCGAATGGTTCGGCCGCAACTGGGACGCCCTCGCCGACTGCCTGGCCGACCCCGCCCTGTGGCCCGAAGGGGCCCAGGAGCGGGGTCTGCTGGTCGTCGTGCGGGGCTGGCGGACGTACGCGAAGACGCGGCCCGAGGAGTGGCAGGTCGCGGAGGAGATCTTCGCCGAGGCGACGGACCGGGGCCCGGGCCTCTTCGTCACCCTCGGCCTTGGAGCATCCTCCGAGCGGGGCCCCGACCAGCCTGGATGATCCGCTGGGCGTCGACCGCGCCGGTCTCATGGGACAATGAAGTACGTGCTCTTTCCCCCTGTCCGGCCGGCCAGGGGGTCACCTCTGATCGACTGGGATGTGCGGCACGTGCGTTTCCTCAATGACATCCAGCCCGGGTACGACCTGACGTACGACGACGTCTTCATGGTGCCGAGCCGCTCCGCGGTGGGCTCGCGGCAGGGCGTCGACCTCAGCTCCCCGGACGGCACGGGCACCACCATCCCGCTCGTCGTCGCCAACATGACCGCCATCGCAGGGCGCCGCATGGCCGAGACCGTGGCCCGCCGCGGCGGCCTCGTGGTGATACCGCAGGACATCCCGATCGAAGTGGTCACCGACGTCGTCTCCTGGGTGAAGAGCCGCCATCTGGTGCTGGACACCCCGATCATCCTGTCCCCGCACCAGACCGTCGCGGACGCGCTGGGGCTGCTGCCCAAGCGGGCGCACAACGCCGCTGTCGTCGTCGACGAGAACCACAAGCCCGTCGGCGTGGTCACCGACGCCGATCTGTCCGGCGTCGACCGCTTCACGCAACTCGCCGAGGTCATGTCCCGGGACCTGCTGCTCATCGACGCGGACAAGGACCCGGGCGAGGCCTTCGACACCCTCGACCACGCCAACCGCCGGTACGCCCCCGCCGTCAACAAGGACGGCACGCTCGCCGGCATCCTCACCCGTAAGGGCGCCCTGCGCGCCACGCTCTACACGCCGGCCACCGACGCGCAGGGCCGGCTGCGCATCGCCGCCGCCGTCGGTATCAACGGCGACGTCGCGGGCAAGGCCGAGCAACTGCTGGACGCCGGCGTCGACACGCTCGTCATCGACACCGCGCACGGCCACCAGGAGTCGATGATCAGCGCCCTGAAGCTGGTGCGCGACCTCGACCCGCAGGTGCCGATCGCCGCGGGCAACGTGGTGGCCGCGGCGGGCGTGCGCGACCTCATCGAGGCGGGCGCGGACATCGTCAAGGTCGGTGTCGGACCCGGCGCCATGTGCACCACGCGCATGATGACCGGCGTCGGCCGGCCGCAGTTCTCCGCCGTCCTGGAGTGCGCCGCCGAGGCGAAGAAGCACGGCAAGCACGTGTGGGCCGACGGCGGTGTCCGGCACCCTCGTGACGTGGCCATGGCCCTCGCGGCCGGCGCGTCCAACGTGATGGTCGGCTCCTGGTTCGCGGGCACCTACGAGTCCCCGGGCGACCTGCAGCACGATGCCCAGGGGCGCGCCTACAAGGAGTCCTTCGGCATGGCGTCCGCCCGTGCCGTGCGCAACCGCACCTCGGAGGAGTCGGCGTACGACCGGGCCCGCAAGGCGCTGTTCGAAGAGGGCATCTCCACCTCCCGCATGTTCCTGGACCCGGCCCGCCCGGGTGTCGAGGACCTGATCGACTCGATCATCGCGGGCGTCCGCTCCTCCTGCACCTACGCCGGTGCCGGCTCGCTGGAGGAGTTCGCGGAGAAGGCCATCGTCGGCATCCAGAGCGCCGCCGGCTACGCCGAGGGCAAGCCGCTGCACGCCAGCTGGAGCTGACGCGCCGACGCCCCCGCGCCAGGCCCTCGACGGAAAATCGGGGGCCTTGTGCGTGCGGGCGCCCTACCGTCGTACGACATGGAGATCACCGGCTGCCGGGCCGCCGACGTGGCACTGCTCGACCAGTACATCGGCTCCCCGGGCGCCACCTCGTTCCACGCGAGCCGCTTCGCGCGCCAGGAGCGGGGCCTGAGCACGTATCTCGTCGCCTGGCTCGGCCAACGGCCCGTCGGGCACACGGAGCTGCGTTGGTACGGCTGTGACGAAGCGACCGTACGCGCGGTGCGGCCCGGCTGCCCGGAGATCAACGCGCTGACCGTGTGGCCCGCGACACTGCGCTCGCGCGGCATCGGCAGCGCCCTGGTCCGGGCGGCCGAGGAAATGGCCCGCGAGCAGGGCCGCACGGCCATCGGCCTCGGGGTCGCCGACGACAACCCGCGCGCCGCCGCCCTCTACGCCCGGCTCGGTCACCTGCCGCTCGCGCCTTACCTCGGCCGCTGGTCCTACGAGGACCACGACGGCGTCACGCTCGAATGTGTCGAGAAGCTCACTTTCCTCGTGAAAGAGCTGCCCTGAACAAGTCCTGCGCAACGGACGAAAACCGCTGTGCAACGAACCTCCGGTACGCTCCCATGTACGCAATGATCTTGCGGGCATGCGCAAGGTTGCTGCATTACACGGGCAACGCCGCTGCTCGTAGGCTGTCGCCTCGTACGTGGCGTGGCGGGGACCCCGCTCGGTGGGTTCCCCGTGGGACGGGGACGCCGGCGCTCCCGCCGCCCTGATCCGCAGCGACGAAGGAGCCGCGCGTGCTCGACCAAGGAGCACCCCCGCACAGCAGCAGTAAGACCGCCCCGCCAGCCCCGGGCATCGGTGCGCGCCTCATGCGTCGCAAGCCCGTGGAACGCCTGGTCGCGGAGGGTGGCCAGGGTGAGGGAGGGGCGCTGCGCCGCACCCTCGGGCTGTGGCAGCTCACCATGATCAGCATCGGTGCCACCCTCGGCACCGGCATCTTCGTCGTGCTCGGCGAGGCCGTCCCCAAGGCGGGCCCGGCCGTCACGCTCGCCTTCGTCATCGCCGGCCTGACAGCCCTTTTCTCGGCCCTGTCCTACGCCGAGCTGGCGGGCACCATCCCGGTCTCCGGCTCCTCGTACTCGTATGCGTACGCAACGATGGGCGAGCTGATCGCCTGGATATGCGGCTGGTGTCTGGTCCTGGAGTACGGCGTGTCCGTCGCCGCCGTCGCCGTCGGCTGGGGCGAGTACCTCAACGAACTGCTCGACGGGACCATCGGCGTCACCATCCCCGCCGCCCTGTCCGCACCGCCCGGCGACGGCGGAGTGTTCAACCTGCCCGCGCTGATCGTCGTGCTGCTCGCGATGGCGTTCCTGCTGGGCGGCGCCCGCGAGTCCGCCCGCGCCAACACGGTCATGGTCATCGTGAAGATCGCCGCGCTGGTGATGTTCTGCGCCATCGGCGTCCAGGGCTTCCGCTCCGGCAACTACGAGAACTTCATGCCGCTCGGCATGGCCGGTGTCAGCGCCGCCGGCGCCACGCTGTTCTTCTCCTACATCGGCTTCGACGCCGCCTCCACCGCCGGCGAGGAGGCCAAGAACGCCCAGCGCGACCTGCCGCGCGCCATCATGCTGTCGCTCGTCATCGTGACCGCGCTGTACGTCCTCGTCGCCGCCGTCGCCGTCGGTGCCAAGCCCTGGAAGAACTTCACCGACTCCGAGGCCGCCCTCGCCCAGATCATGCGCGAGGTCACCGGGCAGACGTTCTGGGGCACGCTGCTCGCCTTCTGCGCCGTCATCGCCATCGCGAGCGTGGTGCTGACCGTGCTGTACGGCCAGACCCGCATCCTGTTCGCCATGTCCCGCGACGGGCTGGTGCCGAAGGTGTTCGCCAAGGTCCACCCGAAGACCGGCACGCCCCGCGCCAACACCCTGATCGTGTCGCTGTTCTGCGGTGTCCTGGCCGCCGCGATCCCGCTCGGGCAGCTCGCCGACGCCACCAGCATCGGCACCCTCTTCGCCTTCGCGCTGGTCAACGTGGCCGTCGTGGTGCTGCGCCGGACCCGGCCGGACATGCCCCGCACCTTCCGGGTGCCGCTGTCCCCGGTCCTGCCCGCGCTGGGCTTCGCCTTCTGCCTCTGGATGATGGGCAGCCTGTCGGCCGTGACCTGGGTGGTCTTCGGTGTCTGGATGGCCGCCGGGCTCGTGTTCTACTTCGTGTACGGCTACCGCCGTTCCCGACTCGCACCATCCGAAAAGTGACCAACCCACTGTGCTGAACGATCTCGACGAACGCATCGTGCACGCCCTCGCCGAGGACGCCCGGCGCTCCTATGCCGACATCGGCCAACTCGTCGGCCTGTCCGCGCCCGCGGTGAAACGGCGCGTGGACCGGCTGCGTGCCACCGGAGCCATCACCGGCTTCACCGTACGGGTGGACCCGGTTGCCCTCGGCTGGCAGACCGAGGGGTTCGTCGAGATCTACTGCCGGGGCAACACCTCCCCGGAGACCATCCAGCGGGGTCTGGAGCGCTACCAGGAGGTCGTGGCCGCGTCCACCGTCACCGGGGACGCGGACGCGATCGCCCAGGTCTTCGCCTCCGACATGCGGCACTTCGAACGGGTCCTGGAGCGGATCGCCGGGGAGCCGTTCGTCGAGCGGACCAAGTCCGTGCTCGTCCTGTCGCCGCTGCTGCGGCGCTTCTCCTCGGGATCGCCGACCTAGGGCACTGCCGACCTGGCGCCGTGCCGGCCCAGCGCTCTGTCGGGCGCGTCCGCCGACCGCCGTCAGCAGCCGCCGTACGCCGAGCGCGTGCCCGCCCGTGGCCAGGACGAGCAGCCGGTAGAGAGCGCCGGCCGGGCCGGGGAACCTCGCCCGGGTCCGGGCACGCAGCCGGGTGCGACCCGGGCCGGCCTCGTCGAGGCGGAAGAGCAGGGTGTACGTCGAGAAGTGATGGCGTCCGATCAGGACCAACTCCGAGCCCGGAACCGCGGAAGCCACCCGGAAACCGGGGAACGTCGAGCCCTCGGCCAGCGGGCTGGGCCCGGAGGCCGTGCGGTCGGCGCAGCCGACCAGGCGTGCGTACGCGGCCGCTCGGCCACCCCCGAAGGAGCGGTCGAGAACCTCACCGAGCTCCCTCCAGACCACATCGGCGTCCGCGGCGACGACCGTCGTGTGCTCGTCGACGTACGGGAGGGACAGCGGTGCGGCGGCGTCCATGAAGATCCCCTTCGCCGGCGGGTTCGGCTTCCCCTCACAGTCTCGCGCGCCGGTTCGGGCGCAGGCCTCCTCCGGTGTGCGGAGGTCCGCCGCCGCTCGGCGGAGGCGCGCGCCGCCCGCCCTGCTCCCGGCGGCGTACGCCCATCGAGGCATTCTCGCTGTGGTCCTGGCCCCGGCCCGCCTACCATCGGTGTCATGACCTGGCGACATTGATCCACCCGCCGCGCCTCCCGAGGGCCGCCTCGGCCGCCGTACGTCCCGCACGTCCGGTGTCCGAACCGCCCCCTCGGGAAGGCCCCATGACTCTCACACCCGCACGCGTGCCCACGACCGGTGTCCGCCGGCTGACGAGCACGCTGTACGGCTACGCGTTCCTCGAAGACTTCGTCCTGCTCTACCCGGTGTACGCGCTGCTGTTCAGCGACACCGGTCTGTCGGTCTGGCAGATCTCCTCCCTGTTCGTCCTGTGGTCCGCCACGGGCGTGGCCCTGGAGGTCCCCTCCGGCGCCTGGGCCGACGCATGCTCCCGGCGGCTGCTGCTGGCCTTCGGGCCGCTGCTCACCGCCGTCGGCTTCGCCCTCTGGACGCTCCTGCCGTCCTACGGCGCCTTCGCGCTCGGCTTCGTCCTCTGGGGCGCCGGCGGAGCCCTGGTCTCCGGCGCCCGGGAGGCACTGGTCTACGACGAACTGGAACGGCTCGGCGCGGCCGACCGGTACGCCCACGTCATGGGCCGGGCCCGCGCGGCCGGCCTGCTGGCCACGATGGCGGCGATGGCACTGGCCGGGCCGGTGCTCGCCCGGGGCGGTCACGCCGCCGTCGGCGCCGCGAGCGTGCTGGTGTGCCTGCTGGGCGCGGCGACGGCGGTCCGCCTCCCCGAACACCGCGCCCCGGCGGCCGCACCGGACGGCTGGACCGCGACCCTGAAGGACGGACTCGCCGTGGCCCGGGCCGACCGGTCCGTACGCGGAGCGCTGCTGCTCCTCCCGGCCGTCACCGCCGTCTGGGGCGCCCTCGACGAGTACACGCCGCTGCTGGTGCGCGACACCGGCGTCTCCGACGTGCTGGTGCCCTACCTGCTCCTGCTGATCTGGGCGGGCGCCACGGCCGGAGGCCTGCTGGCCGGGGCGGGCGAGCGCCTGGGCGGCAAGGGCCTCGCGGCGCTGCTCGCGGGCGCGGCCCTCGCCCTGGCCGCGGGTGCCGGCGCGGGCAGCCCGTCCGGCGTCGCCCTGGTGGCCGTGGCCTTCGGCGGGTTCCAGGCGGCGAGCGTCCTGGCCGACGTACGGCTCCAGCGGCGCATCGACGACACCCGGCGCGCCACCCTCACCTCGGTCGCCGGGCTGGGCACCGACCTCGGCACGATCACCGTCTACGGCGGCTACGGGCTGCTCGGCACGGCCACGGGGCACGGCACCGCCTTCGCGTGGTTCGCGGTGCCGTACCTGGTGACGGCGCTGCTGCTGGCGGCCAGGCCCTCGTCCGTCAGAGCTCGGGCTGCCAGGGAGTGACCGAGAAGTCGCCGGTGCCCTCCTTGACCTTCTCGAAGGGCGCGGCGCTGACACACTTCGGCAGGTCCTTCGTGGCGGTCGGGGTGCCGGTCGAGGCCCAGCTGTAGCCGAGCCGGTCGCGGTGACCGACATCGTGCACGGTGATCCCGACACGCTTGCCCTTCGCGCCGGGCAGGTCGGAGGAGGTGATGACACCGGAGACGACGGCGACCTTGCCACCGGTGATCAGGCAGTCGACCTTCGCCTTCGCCCAGGCGCCCTGGCCGTTCAGGTAGTGGCTCCACTCGAAGGTGCCGGTGGCCTTCATCGGGTCGGCCGTGTCCTTCGCGGCCAGGTGCGCGTCGAAGGAGAAGGTGATGTCGTCCCCGGCCGAGCGGTACAGCTTGGCCTCGCCGGTGAGCGCGGCGGCCTCGGGCCCGCTCTCGACGGGGGCGGAGGCTCCGGCGGAGCCGGCCGCGGCGGCGACGGTGAGCAGCAGCGCGGAGCCGAGTAAAGCGGTCTTCGTACGGCGGTTCATGGTGGTCCCTTCCTCAGGTGACGCACGTCGACTGGACGCTCACCACTGTCCCGGCGCGGCGCCCGCGCCACATCGCACCGCAGACCGGACCCCGCCTCCGCCGCCCGGCGGGGAAACACCGCCCGGGCCTGCGCCCGAGGGAGGACCGGACGGGCCCGCAACGAATCGCCGCCAAGCCCTGTGCGGACGCAATGATCCGCTCACGGACGCGCAACGGCTGCTTCTTGTCCCGCCGAAGCCGCCGACCGTACCGTCTATCCGGCCCCCGAAACTCCCGCGTACCGGTGAGGAACACGCATGCGCACCGCCCTGCTCCAGAGCTCCGGCCGGCCCGGCTCCACCGTCGAGAACCTCAAGGTCCTCGACGAGGCCGCGGGCCGGGCCGCCGCCGCCGGCGCGGGGCTGCTCCTCACGCCGGAGATGTTCCTCACCGGCTACGCGATCGGCGACGGCATCGCACGGCTCGCCGAGCCCGCCGACGGCGACTGCGCGGACGCGATCGCCGAGATCGCCACGAGCCACGGCCTGGCGATCGCCTACGGCTACCCCGAGCGAGCCGGCGACACCGTGTTCAACTCCGCCCAGCTGATCTCCGCCGACGGCGCCCGGCTCGCGAACTACCGCAAGACCCACCTCTTCGGCTGCTTCGAGCGCGACCACTTCACGCCCGGGGACCAGCCGGTCGTCCAGGCGGAGATCGACGGCCTGCGCGTCGGGCTCCTGATCTGCTACGACGTCGAGTTCCCGGAGAACGTCCGCGCCCACGCCCTCGCCGGCACCGATCTGCTGGTCGTCCCCACCGCGCAGATGCACCCGTTCCAGTTCGTCGCCGAGTCGATGATCCCGGTGCGGGCCTTCGAGAACCAGATGTACGTCGCGTACGTCAACCGGGTCGGCCGGGAGGGCGAGTTCGAATTCGTGGGCCTGTCCACGCTCGCCGGCCCCGACGGGGTCGCCCGCGCCCGGGCCGGACGCGGTGAGGACCTCGTCCTGGCCGACGTCGACCCCGCCTTCCTCGCCGCGTCGCGCGAGGCCAACCCGTATCTGCGGGACCGGCGTCCCGGCCTGTACCGGCCGCTCGTCTGAAACCCCTCAAAACGCCTGTTCGTATCTGTGCAAGGAGTCCGCACCCCATGACGTCCACCGTGCCCAACGCCGTCGAGCACGCAGACGCGCAGCAGCCGCCGATCACCATGTTCGGCCCGGACTTCCCGTACGCGTACGACGACTTCCTCGCCCACCCGGCGGGTCTCGGGCAGATACCCGCGACCGAGCACGGCACGGAGGTCGCGGTCATCGGCGGCGGGCTGTCCGGCATCGTCGCCGCGTACGAGCTGATGAAGATGGGCCTCAAGCCGGTCGTGTACGAGGCCGACCGGATCGGCGGGCGGCTGCGGACGGTGGGCTTCGACGGATGCGAGAAGTCCCTCACCGCCGAGATGGGCGCGATGCGCTTCCCGCCGTCCTCCACGGCGCTGCAGCACTACATCGACCTCGCCGGCCTTCAGACGCGGCCGTTCCCCAACCCCCTCGCGGAGGCGACCCCGTCGACCGTCGTCGACCTCAAGGGCGAGTCGCACTACGCCGAGACGATCGACGACCTGCCCCAGGTGTACCGGGACGTCGCCCAGGCGTGGAACCGGTGCCTGGAGGAGGGCGCCGACTTCTCCGGCATGAACCGCGCCCTGCGCGAACGGGACGTACCGCGCATCCGTGAAATCTGGTCCCGGCTCGTGGAGAAGCTCGACAACCAGACCTTCTACGGCTTCCTCTGCGACTCCGAGGCGTTCAGGTCCTTCCGGCACCGCGAGATCTTCGGCCAGGTCGGCTTCGGCACGGGCGGCTGGGACACCGACTTCCCCAACTCCATCCTGGAGATCCTGCGCGTCGTCTACACCGAGGCCGACGACCACCACCGCGGCATCGTCGGCGGCTCCCAGCAGCTGCCGCTGCGCCTCTGGGAGCGCGAGCCGCAGAAGATCGTCCACTGGGCGCCGGGGACGTCGCTCGCGACCCTGCACGAAGGCGGCGAACCGCGCCCGGCGGTGACCCGCCTGCACCGCACGGCCGGCAACCGGATCACGGTGACGGACGCGCACGGCGACATCCGCACCTACCAGGCGGCGATCTTCACCGCCCAGTCCTGGATGCTGCTGTCGAAGATCCAGTGCGACGACTCGCTCTTCCCGATCGACCACTGGACGGCGATCGAGCGCACCCACTACATGGAGAGCTCCAAGCTCTTCGTGCCGGTCGACCGTCCCTTCTGGCTGGACAAGGACGAGGAGACGGGCCGGGACGTCATGTCGATGACGCTCACCGACCGTATGACGCGCGGTACTTACCTGCTCGACGACGGCCCGGACAAGCCCGCCGTCATCTGCCTCTCCTACACCTGGTGCGACGACAGTCTGAAGTGGCTGCCGCTGTCCGCGAACGAGCGGATGGAGGTCATGCTGAAGTCGCTCGGCGAGATCTATCCCAAGGTCGACATCCGCAAGCACATCATCGGCAACCCGGTCACCGTCTCCTGGGAGAACGAGCCCTACTTCATGGGCGCGTTCAAGGCCAACCTGCCCGGCCACTACCGCTACCAGCGGCGCCTGTTCACGCACTTCATGCAGGACCGGCTGCCCGAGGACAAGCGCGGCATCTTCCTCGCCGGTGACGACATCTCCTGGACGGCCGGCTGGGCCGAGGGCGCCGTCCAGACCGCCCTCAACGCCGTCTGGGGCGTCATGCACCACCTCGGCGGCACGACCGACCCGACCAACCCGGGACCCGGTGACGTGTACGACGAGATCGCGCCGGTGGAGCTGCCGGAGGACTGACCGGACGGGGCCCTGCGCCGGGCCCGGCCGTCACGGCCTGTTCCCGGCGCGGGTGGCGATCCGACGGGCATACCGGAGGTCCCTCGCCGCAGGACTCGATCACTTTCCGAGACGGTCCCCGCCGCGCATCAGGAACCTACGAAGCTCCCCCGGACCAGGGCGAGCAGGAGCCCGAACACCACCCGGGAAATACCGCGCGGGCATCGCGCGGTCCCGAGGTCGCCGTCCGCGCGCCCGAAGTCGCGGTTCGCGGACGCGAGTCCGGTCAGCTCCGCAGCGGCGTGAGCAGCATGCGTCCCGCGAACCCCACCGCCGTGTCCAGGCGCTCGGTGAACTCCTCGGCGACATCGGGGAGTCCGCGCAGTGCCCACAGGGCGCGGGCCGTCGTCCAGGTGGCCTCCCGGGCACGGTCCAGGCTCCAGGAGCCGAGCAGATGCGTCAGCGGGTCGGCGATCTGCAGGAGGTCGGGGCCCGGCATCAGATCTTCGCGGATGCGCTCCTCCAGCGAGACGAGGAGATCGCCCACCGTGTCGAACTCGTCCTCCAGCTCGGCGGGAGCGCAGCCGAGCGTACGACAGGTGTCCACGACGGCCAGCGCCAGATCGTGCCCGACGTGCGCGTTGATGCCCGCCAGCGCGAACTGCAGCGGCCGTACGCCGGGATGGCGGCGGAACTGGAACAGCGGCCTCCAACAGGCCGGTGGGCGCCGCTCGTCCCACACCGCCTCGACAGCGTCCAGGTAGCGCTGCGCGAACCGTACGTCCAGCGTGATCGCGGTACAGGGGTCGGCGAACCGCCCGGTGTCGACGTACCGGTCCACCGCCTCCGTGACGGCGAGGTAGACGCGGTTGAAGACCGCCACCCCGTCCCGCGGGTGCAGGGCCGCGTCAAGGGAGCGCATACGGCGGATGACGACGTCGACCGGAGTGTCCACGGCTGGGGGGACTTGTTCGCATCGCGGCATGCGGGCAGAGTCCCAGCTCTAGGCTGGCGGCAGCACCGGCGGGCCGGGCGCTTCCCCGAAACGGGGGAACGCCGCCCGCCGCCGGGGGGAGGGGGAGCACCACCGTGTCAGGCTCGCGCGCCCAGCGCCTGGCCGCCCGCAGGGCCCAGCGCAGGCGCGCCGCCCGGCGCGGCGCGATGGTCGCGGCGGCCTCCGTCATGGTCGTGGCGGGCATCGTCGCGGGGGCCCTGTCCGCGTTCGAGGACGGGAGCGGCTCGGATCAGGCCCGGCGCCCCGAGGTGTCCGCCTCCCCGCGTCCGGCACCGCCGCCCGCCGAGCCGCCGGCCTCCCCGACGGCCGCCGCGGAGTCCGCGCCCCCTTCGTCTTCTCCCGCCGTACGCAGGACGCAGAGCCCCACACCGCCCAGGGCCGGCGGGAAGAAGCAGGCGCGCACCACCACCGTGACCGGCCGGCTCTACCGCCATCCCGACTCCCAGGTGCTGGAGTGGGTCCGGTCCCACTCCGGCGACCCCCGCCACGCCGTCATCGCGTCCCGCATCGCCGAGCGACCCGCCGCCGTCTGGTTCGCCGACTACTCTCCGGACACGATCACCGACCGGTCGCCGCGGTGACGTCGGGCGGGGCCGCGCAGGGCCGGGTGCCCGTCGTCGTGGCCTACGCGATCCCCGGCCGGGACTGCGGCGGCCACTCTCAGGGCGGTGCACCCGACCTGGACGCCTCGACGCCTGGATCGACCGGTTCGCGGCCGGGCTGGGCTCGGGCGAGGTCATCGTCGTCCTGGAGCCCGACTCGATCGCGCAGGCCGAGTGCCTCTCCACCGGTGAGCGCGCGGACCGCTTCGCCTCCCTGGCCCGGGCCGGACGCGCCCTGAAGGCCGCCGATCCCCGGGCCCGCGTCTACTTCGACGCGGGGCACTCGGGCTGGCACGCGCCCGGCAAGCAGGCGGCGTGGCTGCGTCAGGCCGGTGCGGCCTCGCCCGAGTCCTCCGACGGGATCTTCAGCAACGTCTCCAACTTCCACACCACGGCCGACGAGGTCGCCTACGACCGGCAGGTCCTCGACGCCCTCGGCGGCCCGGCCGGCCTCGGCGCGGTCATCGACACCAGCCGCAACGGCAACGGCGCCCCGGCGGACGGCGAGTGGTGCGACCCGGCGGGCCGCGAGCTCGGCCGGAGCCCCACCCTCAGCACCGGCGAGGCCCGGATCGACGCCTACCTGTGGGTGAAGCTGCCGGGGGAGTCGGACGGCTGCAAGGGCAGGCCGGGGACGTTCACGGCGTCGTACGCCTACGACTTGGCCTCGCCGTAGGAGGAGGTGCCCTCGTCGAGCAGCGGCTGCTGCGTCTTGAGGTGGGCCGGGGCGAAGGCCCGCAGCGCGTGGTAGCCGGTGATGACGACCACGGTGCCCAGCGCGATGCCGCTGAGCGAGAACGTGTCCGTGACCTTCATCGAGACGTTGCCGACGCCGATGATGATGCCCGCCGCCGCCGGGACCAGGTTCAGCGGATTGCGCAGGTCCACCTCGGCGTTGAGCCAGATCTGGGCGCCGAGCAGGCCGATCATGCCGTACAGGATGACGGTGATGCCGCCGAGCACCCCGCCCGGGATCGCCGCGACGACCGCGCCGAACTTCGGGCAGAGGCCGAACAGCAGGGCGAAGCCGGCGGCGGCCCAGTAGGCGGCCGTCGAGTAGACGCGGGTCGCGGCCATCACGCCGATGTTCTCGGAGTACGTGGTGTTGGGCGGGCCGCCGACAGCGGTGGACAGCATCGAGCCGACGCCGTCGGCCGCGATCGCCGTGCCGAGCTTGTCGTCCAGCGAGTCGCCGGTCATCTCGCCGACCGCCTTCACGTGGCCCGCGTTCTCCGCGACCAGCGCGATGACGACCGGCAGGGCGACCAGGATCGCCGACCACTCGAAGGACGGCGCGTGCAGGGTCGGCAGCCCGATCCAGTCGGCCTGGCCCACGCCGGACAGGTCGAGCCGCCAGTGGTCGGTGAGCTTGCCGCTCGCGTCCACCGAGTGGATCTTTCCGAAGACCAGGTCGAAGACCCAGGAGATGCCGTACCCGAAGACCAGCCCCAGGAAGATCGCGATCCGTGACCAGAAACCGCGCAGACAGACGACCGCCAGACCGGTGAACAGCATCACCAGCAAGGCCGTCCACTGGTCCTGCGGCCAGTACGTCGAGGCCGTCACCGGGGCCAGGTTGAAGCCGATCAGCATCACCACGGCGCCGGTCACGACCGGCGGCATCGCGGCGTGGATGATCCGCGCCCCGAACCGCCGCACGGCGAGCCCCACCAGGACCAGCGCGACGCCGACGACGAACACCGCGCCGGTGACGGTGGCGCTGTTGCCGCCCTGCGCGCGGATCACCGCCGCCACACCGACGAAGGAGAGCGAGCAGCCCAGATAGCTGGGCACGCGGCCGCGGGTGGCCAGCAGGAACACGACGGTCGCGACGCCCGACATCATGATCGCGAGGTTGGGGTCGAGACCCATCAGGACCGGGGCCACGAAGGACGCCCCGAACATCGCCACCACGTGCTGGGCGCCGAGCCCGGCCGTGCGGGGCCAGGAGAGCCGCTCGTCGGGGCGGACCACCGCGCCGGGCGCCGGAGTGCGTCCGTCGCCGTGCAGTTTCCAACGGACGCCGAGATCCATGGTGCGGTTTCGCTTTCGTCGTGCGTGCGAGTGTCCGGACCATTGTCGGGGTGCGTCAAAAACGGTGGTGACCGGGGCCGACCAGGACGGTCTCGTGCCCGATCAGGGCCGCGGGTCGGGCACCACCGCGTCCGGTCGGCCGTTCTTCGTCCGCTCGCCGGGGCGGAGCACGCCCGCGAACGCCACCAGGCCGCACGACAGCGCCGTCACCAGGCAGAACGACACCATCAGGCTGGTCGCCTGGGCCAGCATGCCGATCGCGCTCGGCGCGACCAGGCCCGAGGTGTACGTGATGGTCGCGACACCCGCGATGGCCAGACTCGGGTTGGGGCCGCTGCGCCCCGCCGCCGCGAAGCACAGCGGTACGACGACGGCGATGCCGAGCCCCATCAGCGCGAACCCGCTCATGGCCACCGCCGGGTGATCCGCCACGACGATCATCAGCCCGCCGAGAACGGCGAACACACCGCTCGTCCGCACGGTCCGCACGGCACCGAAGCGGTCCACGATCTTGTCGCCGGCGATCCGGGCGACGGCCATGGTGAGCGTGAAGCCCGTCGTGCACGCCGCCGCCAGACCGGCCGAGGTCTCCAGCTGTTCGCGCAGATAGACCGCCGACCAGTCCAGGCTCGCGCCCTCCGCGAACACCGCGCAGAACCCGATCGCCCCGATGAGCAGCGCCGAGCGGGGCGGCAACGCGAACCGCGGGGGCGGCTCCTCGTCCTCGGCGGGCTGCAGGTCGAGTACCCACTGGCAGGACAGCACGCCGACCACGGTGAGGGCCGCGGCGGCCAGGACGTGGTGCAGCCGGGCGTCCGAACCGAGGTGCGCGGCGAGCGTGCCGGCTGCCGAGCCGACCAGGGCGCCCGCGCTCCACATGCCGTGCAGCCCGGACATGATCGACCGGCCGAGACGGTTCTCGACCTCGACCCCCAGCGCGTTCATGGCCACGTCCGCCATGCCCGCCGTCGCGCCGTACGTGAACAGGGCCAGGCAGAGCGTGAGGAGGTCGGGGGCGAGGGAGGGCAGGACCAGGGAGAGCGTCCACAGGGCGATCAGTCCGCGCAGCGCGTTGCGGGCGCCGAAGCGGTGGCTGATGCTGCCGGCGAGCGGCATCGCGACGGACGCGCCGAGCGCGGGGAACGCGAGCGCGATCCCCAACTGACCGGCGCTCACGCCCGCGTGGTCCTGGATCCACGGCACGCGAGTGGCGAACGAGCCGGTGACAGCGCCGTGTACGGCGAAGACGGCCGCCACGGCGTAGCGGGACCGTTTCACCTCGCGCAGTTCGTCCACCACGTTGCCCATTCTGCGGTCCCCCTCCAGGTCTCTGCCGTGCTCACGTCGTGCGGGCGTAAACTATCAGGAACCCTGCCTGATAATAAGAGGGATTCCCGGCCGACCGCGGCCGACGGTTTCGCCGATCTGGAAGGATCCCGGCATGCCCGCATCCCCGAGCACCGCCCGGGCCATCAACGACCGGCTCGCCCTGCGTCTGCTCCAGCAGGAGGGCCCGTTGACGGCAGGGCAGTTGAAGCAGCTGACCGGTCTGTCCCGGCCGACCGTCGCCGACCTCGTCGAACGCCTCACCGCCGCCGGGCTGATCGCGGTGGTGGGGGAGGCGGGGGAGCAGCGGCGCGGACCCAACGCCAAGGTGTACGGCATCGTCGCCGACCGAGCGCACCTGGCAGCTCTCGACGTCCGCACCGAGGGCGTCGCCGTGGCCGTCGCGGATCTGGTGGGGCGGGTGCTGGCCGAGGCGTCGGTGCCCATCGGGGGCGACACGGGGACCGGCCCCGCCGTGGAGCAGGCGGTCACGCTCGTCGAGCGTGTGGTGAAGGAGGCGGGCGCCGACCGCCTGCACACCGTGGGGATCGGGGCGCCCGGCCTGATCGCACCCTCCGACGGCGAACTCCGGGACTCCACCGGGCTGCCGGAGTGGCACCGCCGGCTCGTCGCCACCCTCCAGGAGCGGCTGCCCGAGGCCCGCGTCAGCGTCGAGAACGAGACCAACCTCGCGGCGGTGGCCGAGCAACGCGACGGGGCGGCCCGGGACCGGGACACGTTCGTCCTGCTGTGGCTCGGGCACGGAACGGGAGCGGCAGTGGTCCTCGACGGCGCCCTGCGCCGCGGCGCCTCCGGCGGCACGGGCGAGATCGGCTTCCTGCCGGTCCCGGGCACGACCGCACTGCCCAGCTCGACGGACTGCGAGGGCGGCTTCCACTCACTGGCCGCCGCGGCCGCGGTCCTGGACCTGGCAACCGAGTACGGGCTTGCGGCGGGGGCGTCGGAGGTGGGGGTGGTCCGGGCTGCGGCCGAAGTGGTGCGGGGGGCGGTGACCCAGGGGCGACAGCCACGGGCCGCTTCCCTCGACGTGCCCCGCGGCTCGGGGTCCGCTCCCGCCGCCGCTTTCCTCGACGCCCTCGCCGACCGTGTCGCCGTCGGTGTCGCATCGGTCGTCGCGATCCTGGACCCCGGGTGCGTGGTGCTCGGCGGGGAGGTCGGGCAGGCCGGCGGCGCCGAGCTCGCCGCGCGGGTGCAGGACCGGACCGCCCGGATGACGCCGCTGTCGACACAGGTGCGGACCACCGCCCTGGGGGGTGGAGCGGTCCTGCGCGGTGCGCTGCTGACGGCCCGGGACCGCGCTCAGGAGGAGCTGTTCACACCGCGGGAGCGGCTGCGCCCGTGAAGGCCTGACGGCGGGCGAGGACCGTCGTCACCGCCGCCGGGCCGGTCGAGGGGGCTGGGGACCACACCGCCCCATAGGTGTGTACCAATGCCGAGCCAAGAGGCTGGGCCGGCGGGGGAGTTGGGGCGCCGGTCGCGCTCGGGAAGGGGTGCGACACGTTCTGTGAGGCAGCCCACAGACTTCGCCCCTCTGAACATCGATCAGGCGTGGCACACTGGCCCTGTACCAGTAGCAGCGCACTCCGGGGTCGGTGAAAGTCCGAACCGGCGGTTACAGTCCGCGACCCGGTCGCCTCCAGCGGCCGGTTGACCAGGTGAAATTCCTGGACCGACGGTTAAAGTCCGGATGGGAGGCAGTGCGCGGCGAGCGGGCATCCGTGCGCGCCGCCCAAGAAGTCCGTCCTCGCGGCGGACTCCGTCCGGCGTCGTCGTCCCGGTGTTCCTGCTCGTATCTTCTGTCGTCATCGACAGCCCCGGAGTCCGTGCCCGAAGAGGCAGGAGGACCCGGGAAGTGTTCACCGGAATCGTCGAAGAGCTGGGCGAGGTCACCGCCGTCGAGACCCTCGACGACGCCTGTCGCTTCCGCCTGCGCGGCCCCGTCGTCACCCAAGGTGCCAAACACGGCGACTCCATCGCCGTCAACGGCGTCTGCCTCACGGTCGTCGACCACGCGGGCGACGAGTTCACCGCCGACGTCATGGCCGAGACCCTGAACCGCTCCAGCCTCGGCGTCCTCAAGCCCGGCTCGCGCGTCAACCTCGAACGCCCCATGGCCGTCGGCGAACGCCTCGGCGGGCACATCGTGCAGGGCCACGTGGACGGCACCGGCGAGATCCTGGAGCGCAAGCCGTCGGAGCACTGGGAGCTGGTGAAGATCTCCCTCCCCGCCGACCTCACCCGGTACGTGGTCGAGAAGGGCTCCATCACCGTCGACGGCATCAGCCTCACCGTCGTCGACGCCGGCCCCGACCACTTCACGGTCAGTCTCATCCCCACCACGCTCGCCCTGACCACGCTCGGCCACAAGCAGCCCGGCGACCCGGTCAACCTCGAGGTGGACGTCATCGCCAAGTACGTCGAGCGGATGCTCGGTGGCCGTGCGCAGGAGGCGGCCAAGTGAACGAGCTGAACTCCGAGGCGTTCGTCCTCTTCGGCCAGCACATCCTCTGGTCCGACATGATCGGCAACCTCTTCGGCCTGGCCGCCCTCGCCCTCGGCTGGCGGCGCTCCCTGTGGACCTGGCCCGTGCAGTTCCTGGCCGGCCTCATCCTCTTCGGGGCCTTCTTCGGTCATCTGACCGGCAGCGCGGGCAAGCAGGCGGTCGTCATGGTCGTGGCCCTCTACGGCTGGTGGCAGTGGCAGCGCGGCAAGGGGCAGGCGGAGGACGGTCACATCGCCGTACGGTTCGCCACCTGGCGCGAGCGCGCGGTGATGGCCGCGGCGGCCGCCGCCGGCACGGTCGCGGTGGCGCTGCTCTTCACGGCGTACCCGACCCTGTCCTGGGACCCCTGGCCGGACGCCTACATCTTCGTCGGCACCATCGTCGCCATGTACGCCCAGGCGCGCGGCATGGTCGAGTTCTGGTTCGCCTGGCTGCTCGTCGACCTCGTCGGCGTGCCCCTCAACTTCGCCAACGGCTACGCCTTCTCCGGCTTCGTCTATGTCATCTACGGCGCGCTCGTCCTGTGGGGCATGCGCGACTGGTGGATGCGCTCGCGTCAGGCCGCGCGGCCCACCCTGGAAGGAGCGCCGGCATGAACGCCCGCCCGCCCGCCACCGCCCTGAACGAGGCGCTTCGCCCCGCCCCCTCGACAACCGCCCCGTACGGCACCGACGACGTCGAGGACTTCGCGCTCGACCCCGTCGAGCAGGCCATCGCCGACATCGCGGCCGGCCGCCCGGTCGTGGTCGTCGACGACGAGGACCGGGAGAACGAGGGCGACCTCGTCATCGCCGCCGAGAAGGCGACCCCCGAGATCGTCGCGTTCATGATGAGCGAGTGCCGCGGCCTGATCTGCGCCCCCATGGAGGGCGAGGAACTGGACCGGCTGAAGCTCCCGCAGATGGTCGAGGACAACACCGAGTCGATGAAGACCGCGTTCACGGTCTCCGTCGACGCCTCGGCCGCGCACGGCGTGAGCACCGGCATCTCCGCCTCCGACCGCGCCACCACCCTCCAGCTGCTCGCCGACGGCGTCTGCGGGCCCGACGACTTCGTCCGCCCCGGCCACATCTTCCCGCTGCGCGCCCGGCCCGGCGGGGTCCTGACCCGCAACGGCCACACCGAGGCCGCCGTCGACCTCGCCCGCCTCGCGGGCCTGCGCCCGGCCGGCGCGATCGTCGAGATCGCCGGCGAGGACGGCACCATGCTGCGCCTGCCCGAGCTGATCCCCTTCGCTCGCAAGCACGGCCTGACGATCATCTCCATCGAGGATCTGATCGCCTACCGCTGCGGCAGCGAGCCCACCGTCCGCCGCGAGGCCAGGACCCGACTGCCCACCGCCCACGGCACGTTCACGGCGTACGGCTACCGCTCCACCGTCGACGGCGTCGAGCACGTCGCCCTCGTGCACGGCGAGATCGGCGACGGCCAGGACGTCCTCGTCCGCGTCCACTCCGAATGCCTCACCGGCGACGTCTTCGGCTCCGCCCGCTGCGACTGCGGCCCCCAGCTCGACGCCTCCCTCGCCCGCATCCAGGCCGAGGGCCGGGGCGTGGTGGTCTACCTGCGCGGACACGAGGGCCGCGGCATCGGCCTGATGTCCAAGCTGCGCGCCTACGAGCTGCAGGAGCACGGCCGCGACACCCTCGACGCCAACCTCGAACTGGGCCTGCCCGCCGACGCCCGCGACTACGGCGCGGGGGCCCAGATCCTCGCCGACCTCGGCGTGCGCAGCGTCCGCCTTCTGACCAACAACCCCGACAAGACCGACGCGCTCGTCCGCCACGGCATCGCGGTCAAGGCCCGTGTGCCGATGCCCGTGAGCGCCGGCGAGCACAACCTCCGCTACCTGCGCACCAAGCGGGACCGGATGGGCCACGACCTGCCCTGGCTGGACACGACCACCGTGCCGGCCTGCGGCAACCAGTAAGAGAGCACAGAGGGAGAGACGTGAGCGGCAAGGGTGCACCGGAACTGTCCGTACGCAATGTGGGTGACCTGCGGGTCGCCGTCATCGCGGCGCAGTGGCACGAGAAGGTGATGGACGGTCTGGTCGACGGCGCCCTGCGCGCCCTGCACGACCTGGGCATCGACGAGCCGACCCTGCTCCGGGTCCCCGGCAGCTGGGAACTCCCGGTCGTCGCCAAGGTCCTCGCGGGCCGCGGCTACGACGCGATCGTCGCCCTCGGTGTCGTCATCCGCGGCGGAACCCCCCACTTCGACTTTGTGTGCCAGGGCGTGACCCAGGGCCTCACCCAGGTCTCCGTCGACACCGGTGTCCCCGTCGGCTTCGGCGTACTGACCTGCGACACGGAGGAGCAGGCCCTGGACCGCGCCGGCCTGGAGGGCTCCAACGAGGACAAGGGGCACGAGGCGGTGACGGCGGCGGTGGCGACCGCGGCCACCCTCCGCTCAGTATCCGAACCCTGGCGCTGACGGAAGCCACCTGTGGCATAGGCTGAGCGTCACCATGTCCAAGAAGACGTTCGAGGAGCTCTTCACCGAGCTCCAGCACAAGGCCGCCCAGGGCGATCCCGCCACTTCCCGCACCGCAGAACTGGTCGAGAAGGGCGTCCACGCCATCGGCAAGAAGGTCGTCGAAGAGGCCGCCGAGGTCTGGATGGCCGCCGAGTACGAGGGCAAGGAGGCGGCCGCCGAGGAGATCTCGCAGCTGCTGTACCACGTCCAGGTGATGATGGTCGCCCGCGGCATCTCCCTCGACGACGTCTACGCCCACCTGTAAGCCGCCCCCGTTCCCGCAAGACACCCACGCAAAGGAAGCCGACCTCATGCTGCGCATCGCCGTCCCCAACAAGGGTTCCCTGTCAGGCCCTGCGGCGGAGATGCTGCATGAGGCCGGCTACCAGCAGCGCCGGGAGGCCAAGGAACTGCGGATCGTCGACCCGGTGAACGACGTCGAGTTCTTCTACCTCCGCCCCCGCGACATCGCCATCTACGTCGCTTCCGGGCAGCTCGACATCGGCCTCACCGGCCGGGACCTGCTCATCGACTCGGGCGCCGACGCCGAGGAGATCCTCGCCCTCGGCTTCGCCCGCTCCACCTTCCGCTACGCCGGCAAGCCCGGCACCATCAGCGGCCTGGCCGACCTGGCGGGCAAGACCGTCGCCACCTCCTACGAGGGCATCGTCGCGGCGCACCTCGCCGACCACGGCATCGACGCCTCCGTCGTCCACCTCGACGGCGCCGTCGAGACCGCCATCCAGCTCGGCGTCGCCCAGGTCATCGCCGACGTCGTCGAGACCGGCACCTCGCTGCGCAACGCCGGCCTGGAGGTCGTCGGCGAGCCGATCATGCAGTCCGAGGCCGTCGTGATCCGCCGCACCGGCGCGGACGGCGACGACCCCAAGGTGCAGCAGTTCCTGCGCCGCCTCCAGGGCGTCCTGGTCGCCCGGACGTACGTGATGATGGACTACGACTGCCGCGTGGAGCAGCTGGAGAAGGCCGTCGCCCTCACGCCCGGTCTGGAGTCGCCGACCGTCTCCCCGCTGCACAACGAGGGCTGGGTCGCCGTCCGTGCGATGGTTCCGGCCAAGGAGGCGCAGCGGATCATGGACGACCTGTACGACATCGGCGCCCGGGCCATCCTGACCACGGCCATCCACGCCTGCCGTCTCTGAGGGGCGTGCGCTGATGTCCGATCTGCCCACCCTCCCCGTCACGTTCCGGCCGGGCAGCACCCGTGTGGTGCTGTTCTGCGCCGCCGTCGCGATCCTCGTCGTGATCACGGCCGTTGCGATGCTGCTGAAGCAGCTCAGCCCCGCCGAGCGCCTCAGCTTCGTCATCACGGCGCTCCTGCTGGACGCCGTGCTGCTCCTGCTGGCCCGTCCCAAGGTCGTCGCCGACGAGGACGGCGTCACCGTGGTCAACCTCACGAACAAGCGCCGGCTGGAGTGGGCCGAGATCCTTCAGGTGACCCTCCGGCCCGGCGACCCCTGGGTGTTCCTCAACCTCAGCGACGGCACCAGCCTGCCCGCCCTCGGCATCCAGCCCGGCCTGGCCAAAAAGCGCGCCATCGCCGACGCCCGGGCCTTCAAGGCCCTCGTCGAGGCCCGTTCCGTCGCGGACCGCGAGCGGCATCAGAACTGACTCGGAGGATCCTCACAGCGGTCGCCACTGCCGCACCGGGCCGTGTCTTGATTAACCTGTTGGCGGAGGCGCGAAGGATGCGCCTCCGCCCCTGCTGCCCCGACCGGTGCGCAGAAGGGCTCCTGCTAACCGAGGAGTGACCACCTCCGGCGATGGACGGATCGTCCTGCAGTACCTGCGCCGCCCCCTGCCGACATAACGCGGACCCTGTCCGCGACCGTGTGGAGGCGGCGGCATCATGACCACCCCCCTGCTGCTCCTGGCAGCCGCATTCCTGCTGATTCTCGCCAACGGGTTCTTCGTGGCGGCCGAGTTCGGACTGGTGACGGTCGAGCGGCCGGAGGCTGAGAAGGCCGCCGCCGAGGGCGACCGGCGCGCCCTCCGCGTCGTCGAGTCGCTCAAGGAGCTGTCCTTCCAGCTCTCCGGCACTCAGCTGGGCATCACCATCACCTCGCTCGTCGTCGGCATGCTCGCCGAACCGGCACTCGCCGAGTTGCTGCACGGCCCGTTCACCTCGATCGGCGTCCCCGAGGGGGCCGTCTCCGGTGTCACGGTCGTCGTCGGCATGCTGCTGGCCTCCGCCGTGCAGATGGTGATCGGCGAGCTCCTGCCCAAGAACTGGGCGGTGTCCAGACCGCTCCAGGTCGCACGCTTCGTCGCGGGTCCGCAGCACGTCTTCGCACGGCTGTTCCGGCCGGTCATCGCCGGCCTCAACGCCGTCGCGAACCGGCTCGTGCGCGCCCTGGGCTTCGAGCCCGCCGAGGAACTGGCCTCCGCCCGGACCCCCGGCGAGCTCGTCTCCCTCGCCCGCCACTCGGCCCGGGCCGGCGCCCTGGAACAGGACACGGCCGACCTCTTCGTGAGGACCCTGTCGCTCGGCGAGCTGACCTCGCAGCACGTGATGACGCCGCGCGTGAAGGTGAGCGCCCTGCAGTCCTCGGCCACCGCCGAGGACGTGGTCAACCTGACCCGCGCCACCGGCCTGTCCCGCTTCCCCGTCTACCGGGAACGGATCGACGAGGTCGTCGGCATGGTCCACCTCAAGGACGCACTGGCCGTGCCCGTCCAGGACCGGCTGCGCACCCCCGTCGGCCGCATCGCCCGCCCGGCGCTGCTCGTCCCCGAGACCCTGCCCGTGCGGCCGCTGCTGGCGCGCCTGCGCAGCGAGCAGCCCATCGCGGTCGTCGTCGACGAGTACGGCGGCACCGCCGGTGTCGTCACGCTGGAGGACATCGTCGAGGAACTCGTCGGCGAGGTCCGCGACGAGCACGACAGGCACGACCTGCCCGAGCTGGCCTCCGCGCCGCCCGAGGACGGCAGGCCCGCCTGGGACGTCGACGGCAGCTGCCGGATCGACGTCCTGCAGCGTATAGGCCTCGACGTACCCGAAGGCCCGTACGAGACCGTCGCGGGTCTGATCGCCGACCTGCTGGGCCGTATCCCGGCCGTCGGCGACAAGGCGGAGCTGCCCGGCTGGCGGCTGTCGGTGCGCCAGGTCGGCCACTACCGCGCCGAGCGGGTGCGGCTGGTCAGGACGGCCCCGGTCGCCGTGGTGGAGGCGGCCCGATGAGCGTGCTCCAATTGACCTTCGCGGCACTCCTGGTGCTCGCCAACGGCTTCTTCGTCGGCGCCGAGTTCGCGCTCGTCTCCGTACGCCGCAGCCAGATCGAACCCCTCGGCACCGCCCGCTCCCGACAGGTCCTCTACGGCCTGGAGCGACTGCCGCAGATGATGGCGGCGGCCCAGTTCGGCATCACCATCTGCTCCCTCACCCTCGGCGCGGTCGCCGAGCCGACGGTGGCGCATCTGCTGGAGCCGGTCTTCGAGTGGATCCACCTGCCGCAAGCGGTGATCCACCCGCTCGGCTACGTCATCGCCCTCGCCACGGTC
This sequence comes from Streptomyces sp. NPDC002788, assembly GCF_053592115.1. Classification (NCBI taxonomy): domain Bacteria; kingdom Bacillati; phylum Actinomycetota; class Actinomycetes; order Kitasatosporales; family Streptomycetaceae; genus Streptomyces; species Streptomyces sp. NPDC002788. The sequence goes on along the minus strand of NZ_JBSFVB010000009.1, from coordinate 61,290 downwards.
GTCTTCTTCCACCTCGTCATCGGCGAGATGGTGCCGAAGAACCTGGCGATGGCGGCCCCCGAGAAGGCCGCGCTGTGGCTCAGCCCCGGCCTGGTCTGGTTCGCCCGCTTCTGCAAGCCGATCACCGCCGCCCTCGGCGCCTGCTCCCAGGGCATCCTGCGGCTCTTCCACGTCGAGCCCAAGGACGAGGTCGAGGCCGTCTTCACCAGCGAGCAGCTCAACCGGCTGGTGGAGGACGCCGGGCAGGCGGGCCTGCTCGACCCCGAGGAGGCCGAACGCCTGGAGGACGCCCTGGAGTTGGGCTCCCGCCCGGTGACGGATGTCCTGCTGAAGCGCGAGTCCCTGGTGACGGTCAGCCCGTCGGTCACGCCCGGCCGTATCGTCGAGCTCACGGCCCGCACGGGCTACTCGCGTTTCCCGGTCGCCGCGGACAACGGTGCCTTCATGGGGTACCTGCACGTCAAGGACGTCCTAGACCTGGAGGACTCGGACCGGGCCGTGCCGCAGCAGCTGTGGCGGCCCATGACGACACTCAGGTCCGAGCTGCCGCTGGACGACGCGCTCACGGTGATGCGGAGGGCGGCGACGCACTTGGCCCAGGTGGCCGACGGGTCGGGCAAGGTGCTCGGGCTGGTCGCGCTGGAGGATGTGCTGGAGCTGCTGGTGGGCGAGGTGCGGGACCCGGCGCATCGGGAGCTGCGCGAGGTGAAGCTGACCGAGCCCAGGTCCGGCGAGGAGGTGCTGGCGACGTAGCCGGGGCCGGGTGGGGGCCGGCCGGGCCGTCAGAGTCCGGACGGATCCTGCGGCCCCCGCCCGGACAGCACCTCCCCGTACGCCTGCATCAGGTCCGGCAGCCGCAGCGTCGCCAGGTCCTCCCTCCCCAGCACGCCGGGATACACGGACAATCGCAGATCCCGGTACGCACAGCTCTTCTCGTACAGCGTCCGCAGGAACCGCCCGTTGCCCAGCTCGTCGACCCACCCCTGGTCCACCACGTGCCCGGCGATGGACCGCAGCTCGTCGAGGGCGTCCTCGTCCCACAGGTCACCGTTCTCCGCCGCGAGCACCTTGCCGATCTCGGTGAGTTCGAGGGGCCGGTAGGAGGGGAAGTCGACGCGGGTGGTGAAACGGGACGACAGCCCGGGGTTCGCGGCGAGCAGGCGGTCCATGCCCTCCGGGTAGCCGGCCAGGATCACCACGAGATGGTCGCGGTTGTCCTCGGCCCGCTTCAGCAGCACCTGGAGCGCCTCGTCGCCGTAGGCGTCCCCCTTGCCGTAGCCCGAGTTGGACAACGAGTACGCCTCGTCGACGAAGAGCACGCCGCCGAGGGCGGAGTCGATCAGTTCGTTGGCCTTCACGGCCGTCTGCCCGAGGTACTCGCCGACGAGGTCCGCCCGTTGTGCCTCCACGAGGTGGTCGCCGCCGAGCAGTCCGAGGGCGTAGAAGACACGGCCGAGGATGCGGGCGACCGTGGTCTTGCCGGTGCCGGAGGGGCCGGAGAAGACGAAGTGGCGTTTCGGCGGCTGGACCGGCAGGCCCTGCCCGGCCCGCAGCCGGGCCATGTTCAGCTGCGCTGACAGCGCCTTGACCTGGCGTTTCACCGGCTCCAGACCCACCATGCGCTCGAGCTCGGCGAGCGCCTCCTCGAGTAAGGCGGGGTCGGTGGGCCCGGTGGGCAGGGAGGGAGCCGGGCCGGTCCTCTCCCGGACCGCCGGGCCGGCCACCGGCGGCAAGGGAGCGGAGGCCGGCGGCTCGGGGTCGGACAGTCGCAGGTCACGTCCCTCCGTGCCGAAGAGCGGGTCGAACCCGTCCGGTCCGTCCAGGACGTCCTGGCCGGCTCCGGTGAGCGTGATCGCCGCGAGGTCGGCGGAGTCCTCGTACCCGTCGCCCTCGGCTATCGCGGTGAGCCGGGCCGAGGTGTCCATGAAGGCCGGGTCGACGCGGTGCACGGCCCGGTAGAGGGGGAGCGCTGCGGCGCTGCGGCCGGTGCCCTCGTGCGCCCGGGCCAGCCAGTAGCGCAGCTCCTTGCGCTGCGGCTGCTCACTGCGGCAGCGCATCAACGCCGCGGACAGCAACGGTTCGGCCTGGCCGTACATCTCCAGGCGGACCCGTGCCATGCCGCCGAACAGGCCCGCCTCGATGCCGAGCATCGGATCGTCGAGGAGCGGGTCGGTGTGGTGGAGCAGCTGCTCCCAGTCCTTGACCAGGTAGGCCCGGCAGGCGTGCAGGAAGCGGACCTGGTGGTCGGTGTCCACCGGCGGCACCCCGGCGAGAGCCCGGTCCAGCTCGGGGACGTGGCGGCCGTCCAGCCAGTGCGAGGCGTGCGCGAGCAGCAGGTCGCGGGGGCTCTCCAGGACGGGCTGTACCCACCAGCCCAGCCAGTACCAGGAGTTGAGGGTGCGGCGGTAGCGGGTGCGCTGCTCCCCGAAGCGGTCGCGGTGGTGGAACATCTTCAGCAGCGCGGTCGTCGTGTCGACGCGCAGCGCGTGCAGCCCGAGCCAGCCGTCGGCCATCCCGGGGTCCATCCGCACGGCGGCGCGGAACTCCTCCTCCGCCTGCGGATAGGCGCCCATGGTGTAGGCATCGATGCCTCGCAGCCAGGCGAGGTCGGCCGGGGCCTGAGGGCCCTGCGTGCCGAAGTCCATCACGTCCCCCACGAACCGTGCCCCCGTCGGTATGCCAACGAGCCGTCCCCCGGTCGACTGCCCTGCTCGAACCGCTGTGCCGCGGACGGGAGTTGCAGCGTGCGCGAAGCGACCGTCCGCAGGTCGCGACGAGGGCATCGTACCTGCGGGGGCGGCGCGCCCGTAGGGTGCCGCCCAGGCCGTTCGGCGAGGTGGGAGACGATGTGGCGTACTCGCGCATCGTGACCGAGGGTGATCGGTTCACGCCGCGCGGCGGCCGGAAAACCGGGAGAAGACAGAACGAAGCCCCCGATCACGGGGGAACAACCGGGGGCTTCGTGTCTGTGGGCGGCTCCGAATGGCCGCGCATTGAGAACGTAAGTCCTGTACGGCCCGCCGGTCAAGCCGAGTTGAAGCACTTCGGCAAGTCGTCCCGCAAGGCCCTTCGCGAGTTCAGCGCGCTGGGGGCGGTCCGTCACCCTGCGTGAGCCGCTGGTCCGGTCCCACGGTCCCCGCAGGTCCCGGAAGTACCTCGTACCCCCCTTCTCGCTGCCGCACCAGGAGATCGGCGAACGGCCGCGAGGGATCGTCGGCGAAGTGCCGGCGCTCCGCCGGAACCCATCCGTCCCAGAAGTCGCGCTGCTCCTCCCCGTCCCGTGCGCGTCCCCGCGCCCAGGCCTCCTCGCCCGGCAGTTCCATCCACAGCAGCAAGGCCAGGTGGGGGCGCAGCACCCGGCGTCCCGCGCCGACGCCCTCGACGAGGACCACCGGGGCGGGCGGCAGGGGGCGTGGGGGACCGAAGCGGCCGGTTCGCCAGTCGTAAGGGGCGTAGTGGGCGGTCCGGCCGTGGGAGAGCGGTTCGATCACCTGGTCCAGCAGGCGTCGGGTCCAGGCGAACAGTTCGTCGTGGCTGGCGATGTCGTCGAGGCCCAGTACCGGCGCGCCGCCCAGCTCAGCGGCCAGCTGCCCAGCGAACGTGGACTTCCCGGAGCCGGCGTGCCCGTCGACACCGACGAGCCGGACCGGGCCGCAGGAGGGGGAGAGGCGGCGGATCCGGGCGGCAAGATCACGGACGGCGGACCCCGGTGCGGGGCGGAAGGGCGGATTCATCTCGCGCAGCACTCTAACGACGGTGCCGGCGGCGGGTGCCACTGGTCGACGCCGATATCGGTGGGCGTGGCGCGCGTCGAAGTGCTGGCAGGGCACCGCGGGCTGTGCTCATATGTGGCGCACACGTGTGTGACCGACCGTGCAGCGGACCTGCCCACCCTGCCCGACTCCGACATCCGGGGGTCCCCGCCATGCGCAGAGCCGAACAGCCGTCCCGCAGAACCGTCCTGGCCGCCGCGATCGCCGCCGTCGCAGCGGGCACGGGCCCGGCGGCCGCCGATCCAGAGGCATCCATGACGACCGACACCGCCGACCCCGCCCGGGTGGCACCTGCCCGCACCGTCGACAACCGGGCGTGGCTCTCGCACGGCGACTGGCAGGGCGGCACCGCCAAGGGCACCCGTGCCGTCGCGGGCGCCCGCCCGGGCGTGGCGATCGCCGAGCCCGCGGGGACCACCGACTACACGGACCCGCACACCGGCACCACCGCCCGCTGGGAGTACGGCACGTGGACGTCCCCCGTGCACAGGCTCACCGTCCCCGCGACCGAGGCGATCGTCTCCTGGAACGCCCACACCCCCGCCGGCACCTGGATCCAGGCCGAGCTCAAGGGCACCTGCACCGACGGCACCAGCACCCCCTGGTACGTGATGGGTCGCTGGGCAGCCGGCGACCAGGACATCCGGCGTACCTCGGTCGACGGCCAGAGCGACGGCAGGAGCACCGTCCGGACCGACACCCTGGCGATCGACGACCCGTCGACAGGGCTGCGCCTCGCCTCCTACCGGCTGCGCCTGACGCTGTACCGCAAGCCGGGCACCGGGGCCACGCCCACCGTGTGGCGGCTCGGCGCGATGGGCTCCGACGTGCCCGACCGGTTCACCGTCCCGGCATCCGCGCCCGGCCTCGTGAAGGAGCTGATCGTCCCGCGGTACTCGCAGGAGATCCACACCGGCCGGTACCCCGAGTACGACAACGGCGGCGAGGCCTGGTGCAGCCCCACTTCCTCCCAGATGATCATCGAGTACTGGGGCGGCCGGCTGACCCCCGGGCAGCTGGCCTGGGTGGACCCGTCGTACACCGATCCGCAGGTCTGCCACGCCGCCCGGTTCACGTACGACCACCAGTACGCCGGCTGCGGCAACTGGCCGTTCAACGCCGCCTACGCTGCCACGTTCAAGGATCTCCAGGCCGTGGTCACCCGGCTCGGCTCGCTCACCGACCTGGAGGAGCTGATCGCGGCGGGCATCCCGGCCATCACGTCTCAGTCTTTCCTGAAGGAGGAGCTGACCGGCGCCGGGTACGGCACCGCCGGGCATCTGATGACCGTCATCGGCTTCACCGCCGAGGGCGACGTGATTGCCAACGACCCTGCCTCGGAGAGCAACGCGGCCGTGCGGCGCGTCTACCGGCGGCGCGAGTTCGAGAACGTCTGGCTGCGGACCAAGCGGTACAACGCCTCCGGCAAGGTCGTCTCCGGCACCGGCGGCGTCTGCTACCTCTACTTCCCGGCGCGCCCGACCGCCGCCCAGCGCAAGGCGCTGGCGGCCTTGGGCGTCCGTGTGTGACCAAGCTCTCGGCCGCAAAAGCCGCTCCGGGTGGCAAGGTGGACAGAACTTCGGGGGAAGTCCGTCCGTACCACCGAGCCAGCGAGAAGCCATGACCGCGTACTCCGCCACCGCCACCCGCGTCCGCACCGGCGGCCCTCAGGAAGACGGCCCGAAGATCGTCGAGCACGTCATGGGCTGGGCCCTCGTCGTGGTCGTCGCGATGCTCGTGACCCAGCTCGGGCTGCTGTGACCCCGGTCCGGCGTGCTGCGGCCTGACCCACGACCCGGCACTCCGGCCTGCCATACTGCGGATGTCCCACCCCGCCCGTTGAGACCAGGGTCGAAATTGAATATCAGCCCACAGCCTGCCGCGCGCCCCAGAGCCCGCGGTACCGAGCGCTCGATGGCGCGCCGTGCCGAACTCATCGCCATCGGGCGCAGGTTGTTCGCCGACACGTCCTACGACGCCCTGTCGATGGACGACATCGCCCGGCAGGCGCACGTCGCCAAGGGGCTGATCTACTACTACTTCCAGTCCAAGCGGGGCTATTACCTGGCCATCATCCAGGACTCGGTCAGCGAGCTGATCACGCTGGCCGCGAGCGGTCTCGAACTTCCCCCGGTAGACCGGGTCCAGCGCACCGTCGACAGCTATCTGCGCTACGCCGAGCACAACCAGGCCGCCTACCGGACGATCGTCAGCGGCGGCGTCGGTTTCGACACCGAGGTGCACGCCATCCGCGACGGGGTGCGCGAGGCGGTCGTCACGACCATCGCCGAGGGCACGTACGGCCGCGTCGACATCACCCCGCTGGCGCGTATGGGCCTGCTGGCGTGGGTGTGCAGCGTCGAGGGCGCCACCCTCGAATGGATCGACCGGCCCGAACTGCCCCGCGCGACCATGCGCGAGCTGCTGGTGAAGACGCTCGGCGGCGCCCTGCGGGCGATCGAGGAGCTGGACCCCGCCTACCCGGCCCCGCAGCCGGCCCGCCGGGGGGCATGAGAAAGGGCGGCGGGCCCGCCGAGGACCTCCGCCCCTCACTCCTCCGCCCTGCTCGATGCCCTTGATCAACTCACCGTTCGACGTGTCGCCGCTCAGCTCCCGGAAGAACGCGCGCCCAGACCTGCCGGCTCTCGCAGGTCGAGGGCAACCGCACCCCGATGACCTTGGCCCCGGCGGTCGGGGCAGTGCGAGCGGCCTTCGAGCTCGCGGCGGCCTCCTGAGCCGAGGTCGCCGCGGTGGCGGAGGTGCCCGCGCCGGCCGGCAGACCGGCGTCGAGGAGCGCGGCAGGCCGTGGGCACGATGGTTCTGCGCGGTGAATCGGTGGAGGAAACGGTAGGAGGACTAGACCAGTTGGGTCAAGGGGCCGGACCGATTTCGCCGCTCCGGACGCCCCCGGCCCTTTCTTGAAGTAAGCGGTCGTTAACTGGTGACGGGATGCCTCCGATCGGGCATACTCACAGCGCACAGCCGCTGGTCAGCAGCTTCCGTGACCCGGGACTGCAAGCATCGGCCAGGCACCAGAGCCACCCGGCGGCGCCGCCCACACCCACGGGCCCGTCCGCCAGTGCCCGACAGGGAGGAGAGCGTCGCCATGCCCGACCGCGCCCCGCAGCCGGTGGACCGGCAACTGCCCACGGAGGAGGCCCGGGACCTGATCTCACTCGTCCGCGACATCGCGCAGCAGGAGATCATCCCGAACGCGGCCGAGGAGGAGGACGCCGGACGCTTCCCCCGCGAACTGTTCACCCTGCTCTCCCGCTCCGGGTTGCTCGGCCTGCCGTACGACTCCGAGTACGGCGGCGGCGACCAGCCCTACGAGGTCTACCTCCAGGTCCTGGAGGAGCTCGCCGCGGCCCGCCTCACCGTCGGCCTCGGCGTCAGCGTGCACTCCCTGGCCTCCTACGCCCTCGCCGCCCACGGCACCAAGGAGCAGCAGGTCGAGCACCTGCCCGCGATGCTCGGCGGCGGCATGCTCGGGGCCTACTGTCTCTCCGAGCCGCACTCCGGATCGGACGCGGCCGCCCTGCGCACCAAGGCCGTGCGCGACGGGGACGGCTGGGTGATCACCGGCTCCAAGGCCTGGATCACCCACGGCGGGATCGCCGACTTCTACACGGTCATGGCACGCACCGGCGAGGAGGGCCCGCGCGGGATCACCGCGTTCCTGGTGCCCGGCGACGCGGAGGGGCTGAGCGCCGCGGCGCCCGAGAAGAAGATGGGCATGAAGGGCTCGCCCACCGCTCAGGTGCACTTCGACGGTGTCCGGGTCTCCGACGCCCGGCGCATCGGCGAGGAGGGGCAGGGCCTCACGATCGCCCTTACGGCGCTCGACTCGGGGCGGCTCGGCATCGCCGCGTGCGCGGTCGGCGTGGCGCAGGCGGCGCTGGACCAGGCGCTGACGTACGCGACCGAGAGGCGCCAGTTCGGCAAGCCGATCGCCGACTTCCAGGGGCTGCGCTTCATGCTCGCCGACATGGCGACGCAGATCGAGGCGGGCCGCGCGCTCTACCTCGCGGCGGCACGGCTGCGGGACGCGGGCCGGCCTTTCGCCCGGCAGGCCGCCATGGCCAAGCTGCACTGCACCGACACGGCGATGCGGGTCACCACCGATGCCGTGCAGATTCTCGGCGGCTACGGCTACACCGCCGACTTCCCGGCCGAGCGCTACATGCGCGAGGCCAAGGTGCTGCAGATCGTCGAGGGCACCAACCAGATCCAGCGGATGGTCATCGCCCGCCATCTCGTGGGTCCAGAGGGACGCTGAACTGGTCGAGGCCCCGCCAGGGCGCCGCGAGCCGCATCCACTCCGGGTCGTGCCGGCCCGGCAGGGTGCGGCCGCCCTCGGCCCAGGTCCGCATCAAGTCGCGGTAGATCGGCGGGTCCTGGTAGCGCGGCGGAGTCGGCCGAACCGATTCTGCGGGCGGCGGGACGTACATGAGGCGCTGACGCCCGGTCGCTGAGGAGATGGGGGTCATACCAGGGCAACGCGGGGGAGGGCGGACAGGTCACCCGAGTGGGCAATCGGGCGTGCGTTCAGGGGCGTCCGGATCTTCGGGCGGCCCGGGGCCGACGTGCTGTCCGGGATCGACGGGTGGCCGGCCCTGCACCGACGTACTGTCCTGCACCGACGTGCTGTCCTGCACCGACGGACGGTCCGGCACCGACGTGCTGCCCGGCATTGACGTACTGCCCGGACCGGCGTGCTGACCGTGTTTCCGGCGGACCCGGACACGCCGGACCCGCACCACGGCGGCGTGCGAGAGCCGTGGCGCGGGGCGGCTACGGAAGTGCGGCGTGCGTGCGGGAAAGCCCCGCGCTCAGGCCGCGCGGCGCATGACCGGGACCCTGATGGGGCGCGAGCCCGGGCCACCGACGTGCGAGAACGGCTGGGTCCGCCAGTCGAGTCCCTGAGGGAGCGTCAACAGCAGGGCGGTGTCCTGCTCCTGAGGATCCACGGACTCGTCGGCGGGGCGGGCGTCCGAGGCCATGCGGCCGGTTCCGGCGCAGACCGTGAGTCCGAACGGGTTCCACGGCGAGGCGCACAGCGCGTGCTCCGGCAGAACCTCCTCGTCCGCCAGCAGGGCGATGGGCTGCGCGCAGTCCGGGCAGACGACCCGGAACATCTCGAAGGTGTCGTAGTCGAGTTCGTCGTCGAAGGCGTCGGGTTCGACGCCCTCCGGCTCGGGCTCGACGATGGGCTGCTGCCGCTTGGGTGCGGTGCGACCAGGGCGCTTAAGACTCTGCATTGGGTTCTCCCCCTCGGGCTGGGCCGTTCAGGCGCTGCGGCCTCGACCACAGCAAGCACTTCCCGTCCCCCCTCGGTGGTAATCACGAGAACATTACGGAGACTGTTCGAGTGCTGTGGCCTTCGTCACACGCCCTGCGCGGGTGTCCACTGCGGCGCATTTGTCCCCCGGAAGACTGACAGCCGGCTTCCGGCCACATCACGAACCGGGCATGATCCGGCCTGCTCAGGTATCCGAGGAGATCAGCCGCACTGTAGGTTCTTGCGCCATGGAGGAGCTGGACCGACAGATCGTGCAGCTGCTCGTCAAGGACGGGCGGATGAGCTACACCGACCTGGGCAAGGCCACGGGGCTGTCCACGTCGGCCGTGCATCAGCGGGTGCGGCGGCTGGAGCAGCGGGGTGTCATCCGGGGCTACGCGGCGGTCGTCGACCCGGAAGCCGTGGGGCTGCCCATGACCGCGTTCATCTCGGTGAAGCCGTTCGATCCCAGTGCGCCGGACGACATCGCGGACCGGCTGGCCGGGGTGCCGGAGATCGAGGCGTGCCACAGCGTCGCGGGGGACGAGAACTACATCCTCAAGGTGCGGGTGGCCACGCCGCACGAACTGGAGGAGCTGCTGGCCCGGGTGCGGTCGTTGGCGGGGGTTTCCACGCGGACGACGGTGGTGCTGTCCACGCCGTACGAGGCGCGGCCGCCGCGGATTTGATCGTGCGGGCCGCAGGGGGCTGGTCGCGCAGTTCCCCGCGCCCCTGGTCGAGGGCGCTGGGCCCAGCCCTGTGAGACTGTGCCCCATGAGTGAGTCCAGTGTCCCGACCGAGACCGTTCTACTCCGCCGCGGAGAGGTGCACAGTCCTGCCGATCCGTTCGCCACCGCGATGGTCGTGGAGCGGGGGCAGGTCGCCTGGGTCGGTTCCGAGGGGGCAGCCGACGCATTCGCCGACGGGGTCGACGAGGTGATCGACCTCGACGGCGCCCTGGTGACCCCGGCGTTCACGGACGCGCATGTGCACACCACCGCCACCGGTCTCGCCCTCACCGGACTCGACCTGTCCGCCGCTCCCTCCCTGGAGGCGGCCCTGACCCTCGTACGGGAATTCGCCGCCGCCCGTCCGGACGACCGTGTGCTGCTCGGGCACGGGTGGGACGCCGCCCGCTGGCCCGGAGGCCGGCCCCCGGCGCGGGCCGAGCTCGACGAGGCCACCGGGCACCGGCCCCTCTACCTCAGCCGGATCGACGTCCACTCGGCGGTCGTCAGCACGGCCCTGCTCGATCTGGTCCCGGAGGCCGGCCGCGAGGACGGGCCGCTCACGGCCGACGCCCATCACGCCGCCCGGTCCGCCGCGTTCGGCGCCGTCACGCCGCAACAGCGCACGGAGGCGCAGCGGGCGGCCCTGGCGCACGCCGTCTCCCTGGGGATCGGCACGGTGCACGAGTGCGCCGGCCCGGAGATCTCCTCCGAGGACGACTTCACCGGCCTGCTGCGCCTCGCGGGGGAGGAGCCAGGGCCGCGCGTCGTCGGCTACTGGGCCGAGCAGGACGCCGCCAAGGCGCGGGAACTGGGGGCGGTCGGCGCCGCGGGGGATCTGTTCGTCGACGGAGCCCTCGGCTCGCACACGGCCTGTCTGCACCAGCCGTACGCCGACGCCGGACACACCGGAAGGGCGTACCTCGATGCCGCCGCGGTCGCCGCGCACGTCGTGGCGTGCACCGAGGCGGGCCTGCAGGCCGGTTTCCACGCCATCGGCGACGCGGCCGTGGACGCCGTGGTGGAGGGCGTGCGCGCCGCCTGCGAGAAGCTCGGTCCGGCCCCTGTCCGGGCCGCCCGGCACCGCGTCGAGCATGCCGAGATGCTCACCCCGGAGTCGATCGCCGCCTTCGCCGAACTCGGCCTCACCGCCTCCGTCCAGCCTGCCTTCGACGCCCTGTGGGGGGGCGAGGACGGCATGTACGCCCAGCGACTGGGGGCGGAGCGGGCCCGGGGACTCAACCCCTTCGCGGCCCTGCTGCGGGCCGGTGTCCCGCTCGCCTTCGGTTCCGACAGCCCGGTCACCCCGCTCGACCCGTGGGGCACGGTCCGGGCCGCCGCCTTCCATCGCACGCCGGAGCACCGCGTCTCCGTACGCGCCGCCTTCACGGCGCACACGCGTGGCGGCTGGCGGGCCGTCGGACGTGACGACGCCGGAGTCCTGGTCCCGGGTGCCCCCGCCGACTACGCCGTGTGGCGCACCGGCGATCTCGTCGTCCAGGCCCCGGACGACCGGGTCGCCCGATGGTCCACGGACCCCCGTTCCGGCACCCCGGGACTGCCCGACCTGACCCCGGGCCGCGACCTGCCCGTCTGCCTGCGCACTGTCGTGGGCGGCCGCACGGTCTTCGTACGGCCGGGCGAGTGATCTACGGGGGTGGCGCGCATGAAGTCGCGCGCCACGCCCCCGGCGCGCGACCTGCGCATCCTCTGCCCTGACCAGGGCTTTGCCGGAAGACGCGCAGGTCGGGCGGCTGTTGAAGGCGGCGCAGGGGGCCGGTAGGTTCGGCCGAGTCCACCACCGGACGCCCGACCGGGGAACGTCCCAGAACGCGCCGCGGCGCCGCCGGGTCAGGGACGGTGTGCCGCACCGGGGCACCGCCACTGGGAGCCAGGCTCAGGCCGGCGCAGCGCCGGGGGAGCGTTCCCGGCCGGTCGGGGAGGTGTGACCCGGGTGGGGCCCGGGCGCTCAGTAGACAACGGCTTTCGGTCGATCCGCAGCCGGCGGATCCCAGGTCGGCCCGAAGGGCTGCCGGGCCCCCATCCGCCGTACGCTGCGCACCGCAGGCGCGCTCTTACCCGCGTCTTGCGGATTCGACACCACGATTCGAACGTCCAGTCACGTCATCGCAGGCCGGGCCCACTATGGTGGACCCCTGCGTATGGACATGAAGGGGCATCAGTGAACGACGGCGACGGAACCCTCGCGGCAGGAGCCCAGGGGAGGAAGTTCGGCCCGCTCGGCACGGCCTTGGTGATCATCCCGACCTACAACGAGGCGGAGAACATCAAGAGCATCGTCGGCCGCGTGCGCAAGGCCGTCCCCGAGGCGCACGTGCTCGTGGCCGACGACAACAGCCCGGACGGAACGGGCAAGCTGGCCGACGAGCTGACCGTCGAGGACGACCACGTCCACGTGCTGCACCGCAAGGGCAAGGAGGGCCTGGGCGCCGCCTACCTCGCGGGCTTCCGCTGGGGCCTGGAGCGCGACTACGGCGTGCTGGTCGAGATGGACGCCGATGGCTCCCACCAGCCCGAGGAGCTGCCCCGTCTGCTCACCGCCCTCAAGAGCGCCGACCTCGTGCTGGGATCGCGCTGGGTGCCGGGCGGCCGGGTGGTGAACTGGCCGAAGTCCCGCGAGGTGATCTCCCGGGGCGGCAGCCTGTACTCCCGGCTGGCGCTCGACCTGCCGCTGCGCGACATCACCGGCGGCTACCGGGCCTTCCGCCGCGGGACCCTTGAGGGCCTCGGCCTCGACGAGGTCGCGTCCCAGGGCTACTGCTTCCAGGTCGATCTCGCCCGCCGCGCGGTGAAGGCCGGCTACCACGTCGTCGAGGTGCCCATCACCTTCGTCGAGCGCGAACTCGGCGACTCCAAGATGAACCGCGACATCCTCGTCGAGGCCCTGTGGCGGGTCACGGCGTGGGGTGTGGGGGAGCGCGTCGGCAAGGTCACGGGGCACGGCGGCAAGCCGTCGAAACCGTAGCCGCCGATCGGGCCGCATCCGGGTCGGCCGCTCACAGGAACAGCTGATCGGGGGCTTATCCCGCGCTGAGCCGGGGCCAGGCACACTGGACGCATGACGACTGGCGCTCAGACCCCCGACCCCGCCCGGCCCCGGCGCTCCCGGCTGCGCACGTTCCTGCCGTTGGGCATCGCCCTGTGGCTCGTGCTGGAGATCTGGCTGCTCACGCTGGTCGCGGGGGCGTCGAACGGCCTGGTGGTCCTCCTCGTGCTGCTGGCCGGCCTCGTCCTCGGCTCGGTGGTGATCAAGCGAGCCGGACGGCGTGCCTTCCGCAGTCTCTCCGAGGCGCTGCAACAGCAGCAGAGCGGGGTGACGCCCGGGACGGCCCGGCCGGACAGCGGGGGCAACGGCCTGATGATGCTGGGCGGTCTGCTGCTGATCATCCCCGGCCTGGTGTCGGACGCGGTGGGCCTGCTCCTGTTGCTGCCCCCGGTGCAGAAGGCCGTGAGCCGTTCCGCCGAGCGCACCTTCGTGCGCAAGCTCAGGCAGGCCGCCGAGGGCACCCTGGGCGGTGCGTTCCAGCAGGCGCGGATGTACCGGCCCGACGGCAAGGTCGTCCAGGGCGAGGTCGTCAGGGAGGAGCCGGGTGGCGACGCCCCGCAGCAGCCGCGTCCGCCGCTGACGCACTGAGGGGTCCTTGCACTGTGCCCGCCCAGGTCCGCGTGGTCTGGTGCCGTGCATCGCAAGGCACCAGACCACACCCCCCGATGCGACGCGCCGAGTGCAAGGACCCCCGAGGGGCCCGGGGGGGGGGTAGACGGGGCCGGGCGGGATACGCGC
>NZ_JBSFVB010000009.1:0-47693 GCF_053592115.1 Streptomyces sp. NPDC002788 | reverse complement strand
GCGGCCGCCGCCCGGGCGCGGGGGGTCCCTTCCGGCGCCCCCCCGCGGGGGGGGGCGGGGGCCCCCGCCCCCCCCCCCCCCCCCCCCCCCCGCGACCTGATCGGACGCTCATAGTGCAAGGACCCCTGAGGGCCCGGCGGGGGCGGTACAGGGAGCCGTGCGTGATCGGCGCTCGGCTGCTCCCGGCGGTCGCCCCGCTTCCGGCCGGCTCAGCGAGGTCGCGTACTCCCGGCTCAGCCAGGGTTCTCATCCGGGCACGGCAAAACCGCGGGCGCCGTACAACGCGTACGGCGCCCGCGGTCACTGACGTGCGCTGAACAATCAGCCAGGCCTTGCCGGGACTAGGCCGACTTGCGGCTGTCCCGGGGATGAACAGCGATGTTCATCGCGCCGGAGCGCAGAACCGCCAGGCGCTCCTCGAGGACCTCTTCGAGTTCCTCACGGGTGCGCCGCTCCATCAGCATGTCCCAATGCGTACGCGCGGGCTTGCCCTTCTTCTCTTCCGGGACATCGCCGTCCACGAGGAGTGCCTGGGCCCCGCAGACCTTGCACTCCCACTCCGGCGGGATCTCCGCCTCGACCGAGAAGGGCATCTCGAACCGGTGCCCCTTCTCGCATGCGTACTCCACGGCCTGGCGCGGAGCCAAGTCGATGCCGCGGTCCGTCTCGTAGCTGGTCACCACGAGGCGCGTGCCGCGAAGAGCTCGCTCACTCATGAATCGTGCCTCCCGGGCTTGTCGCCCACAGGACAGGTGTCGCTGTCGTCGTCATCCGGTCAACGTCCGGTCGGCGGTAAAGATTCCCGTTCCGAGTCCCGTACCGGGTCGTGCGTCGCCGTCGTAGCCGCCCTTGTTGTACCCACCAGCGCCCGGTTTGTCACATCTGAAGCAGATATAACCCAGCGTTTCGGCATCTTTGACGCGCAGTAACGGTACGCCTGGCAGGCCAAACGCGTACACTACAGCCCTTTCGTGCTCAGTGCTAAATCCTGTCAGGAACCGGATTCCCCGCTTCTTCGATCGCACGCCGGACCGGAACCCGGGCGAGCAGGGCGAACCCGAGCACGAAGAACGCCACCAGCGAGATGATCGCGTCCCGGTAGCTCCCGGTCAGCTGGTAGGTGAGCCCGAACAGCAGCGGTCCGAGCCAGCTCATGCCGCGGTCGCTCACCTCGTACGCGGAGAAGTATTCGGCCTCCTTGCCGGGCGGGACGAGGTGGGAGAACAGGGAGCGGGACAGCGCCTGGCTGCCGCCGAGGACCAGGCCGATCCCAGCGGCCAGGACGAAGAACCACACCGGCGCCCCGGCGGGCAGGAAGAAACCGGCCGCGAGCGTCACCGTCCAGGCGACCAGAGAGCCGAGGATCGTGCGCTTGGCGCCGTACGTCCGGGCCAGCCGGCCCATCGTCAGCGCGCCCGCCACCGCCAGCACCTGCACCAGCAGGACGGCGCCGATGAGGGTGGACTGCCCGAGGCCCAGTTCCTCGGAACCGTAGACGGAGGCCTGGGAGATCACCGTCTGGATGCCGTCGTTGTAGACGAGGTACGCGAGCAGGAAGGCCAGGGTCAGCGGGTGGCGGCGCATGTCGCGGACGGTGGCCGCGAGCTGCCGGAAACCCGGGAGGGCCGCCTCCCGAGCGGCGGACCTGCGATCGCGCAGTCGCGTCAGCGGGATCAGGGCGAAGGCGCCCCACCACAGGCCCGCCGAGGCCAGGCAGATGCGGACCGCCGTGCTCTCGGAGACGCCGAAGGCGTCGTGCCCGGTGTACAGGACCAGGTTGGCGACGAGGACCAGTGAGCCCGCCGCGTAGCCGAAGGCCCAGCCCCGGGAGGACACCACGTCCCGTTGCTCGGGCGGGGCGATCTGCGGCAGGTAGGAGTTGTAGAGCATCATCGCCACGGACTGCGCGGCGTTCGCGACGACCAGGAGGGCACCGCCGAGCAGGTAGCGGTCGCCGCCCAGGAAGAACATGGCCGTCGTGGCCGTGGCGCCCACGTAGGCCGCGGCCGCGAGCAGGGGCTTCTTGCGGCCGGTGCGATCGGCGGCGGCGCCCACCAAGGGCATCGCCAGCACGGCCACGATCACCGACAGGGACACCGAGTACGCGAAGAAGGATCCCGCGCGCACCGGGACGCCCAGGGGGTGGACGTACCCGTCGGCGTCGGCGGCCGACTCGGCGACCGACGTGAGATAGGGGCCGAGGAAGACGGTGAGCACGCTCGTCGAGTAGACGGAGCACGCCCAGTCGTAGACGTACCAGCCGCGCTGCTCGCGTCTGAGGTCCGCCCCGTCGGCGGGCGGTGTCCGCGCGGTGTCGGTGCCCACCCCTGCCCTCGCTTCCCCGTGCACGCGCGGAGCCGGCCGGCCCGGGGTCTCAGACCCAGACCCCGCGGTCCTCCATGACCGTGCGCAATGTGTCGATGTGATCGGTCATGATGCCATCCACGCCGAGGTCCAGAAGACGGTGCATGCTCTCGGGATCGTTGACGGTCCACACGTGCACCTGGAGCCCGCGCGCGTGGGCGGCGCGGATGAAGCGGCCGTCCACGACCTGGATGCCGGACTGCATCTCGGGGACCTGAGCGGCGACCGCCGACCGGCGCACCGCGGCCGGCAGCCCCCAGGAGCGCAGCCGCAGGTTGAGCACGCCCCGGGTGCCGTACGACGTGGCCAGGCGCGGGCCGGCCAGCCGCTGGGCGCGGACCACGCGGGCCTCGGAGAACGAACCGAGGCAGATCCGGTCCCAGGAGTCCGTCCGGCCGACCAGGTCCAGGAAGGGCAGCAGGGCGGCCTCCGCCTTGACGTCCACGTTCCAGCGCACGTCGGGGAAGGTCTCCAGGAGCTCCTCGAGAAGGGGCAGCGGTTCGACGCCCGCCACACGGGCCTGCCGTACCTCGTGCCAGGGCAGGTCGGCGATCCGGCCCGCACCGTCCGTGACCCGGTCCAGGGTCGCGTCGTGGAAGGCGACGAGTTTGCCGTCCAGCGTGGTGTGGACGTCGGTCTCGATGTACCGGTAGCCCGCCTCGACGGCGCACCGGAACTGCCGCACGGTGTTCTCCAGACCGTCCGCGGCCCCGCCCCGGTGGGCGAAGGCGATCGGGCCGGGATGGTCGAGGTAGGGGTGGCGTATCCGCGGGGTCACGGACGCAGTATCACCCCTCGGGGTTGACCGGTGGCAACGACGGTGCTCCCGCCCGGTGCCGACGGGACGGCGAACACGCGCAGGAACAGCTGGGCGAGCGGGCCGATCGCCACCGCGTACAGGAGGGTGCCGACGCCGACGGTGCCGCCCAGGGCGAACCCGGTCGCCACGACCGTGAGCTCGATGCCCGTGCGCACCAGGCGGATGGAGACGCCCGTGAGCTGGTGCAGTCCGGTCATCAGACCGTCGCGCGGGCCCGGACCGAAGCGCGCCGCGATGTACAGGCCGGTCGCCGCGCCGTTCAGGACGATGCCCGCCGTCATCAGACTCACGCGCAACGCCCAGCCGTGGGCGTCGGGCACCAGGGCCAGCGTCGCGTCCATCGCCATGCCGATGACCAGCACGTTGGAGATCGTGCCCAGCCCCGGCCGCTGGTGCAGCGGGATCCACGCGAGCAGCACCGCGGCACCCACGATGGTCAGCACCACTCCGATCGACAGCCCCGTCCGCTCGGCGAGGCCCTGGTGCAGCACGTTCCACGGCTCAAGACCCAGGCCCGACCGGACGAGCAGCGCCGAGCTCGCCCCGTACAACGCGAGACCGGCGTAGAGCTGGGTGAGTCTCCGGGCGAGATGCCTCCGCGTGGACATGAAGTGCCCCCCTGTGGTGGTAGTGGACTGCCGCATGACACCCTGTGGCTTGGATGGAGAGGCCATCCAGGGCCAATCCTGGGAAGGTGGACTGATTCCGATGGCGCAGTGGACCTCGGCCGTGGGTGCGGCGCAGCTCGCCCGGCTGCTCAACTCCCAGCAGGACCGCCCGGCGGGGCCCGGCACGCGCCGGCCGCCGGCCTATCGCGCGCTCGCCGACGGCATCCGCCTGCTGGTGCTCGAAGGCCGTGTCGCGGTGGCCGCCCGGCTGCCCGCCGAGCGGGAACTCGCCCTCTCGCTGTCCGTCAGCCGTACGACGGTCGCCGCCGCCTACGAGGCGCTGCGCAGCGAGGGGTTCCTGGAGTCCCGGCGGGGCGCGGGCAGCTGGACCGCCGTACCGGCCGGGAACCCGTTGCCGGCACGGGGGTTGGAGCCCCTGCCGCCGGAGGCCCTCGGCTCGATGATCGACCTCGGCTGTGCCGCGCTGCCCGCCCCCGAGCCCTGGCTCACCCGCGCCGTGCGGGGTGCGCTGGAGGAGCTGCCGCCGTACGCGCACACGCACGGCGACTATCCGGCCGGACTGCCCGCGCTGCGGTCGATGATCGCCGAGCGCTACACCGCGCGCGGGATCCCGACCATGCCCGAGCAGATCATGGTGACGACCGGGGCGATGGGCGCGATCGACGCGATCTGCCATCTGTTCGGCGGGCGGGGGGAGCGCATCGCCGTCGAGTCGCCCTCGTACGCCAACATCCTCCAGCTGATGCGGGAGGCCGGGGCCCGGCTCGTGCCCGTCGCCATGGCGGAAGGGCTCTCCGGGTGGGACATGGACCGCTGGCGGCAGGTGCTGCGGGACGCCGCGCCCCGCATCGCGTACGTCGTCGCCGACTTCCACAACCCGACCGGGGCGCTCGCCGACGAGGACCAGCGGCGGCGGCTGGTGGACGCGGCGCGGTCGGCGGGGACGGTGCTGATCGCCGACGAGACGATGAGCGAGCTGTGGCTCGACCCGGAGGTGCGGATGCCGCGCCCGGTGTGCGCGTTCGACCCGGCCGGGTCGACCGTGATCACGGTGGGGTCGGCGAGCAAGGCGTTCTGGGCCGGGATGCGGATCGGGTGGGTGCGGGCCGCGCCGGACGTGATCCGCAGCCTGGTCGCGGCACGGGCCTACGCCGATCTCGGTACGCCGGTGCTGGAACAGCTCGCTGTCAACTGGCTGTTCGGGACGGGGGGTTGGGAGCAGGCCGTGGAAGTGCGGCGGGAGCAGGCCCGTTCGAACCGGGACGAGCTGGTGGCTGCCGTGCGGCGGGAGTTGCCGGGGTGGGAGTTCGAGGTGCCGCAGGGCGGGCTGACGCTGTGGGTGCGAACCGGGGGGCTGTCCGGGTCGCGGCTGGCGGAGGCGGGGGAGCGCGTGGGGGTGCGGGTGCCGTCCGGGCCCCGGTTCGGGGTGGACGGGGCGTTCGAGGGGTACGTGCGGTTGCCGTTCACCGTGGGTGGGGCCGTGGCCGAGGAGGCGGCTGTGCGGCTGGCCGCGGCGGCGGGGCTCGTGGAGTCGGGCGGGGTCGGCGGTACGGAGGCGCCGCGTACGTTCGTCGCCTAGCGCTGGGCCCCGGTGGAGGCGGGGTGGGTGCGCAGCCCGGCGGTGCGGGCGCCTCGCGTGCCCCATCCGTGCGGCCCCGGCGGCACGCGTGCCGCAGTCAGGTTTCCTTGGTCAGCGCCGGTACCGGGTTCGGCAGGGGTTCCTCCGTCAGGACCGGCACCGCCTCCGGCTCGGGTTCCGGTTCCTCCGGTGCCGGTGCCGCTTCCTGATCCGTGGGCCGGGATTCCGGCTCCGGCACCGTCTCCCCGTCCGCCGGTGTCGTGCGGGGAGGGAGGAGGGCCAGTACCGCCTCGCGGTGGGCGTCGGGGGTCGCGTCGTCGTTGGGGTTCGGCGTGGCCGGCACCTGGAGGCGGTGGACCGGGCCCGTGCCGAGGCGGGCGTAGCCGCGGCCGGGAGGGAGCTGGTCGACGGGGGTGGTGTGCGGGGGAGCGCCCAGGACCGACTCGAGCTGCTCCGCCGTCGCCGGGCCGAGGACCACTCGCGCGCGGGTGTGCCGGCGTACCGGTTCACCGAGGGCGTCCATGCTGTCCAGCTGCTCGGCCACGACCACCGTCACGTTCGCCGGGCGGCCGTGGCGCAAGGGGACCTGGAGGAGGGACAGCGGGTCCTTGCGGTCGTCCGCGGCGGCCGGATGGGTGAACGCGGTCGGGCGGTCGAGGAGGATCCACAGGGGACGTTTGGTGTCGTCGGGCGGCGGGTGCCCCGCCTGGTGGGCCCGGTTGGCGGCGATGAGGCGGCGCTCCGTCTCGGTCGCGGCCCACTCGAGGCTCGCCGTCGCCCCGGCGAGACCGCACTCGACGGCCAGGACTCCGTCGCGGCCGGTCAGGCAAGCGTACTCGCCGGTGCCGCCGCCGTCGACGATCACCACGTCGCCGTGCTGGAGGGCCTGCAGGGCGATGGACCGCAGCAGGGTGGAGGTGCCGGTGCCCGGCTGACCGAGGGCGAGCAGGTGCGGCTCGGTGGAGCGCGGGCCCGTGCGCCAGACGACCGGGGGTACGTCCCGCTGCTCTTCGCCGTGCCTGAGGGGGAGAGTGCGCTGGACCCGGGTGGGGTCGGTGAAGCCGAGGACCGTCTCGCCGGGTGCCGCGACGAAACGCTGGGCCGTGATGTCGACGGGGAGCGGCAGGAGCGCGCCGAGCGTCAACTGGTTGCCTTCCTCGTCCCACGTGAAGTGGTACTCGCGGTCACGGCCCGACTTGGCGGCGAGCAGGTGCTCGATCCTGGCGCGGGACTCGGCCTCGCCGTCGGTGAAGTACGCCGGGTAGCGGACCACGAGCTGGGAGATCCGGCCGCCGCCGTCGAACGCGTAGGTGGGGAAGGCCTTGTCCCACGCGCCGCCGTGCGCGTACAGCGGCTCGGGATCCTCGGCGGTGGAGAAGTACGGCACGAGCGCCTCGTACAGCGACTTCAGGCGCTGGGCCTGCGACTCGTCGGGCCCGCCGGATGCCGCCGGGGTTCGGTCCCGGCCCTGCCAGGCCGCCGCCGCCATCAGGGTGATGGCGGCCAGCAGCGGCCCGTACGGCACCAGCGCCACGACCAGGATCACCGAGGCCACCAGGAACAGCAGCGCCCCCCGTCTCTCCTTGGGGGTCTGCGTCCACCTGCGTCGTCCGGCTCCGGCCAGCCGGCCCAGACCGCGCGTGACCGTGATCAGCGGATGGAGGACGTCCGCGGCGCTGTCGGCGGCCGTCCGGGCCAGCTCCCGGCTCCGGGCGAGCTGCGCGCCGCCGTTGCTCAGAATGCGGGGGAGGGGGCGCCGGGCCACTAGTGCCTCCAGTGAGTGCGTACGGGCGGGATGCGTACGGAGGGCGGGGTCGTCAGAACTTGATTCCGCCGAGGAGGCTCGCCAGGCTCTCGCCGCCCGCCTTGATGCTCGGGGCGATGGCCGTACTGGCCAGGTAGAAGCCGAAGAGCACCGCCACAACGGCGTGGGAGGCCTTCAGCCCGTCCTTGCGGAAGAAGATGAAGACGACGATGCCGAGCAGGACCACGCCTGAGATGGAGAGGATCATTTGAGTTCTCCTGGTTAGCGGGGACAGTCACCATGAGTACTTCCAGGCTCACAGGATGTATCCATACGATAAAAGGTGCAAATGAGGGAAGTTCTGACGATTTCCCCGTGCTGGCGGAGTGGTCCCCGGTCCGGCCGAGCTTGACTGTCGCGCTCACCCGGGTGTGCGGTGATCTTTACCTCGGGCACATCGGGTCATGTGCCGCGCGAGCCAGTACCCTGGCGATTCACTCGTACGGCTGCGGCACAGGCAGACGTACGCACCGAACGTGACGCGTAGTGGAGAGGCGGTCCGGCCGATGACCGAAGTCCCCGACCCCGAGGTCGTGGAGCTGGCGACCAAGATCTTCGATCTGGCCCGGCGGGGACGGACCGAGGAACTCGTGGCGTACGTCGACGCGGGCGTTCCCGCCAACCTCACCAACGACCGCGGCGACTCGCTCGTGATGCTCGCCGCCTACCACGGCCACTCCGACGCGGTGCGCGCGCTGCTCGCCCGCGGCGCCGAGGCGAACCGGGTGAACGACCGAGGTCAGACCCCGCTCGCCGGAGCGGCGTTCAAGGGTGAGACGGACGTCGTCAAGGCCCTCCTGGAGGGCGGCGCCGACCCGTCCGCCGGCACGCCCTCGGCCGTCGACACAGCGCGTATGTTCGGCCGGACGGAACTGCTCGAACTGTTCGGCGAGCGCTGAGCCGACCAGTCTGACCTGGAACGACACGGAAAACGGGGGAGGCGGTACGGGGCCGCCGAAATTTCGGTCGCGGCAGACGGAAGTGCCGAGTCATCATGACGACGTGGTTCACGGACGTGATGGTTGGGCAAGTGTTGCCGCACCGCGCGGGCCGTGACGCGGTCCGCAGGGGCCACCGACGAGAGGCAGAGGAAGATGGTCTACAGCAAGCAGGAAACGGCGGGCACTCCGACGTGTTGTCGCGCGGCCAGGTAGTACACGTCCCCGGTTGCGTCGACGCTTGATGTGAGGCTGTTTCCCATGTTCGATCCGGTCATAGCGCCCAGCGGTACGCTGCTCGGCCTGCTCCAGCGGGGCCGCGGCGACGGCACACTGCACGCGCTCACCGCCCCGCGCCCCGAGGCGCTCGCGGCACTGAACCACTGCGTGCTGCGCGATCCCCGCCACGACTGGCAGGTGGAGAACCGCTCCCTCTACTACGCCCGCCTCTACCTCGACCTGAACGGCGAACTGGACGAGATCGAGGCGCACCTCTTCGACACTGAGGACGTCCTGGACACCGACGAGTCCCGCACAGGGCTCGCTCTCGCCGTCCTCGGACACCTCGCCTCCTACGGCAGGCGGGACGCGCTCGAACTGCTGCGCAGGTACGCCGCCCACGGCTCCAACTGGGCCTGGGCCCTCGACGAGCTGGCCCTCCGGGACGACGACGCGGGGCTGCGCGCCCTCGCCGCGCCCGTCCTCGCGCGCTTCCCGGCCGACCCGGAGGGCGAGGCCGGGCTGGCCGCGACCGTCCGTGACGCCTTCGAGCCCCGGCCGTGGCGGCTGTGGGCCGAGGATCCGCGCGAATCCATCGCCACCCGCGTGCGTGCCGCCCACGAGGCCGGCTGTTTCGACCGCTGGCAGCGGCAGATGCGACCGACGGGCCCGCGCCCCGGGTGGAGCGTGCAGGCCGTCTTCGAATGGGCCCAGCAGGGCATCGAGCGGGGCGCCGCACTCCACGTGCCGGCCGCTCGCTGTCTCAGCGCCGTCGCGGGCCCCGAGGACCGGGACGAGATCGTCCGCGCGGCGAGGGACGGCTCCGACGGAGCCCGCTGCACAGCCCTGCGCTACCTCGCCGACGGCAACGATCCCGACGCCCTCGATCTGATCGAGGGCGCCGTGACCGCCGGCTCGACGCTCGTCGTGGACGCAGCCGTCGACGCCTTCGAACGCATGCGTTCGCTCGCCGCCGTCGACCGCGCCCGCGGCTGGGTCCGGCGGCCGGACGCGCTGGGCGCCGCAGCCGGACGCGTGCTCGCATGCCGGGGCGGGTCGCAGGATCGCGACCCGGTCCTCGCGGCACTGCGCGAGGCCGTGCGGGGCGAAGGCCCCGACGCACCGACCCTGTGGACCCTCGTCGACGGCACCGGACGGCTCGGCATCGCCTGCGCCGCGCCCGTCCTGCGCCACATCTACCGCGAGACCGCCTCCTCCCGTCTGCGCGGCCGGGCCGCCCGGGCTCTCGCCGCCACCGACCCCGCCTTCGGCACCGGCTTCGCCGTCGAATGCCTGTGGGACTGCGAGGAGACCACCCGCGAACTCGCCGCCCGGCACGCCGAGACGGGCGACGCCCGTGTCGTCGAGCGCTTGCGCCGGCTCGCCGCCGATCCGGCCGAGGAGGACGAGGTCCAGACGGCCGTACGCAGCCGGATCGGTCCTGAGGAGACCGCTGTGTGACCCCCGCTGCGAGAACACCGAGGCGGAACCCTGCCGCGGAGATGAACCTCGGATGGCCCGCGGGTCAGGAGGGCATGGACACGACCTGACCTGCGCGTGTGCACCTCAGAACGCTCATGGGACGTTCTTCGCGGGGAAAGGTCCACGTTGACGCGGCCACGTCCGGCACGGCGACAACACCGGTATGCGTGTCGTCATCGTGACCGAATCCTTTCCCCCCGACGTGAACGGCGTGGCCCACTGCGCGCTCCAGACCGCCCGGCACCTCGTCGATCGCGGTCACGCCCCCGTCGTCGTCGCCCCGGCCCCCGCCCCCGGCAACAAGCCCGACGTGTCCGCGCCGTGCCCCGTCGTCCGCGTCCCCTCCCTTCCGCTCCCCGGCTACCCCCAGGTCCGTGTCGCCCTCCCGAGCAGGCGTCTGGCTGCCGCGCTCATCGAGCACCGTGCGGACGTCGTCCACCTGGCCAGCCCCTTCGTCCTCGGTGTGCGCGGCATGGCCGCCGCCGCCCGCCTCGGCGTCCCCGCCGTCGCCGTCTACCAGACCGACCTGGCCGGATACGCCCGTACCTACATGGGCGCCGGAGAGGCCGCCGCCTGGCGGCGCATCCGCTCCGTGCACGGTGCCGCCGACCTCACCCTCGCCCCGTCCAGCGCGGCCCTGCGCGACTTGGAGACGCACGGGGTGCCCCGGGTCGAGCTGTGGCCGCGCGGCGTCGACACCGAACGGTTCCGGCCCGACCGCCGCGACGAGGCCCTGCGCCGCCAACTCGCCCCGAACGGCGAGCTGATCGTCGGCTACGTCGGCCGGCTCGCCCCCGAGAAGCACGTCGAACTCCTCGCCGGTGCCTGCGGCATGGAGGGTGTCCGGGTCGTGGTCGTCGGCGACGGCCCCAGCCGGCCCGGCCTGGAGCAGGCGCTGCCCGGCGCGGTCTTCCTGGGCCGGCGCACCGGTGACGACCTCGCCCGGGTCTTCGCCTCGTTCGACGTCTTCGCGCACACGGGTCCGTTCGAGACCTTCTGCCAGACGGTCCAGGAGGCCATGGCCAGCGGTCTGCCCGTGGTGGCACCCGCCGCGGGCGGGCCGCTGGACCTCGTCGCGCACGGGCGCACCGGGCTGCTGGTGCCCCCGCACGACGTCGCCGCGGTACGGGACGCGGTACGTGCCCTGGCCGCCGGCCCCGGGCTGCGGACCGCGTTCGGCGCCGCCGGGCGGGCCATGGTCGAGGGCCGCACCTGGGCGGCCGTCGGCGACCAGCTGATCGGGCACTACACGAACGTGCTCGCCGGGCGGCGGACGGCGGTGGCGGCATGAGCGGCACACACGCGGGAAGCGGAAGCCGCCAGGCGCTGCGGATCATCAGGCTGGCGAACTTCGTGGCGCCCGCCTCCGGTGGTCTGCGCACCGCCCTGCGCGAACTCGGCAAGGGCTACCGGGCGGCGGGCCACGAGCCCGTCCTCGTGGTCCCCGGTGAGCGGACGAGCGACCACGACACCGAGCAGGGGCGCGTGATCACCCTTCCCGGGCCGCTGCTGCCCGGCACCGGCGGCTACCGCGTCCTCACCGACAGGCGGCGCGTGGCCCGGCTGCTGGAGGAGCTCGCGCCGGACCGGCTGGAGGTGTCCGACCGCACGACCCTGAGGTGGACCGGCAGGTGGGCACGGCGTGCCCGGGTCCCGGCCGTGATGGTCTCCCACGAGACCGCCGACGGTGTGCTGCGCACCTGGGGCCTGCCCGAGGGAGCCGCCCGGCGCGCCGCCGACGCCCTCAACATCCGTACCGCCCACACGTACGCGCGCGTGGTGTGCACCACCGAGTTCGCCGAGCGGGAGTTCGCGCGGATCGGGGCACGCAACGTGGTGAGGGCCCCGCTGGGTGTCGACCTGGTGCAGCGGCATCCCGCGCTGCGCGACCCGGAGGTGCGGGCGCGGCACGCGCGCGTGGACGAGACGCTGCTCGTGATGTGCTCGCGGCTGTCCGTGGAGAAGCGGCCCGGCACGGCACTGGACGCCCTGGAGTCGCTGCTGCGGCGCGGGCGGCGGGCGGTGCTGGTCGTCGCCGGGGACGGTCCGCTGCGCCCCCGGCTCGAACAGCGTGCGCGGGAGAGTGCCCTGCCGGTCACCTTCCTGGGGCATGTGGCCGACCGCGGGCTGCTGGGCGCGCTCCAGGCGTCCGCCGATGTGGCCCTGGCTCCCGGACCCGCCGAGACGTTCGGGCTCGCCGCCCTGGAGGCCATGGCGTGCGGCACGCCCGTGGCGGCGAGCGCGTCGTCCGCGCTGCCGGAGGTGATCGGCTCCGCCGGAGCGGTCGCAGCGGACCACGGGGAGGCGTTCGCCGACGCCGTGGACCTGCTGCTGGAACGACCGGAGGCGGACCGGCGCGAGGCCGCACGCGCGCGTGCCGAGTGCTTCGGGTGGAACGCGGCGGTCGACGCCTTCCTCACCGCGCACGACGCGGCCGTTCCCGTACGGCCGTTCGTGTCCGGGGGCGCGGCGTGAGGCCACCGCGGTCCGTGGCCCTCGGCGATTCGTCGGCCGAGCGCGTGCGCGGCCCCGCCGGCGACGGGGTGTGGCGCGAGTGGGCCGCGCTGCCGGCAGTCTGCGCGGCGGTGTCGGCGGCCCTCTCCCCGCTGTCGGTGGAGGACCAGCCGGACGCGGTCTGACCTGTGCTGCGGGGCTGGTGCGAGAGCGGCGCCGGGCCCGGCACCCCTCTCACAGCAGGCGCGGGCGGCGTACGGCCATGAAGCGGACCGGGGTGCCGGGAACTGCCTGGGCAGCGGCCGGGAGGTCGGCGGCCCGGAC
This sequence comes from Streptomyces sp. NPDC002788, assembly GCF_053592115.1. Taxonomy (NCBI): domain Bacteria; kingdom Bacillati; phylum Actinomycetota; class Actinomycetes; order Kitasatosporales; family Streptomycetaceae; genus Streptomyces; species Streptomyces sp. NPDC002788. The sequence goes on along the minus strand of NZ_JBSFVB010000009.1, from coordinate 35,080 downwards.
CACGGCGATCACCGGGTACCCGCCGGTGGTCGGATGGTCGGCCAGGAACACCACCGGCCTGCCGTCGGGCGGGACCTGGACGGCGCCCAGCACCATGCCTTCACTGGGAAGCTCCCCGGGCCGGACGCGCTCCAGGCCGGGCCCCTCCGTGCGCAGCCCGATGCGGTTGCTCGCGGAGGACACCCGGTAGGCGCGGGAGACGAAGGTGCGTACGGCCTCCGGTGTGAACCAGTCGTCCCGCGGGCCGAGTGTGACCCGGAGGACCAGCTCCGACGGCGGCGCGGGCTGCGGGGCCACGTCCACGCGCGTGTGAACGCCCGTCGGCCGCCCCAGCGGCAGTACCGTGCCGTCCGCGAGTGGGGCCGGCCCGAGCCCCGACAGCAGGTCGGTCGAGCGGCTGCCGAGCACGCGCTCGACCGCGATGCCCCCGCGGACGCCCACGTAGGCCCGAACGCCCGACAGGGCCGGACCGACGTCCAGCAGCGCACCGGCGGGCACGTGCACCGGCGCGCCCCAGGCGGCGGGCCGCCCGTCCACCATGACACGGCAGGGCGCGCCCGCCACGGCCACGGTGACGGCCGAACGGGGGCGCAGGGCGCAGCCGTTGAGGGTCGTCTCCAGCACGGCCGCCCCGGGCGGATTGCCGGTCAGCCGGTTGACGAGGTCCGCCGCGGGCCGGTCCAGTGCGCCGGAGCGGGGGACGCCGAGGTGGGCGTGGCCGGGGCGGCCGTGGTCCTGCACGGTGGTGAGGGCACCGGCTCGTACGACCGTGAGCGCCCGGTCCGTCACGACCCCGCCTCGGGGACGAACCGCACGCGGATGCCCGGCGACAGCAGCGCGGCCGGCACCCGCGCGTGGTCCCACAGCACGGCGTCCGTCGTGCCGATCAGCTGCCAGCCGCCCGGTGACGAGCGCGGGTACACGCCCGTGTACGGGCCTGCCAGCGCCACCGAGCCTGCCGGGACGGCCGTGCGCGGGGTGGACCGACGCGGGACGTCGTAGCGCGGGGGCAGGCCGGTGAGGTAGCCGAAGCCGGGTGCGAAACCGCAGAAGGCGACCCGGAACTCCGTCTCGGCGTGGATGCGGGCGACCTCCCGCTCCGGCACGCCCCAGTGCGCGGCCACGTCGGCCAGGTCCGGTCCGTCGTAGCGCACCCGGAGCTCGACCACCTCGTGCGAGGGCGGCGGAGCGGACGGCAGCTCGGCGGCGGTCAGCTCGGCGGCCAGCCGGGCGGGCGCGTCGAGTCCGTCGAGCAGGACCGTGCGGGCTGCGGGGACGATCTCGCGGGCCGACAGCGAGCCCTCCGCGCGGCGCCGCAGCAGCTCGGCGTGCAGGGCCTGGGCCTCCTGGCCCGAGGAGACCTCGAGGAGCAGGGCGTCCTCGCCTACGGGGAGCACGTTCATGCGAAGGCCTCCACGACGACCCCCGACGCCTCCAGCCGCGCCCGCACGAGGCGAGCCAGCTCCACCGCGCCGGGTGTGTCTCCGTGCAGGCACAGGGAACGCGCCCGCACCTCGATGCTTGCCCCCGAGCGGGAGGTGACCCGCCCGGTGCGGGCCAGGCTCAGGGACCGCTCCACGACGGTCTCCGGGTCGGTGACCACGGCGCCCTCCTGGGGGCGCGGCACCAGGGTGCCCGCGTCGGTGTACGCCCGGTCCGCGAACGCCTCGGTGACGGCCGGCAGCCCGGCCTTCCCGGCCAGCTCCAGCAGGCGCGAGCCGGGCAGGCCCAGGACGGGCAGGGTGGCGTCCGCGAGGAGCACACCGTCGACCACGGCGGCGGCCTGCTCCTCGTCGCGCACGACCCGGTTGTAGAGCGCGCCGTGCGGTTTGACGTAGGCCACGCGGGCGCCCGCCGCGCGTGCGAACACCTGCAGGGCGCCGATCTGGTAGGCGACCTCGGCCCCCAGTTCGGCGGGCGGCACGTCCATCGCGCGCCGCCCGAAACCGGCCAGGTCCCGGTAGGACACCTGGGCGCCGATCCGCACCCCGCGCTCCGCCGCCAGCTCGCACACCCGGCGCATGGTGACGGCGTCCCCGGCGTGGAAGCCGCACGCCACGTTGGCGCTGGTGACGACGGACAGCAGCCGCTCGTCGTCGGTGAGCCGCCAGCGGCCGAAGCCCTCGCCGAGGTCGGCGTTCAGATCGATGCAGGCCATGGTTCCAGTCTCTCCTGTCAGGCCACGCGGTACTGCTCGTCGCGGGCGTCGGTGACGAACATCTGCCCCGGGGCGTGGGTGAGGGCGAACGGCGGGCGCGAGGCCATGACGGCCGCCTGCGGGGTCACCCCGCAGGCCCAGAACACCGGGATGTCGTCCGGTTCGGCGTCCACCGGATCGCCGAAGTCGGGGCGGCCGAGGTCGGCGATGCCGAGCCCCGAGGGATCACCGCAGTGCACGGGGCTGCCGTGCACTGCCGGCAGCAGACCGCTCTCCCGGATCGCCGCCGCCAGGTGCCGGGGCGGCACCGGCCGCATCGACACCACCACAGGCCCGTGCAGCCGCCCCGCCGGGCGGCACTGCCGGCTCGTCACGTACATCGGGACGTTGCGGCCCTGCTCGATGTGGCGGATCGGCACACCCGCCTCGCCCAGCGCCCACTCGAAGGTGAAGCTGCACCCGATCAGGAACGACACCAGGTCGTCCCGCCAGTACGCGCGCACGTCCGTCGGCTCGTCCACCAGCTCGCCGTCCCGCCACACCCGGTAGCGCGGCAGGTCGGTGCGCAGGTCCGCGCCGTCCGCGAGCACGGTCGTCCAGGACCCGGCGTCCGTCACGTCGAGGACCGGGCAGGGCTTGGGGTTGCGCTGGCAGAACAGCAGCATGTCGTAGGCCCAGTCGGCGGGCACCGAGATCAGGTTGACCTGGGTGTGGCCTGCCGCGATCCCGGCCGTGGAGCCCGTCAGCCCCTCCCGGAAGCGCGCCCGGGCCGATGCCGCGCTCCACGCGCGAGCGCCCTCGTCGACGAGGACCAGGGAGCGGTCCTCGGTGCTCGTGCGGTTCACGTGAGCTCCTTCCCGCGCGTCTCGGGCAGTCCGAGCAGCGCCAGTGCCGCGATGCCGTAGCCGATCGCGCCGAAGACCAGCGCGCCGCCCACGCCCCAGCTGTCCGCCAGGAAACCGACCGTCGTCGGGAACACGGCACCCACCGCGCGCCCGGTGTTGTACGTGAAGCCCTGCCCCGTGCCGCGCACCGCCGTCGGGTACAGCTCGCTCAGGTACGAGCCGAAGCCGCTGAAGATCGCCGACATGCAGAACCCGAGCGGGAAACCGAGCACCAGGAGCAGGGTGTTGGCGCCGCTCGGGATGTTCGCGTACGCCAGGATGCAGATCGCCGACAGCAGCGCGAAGAGCCAGATGTTGCGCCGCCGGCCCAGCTTGTCGGTGAGGTAGCCGCCGGTCAGGTAGCCGATGAAGGCCCCCGAGATGAGGAACGTGAGGTAGCCGCCGGTGCCGACGACCGACAGGTCGCGCTCGGACTTCAGATACGTCGGCACCCACGTGGCCAGTGTGTAGTAGCCGCCCTGGACACCGGTCGACAGCAGTCCGGCGAAGAGCGTGATCCGCAGCAGGCCGGGCTTGAAGATGGCCTTGAACGAGCCCTTCTCCGCGCTCTGTTCGCGGGCCGCGGTCGCCTCGGGCGCGTCGTGCACACTGCGCCGCAGCCAGATGACGAGCAGCGCGGGCAGCGCCCCGGTCCAGAACATGATGCGCCAGGCCAGGTCGTCGCCGGCCAGCGAGAAGACCACGGTGTAGACGATCGCGGCGAGGCCCCAGCCCACCGCCCAGGAGCTCTGGATCGCGCCGAGCGTACGGCCTCGGTGCTTGGCGCTCGCGTACTCGGCGACCAGGATCGCGCCGACCGCCCACTCGCCGCCGAAACCGAGCCCTTGGAGCGCACGGAAGACCAGCAGGGTCTCGTAGTTGGGCGCGAAACCGCAGGCGACGGTGAACACCGCGTAGGTGATGACCGTGAGCATCAGTGCCTTCACCCGGCCGATGCGGTCCGCGAGGACACCCGCGAGGGCGCCGCCGACCGCGGAGACCACCAGCGTGACCGTGGTGAAGAGGCCGGTCTGGCCGCTGTTCAGGCCGAAGTAGGCCGACAGCGCGACCATGCCGAGCGGCAGCGTGAAGTAGTCGTACGAGTCCAGGGCGTAGCCGCCGAAGGCCCCGGCGAACGCGCGGCGGCCACGCGGGCCCAGGGCGCGCACCCAGCCAAGCGCCCCGTCGTCCGAGACGCGTTCGGCGGCGGTGGTGTGCGTGTTGTCGGTCAGGGCCTGCGGCGGAGGAGTCGTGCTCATGCGCACCTCGCAGAGGGAGGAGGGAGGGTGCTTCCGGGTGAGGCGGGCCGTACGGAAGCGGTCGGCGCCGCGGTGAGGTGACGACGCCGTGTCCAGCACCGTAGGGGATCGTTCAACGATCCTTCAATACCCATGTTGGTTCGTTCTCGGGATCTGCGGTTGAATTCGGGCATGGCAGTGCAGCTGAAGGACCTCGCGGACGACCGGGCCCTCCTGGGGCGTACCAGCACCGCGGAACGGGTCGCGGACATCCTCAGAAGCCGCATCGCCGAGGGCTACTTCCCGCCCGGGACCCGCCTGTCGGAGGACGGCATCGGCGGCTCGCTCGGCGTCTCACGCAACACCCTGCGCGAGGCGTTCCGGCTGCTCACGCACGAACGCCTGCTCGTTCACGAGTTGAACCGGGGGGTCTTCGTCCGGGTCCTGACGGTGGAGGACGTCGAGGACATATACCGCACCCGGCGACTCGTCGAGTGCGCCGTGGTCCGGGGGCTGGGTGAACCGCCGTACGGTCTCGACGGGCTCGCCGCCGCCGTGGAGGAGGGGCGCGGGGCGGCTCGGGAAGGTGACTGGAAGGGTGTGGGTACGGCCAACATCCATTTCCACCGGGAGCTGGTCGCCCTGGCCGCGAGCGAGCGTACGGACGAGCTGATGCGGAGTGTCTTCGCCGAACTGCGGCTGGCGTTCCACGTGGTGGACGAGCCACAGCGCCTGCACGAACCGTACATGGCGCGAAATGTGGCTATTCTCCGGGCCCTTCAGGCGGGCGATCGCCAGGAGGCCGAGGGTCTGCTGGCCGGATACCTCGACGACTCGCTGGAGCGCGTGGTCGAGGTGTACCGGCGGCGGGTCGGCGAGGACGGCTGAGGAGCGGGCGGTCGGGGAGCGGGCGGTCGGGGAGCGGGCGGCTGGAAAGCCGGCGGTCCGGGAGCGGCGGCCGGGGAGGCGTACCGCGTCGTTTGGGTGGTTGTCAGAGCCAGGACCTAGTCTGTGCACCGTGACTTCGCCTGCATCGACGGACAGCGTTCCGCCCCAGCTCAGCGCGGGGCCGCGCCCCGCACCGGGGCCGGCCGCCGACGAGGGCCTGGCGCGGCGGCTGCGCGCGCTCGCCTGCACCGCGCCGCTGCACGACCTCGACGCGCGCAAAGCCAACCTCGCGGGCGAGTACTCGGTGTACGGCATGGCGGAGATCGCCCTCGCGGCCATCGACCTCGTCACCCTGAACATGGACTTCGACACGGGCGCGGACCACGGCCAGATCGTCGCCCGCCTCATCCCGCGCATCGCCGCCCAGGCCCCGCAGCGCCCCGCCGCCGAGCACGAGCGGGTGGCGCGCTGGGTCCTGGAGAACCTGATCAACGTCGGCAGCGTCGACCGCGGCTTCCGCGCGGTGTACGGCACCTTCGGGGCGGACGGCACGTATGTGCGCCGCGACTACGACTTCAAGTTGATCGAGGAGGTCCCCGGCCCCGGCGGCACGGTCTACCTCCGCACGACGGACGAGGCGGTCAACGTCCTGGTCGGCGCCCTCGACACGGACGTCACCAGCGCGCAGATCGCCGCCGAGGTCAAGCTGGAAGTGCTGATCAGCCGCGGCCGGCTCGCCGACGCCCAGCTCGCGGCCGAACAGGCGCGCTACCGGACCGTGCAGTACTCGGAGACCCTGCGCCGTGCCCTGGACGCGACCCGGCGCAACGTCCGCGCGGTGGACTGGCTCACCACCGTGCCCGACATGATCGCCGAGGCCCTGGAGCACGTGGCCGACCGCTACCGGCACGAGAACGCCATCCTCACGAACATCCGCAAGGCGCGTGACGAGTCCGAGGAGCCGGAGCACAAGCGCCGCACGGCCGAGCTCGTCGACATCGTCAAGGACTGCATCCGGCGGCACACGCAGTTGCAGTCCCGGCTGCTCGAGGCCGGACCGCTGTTCCGCGCCGAGCAGGACCGCCAGGCCTTCGCCACGCCGATGACGACTGCGGGGATCGACCTGTACGGGCATCTCCTCTCGCCCGTTCTGCCGCTGCCGCTGAATCAGGCCGTGCGGGTCACGGACGCCTTCTTCGGGCGCGGCACCGGGTTGCGCACGCCGGTGTCCGTCCGGGTCGGGGACCTGGTCGACATACTGCTGACGCCGCCCGTGGAGCGGGAGCATCTGGGCGCGGAGATGCCCGAGCCGGACGTCATCGCCACGCCTGACGACAGCCGGTTCAGCGAGGAGCAGATGGCGGCGGCGCAGGAGTTGCTCGACCTGCCGGCGGATGCGCCGCGGCGGTTGTCGGGGCTGCTGGCCGAGGCTCGCCGCCAGGATCCCGAGCTGCCGTATCTGGTGGCCCTGCTGGCGGTGCACGCGGCCAGTCCGCCGGTCGGCACCGCTTACCGGCAGGGAGAGCAGAAGCTCTTGTTCGCCGTGGACGACGGCACGGAGCTGGACGACCCGGAGTTCGGCGGAGCGGATCTCATCGTCGGCACGGCGTTGCTGGACGCGGCGGGGATGGCGGCGGACCGGACGGAGGCCGCGTGATGCGTTCGCCGGTGGGCGGCCGCGGGCCCGCCGCGACCGGTCGCGCCCACGCCGAGCAGCCGCACATGTCATCGCCCCGCGCCCCCGAGGGCGATGCCCTTCCGTCCGTCCTGGAGATCAAGGAGTTCGAGTCGTGACCGAGCACGTCGAGTGGAGTGAGCCGGAAGGCCCGGCCCCCACGGCCACCGCAGCCGTCACTCCCGCCGACGCCGCCGACGCGGCTCGGCTCGTCTCCTTCGGTCTCCAGCCCAAGCTGCAGCCCGCCCGTGACCAGGAGTACACGGACCTGCTGCGGCGGTACCGGGAGGACCCGCCGTTCGCACGGCTCGCCGACGCCGTGGCGACCGGGCTGGGACTGATCGTGCTGGAGGTGTCCCCGCGCGCGGGCATGGCCGTGACCGCCGCCGAGGACTCGGTGTTCGCCGTCCGCATGGGCGACTACGCGCGTCGTACGTCCGCCGACGGCGGCGACCGGTTCCTGCACGGGCTCGCCCATCTCGCCGTCGCCGCCATGGCGTTCCCGCGACCCGAGGACCTCGCCGACGACGGCTACATCGGCCGGGTCACGGTCAACGGCGTCGACGCCTTCGTACGCCAGGCCTGCCGACGGCTGGAAGAACGCGCCGCCGAACAGGGCGAGAACACCGACCCGGCCACCGACGCGCCCGGCCTCGAGGCCGCCTGGCGGATCTGGGTGCGGCGCAGCTCGACCGGCGCCACCAAGGACGCGCGCCGCCTCGCCGGCTCGACCACCGGCATCGTCGCCAAGGCCGTCGCGTTCCTCACCGACTCCGGATTCCTCCAGCGCACCGGCGACGACAACGGCGGCACCTACCGCACCACCGCCCGCTACCAGCTCCAGGTCCGCGACATGGCGGGCAGCGCCGCGATGGCCGAGCTGCTGGAGCTGGGCGTCGTCCCGGTCACCGACGGCACGCCGACGCTGCTGCCCCCCGAGGAGAGCGACGACCTGGAGCTGGTCGCCGACGCCGGGCTGCCCTTCCACTCCTCCTGAACCCCCCACCTCACGAAGACTTACGAGAGTCCGCCATGTACGAGCTGTCCCGGGTCCGCCTCTACTCCATCGGGCCCGCCGGTGCGCGCTACGCCGACACCGTGCTTGACCTGCGGGGCGTCGGTGAGATCGTGCCCGACCCCGCGCCCACGCAGGCGGAGTTCTTCGAGGAGGAGCCCGTCGGCCCGCCGCGCCGGCCCGCGCCCGCCGGGGTGCTGTTCCTGGAGAACGGCGGCGGCAAGTCGGTGCTGCTCAAGCTGATCTTCTCCGTGATGCTGCCGGGACACCGGAACACCCTCGGCGGCGCCAGCTCCGGCGTGCTGCGCAAGTTCCTGCTCGCCGACGACTGCGGGCACGTCGCGCTGGAGTGGCAGCACGTGCTGACCGGTGAGTGCGTCGTCGTCGGCAAGGTCAGCGAGTGGCGCGGACGGCAGGTATCCAACGACCCGCGGAAGTTCGCCGAGGCCTGGTACTCGTTCCGGCCCGGGCCGGGACTGAGCCTCGACAACCTGCCCGTCGCCGAGTCCACCGCCGTACGGGCCCCGGTCGAAGGCCAGTCCGGCGCGCGCGGGCGGCGTCGCACCATGAAGGGCTTCCGCGACGCCCTCACCGAGGCGGGCAAGACGTACCCGCATCTGGAAGTGCACTGGGAGGAGATCCACGACCGCTGGATCGAGCACCTGGGCGATCTCGGCCTGGACCCCGAACTCTTCCGCTACCAGCGGGAGATGAACGCCGACGAAGGCGAGGCCGCCGGTCTCTTCGCGGTCAAGAAGGACGCCGACTTCACCGACCTGCTGCTGCGTGCCGTCACCGACACCCGCGACACCGACGGGCTGGCCGACCTGGTGAGCGGATTCGGCAACAAGCTGGGCCGGCGCGCCGAGCTGATCGCCGAACGCGACTTCACCGCCGGGTCGGTCGACCTCCTCGGGCGGATCGTCGAGGCCGCCGAGGCCCGCTCACGCGCGCGTGACATCCACACCGGAGCCGAGCGCCGTACCCGGACCCTGGCCCGCAGGCTGTCCGCCCGCGGCGTGCGGGAGCGGGCCCGGGCCGCCGACCTGGCCCAGCGGGTCACCGCCGCCGCCCACGCCGTCACGCACGCCGAGGCGGCCCGCGAGCGCAGCGCGCTGATCTCCGCCGAACTCGCCTACCGGCACGCCTCGCTGGCCCTCGCCGCGGCCGAGAAGTCCGCCGCCGCGCAAAAGCGCGAGCTCGCCGACGCCCGCACCCTGTACTCGGCATGGCAGGCCGCCGAGGCCGTCCTGCGCCACCGCGCCGCCTCCGACCGCGTCGCCCGCGTATCCGCCGCGATCCGGGAGGCCGAGCGGGACGCCGCCCCCGCGCTGGCCGCCCGGGCCAGGGCCGCCGTCGACCTCGTACGGGCCCTGCACGCGGCGGCGGAGAGTGCCGAGAGTCTCGCCGACGAGGAGGAGGAGCGGTCCGCCGCCCTCCAGGAGGTCAGCGACGCCGCCTACCGGGACTCCACCGCCGCCGCCACGCAGGCGCAGCGGGCCCGCAGTGAGATCGGGCACCTCAAACAGCGCCTCGCCGAGGTCGAGCAGGAGACCGCCGAGGCGGTCCGGGCCGGCTGGCTCGACGACAGCGCGCCGGACGCCGACCCGGCCCGCGCGGCCCTCGCCGCCAGCGACGCCGAGAAGACCGCCGTGGCGGCCTGGGACTCGGCCCGCGAGGCGTCCCGCCTGGCCACGGAGCACGCCCGCGAGGCCGCCGCCACCGAGACACGCGCCGAACTCACCGCGGCCCGCGCGGCGGACGCCGCGACGGCGGCCGAGCGGTCCCATGAGGCCGAGCGCCGCACCGCCGAGGCGTTGGCGGGGGAGGAGCGGCTGGCCGAACTGCTCAGCCTGACCCCCGAGACCCCCCCGGGCATCCCGCGGCCCCGCCACGGCACGGACAGCGAGCCGACCGCCCCCGCCACCTCCGCAGAGCGGGGGCTCAGCCCCGAGGAACTCGACCGCTTCGCCGACGACCTGCGCGAACTGCTCGACGACGCCGTCACCTCGGCCGAGCGGCAGCTGTTCGAACTGCGTACGGCCGCCGCCGACGACTCCCGCATCCTCGGCGCACTCGGTGACGGCGGGCTGTTGCCGCCCGGCCCGGACGTGCTGGCCACGGTCGAGTTCCTCGGCGAGCACGGCATCCCCGCGCTGCCCGGCTGGCGCTACCTCGCACAGGCCGTCGACCCGGCCGACCACGCGCGCGTGCTGGCCGCCCGGCCCGAACTCGTCGACGGCGTGATCATCACCGACCCGGACTCCCACGCACGCGCCCGGGAGGCGCTGGGCGACGCGGCACTGCTGCCTCGTTCCGCCGTGGCGGTCGGCACCGCCGCCGCCCTGCTCGCCCCGACCCCCGCTCCGGACACCGACAGCGGCGACGTGTTCCTCGTGCCGCCGAACCCGGCCATGCACGACGAGCACGCCGCCGACGAGGAACGGCAGACCCTGCGCGCCCGGGCGGCCGAGCGCGACGAGGAGATCCGCGCGCTCGCCGCCCGGCTCGGCAAGGACCGGGAGCTGGCCGCCCGGCTCGCCTCCTGGCGCACCGGCTGCCCGGCCGGGCGACTGGCCGAACTGGCCCGGGCGGCGCACGACACCCGGGCGTTCGCCGAGGAGTCGGAGGCGGAACTGGCCGAGGCGCGCACCGTGCGGGCCGAGGCCGACGAGGCCGCCGCCGAGGCGGCCCGTCTCCGGGACGAACGTCAGGAGGCCGCCCAGAGGGCCCGCCGCTCCGCCGACGCCCTCGCCGGGCTCGCCTTCCGGCTGCGCGAGCGGGCCGGCTGGCAGGTCAAGCTGCGCGAACTGGCCGACGAGGCGGCCGAGTCGGAGGCGGGTGCCCAAGCCTGTCTGGAGCGGGCCAGGGCCGCCGACGAGGACCGGCGCGGCGCCCAGCGCGCCGCCGACGACGCCCGCCGCACCGCCCGCGCCCTGCGCGCCGAGCGCTCCGAGATCGCGGGCGCCCCTGACGACGTACCGGAGGACGACGCCCAGACCCCGAAGGCCTCCCTGCCCGCGCTGCGCGAGGCCTACCGGGCAGCGTCCCAGGTGTACGAGAAGGTCGGCGTGGGTGCCGACCTGCGGGCCGAGCAGGCCCGTGCGGAGAGCGACGAGAGCGCGGCCCGCGCGGAGCTGGACCGGCTGAGCAACAAGGTCCGTACGCGGGCCGGGCAGCTCCTCGAATCACCCGACGGCTCCGACGGGCCCAGCCGTCAGGCCGCCGCCGCCCGCGCCGAGGAGCTGGTGCAGCTCCTGGAGACCCGCATGTCGACCGCGAGCGAGCAGCTCGGGCGCCTGCGCGGCGAGGCCGAACGGCTCGCGCCCGAGGACGGCGAGGCCCACACCGACCTCCCCGAGGACCTCCAGCCGCGCGACGCCGAGCACGCGCAGGCCCTGCTGCGCACCGCCACCGCCGAACTCGCCTCCCGCACCGAGGCACTGGACCAGGCCCGCGAGGCGCACACCGAACTCCTCGACGCCCACCGCGCCGCCGAGGACGCGGCGAGCGGCTTCGACGAGATCGCCGCCATGCTCCGTGACCTGCTGCGCGAACACAGCGCCGAGGAGGAGCAGGAGGAGACGGAGCCGTACCCCGGCAGCCCGGAGGAGGCCCGGCGGGCCGCGGCCGAGGCCCGCCGCTCGCTGCGCGGCTGCGCCGCCGACCTGTCCGCCGCGGAGGCCGCCGTCCGCGAGGCCAGTGACATCCTCGTCCGGCATGCCAACTCCACGCGCTACGAGCAGGTCCGCACCCCGGCCCGGCAGCAGATCCGCGAACTTCCCGCCTCCGCGCTGCCGGAGCACGCCCAGAAGTGGGCGGACGCCTTCGCGCCCCGGCTGCGGGTCCTCACCGACGAGCTGGCGCAGCTGGAGCGCAACCGCGACTCGATCGTGGACCGGCTGCGCGGCCTGGTCGAGTCTGCCCTGGCCACCCTGCGCTCCGCCCAGCGGCTCTCCCGCCTTCCCGAAGGCCTCGGGGAGTGGTCCGGGCAGGAGTTCCTCCGCATCCGTTTCGAGGAACCCGACCAGGCCACGCTCACCGAACGGCTCGGCGACGTCATCGACGAGGCGACCCGCGCCGCCGTCAAGAAGAACTCCGACCTGAGGCGGGACGGCATGTCCCTGCTGCTGCGGGGCGTCGCGGCGGCGTTGCAGCCCAAGGGTGTCGCCGTCGAGATCCTCAAGCCGGACGCGGTGCTGCGCGCCGAGCGCGTGCCCGTCGGGCAGATGGGCGACGTCTTCTCCGGCGGCCAGCTCCTCACCGCCGCCATCGCCCTGTACTGCACGATGGCCGCGTTGCGCTCGAACGACCGCGGCCGGGACAAGCACCGGCACGCCGGCACCCTGTTCCTCGACAACCCCATCGGCCGCGCCAACGCCACGTACCTGCTGGAACTCCAGCGGGCGGTGTCGGACGCCCTGGGCGTTCAGCTCCTGTACACCACGGGCCTGTTCGACACCACAGCGCTGGCCGAGTTCCCCCTGGTCATCCGGATGCGCAACGACGCCGACCTGAGGGCCGGCCTCAAGTACATCAGCGTCGAGGAACACCTCCGTCCGGGCTTGCCGCAGCAGCCCCAGGCGGGAGAGGCGGTCCACAGCGAGATCACGGCGACCAGGATGTTCAAACGCCCTGCGCCGACCACCGGTTGATCGGGCGTCCTCCTCCAGTGATCGCGCGCGCGCGTTCCGGGTCGGGGTCCGGGACTCCTCGCCGCGCGAGTCGGCCTGGTCCGGCCGGTGCGGCGCCCGCATCCAGTTCGCCGACCGCCGCAGGGACGGCGACCCCGTCCTCGTCACCGAGGGCGAACTTTCCGACGGCGCACCGGCCGAGGGCGGCTTCCCCGCCCGGTACGTCCGGGAGGGCCGTACGGCCGCGGTGCTCGCCGTGGACCGCCCGCGGCCCTTCATGCGGGCGAGAGAGCGAACTCGCGCGGCGGGTGCGGGGAGGAGCGGGTGCAGTCCGCCGCACGGTGAGGGGTGCCGGCCGGGACACCGGCCGGGGCCCTGACTCCCGGTAGCAGCCGCCTCGTCAGAACCTCTGCCGTCCGCCGCACTTCACGAATGCGACAACTGCCCGGCCCCGCCCCGCCGGCGTATCCGCTCCTGCGCCCGCTCGGTGGCGCGTGCCTGCCGCCGGGCGCGGCGCCGCTCGCGGCGCAGAGCCCGCGCCGTGCTGCTCGGCACCGACACCACGCCGTTGCGCTGGTTCCAGACCTGGCGCGTCACCCACACGTCGAGCGCCCCCCAGGTGGCCGCGATCGTGCTGACCACGCTGCTGATCACCATGGGGAACGCCAGCCATGACCCGGCCATTGTGCACAGGGACGCCACCATGGCCTGAATCAGCGTCACGGCTATGAGGAGGACCGCCCGCACGGCCGCCGTCCGGACCGGATCCGGCAACCGGCGCCGCCGCGCCGGCTCCTCGACCCACAGGGGCCGGTAGTACTGCTGCCCGCGTATGTCACGGTCCCCTTCCGGAGCCAGGGCCCCCGCTCCGAGCGTCATGGTCCCCGATTCGCCGACCGGATCGTCGCGATCGGTCACCCCCGGGTTCCGATGTCCCCTCACCTGCGTCCCACCAGCCTTGGGCGCTTCGCGCCGCTCCGCCGTGCCCATCACCGTGTCACTCCCCACCGCCGGCAGACCGCTCGTTCGTATCCGAAGACCCGTGCTTTCCAGTGGCTGCCCGGCTTGCGCTGTTTTACGCCGCCCGGGTGCGGGATGCGGCTCCTGTGGTCCGTTCCGCCCCCATCTCCCGTAGGGAAGGACGAACAACTGCTCACGAAGATTCCCCGAAACGAAAAGTTTCAGCCAACCGCCCTGGTCGGCCACGGCGATTGGCTCACACGACCGCCATCGGTTTCGGGGAGACAACTCCCGCAATGCCCGGACAACTCACCATGCCTCGTGGCCGGTGCGGAACTTCAGACTCCGGGCTGGCTTCGAGTTCCCCCGGCGTCGGTAGTAGGCTCGCGCCGTTTGTTGACGCACATGTGTACCCCCGGTAGCCCCGGGGGCCCGAGCTGGGGGAGGCCATGCGCTTTCGCGGGAAGTCCATCCGCCGGAAGATCGTGGCGCTGCTTCTCGTGCCGCTGGTGTCCCTGACGGCGATCTGGGCCTTCGCCACGGTGCTCACGGGGCGTGAGGCGGGCGGCCTGTTCAACGTGTCGACCGTGGTGGAGAAGATCGGCTATCCGATGGAGGACACCGTCCGTGTTCTGCAGGAGGAACGCCGCCAGACCCTCGTCTACCTCGCCGACCCCCGCGCCTCCGACGGCCTGGCCGCGCTGCGCCGCAGCCGCACCGCCACCGACGAGGCCGTCGCCGGCATCCGCGACAACGCCCGGAACCCGGACGTGCGCGACGCGATGGGCCGGGACACCGACGAGCAGCTGACCGCGGTCCTGGACGCCTTCGAAGGCATCGAGTCGCTGCGCCGCAGCGTCGAGGACGGCACCGTCAACCGCTCCCAGGCCCTCGACCTCTACAACCGGCTGGTCGACCCGTGCTACGTCCTCCTCACCAACCTGCACGTGGTCGACAACATCGAACTGGACAAGGAGTACCGCGCGCTGGTCAACCTCGCCCGCGCCCGCGAACTTCTCTCCCGCGAGGACGCCCTCCTCGGCTCCGCCCTGATCGTCGGCAGGATCTCCCGCTCCGAAGAGCGCGAGATCTCCGACCTCGTGGCCCAGCGCACCCTGATGTACGACGTCAGCCTCCAGCAGTTGCCCGTCGCGGAACGCGACCGCTACGAGAGCTTCTGGAAGAGCGCCTCCTCCGCTCCACTGCGCGTGGCCGAGGAAGCGGCCCTCGACTCCGGGACGGGAACACCCCGCGGCGTCACCGCGAAGAGCTGGGACAGCGCCGCCGGCAACGTGCTCGACGAACTCGGCACCCTCGACGACCAGGCCAACGACCGCTACCAGGACCGCGTCCACCCCGTGGCCGTGGGCGTCATCGCCAAGGCGGTCATCGCCGGCGCACTCGGCCTGATCGCGCTCCTGCTCTCCCTCTTCCTCTCCGTCCGCGTGGGCCGCACCCTCATCCGCGATCTGCGACAACTGCGCCTGGAGGCCCACGAGGCCTCCGGAGTACGGCTGCCCAGCGTGATGCGCCGCCTCTCCGCGGGCGAGCAGGTCGACGTCGAGACCGAGGTCCCGCGCCTGGAGTACGACAAGAACGAGATGGGCGAGGTGGGCCAGGCCCTCAACACCCTCCAGCGCGCCGCCGTCGAAGCCGCCGTCAAACAGGCCGAACTGCGCGCCGGTGTCTCCGAGGTCTTCGTCAACCTCGCACGCCGCAGCCAGGTCCTGCTCCACAAGCAGCTCACCCTGCTCGACGCGATGGAGCGCCGGACCGAGGACACCGAGGAACTCGCCGACCTGTTCCGCCTCGACCACCTGACGACCCGTATGCGCCGGCACGCCGAGGGCCTCGTGATCCTCTCCGGCGCCGCACCCTCCCGCCAGTGGCGCAAGCCGGTCCAGCTCATGGACGTCGTACGCGCCGCCGTCGCCGAGGTCGAGGACTACGAGCGCATCGAGGTCCGCCGCCTTCCGCGAATCGCCGTCACCGGCCCGGCCGTCGCCGACCTCACGCATCTCGTGGCCGAACTCCTGGAGAACGCCACGGTCTTCTCCCCGCCGCACACCGCCGTGCAGGTCCTGGGCGAGCGGGTCGCCAACGGCTTCACCCTGGAGATCCACGACCGGGGTCTGGGCATGGCCGCCGAAGCGCTGCTGGACGCCAACCTCCGGCTCGCCGAGACACCCGAGTTCGAGCTGTCCGACACCGACCGGCTCGGCCTGTTCGTCGTCAGCCGTCTCGCCCAGCGTCAGAACGTCCGCGTCTCCCTGCAGCCCTCCCCGTACGGCGGCACCACCGCTGTCGTCTTCATCCCCGACGCGCTGCTGACGGACGACGTCCCGGACACCAACGGCCTCGGGTTCCGGCTCGACCGCCCCCAGCTCGCCCCGGACAGCGAGCCGCAGGACGCCCGCCGCGCCGCGCTGTCCCAGGCGCCCGCGCAACGGCACGGCCTGCCCGGCTCCCTCCTGGACGGACCGATCGAGCTGGAGGCCCCCGTCGACCTGGACGCCGCGGGCGACTTCCCCGGCGCCCTAGAGGACCAGGACAGCGAGCACGGCGGCCTGTTCCGCCCCCGCCGCCACTCCCTCGTCCGGTCCGAGGACGACACGGCCGGCCGTCACCCCGATCCGCACCGGCAGACCGCCGACGCCGGCAGCGCACGCGAACGCGCCGACGGCGACGACGAGCCGAGCGCCCCTGTCCCGCTGGCCCGCCGCCACACCCCGAAACTGGTCAGCTCCCACGGCCGCCCGGTCACCGACCAGCGCCCCAGGCGCGGCAGGACCGACGACGAGACCACCACGAGCACCGGCCGAACCGACTCGGGGGTCACCTCCGCACTCCCGTCACGTCGCCGGAGCGGCGAGGCCCTGCCGGACGCGCCGCCGCCCCTGCCGGCCCGCCGCCGGGGGACTGATTCCACTCGCCGGGGCACCGGTGCGGCAGGCCGCAGCGAGGACCCCACCGCATCCCCGGCCCCGCCCGTCGGCGACCGGGCCGAAACGTCCGCTCTCCCCAGGCGGACCCGCCGCGCGGAGATCGCATCGAGCGGCGCGGACGCATCCGACCTCCGCCCCGGCGCCACGCCGGGGAACACAGGCGGACCCGCACACCCCGGGTCCGGCGTACCCCAGGAGACAGCCTCGGCTCCCGCAACCGCACGGCCGGGCGACGGCTCCGGCACCACGCCCCTGCCCCGCCGTGTCCGGCAGGCCAACCTGGCCCCGCAGCTCAAGCGGAGCACCGAGCCCCGCGCGCAGGACAGGTCCGAGCCCGTCGAACGCGACGCGGAGGAAGTACGCAGCCGCATGGCCTCGCTCCAGCGCGGCTGGCAGCGCGGCCGTGAGGAGAACGCCGCGGGCGATTCGGCCCACAGCGGCACAGCATCACAAGGAACGACAGAGGGGGACGGTCGATGACCGCACCGAAGGCGACCGGCCACACCGCTACCAACAAGGGGGAGCTGAACTGGCTCCTCGACGATCTGGTGGCCCGCGTCGCGAGCATCCGCAAGGCCCTCGTGCTCTCCGGCGACGGATTGCCGACCGGGCTGTCCAAGGACCTGACCAGAGAGGACAGCGAGCACCTCGCTGCCGTGGCCTCCGGGTTCCACAGCCTCGCCAAGGGTGTGGGACGCCACTTCGAGGCCGGCAACGTCCGCCAGACCGTCGTCGAACTCGACGACGCCTTCCTGTTCGTGACCGCCGCCGGCGACGGCAGCTGCCTCGCTGTTCTCTCGGACGCCGACTCGGACGTCGGCCAGGTCGCCTACGAGATGACGCTGCTCGTCAAGCGGGTGGGTGTGCATCTGGGCGCCGCTCCGCGCACCGATCTGCCCGCAGGCGGGTAGTGGGATGACATGAGCGCTGACGGTCAGGGAAGAAGCCACTGGTACGACGACGAGGCCGGACCGGTCGTCCGCCCGTACGCCATGACCCGCGGCCGCACCAGCAGCCAGGGCCAGCACCGCCTGGACCTGATCGCGGTCGTGGTCGCGGAACCGCACGCGGACGATCCGGAAGCGGACCACATGCTCTCCCCGGAGCATGTGGACATCGTCGAACTGTGCCGTGACGTCCCGCAGTCGGTCGCCGAACTCGCAGCGGAACTCGACCTGCCGATCGGGGTGGTACGGGTCCTCGTCGGAGATCTCGTGGACGCGGAGTTCGTCCACGTGAACCGGCCCGTGCCCCCGGCCGAGCTGCCGGACGAGAGTATCCTGCGCGACGTGATCAACGGCCTCCGGGCCCTGTGAGCAGCGCGGAAGCGGGTGCTGAGGTGACTGGCCGGCGGTTCCGGATCGACCGAGGCGCCACCTTCACCGATGTCGTCGCACGACACCCGGCAGGCCGGCCGCCCACGGACGTCCGCACCCCGCCGACCGTCACCCGCGCCGTCCGCCAGGCCCTGAGCGCCCCCGCGGACGGCACCGGCCTGCACGCCGTCGGGGAACTCCCGGTCCGGTACGGCGGCGGCGTGCTCGTCATCGCAAACCCGGGCGGCGGAGGCTACGGCCCGCCGTCGCCCGACCCCCATCAATGCAGGAGAAGAGATCGATGATCTTCGGGCGTTCTGAGCGCGGGAAGCCTCCGGTCGAGCCCGTCACGCTCAAGATCCTGGTGGCCGGCGGATTCGGCGTGGGCAAGACCACGCTGGTCGGCGCGGTGAGCGAGATCAGACCGCTGCGCACCGAGGAACTGCTCACCGAGGCCGGGCGCCCGGTGGACGACGTCAGGGGCGTGGAAGGCAAGCACACCACGACCGTGGCCATGGACTTCGGCCGCATCACACTCCGCGAGGACCTGGTGCTGTACCTCTTCGGCACGCCCGGCCAGGAGCGGTTCTGGTTCATGTGGGACGAACTCTCCGAGGGCGCGCTCGGTGCCGTCGTCCTCGCCGACACCCGCCGCCTGGAGGACTCCTTCGCCGCCGTCGACTACTTCGAACGGCGCTCGATACCGTTCCTCGTCGGCGTCAACTGCTTCGAGGGAGCCCCGCGTTACCCGCTTCAGGACGTCCGCCAAGCCCTCGACCTCGACGACGGCGTCCCCCTCTTGATGTGCGACGCCCGCGACCGCGAGTCGGTCAAGGAAGCACTCATCGGCGTCGTCCAGCACGCGATGGCCTACGCGGCCGACCGCCGCCCCACGGTGACCACCTGACGCGGACCGCCGGGGCACGGCCCGCACCCCCGCCGTGACCGGGGTACGGGCCGCAGTCGGAAACGACGCTGCACGCGTGCGTGGCTAGCCTTCGTCGCCCTCCTCCCAGCCGAAGCTCTTCTCCACGGCCTTGCGCCAGTTGTGGTACTCGCGGTCCCGCACCGACGCCTCCATGGACGGCGTCCACTCGACGTCCTTCTGCCAGTGCGCCTTGAGTTCGTCCAGGTCGTTCCACACACCGGTGGCCAGACCGGCCGCGTAGGCGGCGCCCAGACAGGTCGTCTCGGAGACCTTGGGCCGCACCACCGGCACGTCGAGCACGTCCGCCTGGTGCTGCATCAGCAGGTTGTTCTTCGTCATGCCGCCGTCGACCTTGAGGGTGGTGATCTGCACCCCGGAGTCCTGGTACATGGCGTCCACGACCTCGCGCGTCTGCCAGCTCGTCGCCTCCAGCACCGCCCGAGCGAGGTGCGCCTTCGTGACGTACCGGGTCAGCCCGGTGACCACACCCCGCGCGTCGGAACGCCAGTAGGGTGCGAACAGACCGGAGAACGCCGGCACGATGTACGCGCCGCCGTTGTCCTCGACGCTCGCCGCCAGGGGCTCGATCTCGTCGGCGGTACGGATGATGCCGAGCTGGTCGCGGAACCACTGGACCAGTGCGCCCGTGATGGCGATCGCACCCTCCAGGCAGTAGACCGGCGCCTCACTGCCGATCTTGTACCCCATCGTCGTCAGCAGGCCGCTCTTCGACGCCACCGGGCGGTTGCCCGTGTTGAGCAGCAGGAAGCTGCCCGTGCCGTACGTGTTCTTGGCCGTGCCCACGTCGTAGCAGGCCTGCCCGAACACGGCGGCCTGCTGGTCGCCCAGCGCGGAGGCCACGGGCACGCCGGCGAGCTGGCCGACCGCGGTGCCGTACGTCTCCGCGGAGGAGCGGATCTCGGGCAGCATCGCCTCCGGGATGTTCATCGCCGAGAGGATCGAGGGGTCCCACTGGAGGGTCTCCAGGTTCATCAGCATGGTGCGCCCGGCGTTGGTCACGTCGGTGACGTGCTGCCCGCCGTCCGTGCCGCCGGTGAGGTTCCAGATCAGCCAGGAGTCCATCGTGCCGAAGGCGATCTCCCCGCGCTCGGCGCGTGCGCGGAGGTCGGGCACGTTGTCGAGCAGCCAGGCCGCCTTGGGCCCGGAGAAGTACGTGGCCAGCGGCAGCCCCGTCTGCTCGCGGAAACGGTCCTGCCCGTCCGAGCCGCCCAGCTGGTTGCACAGCGAGGCCGTCCGCGTGTCCTGCCAGACGATGGCGTTGTGCACCGGCTTGCCCGTCACGCGGTCCCACAGCAGGGTCGTCTCGCGCTGGTTGGTGATCCCCATGGCGCTCAGCTGGTCGGCCCGTAGACCGGCCTTGGCGAGCGCCCCGGCCACGACCGCCTGCACCTTGGACCAGATCTCGGTGGCGTCGTGCTCCACCCAGCCCGGCTTGGGAAAGATCTGGCGGTGCTCGCGCTGGTCGACGGCGACGATCGCGCCGTCCTGGTCGAAGACGATGCAGCGGCTCGATGTGGTGCCCTGGTCGATCGCTGCGACGTACTTCTCGGCGTTGTCCGTCATGGCTACCTCTTGATCGCTTGGTCAGAAGGCTGCGTTGTAGATGAGGGCCGCGAGAATTCCGCCGACCGCAGGCCCCACCACCGGGACCCAGGAGTACCCCCAGTCGGACGTTCCCTTGTGCGGGATCGGGAGGAATTGGTGCACGATGCGCGGCCCGAGGTCACGTGCCGGGTTGATGGCGTAACCGGTGGGCCCACCGAGCGAGAGACCGATGCCGACGACCAGCAGAGCCACCAGCAGGATCGAGATGCCGGAGCCATAGATTCCGGCTCCCTCGCCCGGGATCGGCCCGATGCCGACACCTTTGACGACCCTGTTGTCGCCGACCAGGGCGAGGATGGGCAGTACCAGGGCGATGGTCGCGAGGATCTCCGTCATCAGGTTGGCGACCGGGTTCCTGATCTCAGGGATGGTGGAGAAGATGCCGAGCGTCGGCACCGGCTCGTCCTCCGTGCCCTCAGTGGTGCCCGTCTTCCGCACGTTGGCCCGGAACTGGGCGAAGTAGACCAGGTACGCGAGGACGGCGCCCAGCATCGCCCCCACTATCTGCCCGAGCAGGTAGACCCAGACCTTGTCCCATACGCCCGTGTCGACGGCGAGGCCGAGTGTGACGGCGGGGTTGATGTGGCCGCCCGACAGCGGGGCGGCGGTGTAGGCGCCGGCCAGGACACCGAATCCCCAGCCGAACGCAATGACGATCCAGCCCGACGCCCTGGCCTTCGAGAATCTCAGGGTGACGGCGGCGCAGACGCCCGCGCCGAACAGGATCAGGATCGCCGTGCCGATGATCTCGCCGACGAAGATGTCTACGTTGCTCATGGCGGCTCCTAGGCCCGGGCCCGGGGACGAACTGCCCCAGACCTCTCGTGCAGGGTGCGTTACCCATGGCTACTTCAGCCGGAGGCAGGGAGATCCCGTGCCCCGCCCGGCATCCGTGATGAGGGTGCCGTCGCAGCCGAATCGCCCGTTCGCGAAAGGGCCTTGGCGCAGGCGCTCCGCGTGCGCAGTGCCGGAATACGCCGCGTATGCACGGCGATGTCGACTGACATCCGGATGTGTTCACCGGCACTGGAAGTGCGTCAAGGTCGCCGACCGCAACGGTTGACGGCCATGTGACGGCCGCCGGGCTCCTGCCGGGCCGGGTGGCCGGTGAACGGCCGTGGCGGCGCCCGGTCGGGTCCTTGTTCAGATCTGTTCGTGGCTCCGCGCGGCCCTTGGTGCGCCGCGCGAGGCCTGGCTGGGGGGCGTCCGACCTCCGCTGGACCGCCGCCGTCGGCGACCGACCAGCGGCACCCTGACCTCCTCGCTTACTCGTGTCCAGGATCTACCTGGTCAGGCGGTTTCTCAACCGCACGAGTCCGGCACGGCTCTTGGCCGTGTGCGGGGCCTGTCGCGGCCCTGCTCGGGCACGGTCCTGAGCTGCGGGACGGGTGCCTCCGGCCCTCGCCCCCGAGGGCGGCCCAGGCACCCTGCGCACCCCTCTCGGCCGCCCGCCGGTACCGGTTCCGACGCGGCTCCCCGGCGGGTCTCGCGCCCGGGCGTGCCTGCCCGGCGCAGCACCCAACTCGCCCCGCGCAACCCGCGCAACGCCTTCGCGGCCTTCTTCAGCGGTGCCGGGCGGGCCGCCGCCTGCCAGTCATCCGCCACCCTGCCCGGCGCGCACAGCACCGTCGCGAGCGACAGCGTGACCGGCCGGCCACCGGTCGACCGGGGAGCGTCCAGCACCGAGGCGGCCAACGGACCGAGACCCTCCGGATCGGTGAGCACCGGAAAGTCGTCCCCGCCGACGTGCCCGACGCGCGCGCCGTCCGCCCCGGCCTGCTGCAGCGCCCGCCCCACCGCACGGATCAGTTCGTCGCACCGCGAACCCGACCCCGTCGTTGACCTGCTTGAAGCGATCGACGTCCAGCCGGCTCAGGGCGAACGGCCACCCGGCCGCGATCCGCCGGTCCACCTCCCCGGTGATCGCGTCCGAGCCGGGCGACCGCGTCAGCGGATCGATCTCTGCCGCCTCCTCCGCCCGCGTCTCGGCCGGCGCCCGTTCGAGGCCCGCGAGCCGTACGACCCACACGCTCCGCCCGTGCTCGTCCGCGACGGCCACGTCGTCCGACGTACGATCCCGCCCGCCGACCGCCACCACGTCCAGCACCTCCCAGGCGGTGGCGTCGCCCCTCACCGTCCGCGGCGCGCCACCGAGCCCGGCCGCGGGCCGGTCGGAGTACGAGCAGCCGGAAGCCGTCCCCGGAGCGCCCGGTGCCGGGAGCGGCGGCGGCCCCGGCGGTCCGGTCGTCCCCACCGAACCAGCCCACCACCAGAGGTGTTCGTGTACGCGCCGCAGCCCCTTTCCGCAGAGCAACCTGACGGAACGTCAAAAGCCGGTCACGTCCTGCCGGGAAACGGCAGGACACCGGCCGGCGGTTGTCGCGCCCCGCTTCCCCGGCAACACCGACTCCTGATAGACGCAGGAGCATGACACGACTCACCGGCGTGGCACGCGCCCTGATCACTGCGGCCGCCGCCCTGCTGGCAGCGACCGCCTCCACCGCCCCCGCCCAGGCCCGGGCCGAGCCCAGGGCGCCGAAGGACTTCGTGGCGCTCGCAAGCGTCGATCCGACGATCCTCCAGGAGATGCGCTACGCCACCCCGCACAACTTCGTCGGCGAACGCATCGACGGCTACCAGCAGCCGGTCTGCGTCCTCACCCGCCCCGCCGCCGACGCCCTCCACAGGGCCCAGAGGAAGCTGCTGGCCCAGGGCTACACGCTCAAGGTCTACGACTGCTACCGGCCACAGCGCGCGGTCGACCACTTCGTCCGCTGGGCCGAGGACCTCGACGACGAGGCGATGAAGGGCGAGTTCTACCCGGACGTCGACAAGACCCGGCTGTTCGCGGACGGCTACATCGCGGAGAAGTCCGGCCACAGCCGCGGATCGACCCTGGATGTCACCCTCGTCAGGCTGCCCGCGAAGCCGACCCGGCCGTACCGCCCCGGAGAGACCCTCGTGCCGTGCTTCGCGCCGCAGGGCGAGCGGTTCCCCGACAACTCGGTCGACATGGGCACCGGCTTCGACTGCTTCGACACCCTCTCGCACACCCTCGACCCGCGCGTCCAGGGCGAACAGCGCGCCAACCGGCTGCTGCTCAAGAGCACCCTAGAAGGTCTCGGCTTCGTGAACCTGGCGCAGGAGTGGTGGCACTACACCTACCAGCCCGAGCCCTACCCGGACACGTACTTCGACTTCCCCGTGTCCAGGAAGTCGCTCGCAGGCCGCCACTGAGCCGCCCGCCCACGACGCCCTCCCCGTGATCGGCTACAGTCCGCCGCGTGTCCGAATATCAGCACTCCAGTTCCAACTCCGCGCCGGACTCCCACTGTTCGAGCTGCGGCGCGCCCTACGGAGAGGGCATCTCCGGCTGGCCCCGCACCTGCCCGGGGTGCGGCACCGTGGCCTACCGCAATCCGCTCCCGGTCGCGGTGGCCCTCCAGCCCGTGTACGACACCAAGGGCACCGCCCTGGTCGTCATCACCCGAACCATCGCTCCCGCGCGCGGGGGCATCGCCCTGCCCGGCGGATACGTCGACCACCGGGAGGACTGGCGGCAGGCCGTCGTACGCGAACTGAGGGAGGAGACCGGCATCGACGCGGTCGGCCGCGACGTACGGCTCGTCGACGCGATGAGCTCGCCCGACGGACACCTGCTGCTGTTCGGCCTCCTCCCGGAACGCCCGGCGGAGGGTCTGCCCGCCTCCGCCGCCACGGACGAGACGGAGGGCCGGCACCTCCTGCGCAGGCCGCAGGAGCTGGCCTTCCCACTGCACACCGTTGCTGTACGGGCCTGGTTCGAGGGCCGGTACTGAGCTCAGCGCTCCCCGGCCCCGCGGACGCGCACGGGGCGGGACGGCCGGCGCACGCCGTCCTCGCCCTCCCGCTCGACGACCACGCGCGAGCCCATCCACCGGGCGGTGTAGCGCTCGATCTCCGGCTCGTCCCACCCGTCACCCCCGTCCGGCACGACCAGGCCGCCACCGGTCCGTCCCCGGGCGGGTGCCCACACCTCCAGTTCGAGTGCTCCGTCCTCCCCGCGAACGGGAAGCACGGCACCCGCGCGCGCGAACACCGGGATCCGCGACACAGGCGCGTCGACTAGCACCTGCCCCGGTCCCTCGTACGCCTCCTCCGTCGCCACGTCGTACCAGCGCCCCCGCGGCAACTGCACGGCACGCCGATCGGCCCCCGGGTCGAGCACCGGCGCCACCAGCAGGCTGTCACCCAGCAGGAAAGCGTCCCCGCAGTCCCGCAGCGCCCGCTCCTCCGGAGCCGTCCACCACAGGGGCCGCACATAGGGCGCTCCGGTACGCTGGGCCAGGTGCGCCAGCGTCATGAAGTACGGCAGCAGCCGCCGGCGTTCCACGAGCGCCACGCGCGCGTGCTCCAGCACCTCGGTCCCGAACTCCCACGGCTCCCTTCGCCCCGCCCGCAGACTGGCATGCGTACGGAACAGCGGAAGGTAGGCGCCCAGCTGGAACCACCGCAGATACAGCTCGGGTGACGGATCACCGTCGAAGCCCCCGACGTCCGGCCCCGAGTACGGGACGCCGCACAGCCCCAGCCCCATCACCAGCGCCAGGGACGCGCGCAGCCCGGGCCAGCCGGTGGCCACGTCCCCCGACCACGCCCCGCCGTAGCGCTGCATGCCGGCCCACCCCGAGCGGGAGAAGAGGAACGGCCGCTCCTGCGGCGCGAGTCTCCGCAGCCCTTCGAAGCCCGCCCGCGCCATGCACAGCGCGTACACGTTGTGCGCCTCGCGATGATCACCACCCCGCCCCTCCAGGGAGTGCCGCGCCGAACGCGGCAGCGTCGACTCCCCGAAGGCGGTGAACGACGTCGGCTCGTTCATGTCGTGCCAGAAACCCGAGAACCCCTGCTCGAGCCGCTCCTCGTAGAGACCGCCCCACCACTCACGCACACCCGCGTGCGTGAAGTCCGCGAACACCGCCTCCCCGGGCCACGCGACACCCTCCACGACCTCACCCGCCGCGTCCCGCACGAACGCGTCCTCAGCCGTCCCGCCGTCATACACGGAGTTGCCGGGCAGCGCCCTGACGGCCGGGTCGACGACCGACACCAGCCGGATGCCGTCCCGCCGGAGCTCCTCGGCCAGGACGGGCAGTTTCGGGAAGCGGTCCTGGTCGACGGTGAACACCTGGTGCGCGTCCAGGTGGTCGATGTCCAGGTGCACGGCGTCGAGCGGCAGCCCGTGCTCCAGACAGCCCGCGACGGCCCTCCGCACCTCCTGCTCACTGCCGAACCCCCACCGCGCGTGATGACCGAGCGCCCACGCGGGCGGCAGCGCGGGCGCCCCGGTGAGCGAGGCCCAGGCGAGCAGCACGCGCGCGGGGGTGCCCGCCATGACCCAGCAGCGCAGTGGCCCCCCGTCCATGCGCAGCTCGCTCGTCCCGGCGCGGTCATGCCCGGAACCCGCGCCCTCCTCGCCCTCCCGCAGCGTCACCGTGCCGTCCCACGAGCTGTCGTGGAACACCAGATGCGTACCGCCGTCCGACACCACCAGCTGCACCGGCATCGTGACGTGGAGCGGGTCGTCACCAGGCGCGAACGGACGGCCCGGGTCGGTGTTCCACAGCCGGTACGTCCCGTCCGGCAGCCGAGGGCCCGACGCACGTCCGCCCAGCCCGAAGAACCGGGCGTCGGCGGCCACCTCCGACCGCTGCATCCACCGCGCCGGGCCGCCACCGACCGGCTCCCACCACCGCGGCGGCAGATCGCGCCGCAGGGTCACGCCGCCGGGCGTCTGCACCTCCACCGCGCCGTGCCGCGAGACGACGACCGTCACGCGCTCGGCCACCACCCGCCAGCCGCCGTCCGTGTCCGGCTCCAGCCTCGCCCGCGGATCCGGCTCCGGACACCGGCCGGCCAACGCGTACGACGGCTCCGGCTCGGCCCCGTCCCAGCCCCAGAAGACGGCCCCGTTCACCGCGACGAGAATCCGCAGCTCCGACCGGCTGAACCGGACGACACCGCCCCCGGGGCCCGGCTCCACCGCCTGCACGGGCCCGGGCACCCGCGCCCGCTCCGCCCCCCGCGACGGCAGCCCGGTGGCGTCGGCCCGCCGCCTGCGCCACGCTGCTCGTACGGTACGCACACCCTGCGCCGCCCCCACCGAAGCCACCGCTTTCACCGAACGCACAAGGTCACGACCGTTCATGCTGCTCACCCTGCCACTGACGGCCCCACGCGGGTGTGTCGTTCAACTGCCGTTCACCCGTGCCAGGACCACATCTTCACGACACGGACTATGTGGGGCGCACCCTGGTGCCGACATCCATCACATGGCATTGTCCGTGCCAGCCGCTCACGCGCACACCCCAGCCCGTGCGCGGAGGACGCACACCACGCGCACAGTCCGGGAGCCGACCATGTCGACCGTCAATGCCCAGCCGCTCTGGCAGCCCGACCCCGAGCGCATCGCCCGGGCGCGGATCACCAGGTTCCAGGCCTGGGCCGCCGAGCAGCACGGCGCCCCCGCCGAGGGCGGTTACGCGGCCCTGCATCGCTGGTCCCTGGAGGAGCTGGACACCTTCTGGAAAGCCGTCACGGAGTGGTTCGACGTCCGCTTCTCGGCCCCCTGGGCGCGCGTGCTCGGCGACCGTTCGATGCCGGGCGCCCAGTGGTTCCCCGGGGCAACCGTCAACTACGCCGAACACGCTCTGCGCGCCGCCGGCACCCACGCGGACGAGCCGGCCCTCCTGCACGTCGACGAGACGCACCAACCACTCCCCGTCACCTGGGCGGAACTGCGCCGTCAGGTCGGCTCCCTGGCCGCCGAGCTGCGCGCCCTCGGCGTACGCCCCGGGGACCGCGTCAGCGGCTACCTCCCCAACGTCCCGCAGGCCGTGGTGGCCCTCCTCGCCACAGCCGCCGTCGGCGGCGTCTGGACCTCCTGCGCGCCCGACTTCGGCGCCCGCAGCGTCCTCGACCGCTTCCAGCAGGTCGAACCCGTCGTCCTGTTCACCGTCGACGGCTACCGCTACGGCGGCAAGGAGCACGACCGGCGCGAGATCGTCGCCGAGCTGCGCCGCGAACTGCCCACCCTGCGCGCCGTCGTCCACATCCCCCTCCTGGGCACCGAGGCACCGGAGGGAGCCTTGGACTGGTCGGCCCTCACCTCCGCCGACACGGAACCCGTCTTCGAGCAGGTGCCCTTCGACCACCCCCTGTGGGTGCTCTACTCCTCCGGCACCACCGGTCTGCCCAAGGCCATCGTCCAGTCCCAGGGCGGCATCCTCGTCGAGCACCTCAAGCAACTCGGCCTGCACTGCGACCTCGGCCCCGAGGACCGCTTCTTCTGGTACACGTCGACCGGCTGGATGATGTGGAACTTCCTCGTCTCAGGCCTGCTCACCGGCACCACGATCGTCCTCTACGACGGCAGCCCCGGCTATCCGGACACCGGCGCCCAGTGGCGCATCGCCGAACGCACGAAGGCCACCCTCTACGGCACCTCGGCCGCCTACGTCATGGCCTGCCGCAAGGCCGGCGTCCACCCGTCCCGCGACTTCGACCTCTCCTCCGTCCAGTGCGTCGCCACCACCGGCTCCCCCCTTCCGCCCGACGGCTTCCGCTGGCTGCACGACGAGGTCCGCGACGACCTGTGGATCGCCTCCGTCAGCGGCGGCACCGACGTCTGCTCCTGCTTCGCCGGCGCCGTACCGACCCTCCCGGTCCACGTCGGCGAGCTCCAGGCCCCCTGCCTCGGCACCGACCTGCAGTCCTGGGACCCGAGCGGCAACTCCCTGATCGACGAGGTCGGCGAGCTCGTCGTCACCAACCCCATGCCGTCGATGCCCATCCGTTTCTGGAACGACCCCGACGGCAGCCGCTACCACGACAGCTACTTCGACACCTACCCCGGCGTGTGGCGGCACGGCGACTGGATCACCGTCACCTCCCGCGGCTCCGTGGTCATCCACGGCCGCTCCGACTCCACGCTCAACCGCCAGGGCGTCCGCATGGGATCCGCCGACATCTACGAAGCCGTGGAACGCCTCCCCGAGATCAGGGAGTCCCTCGTCATCGGCATCGAACAGCCGGACGGCGGCTACTGGATGCCCCTCTTCGTCCACCTGGCTCCCGGCGCCGTCCTCGACGAGGCCCTGCTTAACCGCATCAAGCGGACCATCCGCGAGCAGCTTTCCCCGCGCCACGTGCCCGACGAGATCATCGAGGTGCCCGGCGTCCCCCACACCCTCACGGGCAAGCGCATCGAGGTACCGGTCAAGCGCCTCCTCCAGGGCACCCCGCTGGAGAAGGCGGTCAACGCGGGTTCCATCGACAACCTGGATCTGCTGCACTTCTACGAGGATCTGGCCCGCAAACGGGCCTGACCGTCAGCCTCCATAGGTCGCCTCGGACTCACCGGACACGGCGGTGAAGTCCGAGGCCAGCCGCACCGCCTCGGCAGGCTCGAGCCCGGCGACGGAGATCCGAACACCCGGGCCGGACGACAGCCGGAACCGCGCTCCCGCCGCGACCCACCAGCCGTACGACCGCAGTCCGTTCACCACAGCCGACTCGTCCCGCACCGGCACCCACACGTTCATCCCGCTCGCCCCGTGCGCCTCGAAACCCCGCCCGCGGAGCTCCCCGAGCAGTGCGTCCCGCCGCAGCGCGTACGTCTCCCCGGCTCGTGCCACCAGCGCACGCGTGCCGTCGTCGGTCAGCAGGCCGTGCACCGTCTCCTGGAGCAGATGGCTGACCCAGCCCGAGGTCAGCAGCAGCCGTCCGTCGTGCCGCGCCAGCGTGGTCGGGTCACAGGCCGCCGCGGCCCAGCGCAGGTCGGACCCCAGGAACTTGCTCGCCGTCCGCACGTGCACCCAGCGCGTCAGCGCTCCGGCGGTCAGTGAGTGCAGGGGAGCTCCGGCGACGGCGGAGGCGTGGTCGTTCTCCACGACCAGCACGTCGGGCTCGTCGCGGAGCAGGCCGGCAAGCGTGTCCCGGCGCTCTGCGGAGAAGCACCCGCCGTACGGATTCTGTGCCCGCGGACTGCACACCACCGCCCGCGCGCCCGCCCGAAGGGCACCACTCAAGGCCTCGGGGCGCATGCCCTCGTCGTCCACGGCCACAGGGACGGCCCGCAGCCCCAAGGCCGTCAGCAGATCCAGCAGATGGTGGTACCCCGGGTCCTCCATGGCGACGGCGTCGCCCGGCCGCAGCTCGACGGAGAGCAGCCGCCCGATCAGATCCAGCGCACCGTGCGCGAAGGTCACCTGCTCCACGGGCACCCCGTCACGCCGGAACAGGTCCCGTACCGCGTCTTCCAGCCGCGCCAGCCTGGGCGTCGAACGATGCGACCGCGCCGTCGTGGACAGGCCCGAGGACGGGACGAGGCCTGGAAGCAGCCGGGGATCGGGGTGGCCGCCGGCCAGGTCACGCAGTCCTTCGGGGACTCTGGGCGGCCTCCGGGACGCCACCGCGGGTTGAGGTGCGACCACGGTCCCACCCCGCCCGCGGGTGACCACGATGCCGCGTTGCCGCAACTCCTTGTAGGCCGTGGCGACCGTTCCCGGACTCACCCCCAGTTCGTCCGCCAGCCGCCGCACCGGCGGCAGTACGGCCCCCGGCCCCAAGGCCCCCTCTGCCACGCCGCGTTCGACGGACGCGGCAATCCCCTTGGCCGTCGTTCCACTGATCCCATATTGTGTTGCCACATTAAATAGTATGTATCAATACATATCTTGGGGCAAGGGGGAGCCGTGCATCCAGCGCGCCGATCAGCGGCATGGTCGAGACGCATTCCCGGAGGCCTCGACGGACGAAGAATGCTCGCCGCCGCCCTCGTCGACCGCGTGGGCAGCGGCCTGTGGGCATCCGTCGCCGTCCTCTACTTCACGTACGTCGCCGGCCTCACCGTCGCCGAAGTCGGCACCCTCGTCGCCGCCGCCGGAGCCATCGGCATCGCTGGTGCACCCCTGGCCGGCCGTATCGCGGACCGGATTCCCCTCACCCGCGTCCTGATCGCCGTCCAGGTCGCGCGAGCCCTGGCCTCACTGGCCCTCCTCACGACCGACACCTACGCGCTGCTGCTCGCCTACTGCGCCGTCGGCGGCCTCGCAGACCGCGCGGCGAGCGTCCTCACCAGGCTCTACGCCACCCGCGTCGCCGGACCGGACCGCGTCCGCTATCAGGCCGTCCACCGAACCGTCGCCAACGCCGGCTGGGCCCTGGGCGGCCTCGCGGCCGCCGGCGCCCTCGCCCTCGGCACCACCAGCGCGTACCAGTGGCTCCTCGCGGGCGATGCCCTGTCCTTCATCTGCTACGCGCTCATCACCCGGCGCTGCGGCGAACCTCCGTCCCCCTCCCGCACCGTCGCCACCTCGAAGGACACCGCCCCCACGGCCGAGCCCGCCCACCCCTGGCGCGACCGCACCTATCTCGCCTACGTCGCCACCGAGACCGTCCTCTTCCTCGACGACGCCGTCTTCAAGGTCGGCCTGCCCCTGTGGATCGCCCACGCGAGCGACGCACCGCACGGCCTCGCACCCCTGCTGATGGTCCTCAACAACGTGCTGGTCGTGGCTCTCCAGGTTCCGCTCTCCCGGTTCGGCGCCACCACCACAGCCGCCCGCACCCTCCTGCTCCCCCTCTCTGCCGTCTTCGCCCTCGGCGGTGTCACCATGGCCCTCTCGGCCACGAAAGGCGCCGCGACCGCCACCGTCCTCCTCACCGCATCCGCCGTTCTCTTCACCCTCGCCGAAATGCTCCACGCCACCATCTCCTGGGAACTCTCCGTCGCTCTCGCCCCCGAGACCGCCCAGGGCAGCTACCTCGGAGTCCACGGCCTGGCCCAGTCCGCCCAGCGCAGCATCGGACCACTCGCCGTCACCACGGCCATCGCCACGGGCCCCATCGGCTGGGCCACCTTCGGCGCCACCATCGCCCTGACCTGCGCGATCCAGCACCGCCTCGTCCGCGACCGCCTCGCCGGACGCCACTGTCAGTGCGGCCGATTACTGTGAGTGAGCATTGATCGACCGCGCAACAGGGGGACACAATGGCGCACACCGACAACCGGACCTTGCGACGCGTCCTGCGCCGCGAAATCGCCGGCACCATCGGCCTGCTGACCGACGAGCACGACTTCCGAGCCATGCGGCGCTACCGCAGCTTCACGTTCGACGATCACACGAGCTACCTCAAACACGTCGAAGGGCTCCTCAGGACACGCGCCCTGCAAGGCAGCCACACCACGGTGGCCCTCTTCGACCCCGAGGAGTACGCCGAGTTCTGCACGCAACAGGGCCTCGACCCCGACAACCCGTCGAGCCGCACCCGCTTCACAGCGCAACTCGCGGTCACCGGCCCGACCCTGCCGTACGAGGGCCAGCCGCTGGCCGACCTCCTCGCGTCCCTCGTCGACGAGGCCGTCCGACAGGCCACCTGGGAGTACGCGACGACACTCCTCGCCCGCCTGGGCGCCTGCACGGCCTGCGGTGAGGACATCGGACGCGCCGCCTTCACCCGCGCCTCGGGCCTCCTCGTCCGCATCCTCGCCACGGCGCCGCCCGGCGACCGGCACCTCGTCTGCAGTGTCACCGGCCCACCCGAGACCCTCATCGCCGCCCTCCACGTCGCCGACGACGGCAGCACCCCGGAACTGGACGAGACGGAGGCGCTGGAGTTCACCACCGTCCTCGCCCTGGGCCTGGCCACCCGAAGCCCCGGAGGCCTCGTCATCCGCGCCGGCGCCCCAGGCACCCCCGACCGCGTCTACGGCTGGCGCCTTCGCTGCTACGGACTCGAACCCCTCACCGCAGGAGAGGTCTTCGACGCCTACTGCACCGACATCGAATCGGGAGACCTCATCTCCCCGGAATCCAACGTCGACTACTGCGCGCCCCCCGACCTCGGGGACGAGAAACCCACACAAGGACACCACCACTGAAACGCGGGAGGGGCGCCCCACCTCGGTGGAGCGCCCCTCCCGGGCAGCCTCGGCCGGGCGGTCTACTCGCCCGACAACACCGCCTGCGCCGCGCTGCGCGCGTCCTCAGCACTGTCCGTCGCCCGCGCCGCCGCAGCGGCCCGCTCGCACTGCGCCAGCGTGTACTTGGCCAGGGTCGCCCGCACGTAGGGAATCGACGCCGCGCCCATCGAGAGCGAGGTGACGCCCAGACCAGCCAGCACACACGCGAGCAGCGGGTCGGACGCGGCCTCGCCGCAGACGCCACAGCTCTTGCCCTCGGCCTTCGCCGCCTCGGCGGACAGCGCAACCAGGTCGAGCAGCGCGGGCTGCCACGGGTCCTGCAGACGGGAGACCGCACCCACCTGACGGTCGGCGGCGAAGGTGTACTGCGCCAGGTCGTTCGTGCCCAGCGACAGGAACTCGACCTCCTGCAGGATCGAGCGGGCCCGCAGCGCGGCCGACGGGATCTCGACCATCGCGCCGAACTTCGCCCGCAGCCCGGCGTCACGGCACGCGTCCGCGAACGCCCGGGCATCGGTGCGGTCCGCCACCATCGGGGCCATGACCTCGAGGTAGACCGGCAGCCCCTCCGCGGCCTTCGCGAGCGCGGTCAGCTGCGTGCGCAGGACCTCCGGGTGGTCGAGCAGCGTCCGCAGACCACGCACGCCGAGCGCCGGGTTCGGCTCGTCGGCCGGCGTGAGGAAGTCCAGCGGCTTGTCCGCACCGGCGTCCAGCACCCGCACCACGACACGCCCCTCGGGGAACGCCTCGAGGACCTGCCGGTACGCGGCGACCTGCTTGTCCTTGGCCGGCGCCTGCTTGCTGTCGTCCAGGAAGAGGAACTCGGTGCGGAAGAGACCGACACCCTCGGCACCGGCCTCGACGGCGGCCGCCACATCCGCGGGACCACCGATGTTCGCGAGCAGCGGCACCTTGTGTCCGTCCGCGGTGGCACCAGGCCCGGTCGAGGCCGCCAGCGCGGCCTTGCGCTCGGCGGCAGCAGCCTCGAGCTGAGCCTTCTTCTCATCGCTCGGGTCCACGAAGATCTCACCCGTGCTGCCGTCGACCGCGATCATCGTGCCCTCGGCGAGCTCACCGGCACCCGGCAGCGCCACCACGGCCGGCACACCGAGCGCCCGCGCCAGAATCGCGCTGTGACTGGTCGGACCGCCCTCCTCGGTGACGAAACCGAGCACCAGAGTCGGGTCCAGCAGCGCGGTGTCGGCAGGCGCGAGGTCACGGGCCACGAGGACGTAGGGCTCGTCGCTGTCCGGGACACCCGGCATCGGCACCCCCAGCAGACGGGCGACGATACGGTTCCGCACGTCGTCGAGGTCGGCCACCCGACCGGCGAGGTACTCACCGGCACCCGCCAGCAGCTCGCGGTACGAGGCGAACGCGTCGTACACCCCGCGCTCGGCCGTACTGCCCACGGCGATCCGCCGCTCCACATCGGCCATCAGCTCAGGGTCCTGGGCCATCATGGCCTGCGCCTCGAGCACCGCCTGGGCCTCACCCCCGGCCAGATTGCCGCGCGCCATCAGATCGGCCGCCACTGCCTCCACAGCCTTGCGGGCGCGCCCCTGCTCACGCTCCGCTTCCTCCGCGGGGATCTGCTTCGCAGGCGGCTCGAGGACCGCCGTTCCCATGTGCCGAACCTCGCCGATCGCCACACCGTGGCTGACGCCGACGCCTCGCAGCGTTGTCTCCATCTCACCCGTCTCCGGTAGTGCGACGGCTCCCGCCGCCGCGTTTGTTTGTCGTACTCGCCGTCTGAGGACGGCCATGACGTCACTTCCAGAGGAAGAGACTGTCGCCGGCCTTCACATCGCCGTTGTCGCGAAGATCCGAGAGGGCCTCGGCCGTGGCTTCCAGCGCCACGACCGGGCAGACCGCGGACTTGCCGGCGGCCTCGACGGCGGCCGGGTTCCAGCGCACGATGCTCTGACCGCGGCCGACGAGGTCGCCCTTGTTGACGAGCAACTCGAACCCCTCGCCGTTGAGTTGCACGGTGTCGATGCCGAGGTGGGTGAGCACGCCGTGTCCGCTCGGGTCCACGACGACGAACGCGTGCGGGTGCAGGGAGACGATGATGCCGTCCACGGGAGAGACTGCCTCGGAAGGCTCACGTACGGGGTCGATCGCTGTGCCCGGGCCGACCATGGCCCCGGAGAAGACGGGATCCGGCACGGCTGCCAGTCCGATGGCGCGTCCTGCGAGCGGGGACGTCACGGTGGTCATGGGAAGCCTCCCAGGGGTGGAGATCGATATGGCCGTCCCTGTAGGTACCGGACGGCGCACTGTTCAGCAGCGTATGTCACCTGAAGTGCCGGATCCTCGCGAGCACCCCGAAGTGGTCTAGACCATACCTCAGAGGGATTTGCGCGCGCTCCACGGCCGCGTGTACAGTCGTACTCCTGCATGGGGCTGAGCGACGCGATCTCGCGCCCTGGCCCGGCAGCAACCAACTCGTCAGATCCTATCTCTGGGTCGCCTTCTGCATGCCTGCAGGACGGTGGTCAGAGGGCCGGAAAAACGCTGATAGAGTTGGGGACATCGAAGGGAAGCGCCCGGAGGAAAGCCCGAGAGGGTGAGTACAAAGGAAGCGACCGTTCCTTGAGAACTCAACAGCGTGCCAAAAGTCAACGCCAGATATGTTGATACCCCGTCTCCAGCATCTGCTGGGGCGAGGTTCCTTTGAAAAAACACAGCGAGGACGCTGTGAACGGCCGGGCTTATTCCGCCTGGCTGTTCCGCTCTCGTGGTGTCGACCGGATTACCGGTACACATTCACGGAGAGTTTGATCCTGGCTCAGGACGAACGCTGGCGGCGTGCTTAACACATGCAAGTCGAACGATGAACCACTTCGGT
>NZ_JBSFVB010000008.1:0-343166 GCF_053592115.1 Streptomyces sp. NPDC002788 | reverse complement strand
ACGCTCGGCTGGGAGACCCCAGCCGAGCGCCTGCATAAACTGCTCGCCGTCTGACACAACCGATCATGTGTTGCGACGATCCCTAGAAACCGCCCACCGGGTGGGGCCTCATGGCCTGCGGAGACCGTTACGGCAGCGCCAGCATCCGCTCCAGCGCCAGCTTCGCGAACGCCTCCGTCTCCTTGTCCACCTCGATGCGGTTGACGAGGTCGCCCTCGGCCAGCGACTCCAGGGCCCAGACCAGGTGGGGGAGGTCGATGCGGTTCATGGTCGAGCAGAAGCAGACCGTCTTGTCGAGGAAGACGATCTCCTTGCCCTCCGGCGCGAAACGGTTCGCCAGGCGGCGGACCAGGTTCAGCTCCGTGCCGATGGCCCACTTGGAGCCGGCCGGCGCGGCCTCCAGGGCCTTGATGATGTACTCCGTGGAGCCGACGTAGTCCGCGGCGGCCACGACCTCGTGCTTGCACTCGGGGTGGACCAGGACGTTCACGCCCGGGATGCGCTCGCGCACGTCGTTCACCGAGTCCAGGCTGAAGCGGCCGTGCACCGAGCAGTGGCCGCGCCACAGGATCATCTTCGCGGCGCGCAGCTCCTCGGCCGTCAGCCCGCCGTTCGGCTTGTGCGGGTTGTAGAGGACGCAGTCCTCCAGGGACATGCCCATGTCGCGGACCGCGGTGTTGCGCCCGAGGTGCTGGTCGGGCAGGAAGAGCACCTTCTCGCCCTGCTCGAAGGCCCAGTCCAGGGCCCGCTTGGCGTTGGAGGAGGTGCAGATGGTGCCGCCGTGCTTGCCGGTGAACGCCTTGATGTCGGCGGAGGAGTTCATGTACGAGACGGGCACGACCTGCTCGGCTATCCCGGCCTCGGTCAGCACGTCCCAGCACTCGGCGACCTGCTCGGCCGTCGCCATGTCGGCCATCGAGCAGCCGGCGGCGAGATCGGGCAGGACGACCTTCTGGTCGTCGGACGTCAGGATGTCCGCGGACTCCGCCATGAAGTGCACGCCGCAGAAGACGATGTACTCGGCCTCCGGACGCGCCGCCGCGTCCCGGGCCAGCTTGAAGGAGTCCCCGGTGACGTCGGCGAACTGGATGACCTCGTCGCGCTGGTAGTGGTGCCCCAGCACGAAGACCTTGTCCCCGAGCTTCTCCTTCGCCTTGCGGGCGCGCTCCACCAAATCCGGGTCGGACGGCGAGGGCAGGTCGCCGGGACATTCCACGCCGCGCTCGCTCCTCGGGTCGGCCTCCCGGCCGAGGAGCAGCAGGGCGAGGGGCGTCGGCTGTACGTCGAGCTCCTGGGTCTGGGCGGTGGTCACGACACGCACCCTTTCTGTTTCTGCGACTTTTCGTCGATTTGACGCTATCTATCATAACCGCTTCACGTCACTTTGACGATGGCCATAGCGTCGGTGTGACGTGAATCCCGGTGAGCCGTCGTTCATTCCCGGGGCGCCCCGGGAATGAGTCGTTTTCCCGTCACCGGCGGGTGTGCGAGCATGAAAAGGAACCGAGATCGAGCGCCCGGCCCGGAATGAATCCGCGGCCCCGCCGGTTGGAACCGTCGGCAAGCAGTCTCCGTACAACCCGGGAGAGATGTAGATGTCCGTATCGGACGAGACCACCACCGTCAGCGACGGCATCATCCTGACCGACGCCGCCGCGGGCAAGGTCAGGGCCCTGCTCGACCAGGAAGGCCGCGACGACCTCGCCCTGCGCGTCGCCGTCCAGCCCGGCGGCTGCTCCGGCCTGCGCTACCAGCTCTTCTTCGACGAGCGTTCCCTCGACGGTGACGTGGAGAAGGACTTCGGCGGTGTGAAGGTCGTCACCGACCGCATGAGCGCCCCGTACCTGGGCGGTGCCACGATCGACTTCGTGGACACCATCGAGAAGCAGGGCTTCACGATCGACAACCCGAACGCGACCGGCTCCTGCGCCTGCGGCGACTCCTTCAGCTGAGCCTGCCGGGCCGCCCCGGCGGCAGCGGACACGACGAAGGCGGCGACCCCCTCCGACGGGGGCGCCGCCTTCGCGGTACCGGGTGTCAGCGCGTCGGCGGAGCCGGCAGCCGCGCGCCCTCCTTGGCCAGCGGGACCGCCTTGCCGTCCGCGTCCACGACGGCACGGTCGCCGAGCGGCTCGTCCAGCCGCACGGTCTCCTGGAACTGCTTGGCGATCATGACGCAGACCTTGTCCGGCCACGGCGTCGAGGTCACCGTGACCGTCACCTCCTCGCCCCTCTCGTCCGCCTGCACGTCGTAGTCGGCGCACACCCCGCCCGTGAAGGTCACGGTCAGCTCCGAGCCCTCGGCCCGGTAGCCGTCCACCTTGACGCTGCGCGGACCGGGCTCGGACGTCGGCTCGTCACTCGGCTCGCTCGGCGCCGGGGAGGCCAGGTACTTCGGGTCGACCGCCGGGTACGTCACCGTGAACGGGTCCTTCGCGCCCGGCGCCGTCACCTCGAACAGCCAGGACGGCACCAGCGCCTGGCGCCCGTCCACGAAGTGCGCGGCCAGCCCGAACACCGCGTTCTCGACCGTCACCGCGTCCTGCTCGGGAGCGCCGCTCGCCGGCGAACCGCAGGGCTGCTCCAGCCGGTCCTCCAGCGGCACGGGACTGGCGCAGCCGCCGATGCCCATCCGGTGGTCGCTCTGCGGCCGGCCGTTCATCAACTCCAGCGCCTTCTCCGCGCTGACCACGGGGTACGTGTCGCCCTTCACCGGCGTCGTCAGCTGCCCGCTGCCGCCGACGACCCGGCCGTCGGGGCCGACCGTGACTCCGGTGGTCCAGCCGTGCGTGGGCAGCCCGCCGACCTCGGGAGCGGCGTTCACCACCCGCTGGGCGCCCATGACCTGGCTCGCGTCGAGCTTCGCGTCGTCCTGCCCCACCGCCTTGAGCACGGGCGCCGCGGCCTTTTCGGCCACGTCCTCGCTCACGGGCATGTCGCCGCCGGTCCTCGGGGCGGTGCAGGTGTCGGTGCCCTTGCAGTTGTCCGTGCCCGGGGCGTACCGGCTGAAGGTCCAGGCTCCCGGCGCCTGTTTGTTCACCTGCAGGCTCGGCCCCGACCCGTCCTGGCCCCCGATCTTCCAGGCCTCGCCCCGCGCCACCGGCGTCCCCTCGACCCCGAGGGCCTTCGCCAGCCGGGCCACGTCCTCCTGGGAGACCTCGCCCCGCGCCCGGTACACCGGCGCCTTGCCGGGGCCGTCCGGGAGCGGGCCGCCGACCCGGTAGGTGGCGCCGTAGGGGTTGGGCTCGCCGGGCGCGATGCCGTTGCCGTCGCCCGTCGCGGACTCCGAGTACCCGTCGAGCGTGAGCGGCGGGGGAGTGCCGTCACCACCGGGCGCGCCGGACGCCGTCCCGCCACCGGCCCCA
The DNA here is from genome assembly GCF_053592115.1 of Streptomyces sp. NPDC002788. Classification (NCBI taxonomy): domain Bacteria; kingdom Bacillati; phylum Actinomycetota; class Actinomycetes; order Kitasatosporales; family Streptomycetaceae; genus Streptomyces; species Streptomyces sp. NPDC002788. Next base: position 339,802 of record NZ_JBSFVB010000008.1, on the reverse strand, counting down.
CTGGACGCGTTGGTGGCGAGCCAGGCCCCGCCACCGCCGATCAGCAGCACCGCGACGGCGACGGAGGCGATGATCGCCGGGGTCCGGGGGCCACCGCCGGGGCGGACCGGGTCCTCATGGTCGCGGGGGAGGGACACGTCCGGGGCGGGGGGCGGACCGGAGCGGGCCTTCTCGGTGCCGGTGCTCTCCGCGACGCTCTCGCGGCCCGGTGCCGGCTCGTCGGCGGCGACGTCACGCTCCGGTGCCGGCTCGGCTTCGGCCTGCCGGGGCTCGGTCACCGCGGCCGGGTCCCCGTCGGCCCGCAGGCCTTCGGACGCGCCGCTCTTCCCGTTTTCCGGCGTGCCTGGGTGTTCGGCTGCCGGGGCCGCCGCGACCCCGGCGTCGCCGACCGCATCCGCCTCGGCACCCCGCGCCGCTTCGCCCCGTGCCGCTTCGCCCTGTGCGTCGGAGGTCTCGCAGGCCCCGGACGTCGTCGAGGTCTCGGAAGCCTCGGAGGCCTCCGCGGACTCACCGGCACCCGCCGACGCCTCGGCCTCCGGCGCTCCGGCCTCCGTGGACGCCTGAGCCTCCGTCGCCGCCTCGGGCTCCGCCGCCTCGGCCTTCGTCGGCGCTCCGGCCTCCGCCGAAGCGCCGGTTTCCGCAGACCCTTCGGCGTTCGCCGTAGCCCCCGCCTCCGCCGCACCCGGCTTCCCGGCCTCGGGGGCATCGGCGGTTCCGGCGGCGCCCGTTTCCCTCGCGTCGTCGTCGTTCTCGGGTCGCTCGGTGTTCACCGCATCGCTCCTTCGGCTGCACAGCTGTCCCATGGGACCCGGCCCGGTGGGAATCGGGCCGCTGGTGGGTCGTATCCCGCCTCCCCTTTACGGGGGACAGCGATGGGACGCAGCGGGGGAGCACACGGTTCCCGCGCGCGCCCCGCTCAGTCCCCGTAGTCCGACATCGCGTCGAGCAGCCGCGCCGACGCCGGGGGTACGGTCACACCGTGGATCAGGGTCGGGGACACCGGCCGGGAGGCGACGCGCTCGGGAGCCGCCCAGTGCGGAGCCATCCGTGCCCCCTCACCCGGCAGCGACGCCAGATCGCCTTCGACATCGACCGGAGCGGGGGCGTTGAGCTTGAGGTTCGTCATAGCCGCACCGTATGCACGGCGGTGCGTACGGAGAAAGATCTACTATCGGGTAGTTTCGGTTCCTTCAGGGCAGCCGCGCCCACCCGATAGCGTGAAGCGTCAAGGTCCGCCTCCCTCAGGAGAATCCACGCCGTGCGCATCGCAGTCACCGGCTCCATCGCCACCGACCACCTCATGACCTTCCCCGGCCGCTTCGCCGACCAGCTCGTAGCGGACCAGCTGCACACGGTCTCGCTGTCGTTCCTGGTGGACAAGCTCGACGTCCGCCGCGGCGGCGTCGCCGCGAACATCGCCTTCGGCATGGGGCAGCTCGGCACCCGGCCGATCCTGGTCGGCGCCGCGGGCGCGGACTTCGACGAGTACCGGGCCTGGCTGGAGCGGCACGGCGTCGACACCGACTCCGTGCGCATCTCCGACACGCTGCACACCGCCCGCTTCGTGTGCACCACCGACGCCGACCACAACCAGATCGGCTCCTTCTACACCGGCGCCATGAGCGAGGCCCGCCTCATCGAGCTCAAGACCGTCGCCGACCGGGTCGGCGGCCTCGACCTGGTCTCCATCGGCGCCGACGACCCGGAGGCCATGCTCCGGCACACCGAGGAGTGCCGCTCCCGGAAGATCCCGTTCGCCGCGGACTTCTCCCAGCAGATCGCCCGGATGGACGGCGAGGAGATCCGCATCCTCCTGGACGGGGCGACGTACCTCTTCTCCAACGAGTACGAGAAGGGCCTCATCGAGACCAAGACCGGCTGGAGCGACGCGGAGATCCTCTCCCGGGTCGGCCACCGGCTGACCACCCTCGGCGCGCGGGGCGTGCGGATCGAGCGGGTCGGCGAGGACCCGATCGAGGTCGGCACGCCGGACGAGGAGCGCAAGGCCGATCCGACGGGTGTCGGCGACGCCTTCCGCGCCGGGTTCCTGTCGGGTCTGGCGTGGGGTGTCTCCCTGGAGCGCGCCGCCCAGGTCGGCTGCATGCTGGCGACCCTCGTCATCGAGACCGTGGGGACGCAGGAGTACCAGCTGCGGCGGGGGCACTTCATGGAGCGGTTCACCAAGGCGTACGGCGACGAGGCGGCGGCGGAAGTGCAGGCGCACCTGTCCTGACCCGCCGACTCCGGCAGCGGGTGCGTGGGGGCTGGTCGCGCAGTTCCCCGCGCCCCTGAGTCGCTCAGCTCGCCCGGCGGACCAGGTACGTCGTTCCTCGGTCCGCCGGTTCCTCCCCGACGTACTCCTGGCCCCGCATCTCGCACCACGCCGGGATGTCCAGCCGTGCCGCCTCGTCGTCGGCGAGGACCCGGACCAGGCCGCCCACCGGCACGTCACCGATGACCTTGGCCAGCTCGATGACGGGGATCGGGCAGCGCTTGCCGAGGGAGTCCACGACCAGGGCGTCCTCCTGGCGGGCGACGGCCTCGGAGGCAACCGGCGCGCCCAGCTTCTCCCGCACGCCCGCCACCACCCGGGGAAGCACCTCCAGGAATTTCTCCACATCCTCCTCGGCCGCCCCCACCGGCAACGAGATCCGCACATTCCCCTCGCTGAGCACGCCCATCGCCCGCAGCACATGGCTCGGCGTCAGCGTGCTGCTCGTGCAGGACGATCCGGAGGATACGGAGAAACCCTCCCGGTCCAGCTCGTGCAGCAGGGCCTCGCCGTCGACGTAGAGGCAGGAGAAGGTCACGACCCCGGGCAGCCGGCGCACCGGATCGCCGACCACCTCGACATCGGGCACCAGCCGCGGCACCCGGGCCCGGATCCGTTCCGTCAGTTCCCGCAGCCGCGCGGCCTCCGCGGCCGCCTCGGCCCGTACGGCCCGCAGGGACGCGGCCGCCGCCACGATCGCCGGGAGGTTCTCGAAACCGGGCGCCCGCCCCGACTCACGCTCGTCCACCGGCCCTTGCGCCGAGAACCGCACGCCCTTGCGCACCACGAGCAGTCCGACCCCTGAGGGCCCACCCCACTTGTGCGCACTGGCCGTCAGCAGCGACCAGTTCCCGTCCACCGGCCCCCACCCCAGCGACTGCGCCGCGTCCACCAGCAACGGCACCCCGGCCTGCCGGCACAGCTCGGCCACCGCGGCGACCGGCTGCTCGGTCCCCACCTCGTGGTTGGCCGACTGCAGACAGGCCAGTGCGGTGTCCTCGCGCAGGGCTTCGGCGTACGCCGCCGGAGCGACCGTCCCACCCCGGTCCACCGCCACCTGACTGACCGAACCGCCCTCCGCCTCGTGCACCTCGGCCGAATGGAGTACCGAAGAATGTTCGACCGCTGACACGATCAGGTGGCGCCCGACCCGCCGCCGCCCGGCCAACGCGCCCGCGATCCCCGCGTGCACGGCCCGGGTCCCGGACGAGGTGAACACCAGCTCGTCCGCCCGGCACCCCACCGCCTCGGCGGCCGCCTCCCGCGCGGCGTCCAACAGCATCCGGGCCCGCCGCCCTTCCCGGTACAACCGCGCGGGATCCGCCCACCCCTCGTCCAGCGATGCCAGCAGAGCCTGCCGGGCGACGGAATGAAGCGGAGCAGCGGAAGCAGCATCGAAGTAGGCCACACAGCAACGCTAGAACGCCCGGCACCGGGACGCCCATGAGGGGCGCGGGGCGGTGACATCCGCGGCTCCGCCGCGGGGCGCGAACAACGACGACGAGCGCCGCACCCGCCAATCAAGCGAACACCCCACCCCACTAGGCACCCCTCCTCGAGAACCCCCGGAGGGCGTCGGCTAGGGTTTGGTCCGCATAAACATCCAAACCCCTGCCCGACGCAGGGCGGCGACCGACCAGCGAGAAGGCCAGGCCGCAGCCGATCCGCGCGGGCGAGACTCTCGGGAAGGCGCTACGTGAGTCCCAACGGCTCCGACCGCTCGCCGCGGCGCCCGATGCGGCGGAAGCTGCTGCAGGCACTGACCGCGGGCCTGGTCTTGGCGACAGCCACCGGTTGCTCGTACAACTGGGAAGACTTCCCCCGCCTTGGTATGCCCACCCCGACCACGGAAGAGGCTCCGCGGATCCTCTCCCTGTGGCAGGGGTCCTGGGCGGCTGCGCTCGCCGTCGGCGTGCTGGTGTGGGGTCTGATCCTGTGGAGTGCTTTCTTCCACCGGCGCAGCCGCACCAAGGTCGAGGTACCTCCACAGACCCGGTACAACATGCCCATCGAGGCGCTGTACACCGTGGTCCCGCTCATCATCGTCTCGGTGCTGTTCTACTTCACCGCCCGTGACGAGTCCGAGCTGCTCAGCCTCAAGAAGAAGCCCGACGTCACGGTCAACGTGGTCGGCTTCCAGTGGAGCTGGTGCTTCAACTACATCGAGCCCGTCGCCGGTTCCTCCGGTGACGCCAAGACCTCCAAGGACCTGGACGCGATCCCGGACCGCTTCAAGGAGGACTTCCCGGCCAACGCCGGCGGCACGTACGACTGCGGTACCCCGGGCACCCGGAACCCGCAGACCAACAACCCGGGCCCGACACTCTGGCTCCCCGAGGGCAAGACGGTCCGCTTCGTCCTGACCTCGCGCGACGTCATCCACTCCTTCTGGGTGGTGCCGTTCCTGATGAAGCAGGACGTCATCCCGGGCCACACCAACGCCTTCGAGGTGACCCCCAACAAGCAGGGCACCTTCCTGGGCAAGTGCGCCGAGCTCTGTGGCGTCGACCACTCCCGGATGCTGTTCAACGTGAAGGTCGTCTCCCCCGAGCGTTACGAGCAGCACCTCAAGGACCTCGTGAAGAAGGGGCAGACCGGTTACGTTCCCGCCGGCATCGAGCAGGCAGGCCACGAGAAGAACCGGGAGACGAACGTACTGTGAGCATCCTGAATGACCCCAAGGGTGCCGCGGCAGCTGGGTCCCACTACGAGGACGAGCAGCCGGTCCGGCGCCAGAACCGCGGCAGTGTCGTGGTCAAGTGGCTGACGACGACGGACCACAAGACGATCGGCACGATGTACCTGGTTACGTCGTTCGCGTTCTTCGTCATCGGTGGCGTGATGGCGCTGTTCATGCGCGCCGAGCTCGCCCGGCCTGGTCTGCAGATCATGTCGAACGAGCAGTTCAACCAGGCGTTCACGATGCACGGCACGATCATGCTGCTGATGTTCGCGACGCCGCTGTTCGCCGGCTTCGCGAACTGGATCATGCCGCTGCAGATCGGCGCGCCGGACGTGGCGTTCCCCCGGCTGAACATGTTCGCCTACTGGCTGTACCTGTTCGGCTCGCTCATCGCGGTCGGTGGCTTCCTCACCCCGCAGGGCGCGGCCGACTTCGGCTGGTTCGCCTACAGCCCGCTGTCGGACGCGGTCCGCTCCCCGGGTATCGGCGCCGACATGTGGATCATGGGTCTGGCCTTCTCCGGCTTCGGCACCATCCTCGGTTCGGTCAACTTCATCACCACGATCATCTGCATGCGCGCTCCGGGCATGACGATGTTCCGCATGCCGATCTTCGTGTGGAACGTGCTGCTGACCGGTGTGCTGGTCCTGCTCGCCTTCCCGGTCCTGGCCGCGGCCCTGTTCGCGCTGGAGGCCGACCGCAAGTTCGGCGCCCACGTCTTCGACGCGGCCAACGGCGGCGCGTTGCTGTGGCAACACCTCTTCTGGTTCTTCGGCCATCCTGAGGTGTACATCATCGCGCTGCCGTTCTTCGGCATCATCTCCGAGGTCATCCCGGTCTTCTCCCGCAAGCCGATGTTCGGTTACACGGGTCTGATCGGCGCGACCATCGCGATCGCGGGTCTGTCGGTGACGGTGTGGGCGCACCACATGTACGTCACCGGCGGTGTGCTGCTGCCGTTCTTCTCCTTCATGACCTTCCTGATCGCCGTCCCGACCGGTGTGAAGTTCTTCAACTGGATCGGCACCATGTGGAAGGGCTCGCTGTCCTTCGAGACACCGATGCTGTGGGCGACCGGCTTCCTCATCACCTTCACCTTCGGTGGTCTGACCGGTGTCATCCTGGCCTCGCCGCCGATGGACTTCCACGTCTCGGACTCGTACTTCGTGGTGGCGCACTTCCACTACGTCGTTTTCGGCACCGTGGTCTTCGCGATGTTCTCCGGCTTCCACTTCTGGTGGCCGAAGTGGACCGGCAAGATGCTGGACGAGCGCCTCGGCAAGATCACCTTCTGGACGCTGTTCATCGGCTTCCACGGCACGTTCCTGGTCCAGCACTGGCTGGGTGCCGAGGGCATGCCGCGCCGGTACGCGGACTACCTCGCGGCCGACGGCTTCACCGCGCTGAACACGATCTCGACGATCAGCTCGTTCCTGCTCGGCATGTCGATCCTGCCGTTCTTCTACAACGTCTGGAAGACGGCCAAGTACGGCAAGCCGGTCGGCGTCGACGACCCGTGGGGCTACGGCCGCTCCCTGGAGTGGGCCACCTCCTGCCCGCCGCCGCGGCACAACTTCCTCACCATGCCGCGGATCCGCAGTGAATCCCCGGCGTTCGACCTGCACCACCCGGAGATCGCCGCTCTCGACCAGCTCGAGAACGTGGGCCACGGCGACAAGGCCCTCGCCGGCGGCAAGGAGGCCGGCAAGTGAAGATCCAGGGCAAGATGTTCATGTGGCTGAGCGCCTTCGTGCTCGTCATGGCGATCGTCTATGGCGTGTGGTCGAAGGAGCCGGCCGGTACCACGGCCCTCTTCCTGACCTTCGGCCTGTGCATCATGATCGGCTTCTACCTCGGCTTCACGGCCAAGCGGGTCGACGTCGGCGCGCAGGACAACAAGGAGGCGGACGTCGCGGACGACGCCGGCGAGGTCGGGTTCTTCAGCCCGCACAGCTGGCAGCCGCTGTCCCTGGCCATCGGTGGGGCCCTCGCCTTCCTGGCCGTCGCGATCGGCTGGTGGCTGCTGTACTTCTCGCTGCCGATCGTCCTGATCGGCATCTGGGGCTGGGTCTTCGAGTACTACCGCGGCGAGAACCGCACCCAGTAACACGCGCCGAGCGCCGCAGGGGCCCGGACACTCCGACAGGAGTGTCCGGGCCCCTGCTTCTGCCGCAATTCATGTCACTCGTTCGAGTCATTCGGCGTGCCGCTGTTGACATGGCTTCCTAGCGTGAGGTCATGAGCCACATAGCGATCTCCCGACGCCGCACCGCCGTCAGCTGCACGCTGCTGGTGATAGCCCTCTGCGCGGGCGTCACCGCCTGCGGCTCGGACGGCAACCCCCTCTCCCACCGCCCGTACGACGCGGCGGGCCAGATCTCCTTCAACGCCCCCTCAGAGGGCCGCAAGAAGGCCGACCCGGACAAGCCCCTGGAAGTGGTCGCCGAGGACTCCGACGGGCGCATCACGGACGTCACGGCCTACGACGCCTCAGGGCGCTACGTGGCCGGTGAACTCGCCGCCGACGGAGGCCGCTGGCACAGCACCTCCCCACTGGCCGCCAACGCCAGCTACACGGTCCGTGTGAGCACCGAGGACGAGGACGGGGCGCCCGGCCGCAAGGTGCTCACCTTCGACACCGGCAAGCCCACCGCCAAGAAGCTCCTGGACGTCGCCTTCGGCCCCGAGAAGGGCACCTACGGCGTGGGCCAGCCCATCACCGCCGAGCTGAGCCAGCCGGTCAAGGACCTCGCCCAACGGGCCGTCGTCGAACGCGCTCTGAAGGTCTCCTCCACGCCCGCCACGGAAGGCGCCTGGCACTGGGTGGACGACAAGAAGCTCCACTACCGCCCGCAGGACTACTGGCCCGCGCAGGCCACCATCCAGGTCCGCAGCAACCTGCAGGGCATCAGGATCAGTGACCGGATGTGGGGCGGCAAGGCCAAGCCGCTGACCCTCACCACGGCCGACAAGGTCGTCGCCGTCACGGACGCCGCGGCCCACCGGATGACCGTCTACAAGAACGACGAGATCGTCCGGCAGATCCCGGTCACCACGGGCATGCCCGGCTACGACACCCGCAACGGCGTCAAGGTCGTCCTGGCCAAGGAGGGCACCGTCCGCATGACCAGCGCCAGCATCGGCGCCGCGGACTTCTACGACCTGATAGTGCACCACTCGGTCCGGGTCACCAACAGCGGCGAGTACGTCCACGCGGCCCCCTGGTCCGTCGGCTCCCAGGGCTTCGCCAACGTCAGCCACGGCTGCACGGGTATGAGCACCGAGAACGCCGCCTGGTTCTACGACACCATCCGCGAGGGCGACATCGTCAAGGTCGTCAACTCCGGCGGCGAGACCATGGCCCCGTTCGGCAACGGCTTCGGAGACTGGAACCTCGACTGGCAGAAGTGGCGCACGGGCAGTGCCCTCCTGGGAGGCACCCCGGACGGCCCCACGGCAGCGGACAGGGCCCGCTTGAGGCCGCAGAGCGTGTGACCCGAAGGGCACGGGGCCGGTCCGACATGGCGGCTCCGCCGCGTGGGCGCGAACGACCCCCACGCGACCGCAGCCGCGGAACGACAGGCGAACCCGAGCCCTAGGCGTTCAAAGCCGCCTTCTCCCGCAACAGGGAAGCCAACGCGGCGGCGAACTCCACCGGCTCCACCGGCAACGTCACCGCCGACTCGGCGCGACTCCAGGTCGCCAGCCAGGCATCCTGCGGCCGCCCGATCAGCAGCAGCACCGGCGGGCAGTCGAAGACCTCGTCCTTGATCTGCCGGCAGAGCCCCATGCCACCCATCGGCACGGCCTCACCGTCCAGCACACAGACATCGATCCCACCCCGGTCCAGCTCCTTGATCACAGCCGCCGGTGTCGCACACTCCACGAACTCCACCACGGGAACGTCCGGCGCCGGCCGCCGTCCCGTGGCGAGCCGCACCTGCTCGCGGGTGTTGGAGTCGTCGCTGTAGACCAGCACCGTGGCGGTCGGCTGCATTGTTCCTCCGTGACGTCAGCGTCGTAAGGACAGGCCCGATGGGCGGATGCTACTCCCTTGAACACCACGTCAACACCGGTACGACCGGCTTAGACACTCCGAACGGCACCCCCCGGAGTGAGGGCGGGATAAGCGACCGACATAATGTCGGTCGTGGCGACAGCAACGACAGTAGAAACCGGGCACGCGCACCCGTCGGTCAACCGGCCGAACCTCACCAGCGTCGGAACCATCATCTGGTTGAGTTCCGAGCTGATGTTCTTCGCGGCCCTCTTCGCGATGTACTTCACCCTGCGATCGGTGACGGGTCCCGATCACTGGAAGGAGATGGCGAGCCATCTCAACTTCCCGTTCTCGGCGACGAACACCACGATCCTGGTGCTCTCCTCTCTGACCTGCCAGCTGGGCGTCTTCGCCGCCGAGCGCGGTGACGTGAAGAAGCTGCGGATGTGGTTCATCGTCACCTTCGTGATGGGTGCGATCTTCATCGGCGGTCAGGTCTTCGAGTACACGGAGCTGGTCAAGGAGGCGGGCCTGTCCCTGTCCTCCGACCCGTACGGCTCGGTGTTCTACCTGACCACCGGCTTCCACGGCCTGCACGTGACGGGCGGTCTCATCGCCTTCCTGCTGGTCCTGGGCCGGACCTACGCGGCCCGGAGGTTCACCCACGAGCAGGCGACCGCCGCGATCGTCGTGTCCTACTACTGGCACTTCGTCGATGTCGTCTGGATCGGCCTCTTCGCCACGATCTACATGATCAAGTAGCAGGGCCCCCAAACCGCGCGTGCTCGACGAAGCGCGCATCCCAGAAGCATCGACGCAGAAGATCCTGACACCGGGGTAATCCGTGAAAAAGCTCTCCGCACGACGACGCCATCCGCTGGCGGCGCTCGTCGTCCTACTCCTCGCGCTGGCATGCACCGGGGGGCTGTACGCCGTGTTCGCACCCGCGGACAAGGCGCAGGCCGACGAAACCGCCCAGTCCCTCACCATCGAGGAGGGCAAGAAGCTCTACGCCGTCGGCTGCGCCAGTTGCCACGGCACCGGCGGTCAGGGCACCTCCGACGGGCCGAGCCTGGTGGGTGTGGGCGCCGCGGCCGTCGACTTCCAGGTCGGCACCGGGCGTATGCCGGCCGCCACCTCCCAGGGCCCCCAGGTCCCGGAGAAGAAGAACATCTACTCGCAGGCCGAGATCGACCAGCTCGCGGCGTTCATCGCCTCGCTGGGTGCCGGTCCGTCCGTCCCGACGGAGGATCAGTACGGCCCCCAGGGTGCCGACATCGCCAAGGGCGGTGAACTGTTCCGCACCAACTGCGCGCAGTGCCACAACTTCACCGGCAAGGGTGGCGCGCTCACGCACGGCAAGTACGCGCCGTCCCTCGAGGGCGTCTCCCCGAAGCACATCTACGAGGCCATGCAGACCGGCCCGCAGAACATGCCGTCCTTCCCCGACACCACGCTGTCGGAGAAGAACAAGAAGGACATCATCGCGTACCTCGACGCGGTCAACAGCGAGAAGACCGAGAACCCCGGCGGCCTCGAGCTGGGCGGCCTCGGGCCGGTCAGTGAGGGTCTCTTCGGCTGGATCTTCGGTCTCGGCGGACTGATCGCCGTCGCCGTATGGGTCGCCGCCCGGACCGCAAAGGCCAAGAAGTCATGAGTAGCCAAGACATTCCAGAAGAGAACCTGCCTGCCGCGCAGTCCGCGGGACATGACGAGCACGGGCACGACGCGGTGAGCGTCCCGGACGAGAAGCACCCGTTCGCCGACCCGGGCCTGCCGCCCCACGAGCACCGGATCCAGGACATCGACGAGCGGGCCGCCAAGCGGTCCGAGCGCGCGGTCGCCCTGATGTTCACGGTGTCGATGCTGGCGACGGTCGCCTTCATCGCCGCGTTCGTCGCGATCCCGGTCGACAAGTCGGTCTACATCTTCCCGCTCGGCCACATCAGCGCCCTGAACTTCGCGCTGGGCATGACGCTCGGCATCGCGCTGTTCTGCATCGGCGCGGGCGCCGTCCACTGGGCGCGCACCCTGATGTCGGACGTGGAGATCGCCGACGAGCGCCACCCGATCGAGGCGTCGCCCGAGGTCCGCGAGAAGGTCTTCGCGGACTTCAAGCAGGGCGCCAAGGAGTCGGCGCTCGGCCGCCGCAAGCTGATCCGCAACACCATGCTGGGCGCGCTCACGCTGGTGCCGCTCTCCGGTGTCGTGCTGCTGCGCGACCTCGGCCCGCTGCCCGGCACCAAGCTCCGTCACACGCTGTGGTCCAGGGGCAAGCTGCTCGTCAACATGAACACGAACCAGCCGCTGCGTCCCTCCGACGTCGCGGTCGGTTCGCTGACCTTCGCCAAGCCCGAGGGCCTGGAGGAGCACGACCACGAGTTCCAGAACGAGATCGCCAAGGCCGCCCTGATGATCGTCCGGATCCAGCCGGAGAACATCAAGGACAAGCGCGAGCTCGAGTGGTCGCACGAGGGCATCGTCGCGTACTCGAAGATCTGCACCCACGTAGGCTGCCCGATCTCCCTGTACGAGCAGCAGACGCACCACGTGCTCTGCCCCTGCCACCAGTCCACCTTCGACCTCTCCGACGGTGCCCGAGTGATCTTCGGTCCCGCCGGTCACGCCCTGCCGCAGCTCCGCATCGGCGTGAACGACGAGGGCTACCTCGAGGCGCTCGGCGACTTCGAAGAGCCCGTCGGCCCTGCTTTCTGGGAGCGCGGATGAGCACTGCACAGACACGTGGAAAGGCACCCGCCGGAGAGCGGGTCGCCGACTGGGCCGACGGCCGCCTCGGGATCTACTCCCTGGCCAAGGCCAACATGCGCAAGATCTTCCCGGACCACTGGTCCTTCATGCTGGGTGAGATCTGCCTCTACAGCTTCATCATCATCATCCTGACGGGTGTGTACCTGACGCTGTTCTTCCACCCGTCGATGAACGAGGTGGAGTACCACGGCAGTTACGTCCCGCTCCAGGGGCAGCTGATGTCGGAGGCGTTCGCCTCCACGCTGGACATCAGCTTCGACGTCCGCGGCGGTCTGCTCATCCGGCAGATCCACCACTGGGCGGCGATCATCTTCCTCGCCGGCATGTTCGTGCACATGATGCGCGTGTTCTTCACCGGCGCGTTCCGCAAGCCGCGTGAGATCAACTGGCTGTTCGGCTTCCTGCTGTTCGTCCTGGGCATGTTCACCGGTTTCACCGGCTACTCGCTCCCGGACGACCTGCTCTCCGGCACCGGTGTCCGCTTCACCCAGGGCGCGATCCTGTCCGTGCCGATCGTCGGCACGTACATCTCGATGTTCATGTTCGGCGGGGAGTTCCCGGGTACCGACTTCGTCGCCCGGTTCTACTCGGTCCACATCCTGCTGCTGCCGGGCATCATGCTCGGGCTCGTGGTCGGCCACCTGATCCTGGTCTTCTACCACAAGCACACCCAGTTCGCGGGTCCCGGCCGGACCAACAAGAACGTCGTCGGCATGCCGCTGCTGCCGGTCTACGCGGCCAAGGCCGGAGGCTTCTTCTTCCTGGTCTTCGGTGTCATCGCGGCCATCGCCGGCCTCGTGACCGTCAACCCGATCTGGGCCCTGGGTCCCTACCGGGCCGACCAGGTGTCGACGGGCGCACAGCCCGACTGGTACATGGGCTTCGCCGAGGGTCTGGTCCGCGCCATGCCGGGCTGGGAGATCAACTTCTGGGGTCACACGCTCGTCCTGGGCGTATTCATCCCGCTGGTCCTCTTCGGCCTGTTCCTCGGGATCATCGCCCTCTACCCGTTCATCGAGTCGTGGGTCACCGGGGACAAGCGCGAGCACCACATCCTGGACCGGCCGCGCAACGCCCCGACGCGCACCGCCTTCGGTGTCGCCTGGATCACCGGCTACATGATCATGCTGATCGGCGGTGGCAACGACATCGTCGCCACCCACTTCCACCTGTCGATCAACGCGGTCACCTGGTTCGTCCGGATCGGGTTCTTCCTCGGACCGGTCGTCGCGTTCATCATCACCAAGCGCATCTGCCTCGGCCTCCAGCGCCGCGACAAGGAGAAGGTGCTGCACGGCCGCGAGACCGGCATCATCAAGCGCCTGCCGCACGGTGAGTTCATCGAGGTGCACGAGCCGCTCAGCCAGGAGCAGATGTACACGCTCACGGCGCACGAGCAGTACAAGCCGGCCGAGATCGGCCCGACGGTCGACAAGAACGGTGTCGAGCGCAAGGTGAAGGGCACCGAGAAGCTGCGCGCCAAGCTCAGCGACGCCTACTACGGCGAGGACGCCCAGATCCCGAAGCCCACCGCCGAGGAGTACCGGGAGATCACCAGCGGCCACGGCCACCACTGATCACTGCTTCGCCACGCCACGCCAAGGGCCCCGTCCGGTGTTCGGACGGGGCCCTTCGCCGTGCCCTGGCCTGGATAGGGTGGACCTCGTCGAGACTCTCGTCCCGCGGTGCGGGACGCCTGACCCTGGAGCGGCTTATGAGCGCTGTGACCCCCGCTGGAGGCGACACCGCGGCGGGCCGCTCCTGGCCCCTGCTGTTGAACGGCCTGCTGGAGGGCCGGGACCTGACCGCCGACGACACCGCGTGGGCGATGGACCTGATCATGCGCGGCGAGGCGACCGACGCGCAGATCGCCGGGTTCGTGGTGGCGCTGCGCGCCAAGGGCGAGACCGTCGAGGAGATCGCCGGATTCGTCCGGGCGATGTACGAGCACGCGAACGTGATCGAGGTGCCGGGCCCGGCGGTCGACATCGTCGGCACGGGCGGCGACGGGGCGAAGACCGTCAACATCTCCACGATGTCGGCCATCGTCATCGCCGGCACGGGGGCGAAGGTCGTCAAGCACGGCAACCGCGCGGCGTCCTCGGCGTCCGGGGCGTCGGACGTCCTGGAGAAGCTCGGCGTCAATCTGGAGCTGCCGACGCAGCGGGTGGCGGGGGTGGCCGAGGAGGCCGGGATCACCTTCTGCTTCGCGGCGAAGTTCCACCCCTCGATGCGGTACGCGGGCGCGGCACGCGGGCAGTTGGGCATCAGGACGATCTTCAACGTCCTCGGCCCGCTGACCAACCCCGCGAAGGTCCGGGCCCAGGCCGTCGGTGTGGCGGACCCGCGCATGGCGCCGATCGTCGCGGGCGTATTCGCCGAGCGCGGCAACTCGTCCCTGGTCTTCCGCGGCGACGACGGCCTCGACGAGTTGACCACCACGTCCACGTCCCGGGTGTGGATCGTCCGGGACGGCAAGGTGACCGAGGAGGCCTTCGACCCGCGCGACGTGGGCCTCGAACTGGTCCCGGTGGAGGCGCTGCGCGGCGCGGACGCCTCCTACAACGCCGAGGTCGCCCGCCGGCTGCTGGACGGCGAGACCGGCCCGGTCCGCGACGCGGTCCTGCTGAACTCGGCGGCGGCGCTGGTGGCGCTGGAGCCGGGCGCGGGCACGCTGGCCGAGCAGATCCGCGCCGGCATGGCGAAGGCCGCCGAATCGATCGACTCCGGGGCCGCAAAGCGGACCCTGGAGCGCTGGGTGGCGGCGAGCAACAAGTAGCGCGGGTGTCCCGCAATCCGGACGCGGGTTGCGGGACCTCGATCATTCCCGTACGTTCCTGTCCAGGTCATGAGTGACAGTCATGAGGCCCCGGCCGACTGTCCGGCAACCCTCCGTCCGTGGCGGGGTGCCCCGGGTGAAGACCAGGTCGTAGGCAGCAAGGCCTACGGCAAGCGCGGACCCCTCGCGAAACCAGGGGTCCTGGTCGTTCGAGGGAGCCTTCCGTGAGCAAGCGAATGCGATAGGGCCGCAGAGCCCCGCCTCCGCATCCTCTTTCCTTTCACCCCCCGCTCGTAGCCGTACGTGTTCGCGGGGCGGATTCCACCTGCCTTCACGGGAGTTGCGCCATGTCCGTCTCCACTGTTGCCGCCGACCAGTCCGTTTGTTCCCCGTTGCCCGTTCTGGGGCGGGATGTCACCGTGCCGCTCGTCACCGGGGGCGAGGTCAGCTACGCCGCGCTCGACTACGCCGCCAGCGCCCCGGCGCTCCAGCGGGTCTGGGACGACGTCGCCGCCTACGCGCCGTACTACGGCAGCGTCCACCGCGGTGCCGGGTACCTCTCCCAGCTGTCGACCGACCTGTTCGAGAACGCCCGCCGGACCGTCGCCGAGTTCCTCGACTGCCGGGACGGCGACCAGGTGGTGTTCACGCGGTCCACCACCGACTCCCTCAACCTCCTCGCCGCCGCCCTCCCGGACGACTGCCAGGTCTTCGTGTTCGAGACCGAGCACCACGCCTCCCTGCTGCCCTGGCGCAACGCGCGCGTCAGCTACCTCGACGCCCCGCGCAGCCCCCGTCAGGCCGTCGAGACCCTGGAGCGCGCCCTCGCCGACCGGGACCCCTACGGGCCCGCCCTCGTCTGCGTCACCGGCGCCTCGAACGTCACCGGCGAGCTGTGGCCCGTGCGGGAGCTCGCAGCGGCCGCGCACGCCCACGGCGCCCGGATCGTGCTCGACGCCGCCCAGCTGGCGCCGCACCACCCGGTGTCCGTCGCGGATCTGGACGTCGACTGGGTCGCCTTCTCCGGGCACAAGCTGTACGCGCCCTTCGGCTCCGGCGTGCTGGCCGGGCGGGCCGACTGGCTGCGCGCGGCCGAGCCGTACCTCGCGGGCGGCGGTGCCTCGCGGAAGGTCTCGCGGCGTGACGACGGGGGCGTCGACGTGGAGTGGCACGAGACCGCCGCCCGCCACGAGGCCGGCTCCCCGAACGTCATCGGCGCCTACTCCATCGCCTCCGCCTGCAAGGCCCTCACCGAAGCCGGGTTCGACACCCTGGTCGCCCGCGAGCGGTACCTGATCGAGAAAGTGCGCGCGGGTCTCGCCGAGGTGCCGCAGGTCCCGATCCTCTCCCTGTTCGGCGAAGACGCCCCGCGCGTCGGCGTCCTGTCCTTCGTCGTCGAGGGCTGGAACAGCTCCCACTTCGCCGCCGCCCTCTCCGCCGAGTACGGCATCGGTGTCCGGGACGGGCTGTTCTGCGCCCACCCGCTGGTGCGCACGCTGCTCGGCAGCGACCCGCTGACGCAGGGCGAGTGCGGGTCGCCCGAGGCCGCGCCCGGGGAGAAGTCGCTCAACGCCATCCGGGTCAGCTTCGGCGCGGGCACGCCGGACGAGCACGTGGAGCGGTTCGTGCGGGCCGTGAAGGAGCTCGTGACGGACGGGGCGAAGTGGAACTACCGCACGGAGGACGGGCGCTGCGTGCCGGACACCTCGGCTTGAACGGCCCGGTCGGAGACCAGTGACAGCCGGGTGCCGAGGACGATCATCCGCAGGGCGCGTTCCGTGGCGTCCGTGAGCAGTTCGCTCGCGCGCAGCAGCGCCTCGGCCAACTCCATCGGGGCGGGCAGGATGCCGTGGCAGGCGTCCACGCCCGGCACCTCGTGCGCGCCCTCGCCGAGGGTGCCGGCCAGGGCCAGGACCGGGCGGCCGTAGAGCTTGGCCCGGCGGGCCACCTCGGCCGGGACCTTGCCGCGCGGCGTCTGGTGGTCCAGGGCACCCTCGGCGGTGACGACGAGGTCGGCGCGGGCCAGGCGGGCGTCCAGGTCGAGATGGTTCAGCAGCACGTCGAAGCGGGGCAGGAGGCGGGCGCCCAGGGCGGCGAGACCGGCTCCGAGGCCGCCGGAGGCCCCCGTTCCGGGGCCGAAGCGAAGCTCGGTGTCCGGCACGGCGGCATCCCGGGTCAGGACGAACGCCCAGTTCTCCAGCGCCGCCGACAGCTCCTCCACCTGCGCCGGCGTCGCGCCCTTCTGCGGTCCGAAGACCCGGGCCACGCCCCGTTCGCCGCACAGGACGTTGTACGGATTGCAGGCGACGAGGAGTTCGACCTCGGACAGCCGGGCGTCCAGGCCGGTCGGGTCGATGCGGTGCAGGCGGGTCAGCTCCCGGCCGCCGCGGGGGAGTTCCCCGCCCTCCTCGTCCAGCAGCCGGGCGCCCAGCGCCTGGAGCGCGCCCGCGCCCCCGTCGGAGGTACCGGAGTCGCCGCAGCCGACCAGGATCCGGCGTACCCCGGTGTCGAGGGCGGCACGGATCAGCTCGCCGACGCCGTACGTGGTGGTGGCGCCCGGGTCGCGCAGGTCGTGCGGGACGAGGGAGAGGCCGGCGACCGCGGCCATCTCCACCACGGCGGTGTCCCCGTCGCCCAGGAGGGCGAAGTGGGCGGCGACGGTCTCCTCGACCGGGCCTGTCGCGGGCACGGTGACGATCGTGCCCCCGGTCGCGGCGGCCAGGGCGTAAGCCGTGCCCTCGCCGCCGTCCACCAGGGGCACGAGGTCGATCTCGGCGCCGGGCAGGACCCGGCGCACGCCGGCCGCGATGGCGTCGGCGGCGGCCTCGGCGGACAGGGACTCCTTGAAGCCACTGGGGGCTACGACGACGCGGTTCGGCATGGAGGGCTCCTCAACGGGTGACGGACACGCCGAGCAGCGGCCACACCGCGACGGCGAAGAGCAGGACGAGCGCGGCGGTCAGCGGCGCCAGGAAGGCGGACAGCCGCAGCAGGTCGCGCGGGGTGTAGGTGGGGGTGCCGGGGATCTGCGCGAAGAGCGTGACCGGCTTGGCCGAGGCGGGCAGGGTGTGGCAGAAGCCCGCCGCGGCGGTGGAGGCGAGGGCGGCGGCGACCGGGTTGACCCCGACGCCGAGGGAGGCGGCCACGACCAGCGGGACCAGGACCGAGGAGCGGGCCGAGCGGGACTGCAGGACCAGGTGGGCCGCCGTGCTGACGGCGATCACCAGCGCCAGGAACAGCACCGGGGACTCGTTCGTCGGCAGCCCGGACACCAGCCACTTCGCCGCGCCCGAGTCGGCGAGCGCGACGCCCATCGCCATCGTCGCCGCCATGAACAGCAGCAGCGACCAGGGCACGGTCTTCAGCGCGTCCTTCAGCCGCACGGTGCCGAGGGCGGGCGAGGAGGCGATGACCGCGCCGATCAGTGCGACCAGGGCCGGCGGAACGCGGTGCAGCGGCTCACTGCACCACAGGACGATCACGGTGGCCAGCAGCAGGGTGCAGCGTTTCTCGGCCTGGCTCCAGGGGCCGGTGACCGGCTGCTCGCTGTGCTCCTGGATCCGCTCGGGGGTGATGTGGACCGGGCCGGTGCGGTCCGCGCGCCGGGTCGTCGTCAGCAGGACCAGTTCCGCGGCCAGGTGGGAGGAGGTCACGGCCAGCGGCAGACCCAGCAGCAGCCACTGGGTGAAGCCGACATGCTGCCCGGTCGTCTCCCACAGCACGGACACGGTGATCAGATGCGCGCCGGCGCCGATCAGGGTCGCCACCGCCGACAGCAGGATCACGGTCGGGAACAGCAGCGCCAGCATCACGACCAGCCGCTTCCGGGCGGCGAGGACCTTGGCGAGGGCGAGGAACACCGGCAGCGCGAGCGCGGCCCGGCCGGAGGTGGCGGGCACCGCGAACGCCGTGACGACCAGGGCGGCCGTCGTCAGGTGCACCAACTGCCGTACGGTCCGCGCCCCAGTGACCAGGAACACCGCCGCCCGCCCCGCGAGCCCGGTCCGGCTCACCGCGGCCGCCAGCACGAACGCGCAGATCAGCAGCCAGACAGTGGCGTCACCGAGCGTCCCGAACAGGGTGTCGCTGCTGATCACCCCGGTCACCGTGAGGGCCAGCCCGGCACCCAGCGCGATGTAGGTGTCGTCGATCGACGTCCCGATCCAGGTGCAGGTCGCCAGCGCGAACACGGCGAGTGTGAACCGGGCGTCGCCTGCGAGCCCAG
Organism: Streptomyces sp. NPDC002788; assembly: GCF_053592115.1. Lineage (NCBI taxonomy): Bacteria > Bacillati > Actinomycetota > Actinomycetes > Kitasatosporales > Streptomycetaceae > Streptomyces > Streptomyces sp. NPDC002788. The sequence continues at coordinate 321,074 of NZ_JBSFVB010000008.1, read as the reverse complement.
TGAAGTTCCCGGGGATCGCCAGCAGCGCACACAGCGTCAGCGCCACGCACAGGGCGGTGAGAGCTCGTGGGTTCCATGTCACGTCATCGAGGGTTCATCCCGGGGGTGAGCCGCCGATGAGCCGAACATGAAGGGAGCTTCACCCGGTGGGGAGCCGGTACCCCATCCCCCGCACCGTCTCCACCCGCTGGGCCCCCAGCTTCTTCCGCAGCGTCCGCACGTACACGTCCACGATGTTGGACCCCGGGTCGAAGTCGTACCCCCACACGTGGGACAGGATCTGCTCCCGGGACAGCACCTGCCCCGGATGCCGCAGGAACAGTTCCAGCAGCACGAACTCACGGGCCGTCAGGTCGACCGTGCGCTCCCCGGAGCGGGCCCGGCGCGTGCGCAGGTCGAGGCTCAGGGTGCCCGACCTGAGCACCGTCACCTCCGGCGCCCGCGCCGCCGTGCGGAGCCGCAGCCGCACCCGGGCCAGCAGCTCCTCGAAGCGGAACGGCTTGGTCATCCAGTCGTCGGCCCCGCCCTCGAGACCGGCCACCGTGTCCCGTACGGAGTCCCGCGCGGTCAGCACGATCACCGGCACCGTCACCCGCGCCTCGCGCAGCTCCCGCAGGATCGTGAAGCCGTCCCGGCCGGGCAGCCCGATGTCCAGGACGACGAGGTCGAAGCCGCCGGTCAGGGCGTACTCGTAGCCCGCGTCGCCGTCGGTGACGACGGTCGTGGTGAAGCCGTTGGAGCGCAGGCCCTTCTCCACGAAGGAGGCGATGCGCTCCTCGTCCTCGACGATGAGGATGCGGTTCACGTGGGGTCCCCTTCCGGTGCCCGGGAGGTGTGCAGGACGAGGGCGAAGGTGGCGCCGCCCCCGGGAGTGCCGTGGAGCCGTACCCGCCCCCGGTGGCCCTCGGCGATCGCCTTGACGATGGACAGCCCGAGTCCGGCGCCGGAGCCCCGGGTGCCGCGGCGGGCCGTGCCGCGCCGGAAGCGCTCGAAGATCACCTCGCTGTCCTGGGGCTGCACACCGGGCCCGGAGTCGGCGACGTACAGCTCCAGCCGCGAGCCGTCGGCGCGGGAGCCGATGCGGATGGTCTGGCCGGCCGTGGTGTGCTGCACGGCGTTCTGCGCGAGCTGCACCATGGCCTGGGTGATCCGCTGCGGGTCCAGCTCGGCCTCCAGATCGGCGACCTCGGCCAGCTGCCAGTCGCGGTCACCCAAGGTCCGGGCCTTGACGTAGACGTCGGCGGTGAGTTCGGCGACCTGGAACGGTTCCGGCGTGACGAAATCGGGGCGTTCGGCCTTGGCGAGCAGCAACAGGTCCTCGACGATGCGGCTCATCCGGTCCAGCTCGTCGGTGACCAGCCGGACCGTCTCCTCGCGCTCGGCCGGGTCCTCGCCCATCAGCTCCAGATGGCCGCGCACGATGGTGATGGGGGTGCGCAGCTCGTGGCCGGCGTCGTCGACGAACTCGCGCTGCGCGGCGAAGGCCCGCTCCAGCCGGTCGAGCATGCCGTTGAACGTCTCGGCGAGAGCCGCTATGTCGTCGTGGCCGTGCACCGGGATGCGGCGGGTGAGGTCCTGCTCGGTGAGCTGCGCGGCCGCGGTGCGCACCACCCGCACCGGTCTCAGGATCCGACCGGCGACCGCCCAGGCGATGCCGACGGTCAGCAGCAGCGCGACCCCGGAGATGACGAGCAGCGTGCGGAACATGCTGTTCACGCGCGCTTGCTCGCGCTCCGGGTGGAAGGCGACGACGAACGCGGCGTCCGGTTCCCGGCCCTGCCGCGCCACGGTCACCTTCGCCCAGCGGATCTCGCCCTGCGGCCGCCGGAGCACACCGGAGGAGTCGGGCGAGTCGAAGACGCGGCGCCGGGCCTCGGAGTCCCGGTGCAGGGGCAGGGCGACGGGCAGGTCGTGCGGCTGGCGGATCTGCCGGGGAGCACCGCCCGCCCCGGCGACCAGGCCGATCAGCTCCTCGTCCGCGTCGGGGTACTGCCGCTCCAGGAACACCGTCAGCAGCCGGTCGGCGTCGGTGAACGGCCGGCCCGTCTGCGGATCCCCGCCCCGCTCCTCGAAGTTGGCGAACTCGCCGGTCTCCTGGGCGAGCAGCCGGTTGATCCGGTTGTCGACGTCCCGCATCAGGAACGATCGGGTGGTCATGGCCACCGAGGCGAGTGCGACCGCCATCACGAGCAGCAGCCACAGCAGGATGCGGACCCGGGCGGAGATCCGCCGGCGCCCGGTGTCAGTTGTCGGAGCCGGGCCCGTCGTCGTCGCCCGGCCCGTCGTCTCCGTTGCCCCGGCCGCCGTCGTCGTCGTCATCGTCACTCGCTGAGCTGTCGGTCACCGGAGGCCGTGAGACGACCTCGTCGCCCGGCGCGGCGCCGGACGGCGTGGGCTTGGAGGTGGGATCGAGCGTGGAGGTGGGTGTGGGCGAACTCCTGTCCAGTTCCACCTGCGGGGAGGGCATCTTGGGCGACTCGGGGCTGTCCGCGAGGGCGTAGCTGGTCGCGGCGATGCCCAGCGGGATCAGCACGACCGCGGACAGGGCGGCCATACGACGGGAGAATGCCATGCGCCCGATCCTGCGGACGGAACCCGGGGCGGATGATGAACCCCGGATGAAGAACTCTTCATCCGGGGCCCCGGGGACCGGGTTCTCAGCGTGCCCTCGGGCAGGGAGCCCTAGGCGTCCAACCCGATCGAGAACGCCGCTTCCAGGTCGTGCTGCGAGTAGGTGCGGAACGCCACGTGCGTGTCCGTCCCCTCCACCCCGGGGATCTTGCTGATCCGTCCCGGGATGACCTCGGCCAGGTCCTCGTGCCGCTTCACCCGGACCATCGCGATCAGGTCGTAGGTGCCGGTGACGGAGAAGACCTCGCTGACGTTGTCCAGCGCCGCGATCGACTCGGCGATCTCGGGGATCCGGTCCACGCTGGTCTTGATGAGGACGATCGCGGTGATCACGGCTGGTTCTCTCCCTCGGGGGCCGGAGCAGGGGCGGCCTTCACTCTAGTGGGGCCGGTCGGGCGGCCGTAGCGGACCGACGCGTAGCCGAAGCCGAGCCCGAACCCGATCAGGTGGGCGAGGTAGGCCACCCCCGGTCCGTCCGGGGCGCGCCCCGCGGCCAGCCACTGCAGGGCCGCCCAGAACGGCAGCACGATCCACGCCGGTAAGCGCACCGGAAGGAAGAACAGGAACGGCAGGAGACTGGTCACCCGGGCACGGGGGAACAGGTACAGGAACGCGCCGAGGATCGCCGAGATCGCCCCGGAGGCACCGACCAGGGACTGCCCGGAGTCCGCGTTGGCGACGGCGTAGCCCAGCAGGGCCAGGTAGCCGCAGCCGACGTAGAACAGGGTGAACTGCACCCGTCCCATCCGCTCCTCGGTCATCGCCCCGAAGACGTAGAGGAAGAGCATGTTGCCGAGCAGGTGCACCCAGCTGCCGTGGACGAAGAGCGCGGTCGCGGGGGTCAGAGCGGATCCCCCGGACCCGTCGAACAGTTCTGCGGGGATCACGCCCCAGCGGCGGAAGTAGCTTCGCTGCGCGGCGAGCAGCTCGTCGCCCGTGCCGTACGCCGGATTCAGGCCCGAGCCGGGCCCGGCCAGGAAGACCAGGCAGCACAGGACGATCATGGAGTACGTCACCGGCGCCGACGACCCCCTGACCGCCCTGCCGGCCCGGACGATCGACGCGCTCCACTTGCGGATCATGGACACAGAGCATGACGTAACCGGACGCAACCGCGCAGACCGCCTCGCCGCCGCGGACGCGTGGGCGGCGGGGACCCGCCAGGCCGTAGGGTTACGAGCCACACGCACCGGGGATGCCGGTGGCGTCACGGACACTAGAAGGAAAGAGAACAGGTCACGATGACGGTTCCCCTGCCGACCGCCGAGACGCGGTGGCGCTGCACCCTCTGCGGCAACCTCACGCGGTTCGACGTGACCCGCTCGTCGAAGGTCGTGGAGTACGTCCACCTGGACCTGGCCGGAGAGCCGAAGGTCGAGGAGCGCGAGGTGCTCAGTGAGACCATCGAGTCGGTGCGCTGCCGCTGGTGCAACGCGGTGGACCAGGTGGAACTCGTGGACAGGCCGGGCGCCGGGTCCTGACGACGGGGGTCCCCCCGCTCGAGCGAAGTCGAGAGTGAGGGAGGGCCCCGCACAGAATTGGGGTGTGACGGATGGCGGAGACCACAGGCGGGGGGCCGGGCGACGGCGCCGCCGAGGTGCTCGACCGTCCGCTGCCCGACGGCGTGCGCCGCAGAGTCGTCCAGATCGTCTCCGACGGCTTCGGCGCGCTGACGGTCTCCGAGCTGCCCGCGCAGTTGAGGCAGTACGCCCGGTTCGCCCCGAACCGGCGGACCAAGTTCGCGGGCAACGCCATGGCCGCGGCGCTGGAGACCGACCCGCTGTTCCGGCAGCGCATCGGGGAGAAGCTCAGAGAGACCCAGCCGGAGCTCACCGGCGCCCTCGACTCAGGCTCCCCGCCTCCGGCCGCGGACCCGCTCGACGTGGCGGCCGCGGCCTACGTACTGCGGCCGCCCGGCTGGGTGAAGCTGGTGGCCGCCGCCGGCGAGGAGGCCCAGCGGGCCGACGCCGAGCGCGCCGACGAGGAGAACCGGGCCGAGCTGGAGCGGCTGCGCGGCGAACTCGACCGGGCCCGTGAGCACACCCGGGCCGAGACCGAGCGGCTGCGCGCGGAGCTGGAATCGGCCAAGAAGGAAGCCGATTCGCTGCACCGCAAGCTGCGTGCCGCCCTCAGCGACGTCAAGCGCGGCGAGGCCGCCCTGCGCAAGGCGCACGGCGAGATCGAGGCCGTCCGCGCCGAGGGGCAGGCCCAGGTGTCCGCCGCCGAGAGCGAGACCCGGCGGCTGAAGTCCCGGCTCGGGGAGACCGAAGCCGCTCTGGAGGCCGCCCGCCGGGCTGCGCGCGAGGGCCGCAGCGTCGAGGACATGCGGGTACGGCTGCTGCTGGACACCCTGCTGGACGCCACCCAGGGGCTCCGCCGCGAACTGGCCCTGCCGCCGGTGTCCGTGCGCCCCGCCGAGACCGTAGACGCCGTGGAGCCGGGCCGGATGACCCCCAAGGACATCGCCGCCCGCGCCCTGTCCGAGAACGACCCGCAGGTCCTCGACCAGCTGCTCGCGCTGCCGCAGGCCCATCTGGTCGTCGACGGCTACAACGTCACCAAGACCGGTTATCCGCAGATGCCGCTGGAGAAGCAGCGCCTGCGGCTGCTCGGGCAGCTCTCCCAGCTGGCCGCGCAGAGTGGCGCCGAGGTGACCTGCGTCTTCGACGGGGCCGAACTGGCCGCGCCGGTGCTGCTCGCGCCGCCGCGCGGCGTCCGGGTGCTCTTCTCGAAGCCGGGCGTCACCGCTGACGAGCTGATCCGCCAGCTGGTGCGGGCCGAACCGCCGGGCCGGCCGGTCATCGTCGCCTCCACCGACCGCGAGGTCGCCGACGGGGTGGCCCGTGCGGGCGCCCGTCCCGTGGCCTCGGCGATGCTCCTCAAGCGACTTTCGCGGGCCTAGGGGCCGTACGCACCATGCGTAACGTCCGGGCGTGATGCCCGAATTGATGGGACTTGCGAGCCACGGTGAGTCAAACGGGTCTCACCGCCTGTGAGTCCAGGGAAAAAGTTGGCCTACCGTGACGCGAATTTTCATCTGAGGATTTGAACTGATCACAGGAAGGTCACTAGGGTCGGGCCGAACCTCCGCTCGGGTGATCACTCATCGGGAGAGACGGCGGAGGGGCCAGAAGGAGCTTTTCACCCGTGGCGTCCCACCGTCGTCCGAAGCAGCCGAGCCGCGCACGTGTGACCGTGCTGACCACCGCCGCCGCCGCTGCCGTCGCCTTCAGCTCGCAGGCCGCAAACGCCGCCCCCAGCGAGAAGCCGAGCAAGGACGAGGTCAAGGCCAAGGTCGACAAGCTCTACGAAGAGGCGGAGCAGGCCACCGAGAAGTACAACGGGGCCAAGGAGAAGCAGGAGAAGCTCCAGAAGGAGATCTCCACCATCCAGGACAACGTCGCCCGCGGCCAGGAGGAGCTCAACGAGCTCCGCGACAGCCTCGGCCTCGCCGCCGCGTCGCAGTACCGCACGGGCAGCATCGACCCCTCCGTCCAGCTTTTCCTCTCGGCCAACCCTGAGGACTACCTCGACAAGGCCTCCACGCTCGACCAGTTGAGCAGCCAGCAGGTCGAGGCGCTGAAGAAGGTCCAGGAGAAGCAGCGCGAACTCGCCCAGGAGCGCGCCGAGGCCTCCGAGAAGCTCAAGGACCTCGCCTCCACCCGGACCGAACTCGGCAAGAAGAAGAAGGAAGTCCAGGGCAAGCTCGCCTCCGCGCAGAAGCTGCTCAACAGCCTCACCGCCGCCGAGAAGGCCGAACTCGCCGCCGAGCAGAACCGGGCCAGCCGGGCCAGCGAGCGCGACGCCCTCACCGCCGACGTCCCGCCCGGCTCGGGCCGGGCCGCCGCCGCCTTCGCCTTCGCCCAGAGCCAGCTCGGCAAGCCCTACGTCTACGGCGCCACGGGCATGAGCTCCTTCGACTGCTCCGGCCTCACCTCCCGGGCCTACGCCGCCGCCGGCATCCAGATCCCGCGCACCTCCGAGGCCCAGTCCCAGATCGGCACCAAGATCTACTCGGTCAGCCAGCTCAAGGTCGGCGACCTGGTCTTCTTCTTCAACGACCTGCACCACGTCGGCCTCTACGCCGGCAACGGGCAGATCATCCACGCCCCGCGCACGGGCACGGTGGTCCGCTACGAGTCGATGGACACCATCGGCGGTCCCTTCATGTTCGGCGTCCGGGTCTGACACCGGACCTCGAAAGTCCCCTCGGCGTCCTCAAGATCAGGACACCGTGTCCGCCGTCCGGGGGAATCCCGACAACCCGGACTGAGCCCACGCCCCGCCGGTGACCTGCGTCAGCGGCGGGGCGTCGCGCCGCGTACCCACGGATGGTCGTTGGCGGCCCCCTGTCGCGGGGCTACTGTCTGCCGCGTTCCAAGTCCGCCAGCGGAAGGAGAGCGGCTTCCCGTGGGGTCCCATCGCCGCCTTGCACCATCCGGCTTCGACCGGGGCGCCAGTGTCGCGGTCAGCTTCCTGTCCGTCGCGGCCGCCGCCCTGGGCGCGGTACCGGCCGTGGCCGAACCGTACGACGACACCCGCGCCAAGGTGGACCGCCTCTACGAGCAGGCCGAGAAGGCCATCGAGGCCTACAACGAGGCCGACGAGCGCGCTGACGAGCTGCGCGACGAGGTCGGCACGGCCCGTGACCGGGTCGCCCGGCAGCAGCAGCGCATCAACTCCATGCGGGAGTCGCTCGGTTCGCTCGCCGGCGCCCAGTACCGGTCGGGCGGCATCGACCCGTCCCTCGCTCTGCTGTTCTCCGACGACCCGGACGACTACCTCGACGAGGCCTCCCGGCTCGACCGCCTCACCGCCCACCAGGCCGGCGAACTCAGGGAGCTCCAGGACGCCATGCGTGAACTCGCCCAGGACCGCGAGGAGGCGGCGGACAAGCTCCGCGAACTGGAGAAGAGCCGCAAGGCCGTCGCCGCCCACAAGAAGACCGTCGAGCGGAAGCTCGCCACGGCCCGGCGGCTGCTCAACTCCCTGCCGGACGGCGAGCGTGCCGCCTACGACCGCGCCTCGCGCTCCGGCCGCACCGGCCTGTCCGGCCTCGGTGGCTCCACCGCCGCCTCGGGACGCGGTGCCGCCGCCGTCGCCGCCGCCCGCAGCGCGCTCGGCAAGCCCTACGTCTGGGGCGCCAACGGTCCCGCCGGCTTCGACTGTTCGGGCCTGATGCAGTGGTCGTACGCGCAGGCCGGGGTCTCCCTGCCGCGCACCTCGCAGGCCCAGCGGTACGCCGGACGGCAGGTCCCGCTGTCCGAGGCGCGCCCCGGCGACCTGGTCCTCTACCGGGGCGACGCCAGCCATGTCGGGATGTACATGGGCAACGGCCAGGTCATCCACGCGCCCTACCCCGGCGCGTCCGTGCGCTACGACCCGGTCGGGATGATGCCGGTCTCGTCGGTCACCAGGGTCTGACCGGGGCGGCCCGTCGCCCGTACGATCGGGGGCGTGGCTGGTCGAAGGTCGGGGTCCGCGGTGGTGGCGCTCGTACTGCTGCTCGCCGCCCTGGTCGGGTGCGGCGGGCGGTCCGCGGCCGACAGTGTCACGGTCGACGTCCAGCGGCTGCTGGACCGCCGGGCGGCCGCGGTCCTCGACCGCGACGAACGGGCCTACGCGCGCACCGGTACGGGTACGGATTTCGCCCGACTGCGCGCGATGCCCCTGGCCGCCTGGTCGTACCGCGTGACCGAGCTGCACCGCACCGGCGACACGGCCACGGCCGACGCCGAGCTGCGCTACCGCGTCGCCGGGTACGACCGGGTGCCGGTGGCCGTCGGGCGCACACTGCGGCTGAGCCGGGACGCGGACGGGCGGTGGTCGGTCGACGCCGAGCGGCCCGCGAAGAGGTCCGCGCAGCAGCTGTGGGACCAGGGGACGGTGCGGTTTGTCCGGGGCGAACACAGCCTCGTCCTCGGTGTCGGGCAGTCCGACCGCTCGCTGCGCGACTTCGCCGGCCTGGCCGACCGTGCGGTGCCGGCCGTGTCGGACGCGTGGGGCACGGACTGGAGCCGGCGGGTCGTCCTGCTCGTGCCGGACTCACTGGAGGGGATGGCGGGGCTGCTCGGATCGCCCGCCTCCTCCTACCGGGGGATCGCGGCGGTCACCACCGGCGAGACGGGCGCGCCGGGCCGGTCGCCGGCGGACCGGATCATCGTCAACCCGGACGCGTTCGCCCACCTCGGCGGCCCCGGCGAGCAGGTCGTCGTCACCCACGAGATCACCCACGTCGCCACCCGTGCCCACACGAGCGCCGCCACGCCCTTGTGGCTGTCCGAGGGGTACGCCGACTGGGTCGGCTACCGCGGCGCCGGCCGCACCCCCGCCGAGGCCGCCCCCGAGCTGTCCCGTGCGGTGAGCCGGGGCCGGCTACCCGCCGAGCTCCCGGCCGACGAGGACTTCGGCTTCACCGGCGACGCGAGCCGCCTGGCGCGGGCCTACGAGAGCGGCTGGACGGCATGCCTGCTGATCGCCGACCGCTGGGGCGAGCCGGCGCTGCGGGAGTTCTACCGGGCCGTCGGCGAGCACGGGAAGCGCGCCGGGGCGGTGGAGCAGGCGATGCGGGACGTGCTGGGGACGACGCCGGAGGCGTTCACGGACGAGTGGCGGGACCGTCTGCGGGCCGAGCTGGGCTGACCGGGCCGCGGTGGGGCCGGGCGGTTGTGCGGCCTGATATGCCGGGCGGTTGTGCGGCCTGATACGGGCAGAACCGCCCAGGGACCGCACTCGGCCCCGCATGCGTGGCCGGAGCCGGGCGTTCGGCCCGGCCGGACGCTGCCGCCGCGCCCCCGCGTCCGGCCGCCTCACCCCGACCCTTCGAGCAGTTCGACGGCCTCCCGCAGCCAGGCCCGTTCCGCCTCGCCCGTTGCCCGGGCGACCCGGAGCACGCCCTGGCGGAAAAGGTCGTCCGCTTCCTCGGCGCGGACCGGCTTGCCGGACTCGTAGAAGAAGCTCGTCGGGGCCTGGAGGAAGTCCAGGCGGCGGCGCAGCACCGCGGCCTGCTCGTGCCGGTCGGGCAGGTGGCGCAGGAAGGCCAGGACCGTGTTGAAGCGGACGTGGTCGGTGATCTCGGTCTGCTTCGGGTGCCGCAGCCGCTCCAGCAGCTCCTCGCGGCCCTGGTCGGTGAGGGCGAGGATCCGCCGCGGGGCCGCGCTCGCCCCCGGTTCCGTGCGCTGGTCGAGCAGGCCCGCCGTGACCAGCCGTGTGATCGCCGGGTAGAGCGCACCGTCGCTCACGGGCCGGACATGCCCGGTCAGCGCCTTGATGCGTTCCTTCAACTCATAGCCGTGCAACGGCTCCTCGGCCAGGAAGCCCAGGATCGACAGCTCCAGCATGGCTCTCCTCCCGAGTGGGCGAAACCGCATGCTACCTCTTGACGAGTTACCTCGATTCGAGTTACCTCGTATCGAGGTTCGTTCGGACTCAGGGGGACAGTCACCGTGAACGCCCACCGCCGGCAGCTCGTCCTGCTCGCCCGGCCCGTCTACTTCTCGCTCCTCGCCTCCGTCGCCGCCGGGATCATCAACACCGTCTGGGTCGCCCGGCTGGGCGGTCCGGCCGTGGCCGCCGTCGCCGTGGCGACCACCACGGAGAACGTGCTGCTCGGCATCGCCCTGGTCTTCGGCTCCGGCACGACCGTGCTGGTCGCCCACGCCCGGGGCAGCCGGGACCCCGCCGCCGTACGGGCCGCCGTGCGGGGCGGATGGGCGCTGTGGGCGCTGGTGACGCCCCTGGTCGTGGCGGGCGGCCTGCTGGGGCGCGAACCGCTGGCCCGGCTGGTGCTGGGCGGGGCGGACAGCGCGGCCCTCCCGCTCGCCGTCGCCTACTTCACGCTCTCCATGCCCGGCATGGCCGTCTTCTTCGCGCAGCAACTCGTCGACGGCCTCCTCAAGGGCGCCGGCGACACGAGAACCCCGATGCGGCTCGCCCTGCTGTCCAACGGCCTGATCCTGGCCCTCGATCCGCTCCTCATCCACCTCCACGGCGTCCGGGGCGCCGCGGCCGCGACGGTGCTGTCCCGGTGCGTGGCCCTCGGGGCCGGACTCCTCGCGGTCCGGCGCAACGCCCTCCTGCGGACGGCCCGCGCCGCCGAGCCGGGTGAGCCCCGGGCCGTCTCCCTGCGTCGGACGCTGACGACCGGTCTGCCCATGTCCGCCGACTTCACCGTGCGGCAGACGGGCGCCCTGGTCCTGGTCGCGATCGTCGCGCGGCTCGGGGTGACGGCGGTGGCCGCCTACGCGATCGCCTACAAGGTCCTGTACGTGGCGACCATGGCCTTCTACGCCGTCCGCCAGGCCGCCTCCATCCACACCGCCCACACGCGGGGGGCGGGGCTCGACGAGCGGCGGGCGATCGGGCGGCAGGCCGTGCTCGTCTCCGGCACACTCGGGCTCACCGCGGCCGTCCTGCTCGCCGTCACCGCCCCCTGGATCATGGCCGCCTTCGGTGCCGGGCCCGCAGTCGCCCGCGAGGGCGTGCTGTTCCTGCGCTGCGTCGGGCCCTACCTGCTGCTGATGGCCTGCCTCATCGCCCTCGGCGGGGTCTTCGAGGGGAGCGGCGGTGCCTCCGTCCTGCTGCGCGTGACCGTGCTCGGGACGGCGGTCCAGCTGGCGTTCGCGTACGCCCTGACGGGGCTCGGGCTGCCCGGGGTGTGTCTCGCGCTGGGGCTCGGGGCGGCGGTGCAGTGCGCGCCGGTGGGGCTGCTGTTCGGGCGGGCCCCGGATCAGGAGGAGACGGCGGTCTCGTCGGTACGGGCCGGCTGAGAGGGTACCGGGGCGGGGACCGTGCGCGGTACGGTCGCGCGCCACAGGGCACGAGCCGCGATCAGGGTGGCCGCCACCAGCAGGCCGTTGCGCAGGAACAGCAGGGTCAGGCCGAGACCGTCACTGGCCACCACGTCGGCGAAGTAGAGCGGGAACTCCAGCACCGTCACGAGGCACGCCACCAACACCAGGGCGACCGGCAGCCGCATCCGGCTCCCGGGGAAGTACAGGCACACCGCCGCCAGCCCGACCAGCCACACCATGTACTGCGGGCTGATCACCCGGCTGGTCGTGGTGAACATCAGCACCGCCACGAAGGCCGCGTCGGCGAGCGTGTGCTCCTCGAAGCGCCGGGCCAGCAGCCGCCACAGCATCAGCCAGCCGAAGGCCGCCCCGGTGAAGAACAGCGCGCCCGTGCTCACCTCGCTCACATACGGCCCGAGGAACTCGATCGATCCGTAGTTCAGCCTCACCTCGCCCTGCCAGCCGAAGTGCCGGGCGACATGGAAGACCAGCGCGCCCAGCGACTCCACCTCGGTGCCCCGGTCGCGCTGGAAGGTGAGGAAGGCGAACGCGCCCGGCATGGCCAGGGCGGACAGACCCGCCACCGCGACGCCGGTCACCAGGGCCGACACCCAGGCGCTACGGCGGCGGGCGGCGAGGAGGAGCATCACCGGCCAGACCTTCAGCAGCGCGCCGAAGGCGGCCAGCGCCCCCAGCGCCTTCGGGTGCCGGGCACCGGCGAGCAGCGCCGCCACCGCCACCGCCGTGACCATCACGTCGTAGCGCGCGTACACCGTCGGCCCGAGCAGCGGCACGCCGATCACCCACACCCAGGCACCGCGCAGCGACCGGCCAGGTCGGCGCCCCGCGTACGCCAGCAGGGCCAGGACGGCCAGGTCGGTGACGCACACCAGGACGAAGAAGGCGGTCGCGTAGTCCAGGAAGGGCAGCAGGCCGGGGGAGAGGATCGCCAGCGCGGCGGCGGGCGGGTACTGCCAGGTGACGTCGTCGAGAGGGAACGTTCCGGTGCGCAGGACGTCGTACCAGCCCTGGTAGATCACGTGCACGTCGCTCGTGACGTCCGGGCCCGGGAAGACGTACACCTTCAGCACGAACAACAGCAGCAGCCACCTCGTGAGGCACCAGATCACCGGCAGCCATGCCAGGGACCGCCTCGTGCCCGTCGTCTTCACGTGATCCCTGCCCGTTCGCGTGCCGTGTCGAGGGGGCCATGATGGGCCCGTCGCCTGTGAGCGTGCCATACCTGCCGCCGCGCGGGGCCGTGAAGGGCGGTTCGGTAGGGTCGGCGGGGTGCGCAAGACCCTGATCGTGACGAACGACTTCCCGCCCCGGCCCGGCGGCATCCAGGCGTTCCTGCACAACATGGCGCTGCGGCTGGACCCGCAACGGCTGGTCGTCTACGCCTCGACCTGGAAGCGGAGCCGGGAGGGTGTGGAGGCGACCCGCGCCTTCGACGCCGAGCAGCCCTTCACCGTCGTACGCGACCGAACGACCATGCTGCTGCCGACGCCGGGTGCCACCCGGCGGGCGGTGGGGCTGCTCCGCGAGCACGGTTGCACCTCGGTGTGGTTCGGGGCGGCGGCCCCGCTCGGCCTGATGGCGCCGGCCCTGCGCGGCGCGGGCGCCGAGCGGCTGGTCGCCACCACGCACGGGCACGAGGCCGGCTGGGCCCAACTGCCCGCCGCCCGGCAGCTGCTGCGCCGGATCGGCGACACCACCGACACGATCACCTACCTCGGCGAGTACACGCGCTCGCGGATCGCCACCGCCCTGACTCCCGAGGCGGCCGCCCGCATGACGCAGCTGCCGCCCGGGGTCGACGAGAAGACCTTCCACCCCGGCTCGGGCGGTGACGAGGTGCGGGCCCGTCTCGGCCTGACGGACCGGCCGGTGGTGGTCTGCGTCTCCCGGCTCGTACGGCGCAAGGGGCAGGACACCCTGATCCGGGCGATGCCCCGCATCCTGGCGGCCGAGCCGGACGCCGTGCTGCTGATCGTCGGGGGCGGCCCGTACGAGAAGGACCTGCGGCGGCTCGCCCACGAGACCGGCGTCGCCTCCGCCGTGCGCTTCACGGGTGCCGTCCCCTGGTCCGAACTGCCCGCCCACTACGGCGCCGGAGACGTCTTCGCCATGCCCTGCCGCACCCGCCGCGGCGGCCTGGACGTCGAGGGTCTCGGCATCGTCTATCTGGAGGCCTCCGCGACGGGTCTGCCGGTCGTGGCCGGCGACTCGGGCGGTGCGCCGGACGCGGTCCTCGACGGCGAGACGGGCTGGGTGGTCAGGGGCGGCTCCCCCGAGGAGGCCGCCGACCGCATCACCACCCTCCTCGGCGACGCCGAGCTCCGCCGCAGGATGGGCGAGCGGGGCCGCGCATGGGTCGAGGAGAAGTGGCGCTGGGACCTGCTCGCGGAGCAACTGAGAAGCCTGCTGTAGCAATTGAGAAGCCCGCTGTAGGGAAACCGGACTCAGGGGCGCGGGGCTGTGTCAAGGTGCGGCTCCGCCGCGTGGGCGCGGCGGAGGCCCCTGGCCGGCTTCCTGTGGCCGGACGTGGCCGACCGGGACGGTGTTTCGTCACCACCACCGCGCTCGGTTTCGTCACCACCACCGCGCTCGCCGAACGCACGATGGCGCGGGTCCTCGCCGAGGACACCGCGCCATTTGACGCTCACCCAAAGGCCGTCCTACTTCGCGTAGATCGCCTCGATCTCGTGCGCGTAGTCCTTCGCCACCACGTTCCGCTTCAGCTTCAGTGAGGGCGTCAGATGGCCCGACTCCTCCGTGAACTGGGAGGACAGAATGCGGAACTTCCGCACCGATTCCGCCTTCGACACCGCGGCGTTGCCGTCGTCGACCGCCGCCTGGATCGCGGCCAGCAGGTCCGGGTCCTCGCACAGCGATGCCGCGGTGGAACCCTCCGGCTTGCCGTGGTCACCGCACCAGCGGCCCAGGAACTCCTCGTCGATGGTGACCAGCGCGCCCACGAACGGCCGCCCGTCACCCACCACCATGCACTCCGCGACCAGCGCGTGCGCCCGGATGCGGTCCTCGATCACGGCCGGGGCGACGTTCTTGCCGCCCGCGGTGACGATGATCTCCTTCTTGCGGCCGGTGATCCTGAGGTAACCGTCCTCGTCGAGGGTGCCGATGTCACCGGTGTGGAACCAGCCGTCGGCCAGCGCCTCCCCGGTCGCGCCGGGGTTGTTCCAGTACTCCTTGAACAGGTGCTCGCCGTGCAGCAGCACCTCGCCGTCGTCGGCGATCCGCACCACCGAGCCGGGCAGCGGCTGCCCGACCGTGCCGATCTTCTGCCGGTCCCAGGGGTTGAACGCGGTGGCCGCGCACGACTCGGTCAGGCCGTAGCCCTCCAGGACCGTAAAGCCGATGCCGCGGAAGAAGTGCCCGAGCCGCTCGCCCAGCGGGGCGCCGCCGGAGATGGCGTACTCGCCCCGGCCACCGAGGACCGCGCGGAGCTTGCTGTAGACGAGCTTGTCGAAGGTCTTGTGCTTGATCTTCAGACCGAACGACGGGCCCGACGGGGTGTCCAGGGCCTTGCTGTAGGCGATGGCCGTGTCCGCCGCCTTGTCGAAGATCTTGCCCTTGCCGTCGGCCTGCGCTTTGGCGCGCGCCGAGTTGTAGACCTTCTCGAAGACGCGCGGCACGCCGAGGATCAGGGTCGGGCGGAACGCGGCCAGCTCGTCGGTGAGGTTCTTGATGTCCGGGAGGCAGCCGAGCTTGATCGGCGCCATCATCGGCGCGATCTGCACCAGCCGGCCGAAGACGTGCGCGAGCGGCAGGAAGAGCAGCACCGAGCACTCGCCCGTGCGGAACAGCGGACGCAGCCGCTCCACGATGTTGCCGCACTCGGCGAAGAAGCTGCGGTGGGTGAGCACACAGCCCTTGGGGCGGCCGGTGGTGCCCGAGGTGTAGACGATGGTCGCCGGGTCGTCGGCCCGGGCGATCGAGCTGCGCTCCTCGACCGTCTCGTCCGTGACGTCCTGGCCGAGCCGGCCCAGCTCGTCGAGGCCGCCGTCCTCGATCTGCCAGACATGCTTCAGGGCCGGCAGCCGGTCGCGCACCGACTCGACGGCGGCCGTGTGGGCGCCCGTCTCCACGACGCACGCGGTCGCGCCCGAGTCGCCGAGGATCCACTCCACCTGCTCCGGCGAACTGGTCTCGTACACCGGCACGGTCACCGCGCCCGCGCTCCAGATCGCGAAATCCAGCAGCGTCCACTCGTAGCGGGTACGGGACATCAGGCCCACCCGGTCGCCCGGCTGGACCCCGGCGGCGATCAGCCCCTTCGCCGCCGTGTGCACCTCGGCGCGGAAGGTGGCGGCCGTGACGTCCTGCCAGCTGCCGCCGATCTTGCGGGCGATGACGGCGACGTCCGGGTGCTGCGCGGCGTTTCTGCGGACGATGTCGGTCAGATTTCCGTCCGCAGGGACCTCGTACAAAGCCGGAAGGCTGAACTCGCGCAAGACTGCTGCTCCTCATAGGGCGCCGGCGCCACGACGGTGTGTGCTGCGACGGTGCGGGTCCAAGGCTCGGGCAGGTACTCAGGCATTCACTTGTTGAAATGCAGAGCACGACTGGACTGCCCGGACGTTACCCGCCGGTATGGCTTCCCCGACAGGGGGGCCCGTCGAGATGTTCGCTGCGTCACACAGTTGGGTATTCCTTCGCGCACAGTAGTCCAAGCACTAAATGACTGGCCAGTAACCGCAGGTAGGGCCGCCACTGTTCACAGCTGCGGCGCTCGACCTACTCTTGATCGTCATGCCACCCACACCAGCCGGAAACCGCAGGACGCGCGTGCACGTCATCAGCGACGTACACGGCAACGCCCGTGACCTGGCCCGCGCCGGCGAGGGCGCCGACGCGCTGATCTGCCTGGGCGACCTCGTCCTGTTCCTCGACTACGCCGACCACTCGCGCGGCATCTTCCCCGACCTGTTCGGCGTCGAGAACGCCGACCGCATCGTCGCCCTGCGCACCGCCCGCCGCTACGAGGAGGCCCGGGAGTTCGGCGCCCGGCTGTGGGCCGGCGTCGGCGGGGACCGCGCCTCGGTGATCGAGCAGGCGGTGCGCAAGCAGTACGCCGAGATGTTCGCCGCGTTCCCCACCCCTACGTACGCGACCTACGGCAACGTCGACGTGCCACCCCTGTGGCAGGAGTACGCCGGCCCCGGCACGACCGTCCTCGACGGCCAGCGCGTCGAGATAGGCGGCCGGGTCTTCGGCTTCGTCGGCGGCGGTCTGCGCACGCCGATGCGGACGCCGTACGAGATCAGCGACGAGGAGTACGCGGCGAAGATCGAGGCCGTGGGCGAGGTCGACGTGCTGTGCACGCACATCCCGCCCGAGGTTCCCGAACTGGTCTACGACACGGTCGCGCGCCGCTTCGAGCGCGGCAGCCGGGCCCTGCTGGACGCGATCCGCCGCACCCGCCCCCGCTTCTCGCTCTTCGGGCACGTCCACCAGCCGCTGGTGCGGCGGATGCGGATCGGGGCAACCGAGTGTGTGAACGTGGGGCACTTCGCCGGGACCGGGACGCCGTGGGCGCTGGAGTGGTGAGGACGTCCCAGGTCGGGTGAGATCGGCCGGTCCCGTGCGCGGTAGCCTTCACGCTGCACAGGCTTGCGCACGACGACCTCATAACCGGCCCGTATCTGGAGGAGCCACGGCGATGGCGGAACACACCAGCTCGAGCATCACCATCGAGGCGGCCCCGTCCGATGTCATGGCGGTCATCTCCGACTTCGCCCGCTACCCGGACTGGACCGGCGAGGTGAAGGAGGCCGAGGTCCTCAAGACCGACGCCCAGGGCCGCGCCGAGCAGGTCCGCCTCGTCATGGACGCGGGCGCGATCAAGGACGACCAGGTACTCGCGTACACCTGGACCGGCTCGCACGAGGTGTCCTGGACGCTGGTGAAGTCCCAGATGCTCCGTTCCCTGGACGGCTCGTACCTCCTCAAGCCGTCCGGTGCGGGCGGTACGGAGGTGACGTACGTGCTGACCGTCGACGTCAAGATCCCGATGCTGGGGATGATCAAGCGGAAGGCCGAGAAGGTCATCATCGACCGGGCGCTGGCGGGCCTGAAGAAGAGGGTCGAGTCGGCCTAGGCCGCGCCCTGTCGGCATGGGGTTCTAGCGGCGGCTTCGGTGCGGGTGCGGGGTGACCGGGCGCAACCACGCCGCGGAGCCGCGCGTTCACACTCCCCGCGCCCCCCGAGGGCGTCTCGGTTACCGTTCCTTCCCATGCGCACCATCCTGATCACCGGCCCCGGCGGCAGCGGTCGTACCACCCTCGCCGCCGCGACCGCCCTGGCGGCGGCAGCCGAGGGCACCCGCACCCTCGTCCTCGGCACCGACCGCACGGACAGCCTCGGTGCCGCCCTCGGTGTGCGGACCGGGCCGGTCCCGGTCGAAGCCGCCCCCGGCCTCACCGCCTGGCGCCCCGACCCCGCCCAGGACTTCCGCCGGGACCTCATCGCCCTGCAGGACCGCGCCTCCTCCGCCCTCGACTTCGTCGGCGCCTCCCGCCTCGACCCCGAGGAACTCACGCCCCTCCCCGGCGCGGGGGAACTCGTTCTGCTGCGCGCCCTGCGCGACGCCGCGGTGTCGGAGAAGTACGGCCTGCTCGTCGTCGACCTGCCCCCGGCCCCGCAGGCCCTCGCCCTCCTCGCCCTGCCCGAGGAACTCCGCCGCTACCTGCGCCGCCTCCTCCCGCCCGAACGGCAGGCCGCCCGCGCCCTGCGCCCCGTCCTGGGCCGGCTCGCCGGCGTCCCCATGCCCGCCGAGTGGCTGTACGAGACGGCTGCCCGCTGGGACGTGCAGCTTGCCGCCGCCGAGGCGGTCGTCGCCGACCGGGACACCGTCGTGCGGCTGGTCGCGGAGCCCGGCCCGGCCGGCGCCGACGCTCTGCGCACCACCGGTCTCGGCCTCGCCCTGCGGGGCCTGCGCACCGATGTCGTGGTCGCCAACCGCGTCCTGCCCGAGGCGTCCCCGGACACCTGGCTGGCCGGGCCGGTCGCCCAGCAGCGCAAGACACTGGAGGAGTGGCGGGAGTCGTACGACGTCCGCACGGTCGCCCACCTCGGCCGCGACCCCCGCGGCACCGACGACCTCACCGCACTCGCCGTGCCCGGCCCCGATGAGGAGGCTCCCGCCGCCGAGTGGCCCGTGACCGACCGGCTCGCCGAGGACGGCGTGCTCGTCTGGCACATCCCGCTGCCCGGCGCCATACGCGAGGAACTCGACCTGGTCCGCCGGGGCGACGAACTGGTCGTCACGGCGGGACCCTTCCGCCGTGTCCTCGCCCTGCCCTCCGTCCTGCGCCGCTGCACCGTCGAAGGGGCCGCCCTGCGCGAGGGCGAACTGCGCATCCGCTTCGCGCCCGACCCGAAGCTCTGGCCGCAGACGTGACCGGCCAGTGAGGCGGAGACGGCGGACCCGGCCGGTTCCGGCCCGTGAACCGGATACCTCCGTTCGGGTAACGTCGGAGGGACGAACCGTAGTCAGGAGTCCGTCATGAGCGAAGAGCTCCCCCCGTCCGGCGCCGCCCGCGAAGAGGCCGTGGACGAGGCGCGGGCGTCCGACGCCGACGCCTGGTCGACCGCCTGCGCCGAAGACCTCGAGGCGGAGAAGGCCCGCCGCCGCGCGCAGTACGGCACCGCCCCGGGCTCGGCGGCCGAGGAACTGAAGAAACTCGTCGACGCCGTCGCGGACAAGCTGTCCGGCATCCAGTCACCGCTGTTCGGCGCGGTCGCGGGCCCCGCCGCCCAGCAGGCCGTACGGCAGGCCGTCCAGCAGGCCAAGGCCGCCGTGGAACCCGTCATCGAACGCAACCCGGACGTCTTCGACCACCTGGCCGCGGCCGGGAACGAACTGCTCGCCGCCTACCGCTCCGCCGTCCAGGCCCAGGAGCAGCGCTGGACCGGCCGCGACACCCACGACGATCCCCGTGACCAGGGCGAACGGCGTGACGGCGGCGACGACCCCGGCCCCGGCGAGCGCATCGACCTCGACTGAGCCCCCGCCCTCGGGCGAGCGAGGTCCGGCATGCCCGCGCCGGACGTCGCCCAGCGTGCGGACGACGGCGAACCGACGGCAGGGCCTCGGGTACCGTTGGCCGTAGCGGGGCTCGACCGAAACTGAGGGATTCATGGGACTCACCATCGGCGTCGACATCGGCGGCACGAAGATCGCGGCCGGCGTGGTCGACGAGGAAGGCAACATCCTCTCGACCCACAAGGTGCCGACCCCGGGCACGCCCGAGGGCATCGTGGACGCCATCGCCTCGGCGGTGGAAGGCGCACGCGTCGGGCACGACATCGTCGGCGTGGGCATCGGGGCCGCCGGCTACGTCAACCGGCAGCGCTCCGAGGTCTACTTCGCGCCCAACATCCACTGGCGCAACGAGCCGCTCAAGGAGAAGGTCGAGGCCCGCGTGGGCCTCGCGGTGGTCGTCGAGAACGACGCGAACGCCGCGGCGTGGGGCGAGTACAAGTTCGGCGCGGGCAAGGGCCACCGCAACGTCATCTGCATCACGCTGGGCACCGGCCTCGGCGGTGGCATCATCATCGGCAACAAGCTGCGCCGCGGGCACTTCGGCGTGGCCGCCGAGTTCGGCCACATCCGCATGGTGCCCGACGGCCTGCTGTGCGGCTGCGGCTCGCAGGGCTGCTGGGAGCAGTACGCGTCGGGGCGGGCGCTGGTGAGGTACGCCAAGCAGCGCGCCAACGCCACCCCCGAGAACGCCGAGATCCTCCTCGGCCTCGGCAACGGCACGCCCGACGGCATCGAGGGCAAGCACATCTCGATGGCCGCCCGCCAGGGCGACCGCGTGGCCGTCGACTCCTACCGCGAACTGGCCCGCTGGGCCGGCGCGGGCCTCGCCGACCTCGCCTCCCTCTTCGACCCCTCGGCGTTCATCGTCGGCGGCGGCCTCTCCGACGAGGGCGAACTGGTCCTCGGCCCGATCCGCAAGTCCTACAAGCGCTGGCTGGTCGGCGGCAACTGGCGCCCGGTCGCCGAGGTCCGTGCGGCGGAACTGGGCAACAAGGCCGGCCTGGTGGGCGCTGCCGACCTGGCCCGGGAACCCGACCCGATCATGTAACGGCTCGCATCGCGCTCACAGGGGCGCGGGGACCGCGCGAGCCAGGGACAACGGCACTCGCGTAACCGTCCTCGCGCCCGAGCCGGCGGGCGTAAATTGATCACATGTCGCTGCTCCCCAACTCGCGTACGGAACCCGATGGTTCCGCGGTCATCAGGGTCCTCAGCTACAACATCCGCTCGATGCGCGACGACACCGACGCCCTGGCCCGAGTCATCCGCGCCTGCGCCCCCGACCTGGTCCTCGTCCAGGAAGCGCCCCGCTTCTTCCGCTGGCGCAAGAAACTCGCCCGCCTGGCCCGCGCGAGCGACCTGGTGATCGCGACCGGCGGGGCCACAGCCGCGGGACCGGCGATCCTCTGCTCGCTCCGGGCGGGTGTCGAACGCACGGAGGACGTCCTGCTGCCGCTCACCCCCGGCCTGCACCGCCGAGGCTTCGCCACCGCGGTCGTCCGGTTCGCCGGCGCCCGCCTCGGCGTCCTCAGCTGCCACCTGTCGCTCCAGCGGGACGAGCGCCACGAGCAGGCCGGCATGCTCCTGGACCGGCTCGCCGGGATGGGCGTGGAGCACGCGATCGCCGGCGGCGACCTGAACGAGCGCCCCGACGGCCGCGCCTTCCGCCGGCTGGCCGACGGCCTGACCGACTGCCGGGTCGCCGCCCCCTGGGGTGGTGAGCACACCTGGACCCCCGCCGACCCCGGCCGGCGCATCGACGCGATCTTCGCGACCCGGGGCGTCGAAGTGCTCGGCTGCGGTGTGCCGTCCGGACTGCCCGGGGTGACCGACACGGACCTGAGGGCGGCCACCGACCACCTCCCGGTCCTGGCCGCCCTCAGAGTCCCGGCCTCTTAGGGGCCCTTGCACTGTGCCCGCCCGGGTCGCGTGGTCTGGCACCGCGCCTCGCCGTGTTGCCGAAGCGCCCAGGCAGCTCCGCTACCAGGGCACTTAGGCGCCTTGCGATGCACGGCACCGGACCACGCGACCTGATCGGACGCTCATAGGGCGAGGACCCGTTAGACGACGGCACCCCGTCCGGGATCGTCGTCCTCCTCGTCATCCGTACGCATCCGCATCACCAGCGTCGCGAACCCCCCGATGAACCCGCCGATCCCCAGCGTCGCCAGCCACCAGGTCATCTCCCAGCCGAGCAGCACGGCGAGCAGCAGCAGGACCGGCCCGCCGAGCACGCCGAGCCACGCGAACTTCGCGGTGGGGTCGGCGGTCGGCAGCGGGGGCGGCTCCGGCGGCACGAAGTGGCCCTCGTCGTCCTCGTCGAAGTCGTCCTCGGCGGGCTCGGGCGCGGAGTAGTCACGCGGGCCGACGCCGGGAGCGAAGGAGACCGAGCCGCCCAGCGGCTTGGCGGGCTTGTCGCCGGGCCGCTCGGCCTCCGGCGCCTCCGGCTCGGCGGGCTTCGCGGCGTCCATGACCGTCCCGGCCGCCTCCATCCGGTCGTCGTTGGTCCCGGTCTCCAGCAGCGCCAGGTCCTCGACCGACTTGAACGGCTTCGCGCCCGGCGGGTCCGGCGGCTCCTCGCCGTACCCGGCGACGATGGCCGCCCAGGCGGCCGCCTCGTCGAAGGGGACGCCCTTCTCGTCCGGCTCCCCGCCCTCGCGGTCGGAGTCGTGCTCAGCCACCTGCGGTCGCCCCTTCCTTGCCGAGACCGGGCTCCTTGCCGAGCCCGGACGCGAGCCGGCCGATGAACGCGAGGCTCTCCTCGTGGATCCGGTCCGCGTCATGGTCCAACGTGGCGACGTGGTAGCTCTGTTCCAGCAGGACCTCTTTCACGTCCGTCGACGAGATGCGGCTGAGGATCCGGGCCGAGTCGGCGGGCGGCACCACATGGTCCTGCGGGCTGTGCAGCAGCAGCACCGGCTGGGTGACCTGCGGCAGCTCGCCGTCGACGATCCGGAAGAACTGCCGCAGTGAGTGCGCCGCGTGCAGCGGCACCCGGTCGTAGCCGAGCTCCCTGCTGTCCGGCTTGGCGATGTCGCTGGCGATGCCCTTCGTCGCGGGGACGAGGTGGCGGACCACCGGCAGGGCGTGTGCGGCCAGGCCGTGCACCTTGTTCGCCGGGTTGACGACCACCACGCCGCTGACGGCGTCGCCGTGCTTCGCGGCCAGCCGCAGGGCCAGGGCGCCGCCCATCGACAGTCCGGCCACGAACACCTTCTCGCGGCGCTCGCACAGCAGACGCAGCTCGCGGTCCACCTCCGCGTACCAGTCCTGCCAGCCGGTGATGCGCAGGTCCTCCCAGCGGGTGCCGTGCCCGGGCAGCAGCGGAAGGGAGACGGTCAGGCCGTGCTCGGCGAGGTGCTCCGCCCAGGGGCGCAGCGACTGCGGTGAACCGGTGAAGCCGTGGCAGAGGAGGACGGCGACCTCCCCGCCCTCGTGGCGAAACGGCTCGGCTCCGGCAAGGACCGGCACCTTCGGCCTCCAGGTCGTGAGAAGGGACTGACACGATCACGGAATGTCACGGAACGTCATGGAAGGGGTCGCACGTCGTTCGCGGGACCTTCACCGTACGCGACCGCACTGACACCGACCAGGGCCGTCGGCGCCTTTGACAGCGCTCCGGGTTAAGGTCTGATCGACACCTACAGGAGGCACTCGGTTGTTGTACGGCGCGATGAAGGTCGCTGTTGGGGGACCGCTGAAGGTCGCCTTCAGGCCCTGGGTGGAAGGCCTGGAGAACGTTCCCGCCGAGGGCCCCGCGATCCTGGCGAGCAACCATCTGTCCTTCTCGGACTCGTTCTTCCTGCCCGCGGTACTGGACCGCAAGGTCACGTTCATCGCGAAGGCCGAGTACTTCACCACGCCCGGGGTCAAGGGCCGGCTGACGGCCGCGTTCTTCAAGGGCGTCGGCCAGCTGCCCGTGGACCGCTCCGGTGCGCGCGGCGCGGGTGAGGCCGCCATCAGGAGCGGCATCGAGGTACTGGAGCGCGGCGAGCTGTTCGGTATCTACCCCGAGGGCACGCGCTCGCCCGACGGCCGCCTCTACCGGGGCAAGCCCGGCGGCCTCGCACGCGTGGCCCTCGCCACCGGCGCGCCCGTCATCCCGGTCGCCATGATCGACACGGAGAAGATCCAGCCGCCCGGGAAGGTCATGCCGAAGCTGATGCGGCCCGGCATCCGGATCGGCGAGCCCCTGGACTTCAGCCGCTACCAGGGCATGGAGCACGACCGTTTCGTGCTGCGCGCGGTGACCGACGAGGTCATGTACGAGATCATGAAGCTCTCCGGCCAGGAGTACGTCGACATGTACGCCACGGCCATGAAGCGGCAGCTCGCGGACGCGGCGAAGGCGGAGAAGGAAGCCGAGAAGGCGGCCAAGGCCGCGCTCGCGAAGGCGGAGAAGGACCAGGCCCAGAAGGAACAGGCCCAGAGGGAACAGGCCGAGCAGGAGCACACGGAGTAGCGGCGGACCGGGGACCGGGCAGAACTTCAGTCGGGGGCGAGACAGATGGCCGAGCGCGAGCGTGTCATGAGGATGTCGGTCGAGCAGCCGCTGTGGCGGGCACTCACCGCCTACCGGGTGCTCACGATGCTGTACGCGGTCGGCCTGTTCGCCACCGCCTACGACGAGTTCACCCGCCCCTGGGTCGCCGTCGCCTACTACGCCGTGCTGGGCGGCTGGACCCTGGCCACGCTGCCCCGGGTCGCGAACGCCGCCCGCTGCACCAAGCGGTTTCTCGCCGCCGACCTCACCATCGCCCTCGTCGGAATCCTGCTGACGCCCGTCGCCGACGCGCACGAGCGGGTCCAGGCGGGCGGCCCGACCCTGCCGTCGATATGGACCGCCGGTGCCGTCCTGGCCTTCGCCGTCAAGGGCGGCTGGCGCTGGGCAGCCCTCGCCTCGGGCCTCGTGGCGGTCGCCAACCTGATCGAGCGCGGCAGCCCGGCCCGCGACACCGTCCACAACGTCATCCTGGTCTGCATCGCCTCCATCGCCATCGGCTACGTCGTCGAGGTGGCCCGCGCCTCCGAGCGCACCCTCGCCCGCGCCCTGGAGATCGAGGCCGCCACGCGTGAGCGGGAGCGCCTCGCCCGGGACATCCACGACAGCGTGCTCCAGGTGCTGGCGATGGTGCAGCGGCGCGGCGCTGTGATCGGCGGCGAAGCGGCCGAGCTGGGCCGGATGGCCGGCGAGCAGGAGGTCGCGCTGCGCACCCTGGTCTCCGGGGGACTCCTGCCCGTCTCCCGGGTCTCCGAGGACGCCGCAGACGGCGCGGTCGTCCGGGCCGTCGAGGCGGAGCCCGAGCAGAGCGGCCCCCTCGACCTGCGTGCCCTGCTCGCGCCGTACGCCGGGGCGAAGGTCAGCCTCGCCGAGCCCGGCGCGCCCGTGCCGCTGGCGCCGGTCGCCGCCCGGGAGGTGGCCGCCGCGGTCGGGGCCGCCCTGGACAACGTCCGCAGGCACGCCGGGGAGCAGGCGCGTGCGTGGATCCTGGTCGAGGACGAACCGGACGAGGTGATCGTCACCGTCCGGGACGACGGCCCCGGGATCCCGGAGGGGCGGCTCGCCCAGGCCGAGGGCGAGGGGCGGCTCGGCGTCGCCCTGTCGATCCGCGGCCGGCTGCGCGACCTCGGCGGCAGCGCGGAGCTGATCTCGGTTCCGGGCCAGGGCACGGAGGTCGAGTTGAAGGTACCGAAGGACGTGGCGGACGCACGGGGGAAGGCGGAGCAGCGATGACGGAGAGCACCGGGGAGCGGCGGGACCCGATCAAGGTCATGGTGGTCGACGACCACCCCATGTGGCGCGACGCCGTCGCCCGCGACCTGGCCGAGTCGGGCTTCGAAGTGGTCGCGACCGCGGGCGACGGCGACCAGGCCGTGCGCCGCGCCAAGGCCGCCGCGCCCGAGGTCCTCGTGCTCGACCTGAACCTGCCCGGCAAGCCCGGCGTGCAGGTCTGCAAGGAGGTCGTCGCAGCGAACCCCGCGCTGCGGGTGCTCGTACTGTCCGCCAGCGGTGAGCACGCCGACGTCCTGGAGGCGGTGAAGTCCGGCGCGACCGGCTACCTGCTGAAGTCGGCCTCCACCGGGGAACTCCAGGACGCGGTCCGCCGCACGGCCGTCGGCGACCCCGTCTTCACCCCCGGCCTCGCCGGACTGGTCCTCGGCGAGTACCGCCGCCTGGCCTCCGAACCCGCCCCCGCCCAGGACACCGGCGAGCCGAAGGCGCCCCGGCTCACCGACCGCGAGACCGAGGTATTGCGCCTGGTCGCCAAGGGCCTGAGCTACAAGCAGATCGCCGAGCGCCTGGTCATCTCCCACCGCACGGTGCAGAACCACGTCCAGAACACCCTGGGCAAGCTCCAGTTGCACAACCGCGTGGAGCTGGTCAGGTACGCGATCGAGCGCGGCCTCGACGACGAGTGAGGCGCACGTCACACTGGCCCTTCGTCAGGTATCTGTGGCGAAGGGACTGTTCCATGCGCGTCGGAGTACTGACCGGAGGCGGCGACTGCCCCGGCCTCAACGCCGTCATCCGGGCCGTCGTCCGCAAGGGCGTGCAGGAGTACGGCTATGACTTCACCGGCTTCCGGGACGGCTGGCGAGGTCCCCTGGACAACGACACCGTCCGGCTCGACATCCCCGCCGTGCGCGGCATCCTGCCGCGCGGCGGCACCGTCCTCGGCTCCTCGCGGACCAACCCGCTGAAGGAGCGGGACGGCATCCGCCGGATCAAGGAGAACCTCGCCGGGCTGGAGGTCGAGGCGCTCATCACCATCGGCGGCGAGGACACCCTGGGCGTGGCCGCCCGCCTGTCCTCCGAACACGGTGTGCCCTGCGTGGGCGTCCCCAAGACGATCGACAACGACCTGTCGGCCACCGACTACACCTTCGGCTTCGACACCGCCGTCGGCATCGCCACCGAGGCCATCGACCGGCTGCACACCACCGCCGAGTCCCATATGCGCGTCCTGGTCGTGGAGGTGATGGGCCGGCACACCGGCTGGATCGCCCTGCACTCCGGACTGGCCGGCGGTGCCAACGTCATCCTCATCCCCGAGCAGCGCTTCGACGTCGAGCAGGTGTGCGCCTGGGTGACGTCCCGCTTCCGGGCGTCGTACGCGCCGATCGTGGTCGTCGCCGAGGGGGCCGTGCCCAAGGACGGCGACATGGTCCTCAAGGACCGGTCGCTGGACTCCTTCGGGCACGTCCGGCTGTCCGGGGTGGGGGAGTGGCTCGCCGAGGAGATCGAGAAGCGCACGGGCAAGGAGGCCCGGACGACGGTGCTGGGCCACGTGCAGCGCGGTGGCACCCCCAGTGCCTTCGACCGCTGGCTCGCCACCCGCTTCGGACTGCACGCCGTCGACTGCGTCCGCGACGGCGACTTCGGCACGATGGTCGCCCTGCGCGGCACGGACATCGTCCGCGTCCCCCTCGCGGACGCCACGGCCCGCCTGAAGACGGTGGACCCGAAGCTGTACGAGGAGGTCGGGGTGTTCTTCGGCTGACGGACGGCCGGTCGGGGCCGGTCGGCCCCGACCGGACCGAGCTACACCGAGGGCGTGCCGGTGCCCCGCAGCTGCCCCACCAGCTCCCGCACGACCCGCGCCCCGTTCAGTGTCAGCACCGACTCGGGGTGGAACTGAACCCCCGCGAACCCGGGACCTCTCAGCGCGTGCACCTCACCGTTCCCGGCCCGGCTGACCTCGACGCCGTGCGCGGCCAGCTCCTGGTGGGCCCCGTCGTCGCAGCGCGCCACGAAACTGTTGTAGAAGCCGACGGTCTCCCGCCGCCCGAACAGCTCGATCTCCGTCTGCGCCCCCTGGTACGGGACTTCCTTCGCCACGATCTCCAGCCCCAGCTCGGCCGCGATCAGCTCGTGCCCGAGGCAGACGCCCAGCACGCCCTGCCGTTCGCTGCGGATCACCTCGGCGGTGAGGCCGCGCAGGAAGCGCATCTTGGGATCGGCGAGGTCGGACGGGTCGCCCGGCCCCGGCCCGAGCACGACGGGTCCCTCGTGTGCGAGCACCGCTCCCCGCAGCCCCGGCTCGTCGTACCGTCGCACGGTCACCTCCAGGCCGCTCGACCGCAGCACGTGCGCGAGCATCGCCGTGAAGGTGTCCTCACCGTCGACGACCAGGGCGTGTCCGGCCAGCTCCGCCGAGCGCTCCTGCATCCGCAGCCAGAAAGGCGCGAGCGACGCCCGGCGTCCGTCCAGCGCGGCACGCACGCGTGGGTCGTCGGCGAGGCGCACGCGCGTGTTCTCCGCACGCGGCCGTGCCGGCCGCACTCCCAGTGCCGCCAGCACCCCTGCCGCCTTGGCGTGCGTCTCGGCCACCTCGCTCGCCGGGTCCGATCCGCGCACGAGGGTCGCGCCGACCGGCACCCGCAGCCTTCCGCCGGCGTCGATGTCGGCGGTGCGGATGAGGATGGGGGAGTCGAGGGTCTGGGCCCCGCCCGAGTCCCGGCCGACGAGGGCCAGCGCCCCGGCGTAGTAGCCGCGCCCGCCGGCCTCGTGCCGCTCGATCACCCGGCAGGCGTTCTGCACGGGCGATCCGGTGACGGTCGCCGCGAACATGGTCTCCCTCAGCACGTCCCGCACGTCCAGCGAGGACCTGCCGCGCAGCTCGTACTCGGTGTGCGCGAGGTGCGCCATCTCCTTCAGCCGGGGCCCGATCACGACCCCGCCCATGTCGCCGACGGTGCACATCATCTTGAGCTCCTCGTCGACGACCATCGACAGCTCCTCGATCTCCTTGCCGTCGGCGAGGAAGTCCAGCAGGTGCTCGGGCGTCGGCCCTTCGGCGGGGTAGCGGTACGTGCCGCTGATCGGGTTCATCACGACCGTGCCGCCGGACATCCGCACATGCACCTCGGGGCTCGCCCCGACCAGCGTGCGGTCCTCGGTGTGCACGACGAACGTCCAGTACGCCCCCCGTTCGCCCTCCAGCAGCCGCCGGAACAGTGCCAGCGCGTCGCCCCGGCCGAACCCGGGGATCTGGCCCTGGTACGTCCGCCGGATCACGAAGTTCGCGCCCTCGCCCCGGCCGATCTCCTCCCGCAGCACCCGCCCGACGATCTCCGCGTACTCCTCGTCGGCGACATCGAAACCGCCGCCCTCGACCCGCACGTCGTGCGCCGGCAGCTGGGCCAGGGCGTCGGCCAGCGGGACGGTGTACGACTCCTCGGGCGTCAGTGCCACCAGGGGCGTGCCGTCGTCCCGGACGTCGAAGCCGCGCTCGCGGATCTGCCGGAAGGGGACGAGCGCGAGGCTCTCGCCGGGGAGGTCGGCGAGGCGGTCGTACCGGGCGACCGGGCCGATCAGGACCTCGACCAGCCCGTGGTCGTGGCCGGGGGTGCGGCGGCGAAGCAGTGCGAAGGGGCGGGTGCCGTGCAGGAGCTGTCCCAGGTCCATGGATCCTCTTCCGTCGATGTCGGTGAGGAACGACCCCGGGAAACACCGAAGGCCGCCCCTCGGGCGGCCTTCGCGAAGTCTTGAGTACGCGCAGTCAGCGGGCCGCCGGATGAGCGGTCCACCACCAGGTCTGGATCGAGTGCGCGAACATGCGAGGCACCTTACCCCATGTCCGAGGGTCGTACCGGGTGTCTCAATTGCTGGGCATGGGTCAGGACGCCCGACACGACCCCGTAGTGTTGAGGTCGTGACCGTGAACGCTAAGACCAGCGCCACCGCTGGCAACACCTGGCGAGACCTGCCCGCGGCGCAGCAGCCCGAGTACCCCGACACCGAGGCTCTGCGCGCAGTGATCGCGGACCTCGAGTCGTATCCGCCGCTCGTCTTCGCGGGCGAGTGCGACCAGCTGCGTGCCCGGATGGCGGCCGTTGCCAAGGGAGAGGCGTTCCTCCTCCAGGGCGGCGACTGCGCCGAGGCCTTCGACGCGGTGTCCGCGGACCACATCCGCAACAAGCTGAAGACACTGCTCCAGATGGGCGCCGTGCTCACGTACGCCGCCTCCGTGCCGGTGGTGAAGGTCGGCCGCATCGCCGGCCAGTACTCCAAGCCGCGCTCCAAGCCGACCGAGACCCGTGACGGCGTGACGCTGCCGACCTACCGCGGCGACTCCGTCAACGGCTTCGACTTCACCGAAGAGGCCCGCGTCCCGGACCCCGAGCGGCTGAAGCGGATGTACCACGCCTCCGCCTCCACGCTGAATCTGGTGCGCGCCTTCACCACCGGCGGTTACGCCGACCTGCGCCAGGTGCACGCCTGGAACCAGGACTTCGTGAAGTCGTCCCCCTCGGGGCAGCGCTACGAGCAGCTGGCCCGTGAGATCGACAACGCGCTGAACTTCATGCACGCCTGCGGGACCGACCCGGAGGAGTTCAAGACGGTCGAGTTCTACGCCTCGCACGAGGCGCTGCTGCTCGACTACGAGTCCGCCCTGACCCGGGTCGACTCGCGCACCGGGCAGCTGTACGACGTCTCCGCGCACATGGTGTGGATCGGCGAGCGGACCCGGCAGCTGGACCACGCGCACATCGAGTTCGCCTCGCGGATCCGCAACCCGATCGGCATCAAGCTCGGCCCGACGACCACCGCCGAGGACGCGCTGCAGTACATCGAGCGCCTCGACCCGGAGCGGGAGCCGGGCCGGCTGACCTTCATCGTCCGCATGGGCGCCGACAAGGTCCGCGACAAGCTTCCCGAGCTGGTCGAGAAGGTCACCGCCTCGGGCGCCACCGTCGCCTGGGTGACCGACCCGATGCACGGCAACACCTTCGAGGCGGCCTCCGGGCACAAGACCCGCCGCTTCGACGACGTGCTCGACGAGGTCAAGGGCTTCTTCGAGGTCCACAAGGAGCTGGGCACCCACCCGGGCGGCATCCACGTGGAGCTGACCGGCGACGACGTCACCGAGTGCGTGGGCGGCGGCGACGAGATCTTCGTCGACGACCTCCACCAGCGCTACGAGACGGCCTGCGACCCGCGTCTCAACCGCAGCCAGTCGCTCGACCTGGCGTTCCTCGTGGCCGAGATGTACAGGGACCAGTAGCGGATCAGCCTGTCGCGGGCATCGACTGGGGCGCGGATCACATACGATCCGCGCCCCTCTCCGCTTTTGCGGCTCCCACCCGGCGGGTAAGGTTAGGTTAGCCTCACCGATCAACGGGGACGGCGCCTTGGAACGACCCGTCGGGAGGTGGACCGCGTGTACGTCTGCAGTTGCTTCGGCATCACCGAGCAGCAGGTCAAGCAGCACGCGGACAGCGGCGCCTGCACCCCCCGCCAGATAGCCTCCGCCTGCAAGGCGGGCACGGACTGCGGGTCGTGCGTGCGCCGTATCCAGGCGATCCTGGGCCGGGGTGCCTGCCCCCGCCGTGAACTGGCCGACCGGGGTCAGCCGGTGCTCTCGGAGCTGGAGGACGCCGCCTAGGTCCGCCTAGCTCGGCTGCTCGATCTGCTGCGCGAGGTACAGCGCCTCACCGAGCTTGTCGATGAGCTCCAGTTGCGTGTCCAGGTAGTCGATGTGGTGCTCCTCGTCCTCGAGGATCGACTCGAAGAGGTTCGCGGACGTGATGTCGCCCTTGCTGCGCATCACCTCGATACCGCGCCTGAGGCGGTCGATCGCCTCGACCTCGACCTGTCGGTCGGCCTGGAACATCTCGGTGACCGTCTGGCCGACCCGCACGTGGAAGAGACGTTGGTAGTTGGGCAGGCCGTCCAGCATGAGAATGCGTTCGGTGATCTTGTCCGCGTGCTTCATCTCGTCGATGGACTCTTCACGCGTGTACTTGGCGAGCTTGGTCCAGCCCTTGTTGTCCTGGATCCGGTAATGCAGCCAGTACTGGTTGATCGCCGTCAGCTCGCCGGTCAACTGCTCGTTGAGAAATTCGAGGACCTCGGGGTCGCCCTGCATCGCAGAGGCTCCTTCCGCGCGGGGGACTGGCAGGTTGCGCCGCATGATTCCACTGGTGAAGAAGATCGTCCAGTAAGTCTGCACTTAGTAAGTAAGGGCATGCTTAGTTCTATTTGTCCCGTTTTTGGAGTCGCCCCGGTCAGGGGCATCACCCGGGGTCTGTCAGGATGGAGTCATGGGTCAGCCGCTGGAACACGAATCGGGAGAAGGGCACGATTCAGCAGGAGTGACGCAGCCCGGACTGCCCCCGGGACAGCGGGTGCAACGCGGCTGGCCGGTCACGCACTACGGCCCTGTCCCCAAGTTCCGGCCCGAGCGCTGGGAGTTCCGGGTCTTCGGCGCCACCGCCGGTGGCGGCAAGCACTGCTGGACCCACGAGGAGTTCACGGCCCTGCCCCACACCACCGTCGTGGCCGATCTGCACTGCGTCACGAAGTTCAGCATGCTGGGCGCCGAGTGGGGCGGCATCCCCGCCCGCACGATCCTCGACCTCGCCCCGCCCGCCGACCACGTCACCCATGTGATGGTGTGGGCAGAGTACGGATTCAGCTCCAACCTCAGGCTGTCCGACTTCGCCTCCGAGCGCACCCTGTTCGCCACCCACAAGGACGGCGAACTGCTCACCGCCGAGCACGGCTTCCCGCTCCGCCTGATCGTGCCCCACCTGTACGCCTGGAAGGGCCCCAAGTGGGTGCGCGGTGTGGAGTACATGACCGCCGACCGGCGCGGCTTCTGGGAGGAGCGCGGCTACCACAACATCGGCGACCCGTGGCGCGAGCAGCGCTACTCGTACCAGGAGAAGCCCGGGGACGGCCCCGACCTCTGACGGCGTCAGCCGTCGCGCAGCTTCTTCAGCCGCTCCACGTCCGCCGCGTGTCCCTGCTTGCCGCCCGGCGTCTCGATGATCAGCGGAACGCCCTCGGTCGCGGGGTGTGTCATCAGGGCCCGGAACGGGTCCTCGCCGATGTGGCCGACGCCGATGTTCTCGTGCCGGTCCTTGTGCGCGCCCACCACGTCCTTGGAGTCGTTGGCGTGGATCAGCTTCAGCCGGCCCTCGCCGACCGTGTCCACGAGCAGGTCCAGCGTCCGGTGCATGCCGCTCGGGCCGGTCAGGTCGTGCCCGGCGGCGAAGATGTGGCAGGTGTCCAGGCACACGCCGAGCATCGGGTGGGCGTCCAGCGCCTCGAAGTACGGGCCGAAGTCCCACGTCCGTGAGCACAGGGAGGCGCCCTGGCCGGCGGTCGACTCCAGCAGCAGGAACGGGTCGTCGTCGTGGGTCAGCTCGTCGAGCAGCGGCAGCAGATGCTCCCGGACCTGCTTCAGCGCCACCGACCGCTCCCGGCCGCCGGTCGCGCTGCCGGTGTGGACCACCACGCCCCGCGCCCCGATCGCCCGGCCGCGCCGCAGCGAGTGCCGCAGCGACTCCACCGACCGCTCCACCGTCGCCTCGGTGTGCGAACCGAAGTTGATCAGATAGGGGGCGTGCACGTACGCCGGGATCGACTCGGCCTCGCACGCCGCGCGGAACGCCTCGTCCTGCTTCGGGTTCCCGGCCGGTGTGGCCCAGCCGCGCGGGTTGGCGACGAAGACCTGCACCGTCTCCGCCTGCAGGTCACGGGCGTACGACAGGCCGACGGAGTGGAGCCCGCCGGCCACGGGAACGTGGCCGCCCACAGGGTTGCGGGGAGGGTCGGACAGCTGATGGTTCACCCGTTCAGGGTGTCATGCGTCCGGCCCTGCCCCGTCCACGGGCCCCCTGCCCGGGACCGTCACCTGATCTTGATCGTGATCGTCGAGCCCTTGGGCGCGGTCTCCCCGCCCTCGATGGACTGGCCCTTGACGGTGTCGCCGAACAGGCCGAGCAGGCCGCGGTCCTCGTCGACCTGGAACCCGGCGGCCTCCAGTGCCTTCCTCGCGTCGTCCGCGCTGTCGCCGACCACGTCCGGGACCTCGATCATCGCCGGGCCCTTGGACACCGTCAGCGTCACGGTGTCACCCTCGGCGACCCGCCTGTCGGCCTCCGGGGACTGTGCCGCGACCTGGCCCTTGTCGAAGTCGTCCGAGGTGACCTGCTCGGGCGAGACCTTCACCCTGAGACCGGCCTCCCGCAGCTCTGCCCTGGCGTCCTCCAGGCTCTCGCCGATGACCTCGGGGACGTCGACCTGGGCGCCCTTGCTGACGACGAGCGCGATCGCCGAGCCCGCCCGCCGCTCGGTGTCGGCGGCGGGGTTCGTGCTGATCACGTAGCCCTTGCCCATGTCCTCGCTGAACTCCTGCGTGACCATGCCGGGCTCCAGGCCGGCCGCACTCAGCCGCTCCTTGGCCCTGGCCAGCCGGTCCCCCGTCACGTCGGGCACGTTCACCATCTCCGGGCCGTCGGAGACGGTGAACGACACCGAGTCGTTGACGCGGATACGGGTGCCCGGCGCGGGGTGGGTGCCGATGATCGTGCCGCGCTTGACGGTGTCGCTGTAGGCATGGCTGACCCTGCCGACCTGGAGCCCGGCCGCCTCCAGCCGCTCCCGGGCCTGCACCTCGGTATTCGACAGCACCGCCGGGACCTTGGTGAACTGGCCGGAGTTGATGTACCAGACGCCCGCGCCGACACCGAGGACCAGCAGCAGGGCGGTGACGATCGAGATGACGCCACGCCGCGGCAGGCGTCGCCGGGACGGCGGCGGAGGTGGTGTCGCCAGCCGGCTGGTGCGGTGCAGCTCCGGCTCGGCGTCCTCGTTCACGGGCAGCGGCCGCGGCATCGTGAGCGCCCGCGGGATCACGCTCGTCCGGTCGTCGGCGTTGTCGTGGTCCGACGCGAGCGCCTGCGGCGGCACGGCGTCCAGCTGGTCCGCGCTCAGCCGGCCACGCCCGTCACGGACCTGCGCGAGCAGCGCCACCGCGTCGTACGGGCGGATCTCCGGGGTGCGGGCCGTCGCCGAGGCGACCATCTCGTCCAGCTCGTACGCCAGGCCGGGCACGGCGGCCGACGGCGGGGGGACGTCCTCGTGCAGGTGCTTGTAGAGGATCACCGCGGGGGAGTCCCCGTCGTGCGGCCTGTCGCCGGTCAGCATCTCGTACAGCATCACCCCGCACGCGTACACGTCGACGCGGGGGTCGGCGGTGCCGTTCTCTATCTGCTCGGGGGCGAGGTACGAGACCGTGCCGAGCACGGTGCCGGTGGTGTTCGTCACCGTGTCCACGGCCCGGACGAGACCGAAGTCGGCGACCTTGACCCGGCCGTCGTCCCCTATCAGGACGTTCTCGGGCTTCATGTCGCGGTGCACGAAACCGGCGCGGTGGGCGGCGCCCAGCGCGGCCAGTACCGGCTCCAGGATGTCCAGGGCGGCACGCGGCTGCAGCGCCCCGCGCTCGCGCAGCACGTCGCGCAGGGTGCAGCCCGCGACGTACTCCATGGCGAGGTAGACGTAACTGCCGTCGGTGCCCTGGTCGAAGACCTGCACCACGTTCGGGTGCGCCAGCCGGGCCACCGACTTCGCCTCGCGGATGAACCGCTCGACGAACGAGCCGTCGACCGCGAGAGAGGGGTGCATCACCTTGAGCGCGAGGACCCGGTCGAGCCGGGTGTCCACGGCCCGGTAGACCGTGGCCATCCCGCCGACCGCGATCCGCGCGTCGATGCGATACCGGCCGTCGAGCACCTGCCCGACCAAGGGGTCCTGAAGGGTCGTGTCCACGCAGGCGAGTGTACGAGCCACGACCGGCAGCCCCGTCCTCCCGGCCGTTCTCGGGGCTGGACTGAAGCGGACCTGTGACGTGTGCCCGGCCGTCCTACTGGAAAGCGGGCCGCTCCGGATCCAGCACGGCCAGCCCCTCCGTCGGCGACGACGCCTCCGCGAAGTGCCGCCGGGGGATACGCCCGGCCCGGTACGCCAGCCGCCCCGCCTCCACGGCATGCCGCATCGCGTCGGCCATCAGTACCGGCTCCTGTGCCCGCGTCACCGCCGAGGCGAGCATCACGCCCGCACACCCCAGCTCCATCGCCAGCGCCGCGTCCGACGCCGTCCCGGCACCCGCGTCCAGGATCACCGGCACACGCGCGTGCTCCACGATCAGCTGGAAGTTGTGCGGGTTGCGGATGCCGAGCCCGGAGCCGATCGGCGAACCGAGCGGCATGATCGCCGCGCAGCCGGCGTCCTCCAGCTTCCGCGCCAGCACGGGGTCGTCGTTGGTGTACGGCAGCACGGTGAAACCGTCGTCGACCAGCGTCTCGGCCGCCTCCAGCAGCTCGATCGGATCCGGCAGCAGCGTGCGCTCGTCGGCGATGACCTCCAGCTTGATCAGGTCCGTGCCGAGGGCCTCGCGCGCGAGGCGGGCGGTGAGCACGGCCTCTCCGGCGGTGAAGCAGCCCGCCGTGTTGGGCAGCACCCGGATGCCCAGCTTGTCCAGGACGGACAGCACCGAGCCGTGCACCGAGGCGTTCACCCGGCGCATCGCGACCGTGGTCAGCTCCGTCCCGGACGCGACCAGCGACCGCTCCAGCACATCGAGGCTGGGCGCCCCGCCGGTACCCATGATCAGGCGGGACGTGAAGGACGTACCACCGAGGACAAACGGATCGTCGGCCATGGTCAGCCTCCTTGGACGGCGGTGAGGACTTCCACGCGGTCGCCCTCGGCGAGGGACGTGGAGGGCCATCGCGTGCGCGGGACGACGGTTTCGTTGAGGGCGGCGGCCACCCCCGAGGGCGAGGTGGTGAGGGACTTCACCACGGTGTCGAGAGCCGTGCCGGGCCGGACGTCCCGGGGCTCCCCGTTGACGGAGATGTTCATGCGGGCTGCTCCGTGAGTGCGGGGGCGGTACGGAAGCGCTTCGGGCTGAAGGGACGGGCCTCTTCGGGGAGTTCACCCGTCGCCAGGACGTGCGCCAGGGCGTCGCCGGTCACCGGCGTGAGCAGGACGCCGTTGCGGTAGTGCCCGGTGGCCAGCAGCAGTCCCGCCAGACCGGTCGGGCCGAGCAGCGGCGCGTTGTCGGGGGAGCCGGGGCGCAGACCGGCCCGGGTCTCGGTGAGCGGCAGCTCCGTGATGCCCGGCACCAGCTCGTGGGCGTCGCGCAGCAGCTCGTACACGCCGCCCGCGGTCACGGTGGTGTCCCAGCCGAGTTCCTCGCTGGTCGCCCCGACGACCAGCTCGCCGCTCTCTCGCGGCACCAGGTAGACGTGACTGCCGCGCACGACCGCCCGCACGGTCCGGCTCAGGAACGGCCCGTGCCGCTGCGGCATGGTCAGCCGTACGACCTGCCCCTTCACGGGCCGCACGGGCGGCAGCACGTCCTCCGGGACGCCGGCGAGCCGCCCGCTGAGGCTGCCGCCGGCGAGCACCACCTGCCCGGCGCTCAGCGCGGTCCCGTCGTCCGTGACGACACCGGCGGCCCGGTCCCGGACGACGGTGAGCCGCTCGGCCCACACCCGGTGGAAGACCACGCCGGCCCGCTCGCACGCGGCCACCAGCGCCCCGGCCAGCCGCCGGGGATCGATCTGGTGGTCGCCGTCGACCCGCAGCCCGCCGCGCACACCCGGCGCGAGCATCGGCTCCAGGCGACGGCACTCGCGCCCCGACAGCCACTGCGAGTCCAGGCCGGACTGCTGCTGCAAGGCGTGCAGTTCCCGCAGGTGGGCCCGGTCATCGGCGTCCAGGGCCACGGCGAGGGTGCCGCAGCGGCGGTAGCCGAGGTCGTGGCCGGTCAGCTCGGTCAGTTCGGCCGCGAAGGCCGGGTAGCGGCGGGCGGAGGCGAGGTTCAGGCCGAGCAGGGTCTGCTCGCCGTAGTGCAGTTCCGTGACGGCGGCCAGCATGCCGGCGGCCACCTGGGCGGCTCCGCCGCCCGGCTCGGGATCCACCACGGCCGTGGCGAGGCCGCGTTGCGCGGCCCGCCAGGCCGTGACCAGGCCGATGATCCCGCCCCCGACGACGAGGACGTCTGACGTGGTGGACGTAGGCGACATGGGCGTCCAGCCCCTCCCTTCGCCGGCATGACCCGGATCAGGTTCGTACGGTCGGAGGCCGCCAGCCTCCCTCTCAGCCCGGTGCGTCCGGGCTCCCGCGAGTGCTTTACGTCAGCCACCCTAGCCCGGCGCCGCATGCCGCAGTAAGGGGTCCTTGCACTGTGAGCGTCCGACCCGGGCGGGCACAGTGCAAGGACCCCCGAGGGAGCCTCGGCCCGGATCCGGGCCGGACAGGAGCGCGGCGAGGTCGTACAGAGGCCGTTCGGGGGTACCGGAAAAGGTGGGCCCGGGCAGCGGGACGAGCGTTGTGGAGCAGGTCACGGCGCAGGAACGCTGACTGACGGAATGTCAGGTGTCTATGGTGATCAGGTGAGCGAGCAGACGCAGGAACCAGGTTCGTCCGCGCCGCGGCGCGTGGTCGTGGCGGGCGCGGGCATGGCCGGGGTGCAGACCGCGGTCGCCCTGCGTGAACAGGGTTTCACCGGCACCGTGAGCCTGATCGGCGCGGAGCCCCACCAGCCCTACGACCGCCCCCCCTTGTCCAAGGCAGTCCTGCTCGGCAAGGCCGAGGGCTCCGCCTTCGACGTCGACTTCGAGGCCCTCGGCATCGAATTGCGGCTCGGCTGCGAGGTGCTGGGCCTGCGCCCCGGCGACCACGAGCTGGACACCGAGGTCGGGCCCGTGCCGTACGACGTCCTGGTCGTCGCGACCGGCGCCGAACCGGTCCCGCTGCCCGGCGCGGAGGGCGTGCCCGGCGTGCATCTGCTGCGCACCCTGGACGACGCCGAGCGGCTGCGGCCGGTGCTGGCCCGCCGGCACGACATCGTGGTCGTCGGCGCGGGCTGGATCGGCGCGGAGTTCGCCACGGCCGCGCGTGAGGCGGGCTGCGCGGTGACCGTCGTGGAGGCCGCCGAACGCCCGCTCGCCGGGGCGCTCCCCGCCGAGGTCGCCGCGCCGATGGCCGACTGGTACGCCGACGCGGGCGCGGTACTGCGCACGCACGCGCGGGTGCGACGTGTCGAGCCCGGCGCGGTGCACCTCGACGACGGCTCGCGGCTGCCCGCGGGCGCGGTCGTCGTGGGCATCGGCGCCCGCCCCGCCACGGCCTGGCTGGCCGGCTCCGGCGTCGAGCTCGGCGCCCACGACGAGATCGTCGCCGACGAGCATCTGCGTACGTCCGTGCCGGACGTGTACGCGGTCGGCGACTGCGCCTCCTTCCCCTCGGGCCGCTACGGCGAGCGCCTGCTGGTGCACCACTGGGACAACGCCCTCCAGGGCCCGCGCACGGTCGCCGGGAACATCGTCGGCCGGGCCTCGGGTCAGACGCCGGCGGTGTACGACCCGGTGCCGTACTTCTGGTCCGAGCAGTTCGGGCGGTTCGTGCAGTACGCCGGGCACCACGCGGCCGCGGACGCCATCCTCTGGCGGGGCGACCCCTCCGGCCCGGCCTGGACGGTGTGCTGGCTGCGGGGTGAACGGCTGGTCGCGCTGCTGGCGGTGGGCCGCCCCCGGGACCTGGCCCAGGGGCGCCGCCTGATCGAGTCGGGCACACCGATGAATCCGGTGCTGCTGGCGGACCCGGCGAGGCCGATGAAGGCGGCGACGGCGTGAGGGGTCCTTGCACTGTGCCCGCCCGGGGCGCGCGGCGTGGCACCGCGCCTCGCCGCCTTGCCGAAACGAAACGCCCAGGTGGCTCCGCTATTCAGGGCACTCCGGCGCCTTGCGATGCACACACCGGACCACGCGACCTGATCGGACGCTCACAGTGCGAGGACTCTAAGGGCCGGGCCGTGCGAGGGCGCCGCTGACCAGGACGCCGGGCCCGGCGCGCCCGCCCGGGTGGACCGGGTCGACTTCCGACTGTCGGTGGCGGATGGCAGGCTTGTTTCCGTGACCGAGATTGACGCAAAGATCGATGCTCTCGTCCCCGCCTGGCTCACCCTCCCCGACATCGCCGAGCAGCTCGGCGTCGAGGTGACACGCGTGCGGCAGCTGGTCAAGGAGGGCCAGCTCATCGCCGTACGCCGCGGTGAGAACCGCGCGCTGCACGTCCCTGCCGCCTTCATCGACGGGGACAAGGTCGTCAAGGGCCTGTCCGGCACCCTGACGCTCCTGCGGGACGACGGCTTCACGGACGAAGAGATGCTCGAGTGGCTCTTCACTCCCGACCCCAGCCTGCCCGGCACCCCGGCGCAGGCGCTCAGCGAGAATCGCGGCACGGAGGTGAAGCGCCGCGCGCAGGCGCTCGCGGTCTGACCCGACCTCGACCGAACAACCGTCCGGCACCGTGTGAGCGGAGCCGGGCCTGAACAACCGCCCGTGGGGCCGTGGCCCGTCAGGTCACGGCCCGGGGCAGGCCGCGCCCGCTCCCGCCGTGGGCCGGGCGCGGCCGACCCGGGGGCCGCCCCGGGGCAGGCGTAAGGTGCCCGAGGCGTTGCGGTGAGGACAGGGGCGCTCCCGCACCGCACGCCACCCACGGGCACGCCGTATCCGTAGCCATCCGCGCAGGCGCGGAGCGCCGCCCGCACGCCACCGACACCCAGGGGGACATCATGACCGGCACCGTCGCCATCACCGCCCGTGCCCGGCTGGCCGACGCCCGGGTCTACCTCTGCACCGACGCCCGCAAGCGGCAGGGTGATCTCGCCGCGTTCCTGGACGCCGCGCTGGCCGGCGGGGTCGACATCGTGCAGCTCCGCGACAAGGGCATGGAGGCGGGCGAGGAGCTGGAGCACCTGGCGGTCTTCGCCGACGCCTGTGCCCGGCACGGCAAGCTGCTCGCGGTCAACGACCGCGCGGACATCGCCCACGCCGCCTGCTCCGACGTGCTGCACCTCGGCCAGGGCGACCTGCCGGTCCCCGCGGCCCGCGCGATCCTCGGCGACGACGTCCTGATCGGCCGCTCCACCCACGCCGAGTCCGAGGCCGCCGCTGCCGCCGTGCAGGACGGCGTGGACTACTTCTGCACCGGCCCCTGCTGGCCGACCCCCACCAAGCCCGGCCGCCACGCCCCGGGTCTGGACCTCGTGCGGTACACCGCCGCCCTCGGCACCGACCGCCCCTGGTTCGCCATCGGCGGCATCGACCTCGGCAACCTCGACCAGGTACTGGACGCCGGCGCCCGGCGAGTCGTCGTCGTACGGGCGATCACCGAGGCCGACGACCCGGGCGCGGCAGCGACCGAGTTCGCGAAGCGGCTGCGGGAGCGGGAGTGACGCCGGTCTGTCCAAGGGATGGACAACAAGTAGACAAAAAGGGCAAATGTCGGCGCCTGGTTGGGGGACCGACCGCCCCTGGCTAACCTGCCGGTATGGCCCTCGGCACCGCATCCATCAGGTCGGACCACGCACGCACGGTCCGCGACATGCTCGCGACCGGTAAAACGACGTACTCGTTCGAGTTCTACGCCCCGAAGACCCCGAAGGGCGAGCGGAACCTGTGGAACGCGCTGCGCCGGGTCGAGGCCGTGGCGCCCGACTTCGTCTCCGTGACCTACGGCGCGGGCGGTTCCACCCGCGCGGGCACGGTCAAGGCGACCGAGGCGATCGCCTCCGACACCACCCTCACGCCCCTCGCGCACCTCACGGCGGTCGACCACTCGGTGGCGGACCTGCGCAACATCATCGGCCAGTACGCCGACGCCGGGATCCGCAACATGCTCGCCCTGCGCGGCGACCCGCCCGGCGACCCGATGGGCGAGTGGGTGCCGCACCCCCGGGGCCTGGCCTACGCAGCCGAGCTCGTCGAGCTGATCAAGGCCTCCGGCGACTTCTGCGTGGGCGTCGCCGCCTTCCCGGCGATGCACCCGCGCTCCACCGACTGGGACGCCGACGTCCGCCACTTCGTCGACAAGTGCCGCGCGGGCGCCGACTACGCCATCACGCAGATGTTCTTCCAGCCGGAGGACTACCTCCGGCTGCGCGACCGCGTCTCGGCCGCCGGCTGCGATACCCCGATCATCCCCGAGGTCATGCCGATCGCCAGCGT
This sequence comes from Streptomyces sp. NPDC002788, assembly GCF_053592115.1. Lineage (NCBI taxonomy): Bacteria > Bacillati > Actinomycetota > Actinomycetes > Kitasatosporales > Streptomycetaceae > Streptomyces > Streptomyces sp. NPDC002788. The sequence continues at coordinate 279,764 of NZ_JBSFVB010000008.1, read as the reverse complement.
GCGGACGCTGGAGCGCATCGGGTCCCTCACCAACGCCGCCTTCCCGGCCGCCCTGAAAGAGCGGATCCTCACAGCAAAAGACGATCCGGCCGCTGTACGCTCCATTGGGATCGAATTCGCCACGGAGTTCTGTGCACGGCTGCTCGCCGAGGGCGTGCCCGGCTTGCACTTCATCACGCTCAACAACTCCACGGCGACGCTGGAAATCTACGAGAACCTGGGCTTGCACCACGCACCGCAGGCCTAGACCGTTCGCACCGGTATACGACACACTGCGTAGCGGCGACTGGGAGAGGGGCGTACATGGGCTGGGCGGTCCTCTACATCGCGTTCGGCGTCGTCGCGCTGTGGCTGCTGGGCGAGGTGCTGTTGCAGTACAAGGCGCGGCTGCGCTGGCGGCTGCTGGCCTTCGTCGGGTTCCTCGGTGTCGTCGTCGGCGTCCTGATCCCCTCGGTCGTCGTGATCGGACTGGGCGCGGCAGCCTTCGCGGTCGGGCAGACCTACGTCACCCTGTCGTTCCGCAGCGGCTTCGCGGCCGGCTGGGCGATGAACGCGCCGGTACTGGGCGGCCGCAGCAAGCGCCGCCGCGGTGAGCGCGGCCGCCAGGAGCCGACCCTCGAGGTCTCCGACCTGGAGGCCGCCGACGGCGGCCACAGCGACGAGGGCGCCGACCACCGCCGCGACACGGCCGGATACGGCTATGACGACGACTACGACGCCGACGACGTCTTCACCCCGGCGCGCCCGGGCCGGCCGGCCGACGCCGAGACCACCGCCGTCTACGAGCCGCAGCCCATGCCCGAGGACACCGGCTCCTACGGCGTCTACGGCAACCCCGGCCACCAGGGCCAGTCCCACGACCAGTACGCCGCCCAGGGCGCCGACCAGTCCTACTCCTACGACTACTCGGGCTACGGCCAGCAGCAGGGCTACGACACCACCGGCCAGCAGCAGTACGCCGCCTACTCCGACCCGTACATCGGCTCGTCGAACTACGGCGGAGCCTCCTACGACACCGGCTACGGCGACCAGCAGTACTACGGCCAGCAGGGCTACGGCCAGGACCAGTACGCCGGAACCTACGGCGGCGAGACGCCGCCCGGCGAGGTGTGGGTGCCGCAGCAGCGCAACACCGACGAGTACGGCCGGGAACTGCCACCGGAGCAGCCCTACCCCTACCAGGGGGGCGAGCACCAGCCGCAGGGGAACGGCTTCGACGAGCAGTACCGTTTCTGAGGCCTGCGGCTCTTCAGCCCATCCACCTCACTGCGAGCCCCGGAACTCCGGTCCCTCCACGATCAGTCCCGCGACCAGCGCTCCGGACATGCCCGCGTGCGGCAGTCCGCCGCCGGGGTGGGCCCAGCCGCCCACGGTGAACAGGCCGGGCACACGTGTGGTGTTGGACGGGTGCAGCAGCCGCCCGCCGGCCGCCGCCAGCGCCGGCACCGGAACCGCGCCGCCCTCCGCGCCCGTCACGTCCGCGATGTCGGCCGGGGTGCGCACCTCGTGCCAGAGGAGACGCTCGCGCAGGTCTGGCACGGCGCGTTCGGCGGCGGTGATCATGCGGGCGACGAGGTCGTCGCAGGACCGGACCGGGCGCGCGGGCACCACCGTCGTGAGGGTGACCGCCTCGTGGTCCTCCGGGGCACCTCCCGGGTCGTCGGGCCGCAGGATCGTCACCGTGGGATCCGGACGTTGCGCCGCCGTGCCGAACAGGGCGTCCAACTCGGCCTCGCGGTCCGGGGTGTGGACCACCGTGCGGTGCGCCGTGCCCTCGGGGCGGGCGCCGCGCAGGGCGAGCAGGACCGTCAGCCGCCCGGCCGTCGCCGGCTGCGGGGACACATCGCCGTCGCCCCGCACCACATGGCCCGCCGTCAGCCCGTCCAGCGTGCCGGGTGCGACGCCGGCGACCACGAAGTCCGCCTCGGCGACCGTCCCGTCGGCGAGTTCGACCCCTGACGCCCGGCCGTCCTTCTCCAGCACGCCCGTCACGTCGGCGCCGAAGCGGAACTCGACCTTTCGGGTCACGCACCGCTCGTACACCGCCCGCGCCAGCTCCCGCAGGCCACCGCGCACGTACCAGGTGCCGAAGGCGTGCTCCATGTACGGCAGTACGGCCGAGCTCGCCGGGGTGGACCGGGGGTCCAGGCCCTGAGTGAGGGCGTGGCTCTCAAGAAGGGCGGCGAGCCGCGGGTCGCGCAGTTCCCAGGCGCCGATCTCGGCGAGTGTGCTGGCCCGGCGGGTGCGCAACAACCGTTTGTGCGGCACCGCCGGATACGGCTCCCGCTCGGCCAGCACCTGCCAGTTCGGCCACAGCGGCTCCTCCAGGAGCGGCCGGCGGGTCCGGTCCCAGGCCTCGCGGGCCCGGACCAGGAAGTCGCCCCACCGCATCCCGGCGCCCGCGCCGAGCCCCTCGTCCAGGGCGGCGACGACGCCCGCGCGCGAGGCGTTCGGCAGTGACACCTGAGTGCCGTCCGCGAACACGTGCCGGGACGACGGGTCGACCTGGACCAGGTCGACGCACGCCTCCAGCGGCTCCTTGCCGGTCTTGACGAACAGATCGCGGTAGACCGCGGGCAACGTGAGCAGACCGGGGCCCGTGTCGAAGGAGAATCCGTGGCGCTCGAAGCGGCGCAACGCCCCGCCGTACGTGTCCGTCCGCTCGTACACCGCCACCCGGTGGCCCGCGACGGCCAGCCGGGCGGCGGCCGTCAGCGCGCCCATCCCGGCGCCGATCACCGCAATCCGTGCCATGCCAGGGACTTTATCCGCCCTGCTGACAGCCCGTGCCGGGCCACCTCCGAGTACGGCCGCGGAGGCGATCGTGACCAGGTGGCGACGGAGCGTTCTGAGGCCGGATGCGCAGGAGTGAGTATCCGTACCTAGGCGGGGACTTGAGTACGCGCGCGGATGGGGGAGGACCTGCGGGAACGAGAGAGTGGAGACACGGAGAGGGGCACGGCTCCGGCACCGGCGACACGGGGCGCCGGAACGGAGCCGGCCCGCGATCCGCTCCTTCCGTCGGCGGTGCCGGCGGGAGCGAGGCACGGGGGAGAACCGGGGGACGACCGGAACGGGGGTCCTGCGGGGGGACGTACGGGGGAGCAGGGAAGGCGCCGGTTCGAGGTGGCCCGCGGGGGACGCGGCCAGTTCGGACCGGCGCTTTCACCTGTGCACCGCGTGCGGTCAGCGGCAGCCGCTCACCCGTCCCTGCAGCAGCCGGGACAGCGCCGCGTGCACGTCGTCCAGGGAGCGCTCCGGCTGGAAGGACTTCCAGTCGAGGGCCGCCACCAGGACCATGCCGACCAGCGCGGACGCGGTCAGCGAGACGTCGATCTCCTCGCTGAACTCGCCACCCGTCACTCCATCGCGCAGGACGCCCTCCACGACCGCGACGGCCTGCTCCCGCACCACCATCAGCGTCGACTGCCAGGCCCGGTTGGTGCGCCACAGCTCCGCCACGTACAGCTGGGTGAAGGCCGGGTAGCGGTCGATGAAGACCAGACCCGCGCGGACCATCGCGTCCAGGGCGTCGACCTTGCTGCCGCCCTCCTTGGCGGTCCGCTCCGCCGCGTCGCGCAGGGATGCGGTGAGGAGACCGACCCCGTGCCGCAGCAGCTCCTCGAAGAGGACGGACTTGCTCGCGAAGTTGTAGTACACCGTGCCCTTCGCGACCCCGGCGCGCTCGGCGATCTCGTCCACGGTCGTGGCGGAGAACCCCTGCTCGGCGATGAGCGTGACGGCCGCCTCGTAGAGCTTCTGCCGGGTGGCCTCGCGGCGCGTGCTGCCGCCCGACGCGGCGCTGCTGCTTTCCATGGCCCTGATTGTCACAGGAACCCTTCCGGGGGATGTCACCGAAGGGCTCACAGGGTCAGCTCCGGGTGCAGCCGGTCCAGTGTCCACACCTGGCGCCGGCGGGCCGCCACGGCGGTCAGCGCGAGGGCACCGGCGGTGAACGCCGTCAGCACCACGCACGCCTGCCACACCGGTTCGAGACCACCGCCGGTGATGAGCCTGCGCAGAGCCTCGACGACGTAGCTCATCGGCAGGTAGGGGTGCAGCGCGTTGAAGAAGGCGGGGCTGGTCTGCACGGGGTACGTGCCACCCGCCGAGGTCAGCTGGAGCATCAGCAGGCCGAGGACGAGGATCCGGCCCGCCGCCCCGAAGCGCGCGTTCAGCCACTGCACGATCGCGGCGAAGCACGCCGTCACCAGGAACAGGAAGGCCACCGTCCCGGCCGCCCGCGCCATCTCCAGTCCGACCGCCCAGTGCAGCACCGACATCAGGGCCACCGTCTGCAGCACCCCGATCGCCACCACCGGCAGCCAGCCCGCCAGCGCGATCCGCCATGCCGGGGCGCCCGCGGCGAGGGCTCGCCGGTTCATCGGCGTGATCAGCATGTAGGCCACCATCGCGCCCACCCACAGGGACAGCGGGATGAAGTACGGGGCGAACCCGGTGCCGTAGTTGGGCGCCTTGTGCAGGTCCTGGGAGGCGAGCCGCACGGGGTCGGCCATGACCTCCGTGCGCCGGTCGCGGTCCTGCTCGTCGTAGTCGGGGATCCGCTCCGCCCCGTCGTGCAGGCCGCCGGCGAGCTTCCCGGAGCCGCCGACGAGCTTGAAGATGCCGCCGTTGAGGTCGTCAGCGCCCGTCTTCAGCTCGCCCACCCCCTTGTCCAGGTCGACGGAACCGGTCTTCGCCTTGCCTAGCCCCTGGTGCAGCGTCTTCGCGCCCGCGGCCACCTTGGCCGCCCCGTCGTTCAGCTTGTTGATCTTCCTGACCGCGTCGTCGAGGTCCTCGGAGAGGTGCGGCGCGCGGTCGGCGAGGGCCTGGGACTGCTTCTGCAGGGTGGCGAGGTTCTTGTCGAGCTTGTCCAGGTCGCCCTTCTGGTCCGCGATCAGCGTGTTGAGGTCGTCCGCGATGAGGGTCACGTCGGCGGCCGCGTCCTTGGCCTTCTTCAGGTCCGAGCAGGCCGCGTCGGGCAGGACGGGGTCCTCGCAGCGCCTGGCGTGGACGTCGGTCAGCGCGCCGGACGCCGCGCGGGCGCCCTCGGCGGCGGTCGGGGCCGTCTTCACCAGGGCGTCCAGGTGCTCGCGGATCACCCCGGAGGAGTCGGCCACCAGCTGGGCCGTGTCGCCGATGTTCTTCTCGTTGCCCTTGAGGAAGGGGCGGACCTTGCCGGCGGTGCCGTTGACCCTGTCGGCGAGCTTCTGCGTGCCGTCCGCGACCCCCTTGGAGCCGTCCTCCAGGGCGCCCGCGCCCTTGGTGAGCTTCCTCAGGGCCTCGGACAGCTCGCCGCTGCCGTCCTTGGCGTCCTGCAGGCCGTGGGCGAGGTCCTTGGAGCCCTTCTCGGCCTTGCCGATGCCGCCCTTGAGCTCGTCGGCGCCCTCCGCCGCCTTCACGGTCTTGCCGTGGATGTCGGAGAACGACACGAAGATCTTGTCCAGGAAGGACCGCGACGTCTTCGTGGACGCCGCCTGCCGCACCTCGCCGAAGACCGTCCGGGAGATCTGCCCGACGATGTAGTTGTTCGCGTCGTTCGTGCGGACCTGCAGGGCGCCGGTCTCCGGGGACTTGCCCGAGCTGGAGGCGATGCGCTCGCTGAAGTCGGTGGGCAGTGTGAGCGACAGGTAGTAGGTGCCGTTCTCGACGCCCTTTCGGGCCTCTGCGGCGCTCACCTCCCGCCAGTCGAAGGTCTTGCTGTCGCGCAGGCGCTCGGTGATGTCGTCGCCCGCCGTGATCCTCTTCCCGTCGGCGGTGGCGCCCTTGTCGTCGTTGACGAGCGCCACGGGGACGCGGTCCAGACGGCCGTACGGGTCCCAGAACGACCACAGGTACAGCGCGCCGTACAGCAGCGGCAGCACCAGCAGCGCGACCAGCGCGGCGCGCGGCAGCTTCCCGCGGCCGAAGCGGCGGAGCTCAAGCGCGGCCAGTCTCGGCGAGCGCATCGGCCTTCTCCTCTCCCCGGTCTGCCGTGTCGTCCTCGGCGTCCTGCCGGTCGTCCTCGCTGTCCTGGTCCGCGTGTGTGGACAGCCGGACGGCTCCCTCCGGTGCCTCGCTGCACACCGCCACCACCGTCGTCCCGGCGTCCGCTAGGGACCTGAGCAGGTCCCAGGCCTCCGCCCGCTCGCCGTCCGAGAGCTTGAGGTCGGTGTCGTCGACGCCGAGCAGCCGCGGCCGGCCGAGGAGCGCGAGAGCGATGGACAGCCGCAGCGCCTCCAGGCGCTCCAGATCGCGTACGGCCGTGCGGGACCCCTTGGGCAGCTTCCCCAGGTCCAGGCCGGTTGCTTCCAGTACCTCGTCGACGCGCTGCCCCCACTCGGCGGCCCGCTCGCTCCGGGGGCGCAGCAGTCCGCGCAGGGAGTCGCCGAACCGCCGCTGGAGCAGCGCCCGTTCCCGCAGGTGCTCGCCCACGGTCAGCGCCGGGTCGAGGTCGGTGACCCCCGGGACATGCGCCGGCGCGCTGAAGCGGCGCACCGCCGACAGCTGCTTCGGCAGTCGGGCGTCGCCCACGACGGCGGTGCCCTCCGTGACCTTCATCCGCCCCGTCAGCGCGAGCAGCAGGCACGTACGGCCGGACCCGGACGGGCCCTCGACCGCTACGAGCGATCCCGGCTCGGCGTCGACGGAGATCCCGCGGACCGCCCACCCCCGCGGCCCCTTGATCCCGAGGCCCTCGGCGGCGATCCGCACTCCTCCCGTCTGTTCCCCCACGAGACTCCCCTGAATTTGAACTGACTGGTCAGTACAAAAACTACTCCGAACCTACGAGCGAGGCAAAACCGCAGGTCAGATCGGATTGTCAGTGCCATACCTCACGATGGGTCACATACGGCCACTCCGTAACGGACGTGCCGTCACACAGACGACAGGAGGTTCGTCATGGCCAGCCACCCCGCAGCAGCCGCCCGCCGGCGCCGCGCCACCGGCCCTGCCCCCTCACTGACCGGCCCTGCGAGCGACGTCCACCCCGTGCTGCGCCGGGCCGCGGCCCCGCCCGCGGCCCTCGACCTGCTCGCCCAGGCGCGCTCGGGGCTCGACGAGGCCACCGTTCTGGAGACACCGAACGAGCGCTACGCGACGGCCCACCTCGCCGCCCTGCGCACCGCCGCAGCCGTGCTCGCCGCCCGCGGGCGGCCGGAGACCTCGCCCCGCGGCCGGGCCAAGATCCGGAGCGCCTGGGAAGTGCTCCCCGAGATCGCGCCCGAACTGACCGAGTGGAGCGCGCTCTTCGCCTCCGGCGCCCGGCGCCGCGCCCGCGCCGAGGCGGGCATCCGGGGCGCGGCCACCGGCAGGGACGCCGACGACCTGATACGGGACGTGGCGATGTTCCTCCGCCTCGTCGAGCGCATGCTGGTCCTCCAGCCGGTGCTCCCGCAGCCCCGGCCGGACCAGGACCGGCCGGAGAGGCCGGGCGCGGGGAGGGACATGCCGGACGCGGGCTGATCGAATGCCGACCTGGGGCCGGCGGTCCGGGTCCGTGCGGTGCCCTCCGGCCGTACCGGGGCCGGTCATGCCGACCGCCGCGGTCGAGGCAATAGGGTGGGGGACGCCTGAAGTCTTCCCTCCCCAAAGCCGGGGCCGGGGAAGACACCCCGTTCGCGCCGCCGTGCAAGAGGCGGTGCCGCGCCGAGGAGTCAACTGCCGTGTCGGACCCGATGCGCCCCCGCGCCTCACTCCGTACCGCCGTGGTCTGGGAGGTCCTCCAGGACGCCCTGGAACGCCGGGTCAAGGCCACGGGCCGGGAGTCGCTGGACGTCCTCGACACCGGAGGCGGCAGCGGCAATTTCGCCGTGCCCGCCGCCCGCCTCGGCCACCGGGTCACGGTCGTCGACCCCAGCCCGAACGCGCTGTTCGCCCTGGAGCGCCGCGCCGCCGAGGCCGATGTCGCCGACCGGGTGAAGGGCGTGCAGGGCGACGCCCACGGCCTCTTCGACGTGGCCGAGCGCGGCGGTTACGACGTGGTGCTGTGCCACGGCGTCCTGGAGTACGTGGACGACCCGGCCGAGGGTGTCCGCAACGCGGTGGCCGCCCTGCGCTCGGAGGGTGTCCTCAGCCTGCTTGCCGCCGGTGTCGGCGGTGCCGTGCTCGCACGGGCCCTCGCGGGGCACTTCAAGGAGGCCCGGCAGGCGCTCGCCGACCCGAACGGACGATGGGGCTCGGGTGACCCCGTGCCGCGCCGCTTCACCGCCGAGCAGCTCACGGAACTGGTCGAGGGCGCGGGCCTCCGGGTCGGGGCCGTGCACGGCGTGCGGGTCTTCGCCGACCTCGTGCCCGGCGTCCTCGTGGACACCGAGCCCGGAGCGCAGGAGGCGCTGCTGAAGTTGGAGGAGGCCGCGGCCGAGCTCCCGGCCTTCCGCTCGGTGGCCACGCAGCTCCATGTGCTGGGTGAGACCGGCGGGACCGGTGAAGCCGGTGGGGTCGGCGAGACCGGCGGGACTGCCGGGAACTGAGCCGCCTCGTGAGGCACGGCCGCTGATCAGCGGCTTGACTGTGCATGGAGTACGCCACAGGCCACCCGAATGGGGGCTTCGCGCCGTATGATCGAGGGAGACCGTTCCGGCATGACGGGTCGGCCGCCGGGGAATGGAAGCCTCAGCGAGCCGGACGTCCATGGCGGGTGCCGGTTGGCCAATTGGCGCAGAGGGGCGGGTTTCACGGGGGCGATTCCCTGCCTATCCTGAAGAGACCCCCCGGGTCGCCCCCGGCGACTGCACGATGAGGAGGACTCCGTGCCGCTCTCGGAGCACGAGCAGCGCATGCTCGAGCAGATGGAGCGAGCGCTGTACGCCGAAGATCCCAAGTTCGCGTCGGCGCTCGAGGGAAGCGGGCTGCGTACGTACACCCGGCGGCGGGTCTACCAGGCGGTCGCGGGCTTCCTCGTAGGTATTGCGCTCCTCATGGCCGGTATGGTCGCCAAGCAGGTCTGGCTCAGCGTCGTGGGCTTCCTCGTCATGCTGGGCTGTGCGGTGCTCGCAGTGACCGGCTGGCGCAAGGCCCCCAAGCCGGGCGAACAGGCCGCCGGTGCCGCCGGAGGGCCGCAGGCCCGTCGTCAGGCCCGACAGCGGCGCTCCATGATGGACCGCATCGAACAGCGCTGGCAGAAGCGCCGCGACGAGCAGGGCGGCCATTAGCCCCTCCCGCTCGCGACGAGCAGGACGGCCATTAGCCCCTCCCGCAGCCTCTCCAGGACTACACCGTCCGTCAGGGGGTGACCACCGAGTCGGTGGTCACCCCCTGACGCATCCCTGCCGACGCCGTGGGGCGCACCTGGTCCTGGCCGTGCCCGCCGCCGGCGAGCGCGGGCACCCGGGGCAGGGCGGCAGCACGGGCACCGCAGGGCGGCAGCACGGGCATCGGCGGGACGACGGCCCGCACGACGGCCCGCTCCGACCAGCCGGAGCCGGACGCGGCAAGGCCGGTCGGACGCAACCCCGTCCGACCGGCCCGGGCCGTACCGGCCTCACTCAGCTCTGCTGTCCCGACGTCTTCCGCCATGTCGGCCGCAGTGCCAGGGCCCGCTCCCGCACCCCCGACCACCACGCCGACGCCGCCCACACCACACGCACGGTGGAGCGGGGGACGAGGAGTGCTCGCAGTCCGGTGGTGCGGCCGGCCCCGGCGCTGAGACCCGCTGCCGCACGGCGGACGTCCTCCGTGAGGCCTGCCGTCGGGCGGGGGTGGGGTGCGTAGAGGACCTGCTCCACCGCGTTCGCCACCCGGTGCACCGAGGCCGCCGCCGTCGCGTCGAGGTCGCCCAGCCGGACGATGCGGGCGGCAGCCTTGCGCGGGGTCCGGGACTCGTCCGGCGCGATGCCGAAGTCCCACGCCGTGTCGGTCAGCTCCTGCCAGACGGCCAGGGTGTGCAGCGCCGCGTCCGCCTCACTGCGGCCGTGCGCCCCGAGCCGGACCGTGCGGGTCCGCAGCCGCCACAGCATCGGTGCCAGAGGCAGCGCCAGGGCGGCGAGACCGGCCAGCGCCCAGCCAAGGAGCGCGTACCACTTCGGGCCGTCGTCGTCCGTGGGCAGCGCAGCCTGCGGGGACTCGCTCGCGCACCCGCCGTCCAGCTTCTTCTGCTCCGGCGTGCAGCTCTCGCTCCGCGAGGGCGCCGCGGACGGCGCGGCGGACGCCGACTGCGACGGGCGGGACGCCTCCGGCACCGAGCTGTCGGGGGTGTCCGGCAGGGTGTAGGACGGCATCGAGCCGCGACTCGGAGTCGGCTCGAAGCGCGTCCATCCCACACCCTCGAAGTACAGCTCGGGCCAGGCGTGCGCGTCCCGCAGCCCCACCGACACCGAGCCGTCCGCCTGCTGCGAACCCGGCGCGAAGCCCACCGCGACCCGGGCCGGTATGCCCAGGGAACGGGCCATCGCCGCCATCGCGAACGAGAAGTGCACGCAGAAGCCCTGCTTGTCCTTGAGGAAGCGGGCGATCGCCTGCGAGCCGCTGCCGACCTGTACCTGCGTGTCGTACTCGAAGCCGCCGGTCACGGCGAACCAGTCCTGCAGCTTGACCGCCTGGTCGTACGGGTCGGCCGCGCCCGCGGTGACCTGGCGGGCGGTGCGGGACACCACCGACGGCAGTGAGTCGGGCAGCTCGGTGAAGTCGCGCAGGACGTCCGCGGGCGGCGGCCCTGCCGAGGCCAGCTGCTTGGCTGTCGGCTGCACGTCCAGGCTCTTGACCTGGTACGTCAGTCCGCGTGTGTTCTGTCCGTGGTCGCCGACCAGCGTCATGCCCACGGGCTCGTAGCGCCAGTTGCCACTGATCCGCACGCCGCTCGGCGGGTACGGCATGGGCAGCCAGTCCTGGGCGTACCAGTCGGCCGCCGAGATCGTGGTGTCGACCTCCGTGCGCTTCACATCGGGGCCGAGGCCGGCCGGCGTCGGGAAGGTGCCGTCGGGGACGGCGGTGATCGACCGGCGGGACGGCTTCCACGTGGTGCCGTCGAAGTCGTCCAGGGACACGATCCGCAGGTACAGGTCGGAGACGTCCGGCATCTTGGTCCGCACGGACAGGACCTGCCGGTCCTCGTCCGCGTTCAGGTTGTCCCGCAGCGACACCAGAGGGTTCACGGCGGAGATCGTGCCGCCGCCGCCCGTGCCGCCGCCCGCGCCCGCTCCCACGGAGCTCAGCAGGCCGCCGTTCATCGCGGGCAGGCCGAGCGGCACCACGAGGGCGATGCCCAGCGCCACCACGCCTATGCGCCGGCCGGTGCGGACCGGGGCGGCCGCGCCGCTCGGCTCCCCTCCGGCCGCGGGCCGGCCGCCGCCGAAGACCCGGCCCCACTGGGAGACCCGGTCCCGGCCCTCGGCCAGCAGCAGCATCAGATAGCCGGCCGCCGCCACCACGAACCACAGCCAGTCCGTGCCGTCGGACAGTCCCGCGGCCACCGAGTACAGAGCCAGCAGCGGCAGCCCGGCCGGGGCGGCGCTGCGGAAGGTCACCGCGAGGGCGTCCACCAGCAGCCCGACGACCAGCACTCCGCCGATGAGTATCAGCCGGATGCCGTCGGACCCCAGGGGTGCCGGGATCGCGTACCGCGCGATGTCGTCGCCGCCTTGCTGGAGAAGGAACGCGAACCGGTCGAAGGCCTGCGGCCCGGGTATCAGCCCGACGATGGCCTGCTCGCGGGCGAACAGGAAGGTCAGCAGCACGACCGTGACCACGGCCTGCACCGCCACCGTGAGCGGCCTGGCCAGCGGCACCCTGCGGGCCGCGGCACCCGCGCCCGCCTGCACGGCCAGCAGGAACGCCGTCTGCACGATCCAGGTGGCCGGCTTGACGAGGGGCAGCAGGGCGCACGCGGCCATCAGCGTGGCCGCCCACGCGCCCAGCGTCAGTCGTACCCGCCCGCTCATCACGGCCCCTCCCCGCCGCTCGCGGCGGCCAAGCCCCGGCGCTCCCGGTCGGCCTGCCGCCACAGCTCGTCCACGGAGGCGCCCCGCGGCACGCCCAGGGCCGTCCAGCCCGCCTCGCGCAGCATGCGCAGCCGCTCCCCGCTTGTGTCCAACGGGCCCGGCACGTCGCTCGGTTCCCGCGTCCAGGTGGCACTGTCCAGCACGAAGGCGACCGCGCCCGGGCTGCGCTGCCGCATCCTGCCCAAAACGGCGGCCTGTTCCTCGTCCAGATCACCGAGGAAGGCCACCAGCAGCCCCTCGTTCCCGCCGCGCAGCACGTCGTAGGCCGGGGACAGGCCGGCACCGTCGGAGTGGTCGATCACCGCAAGGGTGTCCATCATCAGCCCGGCCGCGTCCGCCGACTCCTGGCTCGCGCCGGCGAAGCCGTCACCGCCCTCACCGGGCACCGCGTTGCCGGTGTCCGTCAAAAGCCGTACCGAGAAGCCCCGTTCGAGCATGTGCACCAGCACGGACGCGGCGCCCGCCACGGCCCACTCGAAGGCCGAGTCGGGGCCCGCGCCCCGGTAGGCGGTGCCCCGGGTGTCGAGCAGCACCGTGCAGCGGGCGCGCTGCGGCTGCTCCTCGCGGCGCACCATCAGCTCGCCGTACCGGGCCGTGGAGCGCCAGTGCACCCGGCGCAGGTCGTCGCCGTAGCGGTATCCGCGCGGGATCACGTCGTCCTCGCCGGCCAGCGCGAGCGAACGCTGCCGCCCGTCGCCGTACCCCCTCGCCTCGCCGCTCAGGCGCACCGGCGCCAGCGGCTCCACCCGCGGGATCACCGTCAGGGTCTCGTGCGTCGAGAAGGACCGGGTCAGCTCGCACATGCCGAACGGGTCGGTCAGGCGCAGTTGGAGCGGCCCCAGCGGGTAGCGGCCGCGCAGGTCGGAGCGGACCCGGTAGGACACCTCGCGCCGGCCTCCCGCCTCGACCCGGTCGAGCACGAAGCGGGGCCGGGGGCCGAGCACGTACGGCACCCGGTCCTGGAGCATCAGCAGGCCCGTGGGCAGCCGCGAGACGTTGTCCATCCGCAGATGGACCCGCGCCTCGCTGCCGGCGGGCACGCGCGCGGGGGAGAGGCGGCGGCTGCCCGCGACCCGGTAGCGCGTGCGGTACAGCACCGCCGCGCACACCAGCGGCAGTACGGCCAGCAGCAGGCCCACGCGCAGCAGGTCGCTCTGACCGAGCACGTAACTGCAGACCGCGGCCGCGACGCCGGCGGCCAGGAAGGAGCGTCCGCGGGTGGTCAGACCGGCCAGGGCGGTGCGGATGCCGCCCTTCTCGCCCCGGTCGGCCTCCGTCTGCCCCGCCCCCGCGGTGGTCATCACAGCCTCCGCGGCGGGTGCGAGGGGTACGCCGGCGCGGTCCGGCCCACGGCGCCGAAGCCATTGTGCTGCGGCGCCGACGGCACCGGGGTGCGCTGCAGGATGTCCTCGACGACCTGTTCGGCCGTGCGTCGGTTGAGCTGGGCCTGGGCGGTGGGCAGCAGGCGGTGGGCCAGGACGGCGACGGCGAGGGCCTGCACGTCGTCCGGCAGCGCGTACTCCCGGCCGCTGAGGGCCGCGGACGCCTTCGCCGCGCGCAGCAGATGCAGCGTCGCGCGCGGGGAGGCACCCAGTCTCAGATCGGGGTGGGTGCGCGTGGCGCCGACCAGGTCGACCACGTAGCGCCGGACCGGCTCGGCCACGTGCACGCCGCGCACCGCCTCGATCAGCTTGAGGATCTCGTGCGCGTGGGCCACGGGCTGGAGGTCCTCCAGCGGTGAGACGCCGCCGTGCACGTCCAGCATCTGCAGTTCGGCCTCCGCGCTGGGGTAGCCGACCGAGACCCGGGCCATGAAGCGGTCGCGCTGGGCCTCCGGCAGCGGGTAGGTGCCTTCCATCTCGACCGGGTTCTGCGTCGCCACCACCATGAAGGGGCTGGGCAGCTCGTAGGTCTGGCCGTCGATGGTGACCTGGCGCTCCTCCATGGACTCCAGGAGCGCGGACTGGGTCTTGGGGGAGGCGCGGTTGATCTCGTCGCCGATCACCACCTGCGCGAAGATCGCGCCCGGCTTGAACTCGAAGTCGCGCCGCTGCTGGTCCCAGATGGACACCCCGGTGATGTCCGACGGCAGCAGGTCGGGCGTGAACTGGATCCGTCGCACCGAGCAGTCGATGGACCGCGCCAGCGCCTTGGCCAGCATCGTCTTGCCGACACCCGGGACATCCTCGATCAGCAGATGTCCCTCGGCGAGCAGTACGGTCAGCGAGAGCCGTACGACCTCGGGCTTGCCCTCGATCACGCCTTCCACCGAATCCCGCACGCGCTCCACCACGGCGGTCAGATCAGTGAGGCTCGCTCGATCGTCATAGGTCGTCACCCGGCCCTCCTCGGCCTTTCCCCTGCTCCCAGGGAGCAGGGGATACCCCAATTTCCCGGGCCGACGCCGCATGACGCAGGCCGGCCCACCCCGAACCACGGGCACCACGCGGGAAAGGTTCGCGCGACGCCACTCCCGCATTCTTGCTGCCGTTACCGATTCGTGTCACTCGACTGTGGACAACTGGCCGCGATATGTCGGTCTTACGACCATTCGAACATGTGACTGACAGGCTTTCGACAGCTGTGGCAGGCGGGATTCCGGAGCGGGCTTCCTGCGGCGCCCAGGCCGCAAGCCCGGGTCAGGAGGCCGGATCGACCTCGCGCAGCAATCCGGTCTTCACGTCGAAGACGAATCCGCGCACATCGTCGGTGTGCGGCACGAACGGCGAGGTGCGCACCCGCTGCATCGACTGCCGTACGTCCTGGTCGACGTCCCGGAAGGACTCCACCGCCCACGCCGGGCGCTGGCCGACCTCGGCCTCCAGTTCGTTGCGGAAGTCCTCGGTGAGGCTCTCCAGGCCGCAGCCGGTGTGATGGATGAGAACCACGCTGCGCGTCCCCAGCTTGCGCTGGCTGATGGTGAGGGAGCGGATCACGTCGTCGGTGACGACGCCGCCCGCGTTGCGGATGGTGTGGCAGTCGCCCAGCTCCAGGCCGAGTGCCGCGTGCACGTCGAGACGCGCGTCCATGCAGGCCACGACGGCGACCTGCAGGACGGGGCGGGCGTCCATCCCGGGGTTGGCGAAGGAGGCGGCGTACCGGGCGTTCGCCTCGACGAGACGGTCGGTGACCGTGCCGCCACCGACGGTGGCGCTCTCCGAACCTGTGGAAACCGATGCAGAAGTCGTCATAGCCATGACGTTACTGGCCACACCCCTTCCGAGCCTCTTGTGAGAGTGGACAAAAAATGTCAGCCCGGCGCCGTTGTGAGGTAACCCACATGGGTGGCGCCCCTGTCTCCGTGCGAGTGATTTCGCGCGCCCCGCCGCGTCCGCGGCGCCGACGGCCACGACGCGCAGGCCGGTTGATTGACCGGGAGTCGCCGTGGACTAAAGTGACGCGGAGCGGGAGGCGAGACTCCCCCCGCTGACTGAATCACCTCGGAGACCCCGGCGACGACCGGAGATCTCCCCGCGTGCGCGGCGCGTACGTACGGCTCGGCCTTCTCCCGCTCCCGGTCGGCTGACGCTTCCGGCGCCGGCGGGCCTCCCCTTCACCGGGGGTCCCCCCAGTGAAGCTGAGGGGGGGCGGGGACCCGGCGGTGCGTACGGCCGCGCCGGATCTGAGAGGGCCCCTTGAGTCAGAGTCGACACGTCCCGGTGATGCTCCAGCGGTGCCTGGATCTGCTGGCGCCCGTGCTGGAGGACCCGGACGGCGTGGTCGTCGACTGCACCCTCGGCCTCGGCGGCCACAGCGAGGCCCTGCTCGAGAGGTTCCCCGGCGTCCGCCTCGTCGCCCTCGACCGCGACAAGGAGGCCCTGCGCCTGTCCGGCGAGCGCCTCGCGCCCCACGGCGAGCGCGTCACCCTCGTCCACGCCGTCTACGACGAACTCCCCGAGGTGCTCGACCGGCTCGGCATCGCGCGCGTGCAGGGCGTCCTGTTCGACCTGGGCGTCTCCTCCATGCAGCTCGACGAGGCCGACCGCGGTTTCGCGTACGCCCAGGACGCGCCGCTCGACATGCGCATGGACCAGACGACCGGCGTGAGCGCCGCCGAGGTCCTCAACACCTACCCGCCCGGCGAACTCGTGCGCATCCTGCGGGCGTACGGCGAGGAGAAGCAGGCCAAGCGGATCGTCGCCGCGATCGTGCGCGAGCGCGAGAAGGAGCCGTTCAGCACCAGCGCGCGGCTCGTCGAGCTGATCCGGGACGCCCTGCCGCAGGCCGCCAAGCGCACCGGCGGCAACCCGGCCAAGCGCACCTTCCAGGCCCTGCGTATCGAGGTCAACGGCGAGCTGACCGTCCTGGAGCGGGCGATCCCGGCCGCCGTGAAGGCCCTCGACGTGGGCGGGCGGATCGCGGTGCTGTCGTATCACTCGCTGGAGGACCGGCTGGTCAAGCAGGTGTTCGCGGCCGGCGCGGCCACCACCGCGCCGCCCGGGCTGCCCGTCGTGCCCGAGCGCTACCAGCCGCGGCTCAAGCTGCTCACCCGCGGTGCCGAACTCCCCACCGAGGAGGAGATCGCCGAGAACCGACGAGCGGCACCGGCGCGGCTGCGCGGGGCCCAGCGCATCAGGGAGGACGTCGAGTGAGCCACGGCTGGCCGTCCCGGACCGAGGAGCGTGAGTGAGCAGCAAACCCGAACTCAGGGGGAGGGCGGCCCGTCTCGCGCGGCTCTTCCCGACCGGCCCCGGCCAGGCGGCCCGCACGCCCTTCGTCCTCCTGGTCGTCCTCCTCCTCGGCGGCGGTCTCCTCGGCCTCCTGGTGCTGAACTCCGCCCTCAGCGAAGGCGCGTTCAAGCTCGACGACCTGCAGCGCGGGACCAAGAACCTCACCGACGAGGAGCAGGCCCTCCAGCGGGACATCGACGCCTACTCCGCCCCCGAGGCCCTCCAGCGCCGCGCCCGCGAGCTCGGCATGGTCCCCGGCGGCGACCCCGTCTTCCTCAGCCCCGACGGCACGGTCAAGGGCGTCCCCGCCCCCGCCTCCGGCGTCCGGCGGAGCGCCACCGACCTCCCCCCGGTCCTCGCCCCCGAGGCCATGACCGACGGCCCCACACCGAACCCCGGCAGGTGACGGAAGTGTCCGACAGGGAACCGCCGCGCCGCCGCGTGCCCGGCCCCGCGAGGGCCGCCCGCCCCGACGCTAGGCGCCGTCCCGGCCCCGGAGCCCGTCCGGCCCGGCGGCCGGGACCGGGCCGCCCGGTGGCGCCCAAGCAGCTCCGGTTGGGCAGCCCGCGCCCCCGGCTGCGTCTGGTCGGGCTCGCGCTGACCCTGGTCCTGGCCGCCTTCGTCGTACGGCTGTTCCAGGTGCAGGCCGTCGACGCGAGCACGTACGCCGCCAAGGCCGAGCAGAACCGCTATGTCGGGCAGGTGCTGGCCGCCGACCGCGGCGAGGTCACCGACCGCTCCGGTGTGGCGCTCGCGACCAGCGAGGACGCCTACGACATCACGGCCGACCCCACGATGTTCGCCCCGGACCACCTGAAGATCGGCGACGGGCCCGAGCAGGCGGCGGCCCTCCTCGCACCGATCATCGGCCAGGACCAGCAGACGCTGGTCGAGAAGCTGCGGCCGAAGAACAAGGCCCTGCGCTACGTCAAGCTGGCCTCCCGCCAGACCCCGCAGGTCTGGAAGCAGATCAAGGACCTGAAGACCGCGCTCGCCAAGAAGGCGGAGACGGACAGGTCCGCGCACAACGTCCTCGCAGGCGTCTTCTCCGTGGCCACCAGCAAGCGGGTCTACCCCAACGGCGACCTCGCCGCCGGGATACTGGGCTGGGTCAACGCGGAGGGCAAGCCCGGAGGCGGTATCGAGCTGCAGCTGAACAAGCAGCTGGCCGGCAAGGACGGCAAGATCCGCTACGCCCAGTCCGGCGGCCGTCTCGTCCCCACCGCGGGCTCCACCGAGACTCCCGCCGTCCCCGGCAGCGACGTCGAGCTCACCATCGACCGCGACATCCAGTGGGCCGCCCAGAAGGCCATCACCGACCAGGTCAAGGAGTCGGCGGCCGACCGCGGCTACGTCATCGTCCAGGACACTCGCACCGGTCAGATCCTGGCCATGGCCAACTCGCCCGGCTTCGACCCGAACGACCTGTCCGACGCCGACCCGGCCGCCCTCGGCAACGCGGCCCTCCAGGATGCCTTCGAGCCCGGCTCCACGGCCAAGGTCATGTCGATGGCCGCCGTCCTGGAGGAGGGCGCCGCCACCCCGGCGACCCACGTCGTCGTGCCCAACCGGCTGCACCGCGGCGACCGGCTCTTCAAGGACGACGTCGACCACCCGACCTGGTACCTGACGCTCAACGGCGTCCTCGCCAAGTCCAGCAACATCGGCACCATCCTCGCCACCGGCCAGCTCGGCAAGACCCAGACCCAGGCCAACAAGGTCCTCTACGACTACCTGCGCAAGTTCGGCCTCGGCCACTACACCGGCCTCGGTTTCCCCGGCGAGACCCCGGGCATCCTCGCCCCGCCCGACAAGTGGTCGACCTCGCAGCAGTACACGATCCCTTTCGGCCAGGGCGTGTCCATCAACGCCATGCAGGCGGCGTCCGTGTACTCGACCATCGCCAACGGCGGCGTCCGCGTCGAACCCACCCTCGTCCGCGGCACGAAGGGCCCCGACGGGCGCTACACACCCGCCCCGAAGCCCGAGAAGACACGGGTCGTCAGCGCCAGGACGGCGAAGACCCTCGCCCGGATGCTGGAGTCCGTCGTGGACGACGAGGAGGGCACCGGCACCAAGGCGCGCATCCCCGGCTACCGTGTCGCGGGCAAGACCGGCACGGCCAACCGCGTGGATCCGGCCACCGGCAAGTACCGCGGCTACACCTCGTCGTTCGCCGGGTTCGCGCCCGCCGACAAGCCCCGCATCACCGTCTACTGCGCCATCCAGAACGCCACCCGGGGCAGCTACTTCGGCGGTCAGATCTGCGGGCCGGTCTACAAGCAGGTCATGGAGTTCGCACTGAAGTCCCTCCAGGTCCCGCCGACCGGCGCCGCACCCGCGAAGCTCCCTGTCACCTTCAAGCGCTGACGGGCCGCAGGCCCCAGGTCAGCACGGAACCCACCAGGAACCACCTCGTGACGACGATCACCCCAGATCCCGGGAACCAGAGCAGCCCCGGCCCCTCACTTCGCCCCGAGGCGGGTGCGCCCGGTACGCTCACCGCCGTGCCACACGCTGATCAGTCCCAAACCACCCAGAAGGGCCACCCCGTGACATATCCCGGGCCGCCCAGGCCGGTGCAGGTCTCCGCCACACCCCTCGCGGAACTCGCCGATCAGCTGGGTGCTTCCACCCCGGAGAGCGCCGCCGAGGCCACGGGCATCACCCATGACTCACGCGCCGTGCGTCCCGGCGACCTGTACGCCGCCCTGCCGGGCGCCCGGCTGCACGGTGCCGACTTCGTCAAGCAGGCCGCGGGCCTCGGGGCGGCCGCCGTGCTGACCGACCCCACCGGCGCCGAGCGCGCCGCCGCGTCCGGGCTGCCGGTCCTGGTCGTCGACGACCCGCGCGCACGGATGGGCGAGCTGGCCGCCACGATCTACGGCCACCCCGGCCGGGACCTGCTCCAGATCGGCATCACCGGCACCTCCGGCAAGACCACGACCGCCTATCTCGTCGAGGGCGGCCTGAGGACGGTCCGGTCCACCGGCCTGATCGGCACGGTCGAGATGCGCATCGGCGACGAGCGCATCAAGTCCGAGCGCACCACCCCCGAAGCCACCGACCTCCAGGCCCTCTTCGCCGTGATGCGCGAACGCGGCGTCGAGGCGGTCGCCATGGAGGTCTCCAGCCACGCCCTGGTCCTCGGCCGCGTCGACGGCTGCGTCTTCGACATCGGCGTCTTCACCAACCTCAGCCCGGAACACATGGAGTTCCACTCCGACATGGAGGACTACTTCCGGGCCAAGGCACAGCTGTTCACGCCGGAACGCGGCAAACTCGGCGTGGTCAACGTCGACGACGAGTACGGTCGGAGGCTGGCCAACGAGGCCACCGTCCCGGTCGTCACCTACTCCGCCGAGGGCCACCCCGACGCCGACTGGCGCGCCGAGGACGTCGAGATCGGCCGGCTCGACTCGACGTTCACCGTCCTGGGCCCCAAGGGCGAGCGGATCAGCGCCAAGTCGCCGCTGCCGGGGCCCTTCAACGTGGCCAACACCCTCGCCGCGATCGTCGCCCTCGCCGTCGCCGGCCTCGACCCGCAGGCCGCCGCCGACGGCGTCGCCGCCGTCCCCGGCGTGCCGGGCCGGCTGGAGCGCGTCGACGCCGGGCAGCCCTACCTCGCGGTCGTCGACTACGCCCACAAGACCGACGCCGTCGAGTCCGTGCTGCGCGCCCTGCGCAAGGTCACCGAGGGCAGGCTGCACATCGTCCTGGGCTGCGGCGGCGACCGGGACAAGACCAAGCGGGAGCCGATGGGCGCCGCCGCGGCGCGGCTCGCCGACACCGCCGTACTGACCTCCGACAACCCCCGTTCCGAGGACCCCCTCGCGATCCTCGCCACGATGCTCCAGGGCGCGGCGTCCGTGCCCGCGCACCAGCGCGGCGAGGTGCAGGTCTTCGAGGACCGGGCCGCCGCGATCGCCGCCGCCGTCGCCCGCGCCGAACCCGGCGACACCGTGCTGGTCGCCGGCAAGGGCCACGAGCAGGGCCAGGACATCGCCGGGGTGGTCCGTCCCTTCGACGACCGCCAGGTGCTCCGCGAAGCCATCCAGAAGACCCAGGGATGAAAATCCAGAAGATCCAGGGGATGAACTTGTGATCGCCCTCTCCCTCGCCGAGATCGCAGAAGTCGTCGGCGGGCAGACGCACGACATACCTGATCCGTCCGTCGAGGTCACCGGCCCGGTGGTCCGGGACTCCCGCGAGGCGGGGCCGGGCAGCCTGTTCGTGGCCTTCGCCGGTGAGCGCGTGGACGGCCACGACTTCGCGGCGGCGGTCGTCAAGGCGGGAGCGGTGGCCGTGCTCGGCACCCGCCCCGTCGGCGTGCCCGCGATCGTCGTGGACGACGTCCAGACCGCTCTCGGCGCCCTCGCCCGGCACGTCGTACGCCGCCTCGGCGCCACCCTCGTCGCCCTCACCGGCTCGGCGGGCAAGACCAGCACCAAGGACCTCATCGCGCAGGTGCTCCAGCGCAAGGCCCCGACGGTGTTCACGCCCGGTTCGCTCAACAACGAGATCGGGCTGCCGCTGACCGCGCTCAGCGCCACCGAGGAGACCAGGTTCCTCGTCCTGGAGATGGGTGCCCGCGGTATCGGGCACATTCGCTACCTCACCGGCCTGACGCCCCCGAAGGTCGGTCTCGTCCTCAACGTCGGCAGCGCCCACATCGGCGAGTTCGGCGGCCGCGAGCAGATCGCCCAGGCCAAGGGCGAACTCGTCGAGGCCCTGCCCTGCGAGGCCGACGGCGGCACCGCGATCCTCAACGCGGACGACCCCTACGTCCGGGCCATGGCCTCCCGAACGAAGGCGAAGGTGCTCTTTTTCGGAGAGTCCGGCGAAGCGGACGTGTCCGCCGAGAACGTGCGACTCACGGACACCGGACAGCCCGCGTTCAGGCTTCACACACCCTCCGGTGCAAGCGATGTGACCATGCGCCTGTACGGTGAGCACCACGTGTCGAACGCGCTCGCCGCGGCCGCCGTCGCCCACGAGTTGGGCATGTCCGCTGACGAGATCGCCGTCGCGCTCTCCGAGGCGGGCTCCCTCTCCCGCTGGCGGATGGAGGTCACCGAGCGCCCGGACGGCGTGACGGTCGTCAACGACGCCTACAACGCGAACCCCGAGTCCATGCGAGCCGCTCTGCGCGCGCTCGCGGCGATGGGCAAGGGACGTCGTACGTGGGCGGTGCTCGGCAAGATGGCCGAGCTCGGGGACGAGGCTCTCGCCGAGCACGACGCGGTCGGACGGCTCGCCGTCCGGCTCAACGTCAGCAAGCTCGTCGCGGTCGGTGGCAGGGAAGCCGCCTGGCTGCAACTGGGCGCATATAACGAGGGTTCGTGGGGTGAGGAGTCGGTGCACGTGTCCGACGCACAGGCGGCGGTCGACCTGTTGCGCAGCGAGTTGCGCCCGGGGGACGTCGTACTCGTGAAGGCGTCCCGTTCGGTCGGCCTCGAGAGCGTGGCGCAGGCGCTGCTCGAGACCGGTGCCGAGGGTGAGGTTTCCGCCCGATGATGAAGCAGATCCTGTTCGCAGGAGTCATTGGTCTCTTTCTCACGCTGGTCGGCACCCCGCTGCTGATCAAGCTGCTCGCGCGCAAGGGCTACGGTCAGTACATCCGTGACGACGGCCCGCGCGAGCACGCCAGCAAGCGCGGTACGCCGACCATGGGCGGTATCGCCTTCATCCTGGCGACGGTCGCCGCCTACTTCCTGGCCAAGGTCATCACGGGCTACCTGGACCCGGACGTCGACGCGGCGCCGACCTTCTCGGGCCTGCTGGTGCTCGGCCTGATGGTCGGCATGGGCCTGGTCGGCTTCCTCGACGACTACATCAAGATCGTCAAGCGGCGTTCGCTGGGCCTGCGGGCCAAGGCGAAGATGGCCGGCCAGCTGATCGTCGGCATCAGCTTCGCGGTGCTGTCGCTGCAGTTCGCGGACAACCGCGGCAACACCCCGGCCTCCACGAAGCTGTCGTTCATCACGGACTTCGGCTGGACGATCGGCCCCGTGCTGTTCGTGGTCTGGGCGCTGTTCATGATCCTCGCGATGTCGAACGGCGTGAACCTGACCGACGGTCTGGACGGCCTGGCCACCGGCGCCTCCGTGCTCGTCTTCGGCGCCTACACCTTCATCGGCGTCTGGCAGTTCCAGGAGTCCTGCGCCAACGCGCAGACCCTGACCAACCCGGGCGCGTGCTACGAGGTGCGGGATCCCCTCGACCTCGCGGTGGTCGCCTCCGCGCTGATGGGCGCCTGCCTCGGTTTCCTGTGGTGGAACACCTCGCCGGCCAAGATCTTCATGGGTGACACCGGTTCGCTCGCGCTCGGCGGTGTGCTCGCCGGCCTCGCGATCTGCTCCCGCACCGAGCTGCTGCTCGCCATCCTCGGCGGCCTGTTCGTCCTGATCACCATGTCCGTGGTGATCCAGGTCGGCTCCTTCCGCCTGACCGGGAAGCGCGTCTTCCGGATGGCACCGCTCCAGCACCACTTCGAACTCAAGGGCTGGTCCGAAGTCCTTGTGGTGGTCCGCTTCTGGATCATCCAGGGCATCTGTGTGATCGTCGGACTGGGCCTCTTCTACGCAGGATGGGCAGCGGACAAGTGACCTCTCCGGAGCCTTTCGACTTCCAGGGCAAGCACGTCACCGTCGCCGGACTCGGCGTGTCCGGCGTACCGGCGGCCAAGGTGCTGCACGGACTCGGCGCGACCGTCACGGTCGTCAACGACGGCGCCGACGAACGCGCGCAGGCGCAGGCGGCGGAACTGGAGGCGCTCGGCATCACCGTGCGCCTCGGCGACGGCGACACCCTGCCGGAGGGCACCGAACTGATCGTCACCGCGCCCGGCTGGAAGCCCGACAAGCCGCTCTTCGCGGCGGCCGGGCAGGCGGGCGTGCCGGTCTGGGGCGACGTCGAACTCGCCTGGCGCCTGCGCGGCCCCGACGCCGCCCCGTGGCTCGCCGTCACGGGCACCAACGGCAAGACCACGACCGTCCAGATGCTCGCGTCGATCCTGAAGGCGGCCGGGCTGCGCACCGCCGCCGTCGGCAACATCGGGGTCTCGCTGCTGGACGCGGTGCTCGGCGAGGAGCAGTACGACGTCCTAGCCGTGGAGCTGTCCAGCTACCAGTTGCACTGGGCGCCGTCGCTTCGGGCCCACTCGGCCGCCGTGCTGAACCTCGCCCCCGACCACCTCGACTGGCACGGCTCCATGGAGGCGTACGCCAAGGAC
Source organism: Streptomyces sp. NPDC002788 (assembly GCF_053592115.1). NCBI lineage: Bacteria > Bacillati > Actinomycetota > Actinomycetes > Kitasatosporales > Streptomycetaceae > Streptomyces > Streptomyces sp. NPDC002788. The sequence continues at coordinate 255,942 of NZ_JBSFVB010000008.1, read as the reverse complement.
AAGGGCCGTATCTACGAGGGCAACCGGGTCGCCTGCGTCTACAACGTCGCCGACAAGGCCACCGAGGACCTGGTCCGCGAGGCCGACGTCGAGGAGGGCTGCCGAGCCGTCGGCTTCACCCTCGGGACCCCGGCGCCGTCCCAACTCGGCGTCGTCGAGGGCATCCTGGTCGACCGCGCCTTCGTGGAGAACCGGCAGAAGAACGCCCAGGAGCTCGCCGAGGTCGCCGACGTCAACCCGCCGGCCCCCCACAACATCGCCAACGCCCTCGCAGCGGCGGCCCTCGCACGTGCCTACGGCGTGCCCGCCAAGGCCGTACGGGACGGCCTGCGGGCGTTCACCCCGGACGCCCACCGCATCGCGCACGTGGCCGACGTGGACGGGGTCGCCTACGTCGACGACTCCAAGGCCACCAACACGCATGCGGCGGAAGCCTCGTTGGCGGCGTACGAATCGATCGTGTGGATCGCGGGCGGGCTCGCCAAGGGCGCGACCTTCGACGAGCTGGTCGCCAAGTCGGCGAAGCGGCTGCGGGGTGCCGTGCTGATCGGCGCGGACCGAGCGCGCATCCGCGAAGCCCTGGCGCGACACGCCCCGGAAGTACCCGTCGTCGACCTCGACCGGACCGACACTGGGGCGATGCGCGCGGCGGTCGACCAGGCGCGGCGCCTCGCCCGCCCCGGTGACACGGTGCTGCTGGCACCGGCGTGCGCCTCCATGGACATGTTCGTCAACTACAACAGGCGCGGGGACGCTTTCGCGGACGCCGTTCGTGAGCTCGGCTCCGCCGAAGGCTGACCCGGGTCCGCCTCGCCCGGCGGCAGCGCCGGGTGTACTTGGGAGGGACGCGTGACACGGAAGCGGCTGGTGCCCGAGCAGCGGCCGGACGGCCCGCACGGTGGAACGTTCCCCGACGGCACGGCGGGGTGAGCGGTGATGCCCCCCAGCCGCACCGGACGGCCTCCCGTTCAGCGCGCTCCCAAGCGCCCCGCCCCCTCCCGGTCCCTGCGCGACAACCCCGTCCTGAACTTCTACACCCGGGCGCGCAGGGGCTGGGACCGGCCGCTGACCGCCTACTACCTCATCCTCGGCGGCAGTCTGCTGATCACCGTGCTGGGGCTGGTGATGGTCTACTCGGCCTCCCAGATCACCGCGCTGCAGATGTCCCTGCCGGGCTCGTACTTCTTCCGCAAGCAGCTGCTCGCCGCCGTGATCGGCACCGGTCTGCTGCTCGCCGCCTCACGCATGCCGGTGAAGCTGCACCGCGCACTGGCCTACCCCATCCTCGCGGGCGCCGTCGTCCTCATGGCCCTGGTGCAGGTACCGGGAATAGGAGTGTCGGTCAACGGCAACCAGAACTGGATCGCCCTCGGCGGCTCCTTCCAGATCCAGCCCAGCGAGTTCGGCAAGCTCGCCCTCGTGCTGTGGGGCGCCGACCTGCTCGCCCGCAAGCAGGACAAGAAGCTGCTGACGCAGTGGAAGCACATGCTCGTCCCGCTGGTCCCGGCCGCCTTCATGCTGCTCGGTCTGATCATGATCGGCGGCGACATGGGCACGGCGATCATCCTCACGGCCATCCTGTTCGGCCTGCTCTGGCTGGCCGGGGCGCCCACGCGGCTGTTCGCCGGGGTGCTGTCGATCGCCGCCGTCCTCGGCCTGATCCTCATCAAGACCAGCGCCAACCGCATGGCCCGCCTGCAGTGCCTGGGCGCCACCGAACCCCGGTCGGGGCCCGTCGACTGCTGGCAGGCCGTGCACGGGATCTACGCCCTCGCCTCGGGCGGAATCTTCGGGTCAGGGCTGGGGGCGAGTGTGGAGAAATGGGGGCAACTCCCCGAAGCCCACACCGACTTCATCTTCGCCGTCACCGGTGAGGAACTGGGCCTGGCGGGGACGCTGTCGGTACTCGCCCTCTTCGCGGCTCTAGGCTATGCGGGTATCCGCGTGGCCGGACGCACGGAAGATCCGTTCGTGAGGTATGCCGCGGGAGGCGTGACCACCTGGATCACGGCCCAGGCCGTGATCAACATCGGTGCGGTGCTCGGTCTGCTGCCGATCGCCGGCGTCCCCCTCCCGCTGTTCTCCTACGGAGGATCCGCCCTGCTGCCGACCATGTTCGCCATCGGGCTGCTGATCGCCTTCGCGCGTCAGGACCCCGCTGCGCGGATGGCGCTTGCGATGCGGCAACCCCGCTTTGGTAGAAAGCGGGGGGCGGGGGGCACCGGTTCCGGTCGGAGTCCCCGGAGATGGAACACGATGCGACGGCGTGCCTCGGCGGCGCGCTCGTCCGGAGAGCGGTGAATTTCGGTGCATGTCGTACTCGCCGGCGGAGGAACCGCAGGCCACATCGAGCCCGCGCTCGCCCTCGCGGACGCCCTGCGCAGGCAGGATCCGTCCGTGGGCATCACGGCCCTGGGCACGGAGCGCGGTCTCGAGACACGTCTCGTACCCGAGCGTGGCTACGAACTCGCGCTGATCCCCGCCGTGCCGCTGCCACGCAAGCCCACCCCCGAGCTGATCACCGTCCCGGGACGGCTGCGCGGCACCATCAAGGCGACCGAGCAGATCCTGGAGCGCACCAAGGCGGACGCCGTGGTCGGCTTCGGCGGCTACGTCGCCCTGCCCGGCTACCTCGCGGCCAAGCGCCTCGGCGTGCCGATCGTCATCCACGAGGCCAACGCCCGCCCGGGCCTGGCGAACAAGATCGGCTCGCGCTACGCCAGCCAGGTCGCCGTCTCCACGCCGGACAGCAAGCTGCGGGGCGCCCGCTACATCGGCATCCCGCTGCGGCGCTCCATCGCCACCCTGGACCGGGCCGCCGTGCGCCCCGAGGCCCGAGCCGCGTTCGGGCTCGACCCGAACCTGCCCACGCTGCTGGTCTCCGGCGGCTCCCAGGGCGCCCGCCGGCTGAACGAGGTCGTGCAGACGGTCGCGCCCTGGCTCCAGCAGGCCGGAATCCAGATCCTGCACGCGGTCGGCCCGAAGAACGAACTGCCACAAGTCCACCAGATGCCGGGGATGCCCCCCTACATCCCGGTAAGTTACCTGGACCGGATGGACCTCGCGTACGCCGCGGCCGACATGATGCTCTGCCGCGCGGGCGCGATGACCGTCGCCGAACTCTCCGCCGTCGGGCTCCCGGCCGCCTACGTCCCGCTGCCCATCGGCAACGGGGAACAGCGGCTCAACGCCCAGCCGGTGGTCAAGGCCGGCGGCGGCCTGCTGGTCGACGACGCGGAGCTGACCCCCGAGTGGGTCCAGGGACACGTCCTGCCCGTGCTCGCCGACCCGCACCGGCTGTACCAGATGTCCCGCGCCGCGGCCGAGTTCGGCCGCCGGGACGCCGACGACCTGCTCGTCGGCATGGTGTACGAGGCGATCGCCGCCGCTCGTGCACACCGCTAGGACCGTATGACGGAAGGCAGGGAGCGTGGCCGGATCGACCACCGCCGAGCGCGGTGAACGCCAGCAGGGGTCGTCCGGCCCGCCGCCCGTCAGGCGTCTGAGGCGGCGCCACCTTCGGGTGATCGTCATCCTGGGCCTCGCCCTGGTCTTCCTCGGCATCCCGACGCTCTGGCTCTTCTACGGCTCCGACTGGCTGCGCGCCGAGCACGTCTCCGTCTCGGGCACCCGGGTCCTGACGTCCGCTCAGGTCAGGTCCGCCGCCGAGGTTCCCCTCGGCGAGCCGCTGATTTCCGTCGACACCGATGCGATCGAGACGCGTCTGCGCCGGAAATTGCCCCGAATCGACGCGGTTGACGTGGTCCGTTCCTGGCCCCGTGGAATCGACCTGAAAGTGGTCGAGCGGACTCCGGTTCTGATCGTCCAAAAGGGAAGAAAGTTCGTCGAAGTGGACGATGAAGGTGTCCGGTTCGCCACGGTTTCTGAGGCACCGAAAGGCGTCCCCGCGCTGGAATTGACACTGTCGAGGTCCGGCACCGCCGCCGCGAGCCTGCGTCGCTTCGGCGAGTCCCGGCTGGTGCGCGAGGCGGTCGGCGTCGCCCGCGCCGTTCCGGCCGCCGTCGCGCGCGACACACGGACCGTCAAGGTTCGCTCCTACGACGACATCTCACTGGAGTTGAGGGACGGCCGCACGGTCGCCTGGGGGAGCGGTGAGAAGGGTGCCGCCAAGGCCCGTACGCTCACCGCCCTGATGAAAGCCTCGCCCGGCGCGCGGTACTTCGACGTGAGTGTCCCCACCGCGCCCGCGTCATCAAGGAGTTGACGCACATCCGCGCAGGCCAGCACCCTGGTTGGGCGGCGCTACGGCTGATCACATAGGGTGAAAAGAAAAACGGGAGGTTCGGCGTGTTCGTTGAACGTGCGCCACTTGTCGACTTAGTGTCCTGTTCAGAAGACTCCAAGGAACAGACACACTGGTAACCCTAAACTTCAGGGTTAGGGTTCGGGTCGGCGATACGGACCGTCCCATTCGGCATCAGTCGTCGGGTCGCGGGGCGCAGGGCGCCACGTGATTCGGCGACACGTAACTCGAGGCGAGAGGCCTTCGACGTGGCAGCACCGCAGAACTACCTCGCAGTCATCAAAGTCATCGGTGTCGGCGGCGGTGGTGTCAATGCCATCAACCGGATGATCGAGGTCGGTCTCAAGGGCGTCGAGTTCATCGCCATCAACACCGACGCGCAAGCTCTGTTGATGAGCGACGCCGACGTCAAGCTGGACGTCGGCCGTGAACTCACCCGCGGACTCGGCGCCGGAGCCAACCCGGCCGTCGGCCGCAAGGCCGCCGAGGACCACCGCGAGGAGATCGAGGAGGTCCTCAAGGGGGCCGACATGGTCTTCGTGACAGCCGGTGAAGGCGGCGGCACGGGCACCGGCGGCGCACCCGTCGTGGCCAACATCGCCCGCTCGCTCGGTGCCCTCACCATCGGTGTGGTCACGCGACCGTTCACCTTCGAGGGACGGCGCCGCGCGAACCAGGCCGAGGACGGCATCGCCGAGCTCCGCGAAGAGGTCGACACCCTCATCGTCATCCCGAACGACCGGCTGCTGTCCATCTCGGACCGCCAGGTCTCGGTGCTCGACGCCTTCAAGTCGGCCGACCAGGTCCTGCTCTCCGGTGTCCAGGGCATCACCGACCTCATCACCACCCCGGGCCTCATCAACCTCGACTTCGCCGACGTCAAGTCGGTCATGTCCGAGGCCGGCTCGGCCCTGATGGGCATCGGCTCGGCCCGCGGCGACGACCGCGCGGTGGCCGCCGCCGAGATGGCGATCTCCTCGCCGCTGCTGGAGGCGTCCATCGACGGCGCCCGCGGTGTGCTGCTCTCCATCTCCGGTGGCTCGGACCTCGGACTGTTCGAGATCAACGAGGCTGCCCAGCTGGTGAGCGAGGCCGCCCACCCCGAGGCCAACATCATCTTCGGCGCGGTGATCGACGACGCCCTCGGCGACGAGGTCCGGGTCACGGTGATCGCCGCCGGCTTCGACGGCGGCCAGCCGCCGGCCCGCCGGGAGAACGTGATCGGCTCGGCCTCGGCCAAGCGCGAGGAGCCCGCCCCGGCACGGCAGGCCGAGAGCCGCCCGTCCTTCGGATCGCTCGGCAGCGTGACACCGAAGGAGAACCCGGAGCCCGCTCCGGAACCGGTCAACGACATCCCGGTCGCCCCGCCGGTACCGCCGGCGCCGCGTACCTACTCGGACAGCGCGGCCGAGGAACTGGACGTACCGGACTTCCTCAAGTGATCCTTCTGACGTGATAGGACAGCGCGAGAGCGTGAGCGGCGCGCACTTCGCCTTCACCGACAGGTGGGGCGGGGTGAGCGCCGCTCCGTATGAGGAGCTCAACCTCGGCGGAGCGGTCGGTGACGACCCCGACGCCGTACGCACCAACAGGGATCTGGCCGCCAAGTCCCTGGGGGTCGAGCCGGACCGGGTGGTCTGGATGAACCAGGTGCACGGGGCGGACGTGGCGGTGGTGGACGGGCCGTGGGGCTCGTCGTCCGAGATCCCTTCGGTCGACGCGATCGTCACGACGCGGCGGGGCCTCGCCCTCGCCGTGCTCACCGCCGACTGCGTGCCGGTGCTGCTCGCCGACCCGGTCGCCGGGATCGCCGCCGCGGCTCACGCGGGCCGGCCCGGCATGATCGCCGGAGTCGTCCCGGCCGCGCTACGCGCGATGACGGACCTGGGCGCCGAACCCTCCCGGATCGTCGCCCGCACCGGTCCCACTGTCTGCGGCCGGTGCTACGAAGTGCCCGAGGACATGCGCGCCGAGGTGTCCGCCGTCGAGCCGGCGGCGTACGCCGAGACGAGCTGGGGCACGCCGGCGGTCGATGTGAGCGCGGGAGCGCACGCTCAACTGGAACGGCTCGGGGTGCGCGACCGGGAGCAGTCGCCGGTGTGCACGCTGGAGTCGCGCGATCACTTCTCGTACCGCCGCGACCGCACCACCGGGCGGCTCGCGGGCTATGTGTGGCTGGACTGATGGGCATGACGGACCGTAAGGACGAACTCGCCGCGAATCTGGCGAAGGTGGAACGGCGCATCGCCGACGCGTGCGCGGCCGCGGGCCGGGAGCGTGACGAGGTGACCCTGATCGTGGTCACCAAGACCTACCCCGCGAGCGATGTCCGGATCCTCGCGGAACTCGGCGTGCGGCACGTCGCCGAGAACCGCGACCAGGACGCGGCCCCGAAGGCCGCCGCCTGCTCGGATCTGCCCCTCACATGGCACTTCGTTGGTCAACTCCAGACCAACAAAGTGCGTTCGGTGGTCGGTTACGCGGATTTCGTGCAGTCCGTCGATCGTTCCAAGCTCGTCACAGCTTTGTCGAAGGAGGCCGTCCGGGCCGGGCGTGAGGTGGGGTGTCTCCTCCAGGTCGCGCTCGACGCCGGGGAGAGCGGCCGGGGCGAGCGCGGTGGCATCGGGCCCGACCGCGTCGGGGAGTTGGCCGAACTCGTCGCCGGGGCTCCCGGGCTGCGGATCGCCGGGCTGATGACCGTCGCACCGCTCACCGGGGAGTACGCGGGACGCGAGCAGGCGGCGTTCGGGCGGTTGATGGATTTGTCGACCCACCTGCGCCGGAGTCATCCGGCTGCCACCATGGTCTCGGCAGGGATGAGTGCGGACCTCGAACAGGCCGTGGCGGCCGGAGCGACACATGTGCGCGTCGGCAGCGCGGTACTCGGAGTCCGCCCCAGGCTCCGGTAACGTCGCCAAGAAGTCGGACCACAGCAGAAAATATGGTCATTGCCGCCGAAAGGCGGATTTAGGACCTCGTGGATCGCAGGCACTTGGCAGTCGTCAGCCGATCCACCACAGAGCGGAGGACTCAGAGCATGGCCGGCGCGATGCGCAAGATGGCGGTCTACCTCGGCCTCGTGGAGGACGATGGGTACGACGGCCGCGGATTCGACCCCGACGACGACTTCGAACCCGAACTGGATCCGGAGCCCGAGCGGGACCATCGACGGCACGAGCCGTCCCACCAGCCGCATGGCTCACATCAGCCCCAAAGGGACGAAGAGGTGCGAGTCGTACAGCCGCCCGCGCCACGCGAACCGGCCGTCCGCTCCGCTTCGCTCCCCGCGGAATCCAGCCGCCCGGCGCGCATCGCGCCCGTGGCATCCATCACACAAGAACGCGCAAGTCTGGAGAAGAACGCACCGGTGATCATGCCCAAGGTCGTGTCGGAACGAGAGCCTTACCGGATCACCACGCTTCACCCACGGACCTACAACGAGGCCCGTACCATCGGGGAACACTTCCGTGAAGGCACCCCGGTGATCATGAATCTGACTGAGATGGATGACACAGATGCGAAGCGACTTGTCGACTTTGCGGCCGGTTTGGTGTTTGGTCTTCACGGCAGTATCGAGCGGGTGACGCAGAAGGTGTTCCTGTTGTCGCCTGCTAACGTCGATGTCACGGCGGAGGACAAGGCCCGCATCGCAGAGGGCGGGTTCTTCAACCAGAGCTGAGACGCACCATCGGAAACAGCAGTACACAGCAGGGCACAGGGGAGAGGGAAGCAAGAGGTCATGAGCGTGGTCCTGGATGTCGTCTACATCGCGCTGATGTGCTTCCTCATCGTGCTCATCTTCCGGTTGGTCATGGACTACGTCTTCCAGTTCGCCCGCTCATGGCAACCCGGCAAGGCGATGGTGGTCGTTCTGGAGGCCACCTACACTGTCACTGATCCACCGCTCAAGCTTCTGCGGCGGTTCATTCCGCCGCTGCGTCTCGGGGGCGTGGCGCTCGACCTGTCCTTCTTCGTACTGATGATCATCGTCTACATCCTGATCTCGATCGTGAGTCGGCTGTGAGCGATGTGAACTACGGTCTTGCCGAATGCCGACGACTACGTTGAGGTGAAGAGATGCCGTTGACCCCCGAGGACGTGCGGAACAAGCAGTTCACGACCGTCCGCCTCCGAGAAGGCTATGACGAGGACGAGGTCGATGCCTTCCTCGATGAGGTCGAAGCCGAACTGACCCGCCTGCTCCGCGAGAACGAGGACCTGCGCGCCAAGCTGGCCGCGGCCACGCGCGCCGCCGCCCAGAACCAGCAGAACATGCGCAAGCCTCCGGAGCAGCAGGACCAGCAGCAACAGCAACAGCAGCAACAGCAGCAGCAGGGCATGCGCGGTCCGGGTGGTCCCGTACCCGCCGGCATATCGGGCCCGCCGCAGCAGCAGATGGGTGGCCCCATGGGTGGTCCGCCCCAGCTGCCGAGCGGTGCCCCGCAGCTGCCCGCCGGTCCCGGCGGTCAGGGTGGCCCCCAGGGTCCCGGTCCGATGGGCCAGGGTCCGGGTCCGATGGGCCAGCCCCCGATGCAGCAGCAGATGGGTGGCCCGATGGGCGGCCCCATGGGCGGTCCGATGGGCGGCCCCGGTCAGGGAGGCCCCGGTGGCGACAGCGCCGCCCGTGTCCTCTCGCTGGCCCAGCAGACCGCCGACCAGGCGATCGCCGAGGCCCGTTCCGAAGCCAACAAGATCGTCGGCGAGGCTCGTTCGCGTGCCGAGGGTCTGGAGCGTGACGCCCGTGCCAAGGCCGACGCCCTGGAGCGGGACGCGCAGGAGAAGCACCGCGTCGCGATGGGCTCCCTGGAGTCCGCCCGCGCCACGCTGGAGCGCAAGGTCGAGGACCTGCGCGGCTTCGAGCGCGAGTACCGCACGCGCCTGAAGTCGTACCTGGAGTCGCAGCTGCGCCAGCTGGAGACCCAGGCCGACGACTCGCTGGCCCCGCCGCGTACTCCGGCGACCGCGTCGCTCCCGCCGTCCCCGGCGCCCTCGATGGCTCCGGCCGGCGCGAGTGCCCCGTCGTACGGTGGTGGCAACCAGACGATGGGCGGCGCCCCCTCGCCGTCCGCTCCGTCCTACGGCGGCCAGCAGCAGATGTCTCCGGCGATGACCCAGCCGATGGCGCCGGTGCGTCCGCAGGGTCCGTCGCCGATGGGTCAGGCGCCCTCGCCCATGCGGGGCTTCCTGATCGACGAGGACGACAACTGACGGCCTGATGGCCGGTAGTACGGCGTAGAGGTCGGCAGCGTTCAGGGCGAGGCCCCGGGTTTCCTCCCGGGGCCTCGCCCTTTGCTCTGCGCGTTCGCGCGTGCGCAATCGCGTTCGTACGGACGTAACCGCGTTCTGCGTACGCAACGCCGAAGGCCCGGACCCGCCAAGATTTTTGGCGGGTCCGGGCCTTCGCGCCGAGGGTTACGCCTTGCGCAGGCGGAACGTCAGGGACAGGCCCTCGTCGGTGAAGGACTCGCCGTACGAGTCGTCCGCCTCGCCCTGGGCGAAGTCCGTCGCCAGGACCTCGTCGGCAATCAGCGCCGCGTGCTCGCTCAGCGCCTCGGCGACGGCCGGGTCGGTCGCCGCCCAGCGCAGCGCGATGCGGTCGGCCACGTCGAGGCCGCTGTTCTTGCGGGCCTCCTGGATCAGGCGGATCGCGTCACGGGCGAGACCCGCACGGCGCAGTTCCTCCGTGATCTCCAGGTCCAGGGCGACCGTCGCGCCCGCGTCGGACGCCACCGACCAGCCCTCACGCGGGGTTTCCGTGATGATCACCTCGTCCGGAGCGAGGGTGACGGTCTCGCCGTCGACCTCCACCGACGCCGTGCCCTCGCGCAGGGCCATGGACAGGGCGGCCGCGTCCGTCTGCGCGACGGCCTTCGCCACGTCCTGGACGCGCTTGCCGAACCGCTTGCCCAGCGCGCGGAAGTTGGCCTTCGCCGTGGTGTCCACCAAGGAGCCGCCGACCTCGCTCAGCGTCGCCAGCGATTCGACGTTCAGCTCCTCCGTGATCTGCGCGCGCAGTTCGGAGTCCAGCGTCTCGAAGCCCGTCGCCGCGATCAGGGCGCGGGACAGCGGCTGACGGGTCTTGACGCCCGACTCCGCACGCGTGGCCCGGCCCAGCTCCACGAGTCGGCGCACCAGCACCATCTGCTTCGACAGCTCCGGGTCGATGGCGCCGAGGTTCGCCTGCGGCCAGGTCGACAGGTGGACCGACTCCGGGGCACCCGGGGTGACCGGGACGATCAGGTCCTGCCACACCCGCTCGGTGATGAACGGGGTCAGCGGAGCCATCAGCTGCGTCACCGTCTCGACGACTTCGTGCAGGGTGCGCAGCGCCGCCTTGTCGCCCTGCCAGAAGCGGCGGCGAGAGCGGCGCACGTACCAGTTGGACAGGTCGTCGACGAACGCGGACAGCAGCTTGCCAGCGCGCTGGGTGTCGTAGGCGTCCAGGGCCTGGGTGACCTGGTCGGTGAGCGCGTGCAGTTCGGACAGCAGCCAGCGGTCCAGGACCGGGCGGTCGGCCGGGGCCGGGTCGGCCTCGGAGGGGGCCCAGCCCGACGTACGGGCGTAGAGGGCCTGGAAGGCGACCGTGTTCCAGTACGTGAGGAGCGTCTTGCGGACGACCTCCTGGATCGTGCCGTGGCCCACCCGGCGGGCCGCCCAGGGGGAGCCGCCGGCCGCCATGAACCAGCGGACCGCGTCGGCGCCGTGCCGGTCCATGAGCGGGATCGGCTCCAGGGTGTTGCCCAGGTGCTTGGACATCTTGCGGCCGTCCTCGGCGAGGATGTGCCCGAGGCAGACCACGTTCTCGTAGGAGGACTTGTCGAAGACCAGCGTGCCGACCGCCATCAGCGTGTAGAACCAGCCGCGGGTCTGGTCGATGGCCTCGCAGATGAACTGCGCCGGGTAGCGAGCCTCGAAGAGCTCCTTGTTCTTGTACGGGTAGCCCCACTGCGCGAACGGCATCGAACCCGAGTCGTACCAGGCGTCGATCACCTCCGGCACGCGCGTGGCCGTCTTTCCGCAGCCGCCCTGCGGGCAGGCGAAGGCGACCCCGTCGATGAACGGGCGGTGCGGGTCCAGCCCGGACTGGTCGGTGCCGGTCAGCTCCGTCAGCTCGGTGAGGGAGCCGACGCAGGTCAGGTGGTCGTCCTCGCAGCGCCAGATCGGCAGTGGGGTGCCCCAGTAGCGGTTGCGGGACAGCGCCCAGTCGATGTTGTTGTTCAGCCAGTCGCCGTACCGGCCGTTCTTGACCGTCTCCGGGAACCAGTTGGTGCCCTCGTTCTCCGCGAGGAGGCGGTCCTTGAGTGCCGTGGTGCGGATGTACCAGGAGGGCTGCGCGTAGTAGAGCAGCGCGGTGTGGCAGCGCCAGCAGTGCGGGTAGCTGTGCTCGTACGGGATGTGCTTGAAGAGCAGGCCGCGGCTGTCGAGGTCCGCGGTGAGCTTCTCGTCGGCCTTCTTGAAGAAGACGCCGCCGACGAGGAGGACGTCCTCCTCGAAGGTGCCGTCCGGGCGGACCGGGTTCACGACCGGCAGGCCGTAGGCGCGGCAGACCTTGAGGTCGTCCTCGCCGAAGGCGGGGGACTGGTGGACCAGACCCGTACCGTCCTCGGTCGTGACGTACTCGGCGTTGACCACGAAGTGGGCCGCTTCGGGGAACTCCACCAGCTCGAACGGGCGCTGGTAGGTCCAGCGCTCCATCTCGGCGCCCGTGAAGGTCCGGCCGGTGGTCTCCCAGCCCTCGCCGAGGGCCTTGGCGACCAGCGGCTCCGCGACGACCAGCTTCTCCTCGCCGTTCGTCGCGACGACGTACGTGACCTCGGGGTGAGCGGCGACCGCGGTGTTGGAGACCAGGGTCCAGGGCGTGGTCGTCCACACCAGGAGCGCGGCTTCGCCGGCCAGCGGACCGGAGGTGAGCGGGAAGCGGACGAAGACCGACGGGTCGACGACCGTCTCGTAGCCCTGCGCCAGCTCGTGGTCGGACAGGCCCGTGCCGCAGCGGGGGCACCAGGGGGCGACGCGGTGGTCCTGGACCAGCAGGCCCTTGGTGAAGATCTCCTTCAGCGACCACCAGACCGACTCGATGTACTCGGGGTCCATCGTGCGGTACGGGTCGTTGAGGTCGGTCCAGTAGCCCATGCGGGTCGTGAGCTCTTCGAAGGCGTCCGTGTGCCGGGTCACCGACTCGCGGCACTTCGCGTTGAACTCCGCGATTCCGTAGGCCTCGATGTCCTGCTTGCCGGAGAAGCCGAGCTCCTTCTCGACGGCGAGCTCCACCGGGAGGCCGTGGCAGTCCCAGCCGGCCTTGCGGGCCACGTGGTAGCCGCGCATGGTGCGGAAGCGGGGGAAGACGTCCTTGAAGACGCGCGCCTCGATGTGGTGGGCGCCGGGCATGCCGTTGGCGGTGGGCGGGCCCTCGTAGAACACCCACTCGGGGCGGCCCTCGGACTGCTCCAGGCTCTTGGCGAAGATCTTCTGCTCACGCCAGAAGTCGAGCACGGCGTGCTCGAGGGCGGGCAGGTCGACCTGGGCGGGTACCTGGCGATACGTCGGCGATGTCATCAGCGGGCTTCCTCCGGCGGACTTGCTGCCTTCCGTCCGGAGGGACGAGAGCTACGTCTGCCTGCGCCGCCTTCGGCGCGCTCCCGCGGTACCACCCTCCTTGGCCCTCCGGCGCGGGGTGTGCGCCGACGAGCCCCCTCATTGGGGTCGCGATGCCGGTTCTACTGGCCCTTGCGGCCCGTGGGCGGAGCCCACTGTCCAAGGCTTTCTTCCGGCGGCTCCGGGGTGATCTTCGCGTCGCGCTCGCCCCCGGGCTTCCACCGTCCCCGGGTCGCTCTGGGCTGCGTACGCCGCTACTCGTCCCCATCCACGCTTTTCGCTCCGCCCAGTGTACGGCGCCGCACGGACAGCGGCCGACCGCTTTTCCGGGTTGTCGGCGGCCGGGAAGCATACGGAGTGCGATATGGGTTTGATGACCCGAATGGAGCGGGTATGGGTGTTCGGATCCTGGGACGCCCCGTCCGGCGGATTACCGGGCGGGGAGCTGGGCACAACGGATGCAGGTTCGCCGCGAGAGGTGCGCGAGGCGGGCGAATCGGGCGGTGTGCCCCGTTGCCGCGGGACTCGAGTCGATTTATCGTCCCAGCACGATTCGCGAGCAAGATCACAATATGTGAAGGGGCCGCGGCCATGGTGGCGAAGAAGACCGCCGTACAGCAGCCGACGTCCGGCAGGTCCGCGGAGGCCTCCGGCGGTGCGGCCAAGGACGTGGGCGGGAAGAAGTCCACGCAGGGCGGCTCGGCGGGGCGGGCGGCGAAGGGGGCCGGGGCGACGGCGGGTGGGGGGACGAAGGCGGCGGTCGGGAAGGTGACGGCCGGCAAGGCCGCGGCCGAGCGGACCTCGGCGAAGGAAGCGGCGGCCGGGAAGACGGCCGCCGGGAAGACGGCCACCAAGAGGACGGCCACCAAGAAGGCCGCGGCCGAGGTACCCGCGGGGAAGGCGGCGACCAAGAAGACGACGGCGAAGAGGACAGCCGCCAAGAAGGCATCGGTCGAAAAGGCCACGGCCAAGAAGGTGGCCGCGGCCGGAGAGAAGGCGGTCGGAGAGAAGGCGGGTGTCGGCAGGACGGTCGCCAAGAAGCCGGCGGCCGGGAAGACTGCGGTCGGGAGGACCACGGCGGGGCAGACCGCGGCCGGGAAGGCCCGGGGTCGGGAAGAGACCGGAGGGAAGACCGCGGCCGGGAAAGCCACGGCCGGCAGAGCGAAGGCGGGGGAGGCCGTGGCGGTGAAGAAGGGCGTCGAGGGCGTTGCCGGGCGGGGCGCCGCAGGCTCGAGCACCACCACGAAGGGCGCGACCGGGAAGGGCACCGCCCGGACCGGCGCAGTCACACAGGACACGGCCGGGAGCAGCACGGCCGAGAAGGCGGGTGCGGCCGAGGCCGCGCAGCAGACGGGAGCGACGACGGTGGGTGCGAAGAAGACTCCTGGCACGGCGACGGCGGCCAAGACCGCTGTTCCGAAGGCACGGGGCGCGGCGGAACCCGGTGAGCTCGCGGTTCGTCCGGGCGAGGATCCCTGGACGGCGGCGGAGGTCGAGGAGGCGCGGTCTGAGCTGATGTCGGAGGAGGCGCGGCTGCGGGAGGAGATCACGTCGTCGGAGCGGTCGCTCGCCGGCCTGATGCGGGACTCGGGGGACGGCGCGGGGCACGACGAGGCGGACACCGGCAGCAAGAACATCACGCGGGAGCACGAGCTGGCCCTGGCCGCCAACGCGCGCGAGATGCTCGTCCAGACCGAGCGTGCCCTGGAACGCCTCGACTCGGGCACCTACGGCCTGTGCGAGAACTGCGGCAACCCCATCGGCAAGGCCCGGATGCAGGCCTTCCCGCGGGCCACGCTGTGCGTGGAGTGCAAGCAGAAACAGGAGCGCCGGTACTGACCGGCGCCGAATGCCTCCTGAGCACGTGGATCGCGGCGGGCGTGTCGTACCCTCGTCCTCAGTCAGGCACCTAGGCGAGGGACTCACGTGGCAGAGGCGGAGCGCATCATCGGTACGCCGGACACACCGGACGCGGCCGGGAACGGGCAGGAGCGGCCCGGCGAGGACGCGGCGCCGGCCGAGCGCGCCGGCTCCGAGGGCATCCGGGCCGCCGGCGAACCGGGCACCGGCCGGGCCGCCGGAGCCGACGGGCCGGAGGGCGCTGCCCGGCCGACCCGGGGCAGGCGCCGGATCGCGGTCCTGTTCGCGGTGGCCTCGGTCGCCTACGCCCTCGACCTGATCAGCAAGATGATCGTGGTGGCCAAGCTGGAGCACCACCCGCCGATCGAGATCATCGGGGACTGGCTGAAGTTCGAGGCGATCCGCAACGCGGGCGCGGCCTTCGGCTTCGGCGAGGCCTTCACCGTGATCTTCACCATGATCGCGGCGGCGGTGATCGTGGTGATCGCCCGCCTCGCCCGCAAGCTGTACAGCCTGCCCTGGGCGATCGCGCTGGGCCTGCTGCTCGGCGGTGCGCTGGGCAACCTCACCGACCGGATCTTCCGGGCGCCGGGTGTCTTCGAGGGCGCGGTGGTGGACTTCATCGCACCCAAACACTTCGCCGTCTTCAACCTGGCCGACTCGGCGATCGTGTGCGGCGGCATCCTGATCGTGCTGCTCTCCTTCAAGGGGCTCGACCCGGACGGCACCGTCCACAAGGACTGAGGGGCCGCCGGGACTCTCGTACGGGGCTGTCCGACCCGTCCGGCATACTCGACGGGTGAGCACAGTTCCCGAGATCCGTACCCTGCCCGTGCCCGACGGACTGGAGGGCGAGCGCGTCGACGCCGCCATCTCCCGCATGTTCGGCTTCTCCCGGACGAAGGCGGCCGAGCTCGCCGCCGCGGGGAAGGTCACGGTCGACGGGTCGGTGGTCGGCAAGTCGGAGCGCGTGCACGGTGGTGCCTGGCTGGAGGTCGAGATGCCGCAGGCGCCCGCTCCGGTGCAGGTGGTGGCCGAGCCGGTCGAGGGCATGGAGATCGTGCACGACGACGATGACGTGGTCGTGATCGTCAAGCCGGTCGGCGTGGCCGCGCACCCGTCGCCGGGCTGGACCGGGCCGACCGTCATCGGGGGCCTCGCCGCCGCGGGGTACCGGATCTCGACGTCCGGGGCTGCGGAGCGCCAGGGCATCGTGCACCGCCTCGACGTCGGCACGTCCGGACTGATGGTCGTCGCCAAGTCCGAGTACGCGTACACGTCGCTGAAGCGCCAGTTCAAGGAGCGCACGGTCGACAAGCGGTACCACACGCTCGTCCAGGGCCACCCGGACCCGACCAGCGGCACCATCGACGCGCCCATCGGCCGGCACCCGCAGCACGACTACAAGTGGGCGGTCACCGCCGAGGGCAAGCCCTCGGTCACGCACTACGACCTCATCGAGGCCTTCCGCTCGGCGTCCCTGCTCGATGTGAAGCTGGAGACCGGACGCACCCACCAGATCCGCGTCCACATGGCCGCCCACCGGCACCCCTGCGTCGGCGACCTGACCTACGGCGCCGACCCGACGCTCGCCAAGCGCCTGCGGCTGACCCGCCAGTGGCTGCACGCGGTGCGGCTCGGCTTCGAGCACCCCGGGGACGGGCAGTGGGCGGAGTTCTCCTGCGACTACCCCGAGGACCTGCAGAACGCCCTGGACCAGGTCCGGGAGGAGACGTACGCATGAGCGCCCGGACGTACGTCGTGCGCGTCGCCGAGGATCCGGCCGACCGTGAGGCGTGCTTCGCGGTGCGCAAGGAGGTCTTCGTCGGCGAGCAGGGCGTGCCGCAGGACCTCGAGTACGACGTGTACGACGCCGGGGCCGTCCATGTGCTGGCGGTCCGGGAGGACGGTGTGCCGCTCGGGACCGGGCGGCTGCTGTCCGGTGACGCGGCCGTGGCGCAGACCGGGACCGACCCGTCCGTGGGCTCCCTCGGCCGGCTCGCCGTGGTGAGCCACGCGCGCGGACTCGGTGTCGGCGTCGCCCTGGTGCGGGCCATCGAGGACGCGGCACGCGTGCGTGGGCTCACGGCCGTGGACCTGCACGCGCAGACGCACGCGCTCGGCTTCTACGAGCGCCTCGGCTACGAGGCGTACGGCCAGGAGTACCTGGAGGCGGGCATTGCGCACCGGGGGATGCGGCGTTCGCTCTAGCTCGTCGCAGCGGCTGCCGAAACGGTTTGTCACGACAGTTGCGTGGCAGGTGTGACATCAGTCGTGTGAACTTCTGAGCTCCCGGAGTGCTGACCGTGGATCAGTTGGCCCTGCTGTTCGTGCTGCTGCTCGGGGCCGTGGTCAGTGTCCCGGCCGGGGACCGGCTCGGGGTGCCCGCGCCGGTGCTGATGACGCTGCTGGGCATAGTCCTCGCGCTGCTCGACTTCGTACCGAACGTCGAGATCCCGCCGGACCTGATCCTGCCGCTGCTGCTGCCGCCCCTGCTGTACGCGGCCGTACGGCGCACGTCCTGGCGGCAGTTCACGGCGAACAAGAGACCCATTTTCCTGCTGGCCGTGGCGCTGGTGTTCGTCACCATGGCCTGCGTGGCCGCCGCGGCCGACGCGGTCGTCCCGGGGCTGCCGCTCGCCGCGGCGTTCGCACTCGGCGCGCTGGTCGCACCGCCGGACCCGGTCGCGGCGACCGCCGTCGCCGGCCAGCTGGGACTGCCGCGCCGTCTGGTGTCGATCCTGGAGGGCGAGGGGCTGTTCAACGACGTCACGGCCATCGTTCTCTACCACGTGGCGATCGCCGCAGCCGTCAGCGGGACGTTCTCGCCCTGGAAGGCCGGGCTCGATCTGGTGCTGTCGGCCGTGGTGGCGGTGGTCGTGGGCATCGCGCTGGGCTGGGGCGCGAACAAGCTGATGGAACTCCTGGGCGACGCGACCCTGCAGATCGGGCTGACCCTGCTGGTGCCGTACGCCGCGTACGTCATGGCCGAGGAACTGCACGGGTCCGGTGTGCTCGCCGTGCTCACCACCGCGTTGTTCCTCGCGGAGTACGGCTCCGACGCCGACGACGTCATGACGCGGCTGGCCGGGCACACGTTCTGGAACATCGTCGACACACTCGTCACGGGCGTCGCGTTCGGGCTGGTCGGTCTCGAGCTGCACAACGCGATCCGCACCGCGCAAGGGCGGTGGGGCGAGCTGCTCGGCTGGGCGGCGATCGTGGTGGGCGTGGTGGTGTTCGTACGGCTGTTGTGGCTGCTGCCGGCGACCTGGCTGACCAAGCGGCTGCACGCGCGGCGGGACTACGACGAGGACATCCCGATGAGCTGGCGCGAGACCGTGGTCATGTGGTGGTCGGGGATGCGGGGGGTGGCCTCGGTCGCGCTGGTGCTGGCGATTCCGCTGGAGACCGACGCGGGGGAGCCGTTCCCCAGCCGGGACGAGATCATCTTCATCGCGTTCGGAGTGATCATGGCCACGCTCGTGCTGCAGGGGCTGACCTTGCCGTGGCTGGTGCGGCGGCTCGGCGTGAAAGCCGACACGGACCGGGAGAAGGAGCTCGCGAAGGCGCTGGCGATCCGGGCGGCCAAGGCGGCGAAGCGGAGGCTGCGGGAGATCGAGGAGAGCGAGGAGCTGCCGGAGGAGCTGTCCGAGCAGATGCTGCGGCGGGCCTTCGACATCGGGGTGCGGATCAGTCCCGAACTGGCGGAGGACGAGCGCCGGGAGGCGTACCGGGAGCGGGCACGGCGGGTGAAGCGGGTGCGCCGGATGCAGCAGGAGATGCTGAGTGCCGCGCGGCACGAGGTGCTGGCGGCGCGGAGTGAGCCCGGGGCGGATCCGGAGGTGGTGGACCGGGTGCTGCGGCATCTCGACGTCCGTAGCCTGCGGTGAGTCGCCCATCCGCGTGTCGCCCGTGACCGGGGCCCGAGGGGTCGGTGCTGGTTTCCCGTGAGGCCCGTTCGCCGACCGGGGCGGCCGGCGTTTGACGGCGGGCGGCCGAGGCGTCGTAGGGTCGTTCGCATGGCACGAAACGTGGTAATCAGCGGTGGGGGTACGGGAATTGGCCTCGCGGCGGCTCGGGTGTTCGCCGCGGGCGGGGATCGGGTGCTGCTGCTCGGGCGGCGGGCCGAGGTGCTGGAGAAGGCCGAGGTGCCGGGCGCGCTGACGTACGCGGCCGATCTCGCCGAGCCTGGGGACGTGGGCGGTGTCGCCGCTTTCGTGGAGCGGGAGTTGGGGGCTGTGGACGTGCTCGTCCACAGCGCCGGGGGCAGCGGGCTGCTCGAACCGGACGCCGGGAGCGACGATCTGCTCGAGGGTGTCGCCCACACCTGGACCCTGAACTTCAGGCTCAACACCCTGACCGCCGTACTGCTCACCGAGGCGTTGAAGCCGCGGCTCGCCGAGCCCGGTGGGCGGGTGCTGTTCCTCAGCTCCATCGCCGCCTACCGGGGGTCCGGCAGCGGGGCGTACGCGGCGGCCAAGGCGGGTCTGCACCCGTACGCCCACGATCTGGCCCGGGAGCTGGGTCCGCGCGGCATCACCGTGAACGTGGTCGCGCCCGGGTACATCGAGGACACCGAGTTCTTCGGGGACGCGATGGCCGAGGAGCGGCGGGCGCGGCTCATCGGCGAGACCTCCAACGGGCGGGCCGGGACACCCGGGGACGTGGCCGAGACCCTGCACTGGCTGGCCTCTCCGGGCGCCGGGCACATCACCTCGCAGATCATCCAGGTCAACGGCGGCGCCGAGCGCGGTCGCTGACCCGATCGACGCAGGAGGGCTGCCCGTAGCCGCGGGCAGCCCTCCTGCTGTGTGGTCGGCGCTTGGGTCCGGGCAGCGGCCGACCCGGGTCGTCAGCGCTCCGGCCGACCAGGACCGTGGAAGCGGCGCTGCTGGGACGGCACGCCGTCCGGGGACCGGCGGTGGCCATTGAGGGAGGGCGGCAGGACCGCGTCCGCCGTGTTGACCCGGGGCAGGGCGTACGGGTGTTCCGCGGACAGCCAGCGCATCATCTCCTCGCGGACCGTGACCCGCACGGTCCAGATGTCGTCCGCGTCCTTGGCCGTCGCCAGGGCCCGCACCTGCATGGTGTTCGGGGTGGTGTCCGTGACGCACAGGTTGTAGGCGCGGCCGTCCCAGGCCGGGCACTCGCGCAGGATGTCGCGGAGCTTGTCGCGCATCGCCTCCACGGGCGCCGAGTGATCGACGTGCCAGAAGACGATGCCCGTCATCTGCGGGGTGCCGCGCGACCAGTTCTCGAACGGCTTGGACGTGAAGTACGACACGGGCATGGTGATCCGGCGCTCGTCCCAGGTGCGGACGGTCAGGAACGTCAGGGTGATCTCCTCGACCGTGCCCCATTCGCCGTCCACGACCACCGTGTCCCCGATGCGCACCATGTCGCCGAAGGCGATCTGGAACCCCGCGAACATGTTGCTCAGCGTGGACTGCGCGGCGACACCCGCGACGATGCCGAGGATGCCGGCCGAGGCCAGCAGTGAGGCGCCCGCCGCCCGGAACGCCGGGAACGTCAGCAGCATGCTCGCCGCGGCCACCACGCCGACGATCGCGGACACCACCCGCATGATCAGCGTCACCTGGGTGCGCACCCGGCGGACCCTGGCCGGGTCGCGGTGTGCCCGGGCGCTGGCGTACCGGCTGTACGAGGTCTCGACGATCGCCGCCGCGATGCGGATGACCAGCCAAGCGGTCGACCCGATCAGCACCAGGGTCAGCACCCGGCCGACGCCCTCGTCGCGGCTCTCCAGCAGTTGTGCCTCGTCGTACGACCCTCTCAGCAGGGCCGCGCACAGCACGAGCTGGTAGGGGATGCGGCCACGGCGGAGCAGATCCCACAGCGGGGTGTCGTGGTCGCGTTCATCGGCCTTGCGCAGCAGGAAGTCGGTTGCCCAGCCGATCACCAGCGTGAGCACGACCGAGCCACCGACCACGATCAGCGGTCGTAGCAGGTTCTCCATGCCACCGAACCTAACCGGCTCCCGGGGGGCATGAACATGTGACTTCGGCGGCGTCGTGGGTAGTGCCGCGAAGCCGGGCCGTCACACCCGGCTGGCACCATGGCCTCATGAACATCATGCTCTTTCACTCGACCTACGGGCTGCGGCCCGCGGTGCTCCAGGCCGCTGACCGGCTGCGTTCGGCCGGACACGAGGTGTGGACGCCCGACCTCTTCGAGGGACGCACCTTCGAGGCGGTCGAGGAGGGCATGGAGCACA
Source organism: Streptomyces sp. NPDC002788 (assembly GCF_053592115.1). NCBI lineage: Bacteria > Bacillati > Actinomycetota > Actinomycetes > Kitasatosporales > Streptomycetaceae > Streptomyces > Streptomyces sp. NPDC002788. The sequence goes on along the minus strand of NZ_JBSFVB010000008.1, from coordinate 234,985 downwards.
AGGAGAAGATCGGCAAGGAGGAGCTGCTGCGGCGGGCCGTGCTGGCCGCCGCGCCCTACTCGGAGCGCGGGCTGGTCTACGCGGGGTTCTCGCTCGGCGCCTCCGTCGCCCAGACCCTCGCCCTCGGCGACGAGAAGGCGCGCGGCCTGCTGCTCCTGCACGGCACCTCGGACATCGCTCCGGGCGTCGCGGCGGAGGACCTTCCGGTCCAGCTGCACGTGGCGGAGCCGGACCCCTTCGAGACGGACGACTGGCTCAGCGCCTGGTACCTCCAGATGGGCCGCACCGGCGCCGACGTCGAGGTGTACCGGTACGCCGGGGCCGGTCACCTTTACACCGACCCCGACCTGCCGGACTACGACGAGGAGGCCGCCGAGGCCACCTGGCGGGTGGCACTCGGCTTCCTCGAAACCCTCTAGGAAGTCGTCAGCACTTCTTCGGCGGGTTCCCGGCGAGGCGAAGTGCCCCGCCCCCGACCCTGCAGGCGATCCGCCGGGTCGTGCCCCGCGCCGGGTTGCCCGTCGTGGTACGCCTTCGAGTGACGGTGGTCACACCGGGGCGTAGACGCGCTCGATCTTCTGCGTGCCGCTGCGTGTGCGGTACGAACGGGACCACGTGGCGGTCGCGTCGCGCTTCGTGCGGTCGGAGACGACGTAGTAGTCCATCTGCGCGCGCTCGGCCGTGACGTCCAGGACGCCGAAGCCGTGCCGGTCGGTGTCGACCCAGTGCACGTGACGGTTGGCGGCGCGGATGACGGGCGAGGCCACCGCGGAGACCGTGCCCTCCGGGACTTTCACGATGTCGTCGAGGTTGTCCGAGGTGACCGAGGTGACGACGAACTCCGTGGCGGCCGACGGGGACAGCGGATACGTCCCGGCGTCCACCGGCACGTCGTTGGCCCAGGCCATGTGGATGTCGCCGGTGAGGAAGACCGTGTTGCGGATCGCGTTGGCGCGCAGGTGCGCCAGGATCTCGCGGCGGTCGCCGGTGTAGCCGTCCCACTGGTCGGTGTTGAGGGCGAGGCCTTCCCGCGGCAGGCCCAGCAGCTCGGCCAGCGGCTTGAGCAGGTCGGCGGAGAGAGAGCCGATGGCGAACGGCGAGATCATCACCGAGTTGCCGACCAGCCGCCAGGTGGTGTCGGACGACGTCAGGCCCGCCTTGAGCCAGTCGAGCTGGGCGCGGCCGGTGAGCGTGCGGTCCGGGTCGTCGACCTCGCCGTTGCCGACCTTGACCTGCTGGGAGCGGAAGGACCGCAGGTCGAGGAGGGAGAGGTCGGCGAGCTTGCCGAAGCGCAGCCTGCGGTAGGTGGTGCCCGTGATGGCGGGTCGCACCGGCATCCACTCGAAGTAGGCCTGCTTGGCGGCGGCCTGGCGGGCGGACCAGGCGCCCTCGGCGCCCTCGGTGTGGTTCTCGGCGCCGCCCGACCAGGCGTCGTTGGCGAGCTCGTGGTCGTCCCAGATGGCCACGACCGGGGCCGAGGCGTGCAGCGCCTGCAGGTCCGGGTCGGTCTTGTACCGCGCGTGCCGGAGGCGGTAGTCGGCGAGCGTGACGATCTCGTGGGCCGGGGCGTGCGGGCGGACGACCGTGCCGCGCGTGCCGTACTCGCCGGTGCCGTACTCGTAGATGTAGTCGCCCAGGTGCAGCCAGGCGTCCAGGTCGCCGCGGGCCGCGAGGTGGCGGTACGGGGAGAAGTAGCCGGCTTCCCAGTTGGCGCAGGAGACCACGCCGAAGCGGAGGCCGGTGACGGTCGCGTCGTTCGCCGGGGCGGTGCGGGTGCGCGCGGCGGGGGAGTCGGTGCCGCCGGCGGAGAAGCGGAACCAGTAGTCGGTGGCCGGCTCCAGGCCGCGGATGTCGGCCTTCACGGTGTGGTCGGAGGCGGCCGTCGCGGTGGTGGAGCCCTTGGCGACGACGGTGGTGAACGCCTTGTCCCTGGCGACGGTCCAGCTCACCTCGGTGTCCGGGCCGACGCCGGAGCCGGGTATCGCCTCCGGGACGGGGGTCACGCGGGTCCACAGCAGGACGCCGTCCGGCAGGGGGTCACCGGAGGCGACGCCGTGCAGGAAGGCGGGGGCCTGGTCGACGGCGCGCGCGGGCAGGGTCGCCGCCAGCGGGCCGGCCAGGACAGCGGTCGCCGCCGCGGCCTTGACGACCGTACGGCGGCGGGGTGTGAGGGAGTTGACGCCCTCTGACGTGTTCGATGATCTGTGTCGACTGGTCACGACCGATCAGGTTACTGGTCGGTATGCACCGGAGCGGGCGAACTCCGGAAGTTCGCCCGCCCTTCACCGGGTGACCGGTCCCTGACCTGCCGTCACTTCTTGAGGGCCTCGCCGACGACCCGGTTGAAGTCGGCCACCGTCATCAGCGGTGTGCCCTGGTTGTCGGCGGTGAGCTGCTTGCCGTCCATGACGAAGCCCGGGGTGCCCTGCACACCGTCCTTGTTGTCGTCGAAGGTCTTCGACATGGCCATCGCCCAGGCGTCGTAGGTGCCCTTCTCGACCGCGTCCTGGAACTTCTTGTTGTTCTTCAGCTCCGGGACGGTGTTCGCGACCTTGATGAGATAGCTGTCGTTCTTGAACTCGTCGGTCGTCTCGTCCGGGTGCCACTTCTTGGAGTACAGCGCGGCCTTGTAGTCGAGGAACGCCTCGGGGCTGACGTTCAGCGCGGCGCCCAGGGCGCTCAGCGCGTTCTTGGAGCCCTCGCCGTTGTCCTTGTTGTCGATGAAGGTGGCGCCGATGAACTGCATCTTGAACTTGCCGTCGTCGATGTCCTTCTTCACCGTCGGGCCGACGGTCTGCTCGAACTGGGCGCACACCGGGCAGCGCGGGTCCTCGTAGATCTTCAGGGTCTTCTTCGCCGAGTCCTTGCCGATGACGACCGTGGTGCCCTTGGCGCCCGTGGTGTTGGCCGGGGCGACGACCTTGGCGTCCTTTTGGGCCTCCCAGTAGGTGGGCTTGTTGGCCTGGACGACCGCGTAGCCGATGCCGCCGGCTATCGCCAGGACGCCGACGATGGAGCCGGCGACGATGACCTGCCGCTTGGTCTTCGCCCGCTTGGCCTCGCGCTCGCGTTCGAGGCGCAGCCGCTCGCGGGCCGCCATCTTCGCCGCCTGGCTGTTCCGCTTGCTCATGGTGATGTCTCCGTAGGGAAGCGCACACGTCTGTGTGCGGGATACGTAAGGGGGACTGCGGTGCTCGGAAGTGCCCTACACGAAGGCGGGCGAGCACGGCGGTCCACGCCGTCCCGGGGAGTGCGCGAGGATCCGGTCGCGGGCGGTGGGCTTACGGTCGGCCGCGCGCGCGGGCGGCCGGCGCCCGGCCGGGGCGCGCTCCACCGTCACCGCGGCGACCGCCAGCAGCAGCGGCCGGAAGGTCGTCGCCGCCACCGCCCGCACCAGCTGGGCCAGTGCCCGCTCGCCTCGGCGCAGCCAGACGGCGGCGGTGAGGCCGACGCCGATGTGCGCGCCGAGCAGCAGCCAGGCGGTGGCCGGGTCCGCGTGCGCGATCAACGTGGCGAGCCGGTCGGTGCCGGTGGCCCCGGCCATACGGGCCAGGGGGGCGCCGACCTCGCCGCCGCAGAGCACGTCCAGGCCGACCGACCGCAGAGGCCCGGCGACCGGGCCGCCCGCCCGGCCGTAGCAGGCGTGCTGCCCTGTGGTGAACACCGTGTCGGCGGCCAGCTCCAGCGGGATCAGCAGGGCCGCGATCCTCCCGAAGGAGCGCTCGCGGCCCGCCAGGGCGAAGGCGATCACGAACACGGCGGCGGCGACCGCGGCCACCGTGCCCACCGGCAGCGGGACCCGGGACAGCAGCACGTGCGACGCGGTGCTGAGCGTCACGACCACGGCCGTGAACAGCGCCGCGCGTACGGCTCTGAGCTGGATCCCGGATATGTCCATAGCGATAGGAGAGTGTGGCACGTTGTCCCGTAAGGGACCCCTAAAGGATGCCTGTGCGAGGCGGTTCCGTCACAGGCCTGGAATGCGGCCGTTGCGGAACAGGTCCACGAAGGTCTGGTGGTCGGCACGCGCGCGAGCGCCGTAGCCGTGCGCGAAGTCGACCAGCAGGGGCGCGAAGCCCTCCTCGTCGGCCGCGATCGCCGCGTCGATGGCCCGCTCCGTGGAGAACGGCACCAGGGACTCGCCGGACTGGTCGTCCGCCGCCGAGTGCATCGTGGCCGTCGCCCGGCCGAGGTCGGCCACCACCTGGGCGATCTCCGCCGGGTCGTCGATGTCGCCCCAGTCGAGGTCCACCGCGTACGGGGAGACCTCGGCGACCAGCTGACCCGCGCCGTCCAGCTCGGTCCAGCCCAGCCACGGGTCGGCGTGCGCCTGCAGGGCGCGCTGGGAGATGACCGTGCGGTGCCCCTCGTGCTGGAAGTAGTCGCGGATCGCCTGGTCCGTGATGTGCCGGGAGACCGCCGGGGTCTGGGCCTGCTTGATGTAGATCACGACATCGTTCTCCAGGGCGTCGCTGTGGCCCTCCAGGAGGATGTTGTACGACGGCAGCCCCGCCGAGCCGATGCCGATGCCGCGCCGGCCGACGACGTCCTTCACGCGGTAGGAGTCCGGGCGGGCCAGCGAGCTGTCCGGGAGCGTCTCCAGATAGCCGTCGAAGGCGGCGAGGACCTTGTAGCGGGTGGCCGCGTCCAGCTCGACCGAGCCGCCGCCGGGCGCGAAGCGGCGCTCGAAGTCGCGGATCTCCGTCATCGACTCCAGCAGCCCGAAACGGGTCAGCGAGCGGGCGTCGCGCAGCGCGTCCAGCAGCGGGCCCTGCGCGGTGTCCAGGGTGAAGGGCGGCACCTCGTCGCTCTTGGCGCCGGTCGCCAGCGCGTGGATCCGCTCGCGGTAGGCGACCGCGTAGATCGTCACCAGCTCGGAGATCTGCTCGTCGCTGAACGCCTTCGCGTAGCCGATCAGCGCGATGGACGCGGAGAAGCGCTTCAGGTCCCAGGTGAAGGGGCCGACGTAGGCCTCGTCGAAGTCGTTGACGTTGAAGATCAGGCGGCCGTTGGCGTCCATGTACGTGCCGAAGTTCTCCGCGTGCAGGTCGCCGTGGATCCACACCCGGGAGGTGCGGTCGTCCAGGTACGGACCGCTGAGTGCCTTCCCGCCGCCCCGCCCGGCGCTCTCCTCGTCGAGATCGTGGTAGAAGAGGCACGCCGTGCCCCGGTAGAAGGCGAAGGCCGAGGCCGCCATCTTCCGGAACTTCACGCGGAACGCGGCCGGGTCGGCGGCCAGCAGCTGGCCGAACGCGGTGTCGAAGACGGCGAGGATCTCCTCACCGCGGTGCTCGTCGCTGAGCTGCGGGAACGACATCGCTGGGTGCCTCCTGGTGCAGACGTTTCGGGGACGGCTGGTCCGCCCTCTGCCTAACGTGCGGCGGTCCGCGGGAGTGCCCGCGAACCTCGCACGAAGGTACGCGGGTCAGGCCCCCCGTGTGTCAGTGCCGAGGCATAGACTTCGACGCTGTCCCCCAGACTGTCCGCAGCCTGTCGGACCCCATTCGAACCACGTTCTCCCTGGAGGCCGCAGCCGTGTCAAAGCCGCCGTTCACGCACCTGCACGTCCACACCCAGTACTCGCTGCTGGACGGTGCCGCGCGGCTGAAGGACATGTTCAACGCGTGCAACGAGATGGGCATGACGCACATCGCCATGTCCGACCACGGCAACCTCCACGGGGCCTACGACTTCTTCCATTCCGCGCAGAAGGCCGGGATCACCCCGATCATCGGGATCGAGGCGTATGTCGCGCCCGAGTCCCGCCGCAACAAGCGCAAGATCCAGTGGGGCCAGCCGCACCAGAAGCGGGACGACGTCTCCGGTTCCGGTGGTTACACCCACAAGACGATGTGGGCGGTGAACAAGACCGGCCTGCACAACCTCTTCCGGCTGTCCTCCGACGCGTACGCCGAGGGCTGGCTGCAGAAGTGGCCCCGGATGGACAAGGAGACCATCGCCCAGTGGTCCGAGGGCATCGTCGCCTCCACCGGCTGCCCCTCCGGCGAGGTCCAGACCCGCCTGCGCCTGGGCCACTTCGACGAGGCCCTCAAGGCCGCCGCCGACTACCAGGACATCTTCGGCAAGGACCGCTACTTCCTGGAGCTGATGGACCACGGAATCGAGATCGAGCACCGGGTCCGCGACGGCCTTCTGGAGATCGCCAAGAAGCTCGGCATCCCCCCGCTGGTCACCAACGACTCGCATTACACCTACTCGCACGAGGCGAGCGCCCACGACGCCCTGCTGTGCATCCAGACCGGCAAGAACCTCTCCGACCCCGACCGGTTCAGGTTCGACGGCACCGGCTACTACCTGAAGTCCACCGACGAGATGTACGCCATCGACTCCTCGGACGCCTGGCAGGAGGGCTGCGCCAACACCCGCCTGATCGCGGAGATGGTCGACACCACCGGCATGTTCGAGAAGCGCGACCTCATGCCGAAGTTCGACATCCCCGAGGGGTACACCGAGGTCAGCTGGTTCCGCGAGGAGACCATGCGCGGCATGCAGCGCCGCTTCCCGGACGGCATCCCGGACGACCGCATGAAGCAGGTCGAGTACGAGATGGACACCATCATCTCGATGGGCTTCCCGGGATACTTCCTCGTGGTCGCCGACTTCATCATGTGGGCCAAGAAGCAGGGCATCGCGGTGGGCCCCGGCCGAGGATCGGCGGCCGGCTCGATCGTCGCCTACGCCCTCGGCATCACCGACCTCGACCCCATCCCGCACGGCCTGATCTTCGAGCGGTTCCTCAATCCCGAGCGCATCTCCATGCCCGACGTCGACATCGACTTCGACGAGCGCCGGCGCGTCGAGGTGATCCGGTACGTGACGGAGAAGTACGGCGCCGACAAGGTCGCCATGATCGGCACCTACGGCACCATCAAGGCCAAGAACGCGATCAAGGACTCCGCGCGCGTGCTGGGCTACCCGTACGCGATGGGCGACCGCCTCACCAAGGCCATGCCCGCCGACGTCCTGGGCAAGGGCATCAACCTCGACGGCATCACCAACCCCGAGCACCCCCGCTACTCGGAGGCGGGCGAGATCCGGGCGATGTACGAGAACGAGCCGGACGTGAAGAAGGTCATCGACACCGCCAAGGGCGTCGAGGGCCTGGTCCGGCAGATGGGCGTGCACGCCGCCGGCGTGATCATGTCCAGCGAGACCATCACCGACCACGTCCCGGTCTGGGTCAGGCACACCGACGGCGTGACCATCACGCAGTGGGACTACCCGAGCTGTGAGTCGCTCGGCCTGCTGAAGATGGACTTCCTGGGCCTGCGCAACCTGACGATCATGGACGACGCCGTCAAGATGGTGAAGTCCAACAAGGGGATCGACATCGATCTCCTGAGCCTCCCGCTCGACGACCCCACGACGTTCGACCTGCTCCAGCGCGGCGACACCCTCGGCGTCTTCCAGTTCGACGGCGGCCCCATGCGCTCCCTGCTCCGGCTGATGAAGCCGGACAACTTCGAAGACATCTCCGCCGTGTCGGCCCTGTACCGCCCGGGCCCCATGGGCATGAACTCCCACACGAACTACGCGCTGCGCAAGAACGGCCAGCAGGAGATCACGCCGATCCACCCCGAGCTGGAGGAGCCGCTCCGCGAGGTCCTGGACGTCACCCACGGCCTGATCGTCTACCAGGAGCAGGTGCAGAAGGCCGCCCAGATCATCGCCGGTTACTCGCTCGGCGAGGCCGACATCCTCCGCCGCGTGATGGGCAAGAAGAAGCCCGAGGAGCTGGCGAAGAACTTCGTCCTCTTCAAGGAGGGCGCCCGCAAGAAGGGCTACAGCGACGAGGCCATCCAGGCGCTGTGGGACGTGCTGGTCCCCTTCGCCGGCTACGCGTTCAACAAGGCGCACTCCGCCGCGTACGGACTCGTGTCGTACTGGACGGCGTACCTCAAGGCGAACCACCCCGCCGAGTACATGGCCGCGCTGCTGACTTCCGTGAAGGACGACAAGGACAAGTCGGCCGTCTACCTCAACGAGTGCCGCCGCATGGGCATCAAGGTGCTCCCGCCGGACGTCAACGAGTCGATGTCCAACTTCGCCGCCCAGGGCGACGACGTGATCCTCTTCGGTCTCTCCGCCGTCCGCAACGTCGGTACGAACGTGGTCGAGTCGATCATCCGGTGCCGCAAGGCCAAGGGGAAGTACACCTCCTTCCCGGACTACCTCGACAAGGTGGAGGCGGTGGTCTGCAACAAGCGCACCACCGAGTCGCTGATCAAGGCCGGCGCCTTCGACGCCATGGGCCACAGCCGCAAGGGCCTCACCGCCCAGTACGAGCCGATGATCGACAACGTGGTCGCGGTCAAGCGCAAGGAGGCCGAGGGGCAGTTCGACCTCTTCGGCGGCATGGGTGAGGCCGAGACCAGCGAACCGGGCTTCGGACTCGACGTGGAGTTCTCCACGGAGGAGTGGGACAAGACCTATCTGCTCGCCCAGGAGCGGGAGATGCTCGGTCTGTACGTCTCCGACCACCCGCTGTTCGGCCTGGAGCACATCCTGTCCGACAAGGCCGACGCGGGCATCTCCCAGCTGACCGGAGGCGAGCACTCCGACGGAGCGGTCGTCACCATCGGCGGCATCATCTCCGGGCTGCAGCGCAAGATGACCAAGCAGGGCAACGCCTGGGCCATCGCCACCGTCGAGGACCTCGCCGGCTCGATCGAGTGCATGTTCTTCCCGGCGACCTACCAGCTCGTCTCGACCCAACTCGTCGAGGACGCCGTGGTGTTCGTCAAGGGCCGCCTCGACAAGCGCGAGGACGTGCCGAGGCTCGTCGCGATGGAGCTGATGGTGCCGGACCTGTCCAACGCCGGCACCAACGCGCCGGTGGTCCTCACCATCCCGGCCACCCGGGTCACGCCGCCGCTGGTCAGCCGCCTCGGGGAGGTCCTCAGCCACCACAAGGGCGACAGCGAGGTCCGGATCAAGCTCCAGGGGCCGACCAAGACGACCGTGCTGCGGCTGGACCGGCATCGGGTGAAGCCCGACCCGGCGCTCTTCGGCGACCTGAAGGTACTGCTCGGGCCGTCCTGCCTGGCGGGTTGAGCGAGGTCACCGACGGCTCTTGATGCGCACGAGGGGCGTACCCGGTACCGGGGTACGCCCCTCGTGCGCGTGCGTGGGCTCTCAACAACCCTGTACGCGGATGTCAGTTGTGGCCGAAGCTGCGCTTCCGCTTGCGGGACGCCACGTCACCGGGTGTCATCTCGATTTCGGCCTGGGGCTCGGCCTCGGGCGCGGGGCTGCGGTCCGCCCGCTGCCCGCGCTCGGTCGGACGCTGCTGCTTACGGTCACGGTTCTTGTTCTTGGCCATGGTGATGCCTCCTGTGGGGGATCTAGGGGCCAGGGCCGGGACCAGATTCACACAGACCGACAACGATCGCATGTCGGACAATTACCCTGCGTGACAGGGGCAGTCGGAGCAGCGCGGAGCGAAACGCCACGCCGAAGATCGAGTTCCGGCCGTTAACCTCCGCGCCGTCGGGCAGACTCGAAGCAAGCTCCGAAGCAAACCTCCTGGGAAGAGGGTGAGTCGCGTGGACCGCTGCATCGTCCTGGTGGACGCCGGGTATCTGCTGGGAGCCGCGGCGAGCCTCCTCGCCGGGGAGCCCTCGCGGTCCCGTATCACCGTCGATCACGCCGCCCTCATCCAGGGGCTGCGCGAGCGAGCCGAATCCGATACGCGGCAGCCGCTGCTGCGCATCTACTGGTTCGACGGCGCCCCCGACCGCGTCCCGCAGCCCGAGCACCGCAGGCTGCGCGTGATGCCCCGGGTCACCGTCCGGCTCGGCGCCCTGACCCGCAGCGACGGCCGCTGGGCGCAGAAGGGCGTGGACGCCGCGATGCACGCCGAGCTCACCGAACTGGCCCGCAACCGCGCCTGCTCCGATGTCGTCCTCGTCACCGGCGACGGCGATCTGCTGCCCGGCATGATGGCCGCCAAGGAACACGGCGTCGCCGTCCACCTGTGGGCCGTCCAGGCCGCCGACGGCGACTACAACCAGTCGGAGGACCTGGTCGCCGAGGCCGACGAGCGGCGCGTCCTGGACCGGACGTGGATCACCAAGGCCGTCCGCGCCAAGGAGCACCCCGGGGTGTGCGCCCCGCAGCCCGCGCCCCGGCCCGAGATCGCCGCGATCCTCTCCGCGCCGCTGCCCGAATCCGCGCTCGCCACCCCGGCCGAGCGGCCCGCCGCGCCGCCCCGGCATCCGGTGGCCGGTCCCGGGCAGAACGGCACCGAGGAGCGGGTGCCCGCCGCCAAAGGGGTCCCCACGCCCAAAGACCTGGCCGCCCTGCGTGCCCCCGGCACCCATTCCGCCCAGCCCCCCGCCTCCGCCACCCTCCGCTGGTCCTCCGACAAGGGCTGGGTCGACCGGCCCACGGCCGAGCCCCCCGAGGCCGCCTCGATGCCGACGCTCGCCCAGCTGACCACCGCCGAGCAGCGCTGGGCCGACCGCGAGGAGGACATCACCACGGTCGGCGGTGACCCCTACGAGGTGGGGCAGGTCTTCGCCCGGCGCTGGGTCGAACGTCTCGGCGACCAGAGCCACCTGCAGAAACTGTCCGGGATGTACCCCCGCATCCCGCACCGCGTCGACGGCGAGCTGCTGCGCTACGCCGCCCGCTTCGGCCTCCTCGCCCACAAGGACGACCAGATCGACGAACGGGACCGCTACGCCATCCGGGCCGGTTTCTGGAAGGAGATCGGCGTCCGCACGGGCGTGGAACACGCACCCGTCGGCGACTGAGGACTTTGCCGACGGATTTCTCACCCTGGACCGACCCGAGAGCGGACCGGGGCCGCCGACCCCGTAGTCTCGTCCCTTGTGAGTACGCGCGCGGCACAGGCATTTCGGCACGATGGTGACATCGTGTGCGCGGTGCGCGGGCTGACCAAGACGTATCCGGCGGTACGGGCCCGGCGCGGAGCGCCCGGAACACCCGAGGTCCGGGCCACGGACGACGTACGGCTGGACATCCGCCGCGGCGAGATCTTCGGCCTGCTCGGGCCGAACGGCGCCGGCAAGTCCACCCTCGTACGGCAGCTCACCGGGCTGATGAGGCCCGACCACGGCAGCGTGGAGATCCTCGGGCACGACATCGTGCGCCACCCGGAGCGGGCCGCGCGGATCCTCGCCTATCTCGGGCAGGAATCCACCGCCCTCGACGAGCTGACCGTGTCGCTCGCCGCCGAGACCACCGGGCGGCTGCGCGGCCTGGACATCCGGCACGCGCGGGCCGAGCGGGACGCCGTCCTCGACGAGCTGGGGCTCACGCCCCTGGCGGGACGGCCGCTGAAGAAGCTCTCCGGAGGCCAGCGGCGCCTGGCATGCTTCGCCGCGGCGCTGGTGGGGGAGCGGCCGCTGCTCGTGCTCGACGAGCCGACCACCGGCATGGACCCGGTGGCGCGGCGGGCCGTGTGGTCCGCCGTCGACCGGCGGCGGGCCGAGCGCGGGACGACCGTGCTGCTCGTCACCCACAACGTCATCGAGGCCGAGACCGTGCTGGACCGGGTGGCCGTCCTGGACCGGGGGCGGGTGATCGCCTGCGACACCCCGACCGGTCTCAAGGAGCAGGTCGCCGGTGAGGTGCGCGTCGACCTGGTGTGGCGGGACGCGGCTCCGCTGCACGTCCCGGAGGTGGTAGCGCTGCGGGACCGTGCCGTTGAGTCGGGCCGCCGCTGGACCCTCCGGCTCGGACCCGAGGAGGCCCGGGCGGTCGTCGCGACCGTCACCGGCGGAGCCGCCTTCGCCGCCCTGGACGACTTCACGCTGGCCACGCCGAGTCTGGAGGACGTCTACCTGGCGCTGGGCGGTGCCGCGCAGCAGGGGCTGGTGAAGGCGTGAGCAGCACGGAGGCCTCGAGTGCGGGGGCCCGGAGCACGGCGGCCTTGAGCACGTGGGCCGCCGCGTACGTACCGACTGCCGCAGTGGACCCGACGAAGGGGAGCAGCGCGACGTGAGTGTCGTACCCGCCGATGTCCTGCCGGGCAGTGCCCTGGCCGCGGAGGAGCCCGCCGCGAGCGCGGCCGAGCTCGGACCGCGGGCGCGGCTGTGGCCTTCGCTGGCGGCCGTGTACCGGGCGCAGCTGTCCCGGGCACGGGTGGCGCGGATCCCGCTGCTCTTCGTGGCGACCTTCCAGTCGATCGGGATCATGATCCTGATGCGCGGGGTCGTGGACGACGGTGCGGAGGCGCAGGCGGTCGTCGCCGGGTCGTCCGTCCTGGTGGTCGCCTTCGTGGCGCTGAACCTCCTCGCGCAGTACTTCGGGCAGCTGCGGGCCAGCGGCGGGCTCGACCACTACGCGACGCTGCCGGTGCCGCCGGCGGCCGTGGTGCTGGGCGCGGCGGGCGCGTACGCGTCGTTCACCGTGCCGGGGACGATCGTGACGGCGGTGTTCGGCTGCGTGCTGTTCGGACTGCCGTGGGCCCATCTGTGGATCCTCCTGGCCGTCATCCCGCTCGCCGGCGCCGCGCTCGCCGGACTGGGAGCGGCCCTGGGGCTGCTCGCGCCCCGGCCGGAGCTGGCCACGCTGCTCGGGCAGCTGGGCATGTCGGCGGCGCTGCTGCTGGGCGTGCTGCCCGCGGACAGGATGCCGGAAGTCGTGCGCTTCACGCGGGATCTGCTGCCCTCGACCTACGGGGTGGAGGCGTTCGCGCGCACGTTCGGGCCGGATCCCGACTGGGCCTTCGTCCTCGGCGACCTCGCCGTGTGCGGGGTCGTGGGCGTCGTCTCACTGGCCGTGGCGACCTGGGCCTACCGCCGGGCGGCCGTCCGGTGAGCGGGGAGGGGTCGTCCGGTGACGCGGCGCACAGGCGGGCCTGGCACGATGGCAGGGTGACCGCACCACTGACTCCGCCACCGCCACCGCATGAACATTCCGCACAGGGTTCCTGGCAGCCGCCGGCGGGCGGGCCCGTGGCGCCCGGGGCCCAGCACGCCGAGTACGGCGGGCACGGCTGGTACGGACAGGACGGCCCGGGGATGAAGACGGAAGTGCGCGAGGCCGGCGTGGTCGCCGTGGCCGTGGCGCTCGGCGGAGTGCTGCTGGGCGTGCTGTGGTGGTGGCTCGCGCCGCACGTGCCGCTGGTCGGTGACGTGGTGGACGGGAACTGGGTCGTCTACCTCAAGGACACCGAGGGGGAGCAGGCGGTCGGGGTCGACGGCACGTTCACGTTGCTCGCGCTGGGCTTCGGGCTCGTGAGCGCGCTGGTGGTCTTCCTGCTGCGGCGTCGCGGGGGTGTGCCGCTGGTGGTGGGGCTGGCTGTCGGCGGGCTGCTCGGGTCGTTGCTCGCCTGGCGGCTCGGGGTGTGGCTCGGGCCCGCGGAAGACGTGATCGCGCGTGCGCGGGACGTGGGGCGGGGGGTCACCTTCTCCGCGCCGTTGAAGCTGGGCGCGAAGGGGGCGTTGCTGGCCTGGCCGCTCGCCGCGCTGGTGGTGCATCTGGGGCTCACGGCGTTGTTCGGGCCCCGGGATCCGGAGCCGGAGTTTTCCGACGGGCCGTACGGGGCGCCGCCGGCCGCGTAGGGCTGGGCGTGGCCGCTGGGGCGGGGGTTTCACAGCCCGGCGTAGCGGGGCGCCTCCCCCGAGCTCTCGTCCTCGCTCGAGCACAGGGACCCCCATTGCCCACCGGTGCCCCCCTCAGCGGTCCGAAGGCCCCCGGCTAGATACGACTCACGGGCGCGAGGATCGCCTCGGTCAGGCTGGCCAGGTCCCCTGGGGCCAGCTCCACCTCCAAGCCCCTCCTGCCCGCCGACACACAGATCGACGCGTGCGCCGAAGCCGATGCGTCCAGGACCGTCGGGAGCTTCTTGCGCTGCCCCAGGGGGGAGATGCCGCCCCGGACATAACCCGTCGTGCGTTCCGCCAGGGCCGGGTCGGCCATCGTGGCGCGTTTGCCGCCCACCGCCGTTGCCAGGGCCTTCAAATCCAGCAGGCCCGCCACCGGGACCACCGCGACCGTCAACGCGCCGTCCACGTCCGCCACCAGGGTCTTGAACACGCGGTCCGGGGAGACGCCCATCGCCGTCGCCGCCTCCTCGCCGTAGGAGGGGTGCGCGGGGTCGTGGTCGTAGGAGTGGACCGTGAAGTCCACGCCAGCCGCCGTGAGGGCCACCGTCGCAGGGGTGCCCCCCTGCTGCTTCTTCGACTTCTTCGCCATGCCGGTCCGCTCAGTTGAGACTCATCGGGCCGCGCGTCAGATCCGACGACGGCAACGACGGCAGACTACGGATGATCGCCGTCTCGGAGCGAAGGAGTTTCAGCTCGTCGCGCAGCCGGGACGCCGTGTCGGGGGCCTGGAGCAGGCGCTGCTTGGTCGGGGTGTCCAGCATCATCGCCGCCGCCACGAGGTACGACACCACGCCCGGCTCGTCGGGCAGATCGGCCCCGGCCACCAGGGACCGTTCCCGCGCGCCCGCCAGCCGCTTCTGGTACTGGCGGAAGGACCGCAGCACGCCCTCGGCCAACGGTGCGGCCTCGTCGCCGGGCTCCTCGGGCAGCGGCTCCAGTTCGGCCGTCAGGAAGGGCCCGGACGCCTCGACGGACAGCAGCTTCACCCGGGTCGTGCCGGTCGCCAGCACCTCGAAGGAGCCGTCGGTGCGCTCCCGGATGGTCGCCGCGTCCGCGATGCAGCCCACCTTGTGGAACGCCTGGGCGGGGTCCGTGCCGAAGCCGGCCGCGGGCCCCCGCTCGGGCAGGGCCGTCGGGTCGGGCATGCCGGGCGAGCTCGGAGCCACCTCGTGGCCGTCGCGGATCGCCACGACGGCGAACCGGCGCGGCTCGTCCTCCGGCGTCTTCAGCAGCTCGCGCATCATGGCGCGATACCGCTCCTCGAAGACGTTGAGCGGGAGCACGAGCCCCGGGAACAGCACCGAGTTCAGGGGGAAGAGGGGGAGCCGGACGGTGGTCACGACGCAAAAGCCTAATGGTCGCCGCCGCGGACGCGTCCGCCCCGTTCACCTGGTGGATGCCAGGAGGGCTCCCCGGCCGTCGCGGCCCGGATGCCGTCGCGCACTCGGAGGAAGTGGCCGAGCGGGTCGTCCGACACCTGGTCCCAGGGGAACGAGGTGGCGTAGGGGCCGTTCAGCCGCAGTTGCTCGCGGGCGTCCTCCCAGCGCTCCAGGCGCACCAGGACGAAGAGGAGCAGGTTGCGCATCCTGGCCGGCCAGGGGTCGGCGGCCGGGAGACGCGGGGACAGGGCGATGGCCCGGTCGGCGGCCGCGTCCAGCCGTTCGCGCGGCACCTCGGGCCCGCAGCCGTCGGTGAGGTAGCCGAAGGCCGCCCGCAGCGGGAGGGCCTGGACGAGTGAGTCGGCGGGCGCGTCCTGCGCGGCCCGGTCGGCGAAGTCGAAGCACTCCTGGTGCGAGCCGTGCCAGGAGGCGGCGAGGTAGCGCAGGGCCGCCACATGGCAGCCGTAGTGGTGCGGGGTGCGCCGTACCGCCGCCGCCCACAGTTCCTCGAAGTACGTGTGTCCGGCCTGCGCGCCCCGGGCGTGGTCCAGCGCGAGCCGCCACGGCACCGGGTCCCGCTGGTCGCCCCGGGCGGCGGCCGTGATCAGCGGGCTCACCTCGCGCAGCAGCTCGGTACGGGCCGGGGACTGCCAGGCGCGGTCCACCGCCAGCTGGGCCCCGACCAGCAGCGCGTCGGGGTCCCCGGGGGTGGTGGCGAGCCAGGCGTCCAGCCACTCGGGGCGCGAGCGCGCGAAGGCGGCCAACCGGGTCACGTAGCGGTCGCGCCGCTCCCACTCGCGGGCCGCGCGGGTGGCGAGGAGCAGCCCCGCGGCCGGTGCGTGGTCGCCGCGGGCGGCGGCGACCAGTGCCGGGCTCAGCCGGGCGTCGGGCGCGTCGAGCAGCACCTCGTCGTCGGCGCTCGGGCGGCCGACGGGGTGGGGGGCGGTCCTTGTCCTCCGGCTCGCGCGGATGAACGGCAGCTGCATTGCCATGGTGCCGACCATTGAAAGTCCGCTGGTCACAGCGGCGCCAGATCGTTCGGGCAAGTCGCGGAAAGTTGTACGCCAATAGGTCAAGAGACGGTAAAGGTGTGACCGTTCAACCACTTTGGTCACACCAACAACATCAGTTGCGCCGCAACAGCCGGGTCGCCCCCGCCGCCACCGTCGTCGCCAGGACCCAGCCGAGAAGGATCAGGGCCGTCGCCAGCCACTGCCAGCCCCCGCGCAGCTGCCAGAAGCCCACCTGGCCCAGGTCGATGACCGGCAGCAGAAGATCGAGGGTGAAAAGCGCGGGGTTCCACTCGGGGTGCTCGCCCCGCTTCATCGGCGGATGCCCGGCCTGCGCGAAGGCGAACGAGCCAGCCGCCCACAGCACCGCCATCCACACCGCGGCCCGGCCCGGCCGGTATCCGTAAGCGACCGTCCAGTCCTGCGCGTAGCCCCACACCTTGGCCGCGAGCGGCAGGCTCTCGCGGTGCCGGCGCTGCTTGGCGAGCAGCACCTCGCGGGCGTCCTCGTCCTCCCCGCCGGCCCGCAGCACGGCCGCCAGGCGCTCGTACGGCTCCGGGTTGTACTCGGCGGTCGCCGCCGCCAGCCACTCCAGCCGCTCGTCCAGTGGGAACGGCCCGCGCGGCACGAGGTTCTCGTAGGCGAAACCGCCCATGTGCAGCCGCCCCGGGCCCGGCCAGGCGTCCGCCCGGTCCACCAGGTTGATGATCTTCGCTCCCGACAGCACCACCCGCCCACGCGCCGGCTGCTCCCCGAGGAACCGCAGCTCCGGCGTCTGCACCCGGCGCAGCGACAGCTCCTGGTCGTCGGTGAGGGTGAACCGGGCCTGTTCGAAGTCGACGGCGTCACCGAACCGCCCGTCGTCCAGCCGTATCCCGCCCTCGCACGCGAACCGCTGGATCCGCGTCCCCCGCGCCGGAGTCATCCCGCTCATCGCCTGGGCGCCGACGCCCGCCGGGGTCAGGTACAGGCTGCGTTCGACGGTCAGCTGCGGGGCGTTCAGCGCGAGGCGCGCGTACGGGTTGGCCAGGCGGGCGCCGCGCAGGCTCAGGGAGACGCCGATGGTGGCGGCGCGCAGGCTCAGCTCGCCGTGCGACTCCAGCAGCTCCGCCTGTAAGTCCTGGCCGACGGTCATGCCGTCCGCGGCGATCGACCGGCCGCTGCGGTCCCGGTGCACGACCGCCTGGTTGAGCATCAGGTCCGTGCCGATCTGCGCGTCCGTGAGCCGGATGCCGTGGTGGAAGCGGCAGCGCGGCAGATGCAGATCGCCCTCCGTGTGCACCCGGGCCGCCTCCAGCCGCGGCACCGAGCAGTTCACCATGCGAAGGGTCGTGAAGCGGGCCTCCGGCAGCAGCACGTCCTGCTCGAACCGGCACCGGCGCAGCTCGACGTACGGCTCCACCGTGCCGCCCGCGAGGTCCAGTGAGCCGCTGACCTGCACACCGGCGAGCTTCAGCGACGACACGCGGCCGGCCAGGGCGGGTGGGCCGTCCAGGAGCAGCCAGCAGACGATCCGGGCCCGCACGGTCCGCTCCTCGCCCCACGGGTGGCCGCCGTAGGGATCGTCCACCACGGTGTCGCCGCTGCTCAGGTCGTACACGCTGCCGTTGCGGAAGGCCTGCCACATGCCGGCCTCGGCCGCGGTCAGGTCGTCGGGCAGATCCCCGGCACGGACGCCGGCCCCCTCGGTCACAGCTCTTCCCTTCCTCCCCGGGTACTCGCGGGTTGGTTTCTTCGTACAACCGTTCATGCCCGCTGAGTGACGCCCCGAAAGCAGGATGTGAAGGCGATCCTCCGGGCCCCGCGCGGCTCTGTATCAGCCATTGATACGCGCGAACGGCGCCTCACCCGGGTCTGAGAGAATTGAGCACGTGATCTCCCGAATCGATCTGCGCGGCGATGCCCTTCCCGAGGGTGCCGCCCTGCGCGACCTGCTGCCCCGAGCCGAGTTCGACGTAGCGGCCGCCCTGGAGAAGGTGCGTCCGATCTGCGAGGACGTGCATCATCGGGGCGACGCGGCACTGATCGATTTCGCCGAGCGGTTCGACGGGGTCCGGCTCGACCAGGTGCGGGTCCCGGCCGCCGCGCTCACACGCGCGCTTCAGGAGCTCGACCCGGCCGTGCGCGCGGCCCTGGAGGAGTCCATCCGGCGCGCCCGGATCGTCCACCGCGAGCAGCGCCGCTCCACGCGCACGACCCAGGTCGTGCCCGGCGGTTCCGTGACCGAGAAGTGGGTTCCGGTCGAGCGCGTCGGGCTCTACGCGCCCGGCGGCCGGTCCGTGTACCCGTCGTCCGTGATCATGAACGTGGTGCCCGCGCAGGAGGCCGGCGTCGGGTCCATCGCGCTCGCCTCGCCCGCGCAGGCCGAGTTCGGCGGCCTGCCGCACCCGACGATCCTCGCCGCCTGCGCGCTGCTCGGCGTCGACGAGGTCTACGCCGCCGGTGGTGCCACGGCCGTCGCGATGTTCGCCCACGGCACGCAGTCCTGCCCGTCCGCGAACATGGTCACCGGCCCCGGCAACATCTGGGTCGCCGCCGCCAAGCGCTACTTCACCGGCAAGATCGGCATCGACGCCGAGGCCGGCCCGACCGAGATCGCGGTCCTCGCCGACGAGACGGCCGACCCGGTGCACGTCGCCGCCGACCTCATCAGCCAGGCCGAGCACGACCCGCTGGCCGCCGCCGTCCTGGTCACCGACTCCGCCGACCTCGCGGACGCCGTGGAGAAGGAGCTGGAGCCGCAGGTCGCGGCCACCAGGCACGTCGACGACCGGATCCTCCCGGCCCTGTCCGGCAAGCAGTCCGCGATCGTGCTGGTCGACGGCATCGACGAGGGCCTGAGGGTGGTCGACGCGTACGGCGCCGAGCACCTGGAGATCCAGACGGCTCAGGCCGCCCAGGTCGCGGACCGCGTCAAGAACGCCGGCGCGATCTTCATCGGCCCCTGGGCCCCGGTGTCGCTCGGCGACTACGCGGCCGGCTCCAACCACGTCCTGCCCACCGGCGGCTGCGCCTGCCACTCCTCGGGCCTGTCCGTCCAGTCCTTCCTGCGCGGCATCCACATCGTCGACTACACGCAGGACGCGCTGGCCGAGGTCGCGCCCCACGTGGTGACGCTGGCGGAGGCGGAGGACCTGCCCGCGCACGGCGCGGCGATCAAGGCGAGGTTCGGCTGGAAGGTGCCCGAGAGCAAGTGAGCGACGTACGTATCGACGATCTCCCCGTACGGGACGAGCTGCGCGGCAAGTCCCCCTACGGCGCGCCCCAGCTGGACGTCCCCGTACGGCTGAACACCAACGAGAACCCCTACCCGCTGCCCGAGCCACTGGTCGAGCGGATCGCCGAGCGGGTCCGTGAGGCGGCCCGCACCCTCAACCGCTACCCGGACCGGGACGCGGTCGAACTGCGCACGCAGCTGGCCAGGTACCTGACGGACACGTCCGGCCACCAGGTCGGCGTGGCCAACGTGTGGGCGGCCAACGGCTCCAACGAGGTCATCCAGCAGCTGCTGCAGACCTTCGGCGGGCCGGGCCGTACGGCGATCGGCTTCGAACCGTCGTACTCGATGCACGGGCTCATCGCCCGCGGCACCGGCACGGGCTGGATCTCCGGTCCGCGCCACGACGACTTCACGATCGATGTGGCCGCCGCCGAGAAGGCCATCGCCGAGAACCGGCCCGAGGTCGTCTTCATCACCACCCCCAACAACCCCACCGGCACCGCCGTCCCGCCCGAGACGGTGCTGGCGCTGTACGAGGCCGCGCAGGGTGCGAAGCCGTCGATGGTGATCGTGGACGAGGCGTACATCGAGTTCAGCCACGGCGACTCGCTGCTGCCGCTGCTCGACGGGCGCCCGAACCTCGTCGTCTCCCGCACGATGTCGAAGGCGTTCGGCGCGGCGGGCCTGCGCCTGGGCTACCTCGCCGCGCACCCGGCCGTCGTGGACGCCGTCCAGCTGGTCCGGCTGCCGTACCACCTGTCGGCCGTCACCCAGGCGACCGCCCTGGCCGCCCTGGAGCACACCGGCACGCTGCTGGGCTACGTCGAGCAGCTCAAGGCCGAGCGGGACCGCCTGGTCACCGAGCTGCGCGCGATCGGCTACGACGTGACCGCGTCCGACGCGAACTTCGTGCAGTTCGGCCGGTTCGAGGACTCACACCAGGTCTGGCAGAGGATCCTCGACCGGGGCGTCCTGGTGCGGGACAACGGCGTGCCCGGCTGGCTGCGGGTCACCGCGGGAACCCCCGAAGAGAACGACGCGTTCCTCGACGCGGTACGTGCACTGAAGAAGGAGCAGAGTTCATGACTCGCGTCGGCAGAATCGAGCGGACGACCAAGGAGACCTCGGTCCTGGTCGAGATCGACCTCGACGGCACCGGGAAGACGGAGATCTCCACCGGCGTCGGCTTCTACGACCACATGCTCGACCAGCTCGGCCGGCACGGTCTGTTCGACCTGACGGTGAAGACCGAGGGCGATCTGCACATCGACTCGCACCACACCATCGAGGACACCGCCCTCGCCCTGGGCGCCGCCTTCAAGCAGGCCCTCGGCGACAAGGTGGGCATCTACCGCTTCGGCAACTGCACGGTCCCGCTGGACGAGTCGCTCGCCCAGGTCACCGTCGACCTGTCCGGCCGCCCGTACCTCGTGCACACCGAGCCCGAGAAGATGGCGCCGATGATCGGCGAGTACGACACCACCATGACCCGGCACATCCTGGAGTCCTTCGTGGCCCAGGCGCAGATCGCGCTGCACGTGCACGTGCCCTACGGGCGCAACGCGCACCACATCGTGGAGTGCCAGTTCAAGGCACTGGCCCGGGCCCTGCGCTACGCGTCCGAGCGCGACCCGCGCGCGGCCGGCATCCTCCCCTCCACGAAGGGCGCCCTGTGAACGGCACCTCGACCCTCTTGATCGTCGTCGGCCTGTTCCTCGTCGGCGGGATCTACTCCTTCGTCAAGCAGAAGATGCCCAAGGGCCTGATCGTGCTGCTCTCGATCGGCGCCGCGATGTGCCTGGCGGCCGGTGTCGTGCGGCTGGAGGTGTGGAATTGAGCGCGCCGCGGAAGAAGGTGGTCGTCTTCGACTACGGCTTCGGCAACGTCCGTTCCGCCGAGCGCGCCCTCGCGCGCGCGGGAGCCGATGTCGAGATCACGCGTGACTACGACCAGGCCATGAACGCCGACGGACTGCTCGTGCCGGGCGTGGGCGCCTTCGCCTCCTGCATGAAGGGCCTGCGCGAGGCGCGCGGTGACTGGATCGTCGACCGCAGGCTGTCCGGCGGCCGCCCGGTGATGGGCATCTGCGTCGGCATGCAGATCCTCTTCGCGCGAGGCATCGAGCACGGCGTGGAGAGCGAGGGCCTCGACGAGTGGCCCGGCTCGGTCGAGCCGCTGCAGGCCGACATCGTGCCCCACATGGGCTGGAACACCGTGGACGCGGCGGCCGGCTCGCAGCTGTTCGCCGGTCTGGACGCGGACGCGCGCTTCTATTTCGTACACTCCTACGCCGTCCACGACTGGTCGCTTCAGACGCACAACCCGGCGATGGAGCCCCCCAAGGTCACCTGGTCCACGCACGGCAAGCCGTTCGTCGCGGCCGTCGAGAACGGCGCCCTGTGGGCCACGCAGTTCCACCCCGAGAAGTCCGGCGACGCCGGAGCCCAGCTGCTGAACAACTGGATCGGAACCCTCTGATGCCCCCCTCGATGTCTTCCGTGAAGCTCGAACTCCTCCCCGCCGTCGACGTCCGTGACGGCCAGGCGGTCCGCCTGGTGCACGGCGAGTCCGGTACGGAGACCTCCTACGGCTCCCCGCTGGAGGCCGCCCTCGCCTGGCAGCGTTCCGGCGCCGAGTGGCTGCACCTTGTCGACCTGGACGCCGCGTTCGGCACGGGGGACAACCGCGAGCTGATCGCCGAGGTCGCGAAGGCGATGGACATCAAGGTGGAGCTGTCCGGCGGCATCCGCGACGACGACACCCTCGCCGCCGCCCTCGCCGCCGGCTGCACGCGCGTGAACCTGGGCACGGCCGCCCTGGAGACCCCCGACTGGGTCGCCAAGGTCATCGCGGAGCACGGCGACAAGATCGCGGTGGGCCTGGATGTCCGGGGCACCACGCTGCGCGGCCGGGGCTGGACCCGCGACGGCGGCGACCTCTACGAGACGCTGGAGCGCCTGAACAAGGAGGGCTGCGCGCGGTACGTCGTCACCGACATCGCGAAGGACGGCACGCTGCAGGGCCCGAACCTGGAGCTGCTGAAGAACGTCTGCGCGGCCACCGACCGCCCCGTCGTGGCCTCCGGCGGCGTGTCGTCGCTGGACGACCTGCGCGCGATCGCCGAGCTGGTCCCGGTCGGTGTCGAGGGCGCGATCGTAGGGAAGGCGCTGTACGCGAAGGCGTTCACCCTGGAAGAAGCCTTGGAGGCTGTGTCGTCATGAGGTCCGAAGCCGTGCGGCGGGTGCAGAGCGGAAGCCCCTGGGAAGAGTCCTTCGGTTTTGCACGCGCCGTGGCGGCGGGCGACCGCGTGCTGGTCGCGGGCACGACCGCCTTCAAGGGCGACGTGCTCTACGGCGACGGCGACCCGTACGAACAGGCCAAGGTGGCGTTCACCACCGCGCTGGAGGCGATCGGCGAGTTCGGGCTCGGAGTCGAGGCCGTGATCCGTACCCGGCTGCATCTGGCGCACGCACGGGACGTCGACGCGGTGGGACGGGCCCACAAGGAGCTGTTCGACACCGTACGTCCGGTCACGACACTGCTGGTCGTGCAGGGCTTCATAGACTCCCGGGTCCTGGTGTCGGTCGAAGTGGAAGCATTCAGAGGGACACTAGAGGAGCACGATTCATGACCCTGGCGGTCCGAGTCATCCCCTGCCTGGACGTGGACAACGGCCGGGTCGTCAAGGGCGTCAACTTCCAGAACCTGCGCGACGCGGGCGACCCCGTCGAGATGGCCAAGGTGTACGACGCCGAGGGCGCCGACGAGCTGACGTTCCTCGACATCACCGCCTCGTCGGGCAATCGCGAGACGACGTACGACGTGGTGCGCCGCACGGCCGAGCAGGTGTTCATCCCGCTCACGGTCGGCGGTGGCGTCCGCATGGCCGAGGACGTGGACAAGCTGCTGCGGGCCGGCGCGGACAAGGTCGGCGTCAACACGGCCGCGATCGCCCGCCCGGAGCTGATCCGCGAGATCGCGGAACGCTTCGGCCGCCAGGTCCTGGTCCTGTCGGTCGACGCCCGCCGCACCGAGTCCGGCTCCTTCGAGGTGACCACCCACGGCGGTCGCCGCGGCACCGGCATCGACGCCGTCGAATGGGCCCACCGGGCCGCCGAGTTGGGCGCGGGCGAGATCCTGCTCAACTCGATGGACGCGGACGGCACGAAGGACGGCTACGACCTGGAGATGATCCGGTCCGTGCGCAAGCACGTCACGGTCCCCGTCATCGCCTCGGGTGGCGCCGGCAAATTGGCCGACTTCCCGCCTGCCATCGAGGCGGGCGCGGACGCGGTCCTGGCCGCGTCGGTCTTCCACTTCGGGGATCTGCGGATCGGCGAGGTGAAGCACACCCTCCGGGAGAGCGGCCATCCGGTGAGGTGACACCGCCGTTCCGAGCCCCGGCCGCGTGGTGCGGCCGGGGCTCTCTCGTCCCCGGATACACAAGAGAAATTGCGCAAAAATAATTGCGCAAGTTTCCTTTTCTGTCTAGGGTCGAGGGCATGGAAAGCAAGGAGAGAGACCGTCGGATCACCGACTTGGGCACCCTCAAGGCGCTGGCCCATCCGCTCCGGATGCAGCTCATGCGGCAGTTGACCATCGCGCGGGTCGCGACGGCCTCACAACTGGCCGAGCAGGTCGACGAGGCCGTCTCGCTGATCAGTTACCACCTGCGCAAGCTCGCCGAACACGGGCTGATCGAGGAGGCCGAGCCGCAGAGCGCGGACGGGCGGGAGCGGTGGTGGCAGCCGGCCTCCGACGGCTTGAGCATCCACGACGAGGACTTCCGGGACGCCCCCGAGAAGGCCGCGGCGCACACGGCCGCCAGCCGCCTCTTCTTCGAGCAGCACGCCGACCTGTACCGGCGCCACCTGGACGAACGCGCCCACTGGGGCCCCCAGTGGAGCACCGCCGCCGAATCCTCCGAGTCCCTCCTGCGGCTGACGGCGGCCGAACTCGCCGAACTCACCGGCGAGTTGCGGGCCCTGGCACACAGGTACCAGGAAAGGGGACGCGCCGCCGAGGCGGCCGGGGACACCGAGGGGCGCGAGAACGTCGCCCTGCACACCTATGCCTTCCCGTTCCGTGCCTGACACCGTCGCCGCCGCCCGGCCCGCGCACCACGACCCCAACGTGCTGCGCTGGCTGGGGGCGTACACGTCGTCGGCGGTCGGGGACACCGTCTACTACGTCGCCCTGTCCTGGGCGGCCGTGCAGCACGGGACACCGGCCCAGGCCGGGGTGGTGACGGCGGTGAGCGCCGTGCCCCGGGCCCTGCTGATGCTGGGCGGGGGAGTGGTCACCGACCGGTACGGGCCGCGCCCGGTGGTCCTCGGCAGCAGTGCCGTGCGCTGTCTGCTCGTCGTGGTCGCGGCCGGGATGCTGCTGGTGACCAGCCCGGGGCTGTGGGCGCTGGGTGCGGTGGCCCTGCTCTTCGGGATCGTCGACGCGGTGTTCCTGCCCGCCGCCGGCGCACTGCCCGCGCGAATCACCGGCCGGGACCAGCTCGCCCGCGTCCACGGCATGCGCGGCCTGGCCACCCGCCTCGCCACCGTCCTCGGCGGCCCGCTCGGCGGCTCGGGCATCGCGCTCGGCGGCACGGCAGGGGCGTTCGGGCTGGCGGCGGTCCTGATCGGTATCTCGTTGCCGGTGCTGTGGGCGGTACGGGTCGGTGGACCGGTGCTCGACGAGGAGCACCAACCCGCCCCCGGCGAGGACCGCCCGCGCCGTACCGCTCTGGCGGACCTGCGCGACGGACTGCGCCACATCGCCCACGACCGTGTCCTGCGTCCTCTGGTCATCGCCATGGCCTTGGCCGATCTGGGTTTCGTCGGGCCGATGAATCTGGGGCTGACCCTGCTGGCGCGGGAGCGGGGGTGGGGGTCCGCCGGGATGGGGTGGGTGCTGGCCGGGTTCGGGGTCGGCGCCGGGGGCGCGTCGCTGCTGCTCGCACTGCGCGGGCGGGTGCCCCGGGCCGGGCTGGTCATGGCCGCGGGGGAGCTCATCGGCTGCCTGGCGATCGCCGCGCTGGCGCACACGCCGTCCGTGCCGGCGGCGAGCGCCGTGGGTCTGGTCATCGGCCTGGCGGCAGGGCTCGGCGGTGCCCTGAGAGGGGCGCTGCTCCAGGTCGGGGCCGGACCGGCCTACGTGGGCCGGGTCACCGCCGTCTCCACCCTGGTCGGCTTCGGTATCGCCCCGCTCGCCTTCCCGCTGGTCGGCGCTGCCGTCGAGCGCTGGTCGGCGGGCCCGGTCTTCGCGGTGTGCGCGGCGATCTGCGCCCTGGGTGTTCTTCTCACGCTGTGCTCGGCGCCCCTGCGCCGCGCCGAGCTCCCGCGCTGACCGTCCGCCGGCTCCGGCGGCGGCTCTCTCAGGGGTCCTTGCACGGTGCCCGCCCGGGTCGCGCGGCCTGGCACCGCGCCTCGCCGCGTTGCCTAAGTGCCCAGGCAGCTCCGCTGCCTGGGCACTTAGGCGCCTTGCGCTGCACGGCACCGGACCACGCGACCTGATCGGACGCTCATAGTGCAAGGGCCCCTCAGATCCCGAGCTGCTTCGTCTCGTGCAGCTTCGCGATCGCGCTCTCTTCGCCGTCCAGGTCGACCTTGGCCGCGCTCTGGCGGCCGTAGGAGAACAGGACCAGTTCGGAGGGTTCGCCGGTCACCGTGACCACCGGGGTGCCGCGGTGGGCGACCGCTGTCCGGCCGTCGGGGCGCCGCAGGACCAGGCCCGTCGGGACGCCGCGGCCGATCAGGCGCGCGGTGCGCTCCAGGCGAGACCACAGGGCGTCCTGGAAGACCGGGTCGAGCTCGCGCGGGGACCAGTCGGGCTGGGCGCGGCGGACGTCTTCGGCGTGGACGTAGAACTCGACGATGTTCGACGCCTCGTCGACCGGCTTGAGGGAGAAGGGCGAGAAGCGCGGCGGGCCCGTACGGATCAGCTGGACCAGCTCCTCGTACGGCTTGTCGGTGTACTCCGCCATCACCCGGTCCAGGCGCGGTGCGAGCTGTTTGATCAGTATCCCGCCTGCGGCGTCCGGGCGGCGCTCGCGCACGACGACGTGCGCGGCGAGGTCCCGGGTGGTCCAGCTCTCGCACAGGGTGGGCGCGTCCGGGCCCGCGGTCTCCAACAGGTCGGCGAGGAGAAGTCGTTCACGCTTGGCATGGGTCGACATGCGGCCAGCCTACGACCAGCCCCCCGGTCAGCCCAGCAGACGTGCCGTTCCCGGCCGACGGGCGGTCCGCACCGTGGACATTCCACCTGGCCGGTCAGCGGCGCGCGGCACAATGGTCGGCATGACCAGCACGCCCGCCCGTCGCCCGGCCACCGCCCCTCACGGAGGCGCTTCGCGCCACAGCGCTCCATCCGGCCGCCTCGACCCGGAGATCGCCGCGCGCCTCAAGCGCAGCGCTGACGGCCTCCTGCCCGCCATCGCCCAGCAGTACGACACCGGAGAGGTGCTCATGCTCGGCTGGATGGACGACGAGGCGCTGCATCGCACCCTGACCACCGGCCGGTGCACGTACTGGTCGCGCAGCCGCCAGGAGTACTGGGTCAAGGGCGACACCTCGGGCCACTTCCAGTGGGTGAAGTCCGTCGCCCTGGACTGCGACGCCGACACCGTGCTCGTCAAGGTCGACCAGGTCGGGGCCGCCTGCCACACCGGCGCCCGCACCTGTTTCTACGAGGACGTGCTCCTCAAGGACGGCGGCTCCGACCGCCCCGCCCCGGATCAGTAAGGTCAGCGGCCATGGACCTCGAGACGTTCCGCAAGCTCGCCACCGACCGGCGGGTCATCCCGGTCACCCGCAAGCTCCTCGCCGACGGCGACACCCCGGTCGCGCTCTACCGCAAGCTCGCCGCCGAGCGCCCCGGCACCTTCCTCCTGGAGTCCGCGGAGAACGGCCGCTCCTGGTCCCGGTACTCGTTCGTCGGCGTCCGCAGCGCCGCCACGCTGACCGCGCGCGACGGGCAGGCTCACTGGCTCGGCGCCCCGCCCGTCGGCGTCCCCACCGACGGGGACCCCCTCGCCGCGCTGCGCGCCACCATCGAGACCCTGCACACCCCCCACCAGGAGGGCCTGCCGCCCTTCACCGGCGGCATGGTCGGCTACCTCGGCTACGACATCGTCCGCCGCCTGGAGAAGATCGGCCCCGGCGAGCGCGACGACCTGAAGCTCCCCGAGCTGACCATGCTCCTCACCAGCGACCTCGCCGTCATGGACCACTGGGAGGGCTCGGTCCTGCTGATCGCCAACGCGATCAACCACAACGACCTGGAGACGGGCGTCGACGAGGCCTACGCCGACGCCGTGGCCCGGCTCGACGCCATGCAGGCCGACCTCTCCCGCGCGGTCGCCCAGCCCCCGGCCGTGCTGCCGCCGTCCGAGCTCCCCGAGTACACCGCGCTGTGGGGCGGCCCCGACTTCCAGGAGGCCGTCGAGGACATCAAGGAGCGCATCCGGGCCGGCGAGGCCTTCCAGGTGGTCCCCTCCCAACGCTTCGAGACCCCGTGCACGGCGAGCGCGCTCGACGTCTACCGGGTCCTGAGGGCCACCAACCCGTCGCCGTACATGTACCTCTTCCGCTTCGACGGCTTCGACGTCGTCGGCTCGTCCCCAGAAGCCCTGGTCAAGGTCGAGGACGGCAGGGCCATGGTCCACCCCATCGCCGGCACCCGCTGGCGCGGCGCCACCCCGCAGGAGGACCAGGCCCTCGCCGAGGAACTCCTCGCCGACCCCAAGGAGCGCGCCGAGCACCTCATGCTCGTGGACCTGGGCCGCAACGACCTGGGGCGGGTCTGCGAACCCGGTTCCGTCGAGGTGGTCGACTTCATGTCGGTCGAGCGGTACTCGCACGTCATGCACATCGTCTCGACGGTGACGGGCCGCGTCGCCCCGGGCCGCACCGCCTTCGACGTCCTCACCGCCTGCTTCCCGGCCGGCACCCTCTCCGGTGCCCCGAAGCCCCGCGCCATGCAGATCATCGACGAACTCGAACCGTCCCGGCGCGGGCTGTACGGCGGCTGCGTCGGCTACCTCGACTTCGCCGGCGACTCCGACACCGCCATCGCCATCCGCACCGCCCTGCTGCGCGACGGCACCGCGTACGTACAGGCCGGCGCGGGCATCGTCGCCGACTCCGACCCGGTCGCCGAGGACACCGAGTGCCGCAACAAGGCGGCGGCGGTGCTGCGGGCCGTGCACACCGCGAACCGGCTGGGAAAGGCCTGAGATGAACCCCGGGTGACGGTTCGCCCGGGGTTCAGGCGATAGTGGGGTACGTGACTGCTGTACCGCACCCCCCTGCCCAAGCCGCCGGATCCGCCCGCGCCGGCCGACTGAGCCTCGCCGTCGCGTTGCTGTGCGGCGCGCTCGGCGCGGCCGTGGCGCTGCTCGCCACCCGGCAGCGATGGTCGGAGGGCACCGCGACGGTGGCCGGTGGCGCCTTCCCCCTGACCGCCAAGGGCAGCGACGTCACGGGTGTTCCCGCGGCGCTCGCCGTCGTGGGCCTCGCCGCGCTCGTCGCCGTCTTCGCCGTCCGCCGCGCCGGCCGCTTCGTCGTCGCCGCGCTGCTCGCGCTCTCCGGCGCCGGCATCGTCGCGGCCGCCCTGCTCGGCGCTTCCGACAGCTCCGCGCTCGACGAGCAGGCCGCGCAGGCCTCCGGCGACACCTCGGCCTCCGTCGACGCCCTCAGCCACACCGCCTGGCCGTACGTGGCGGCCGTCGGCGGCGTCCTGATCCTCCTGGCGGGACTGCTCGCCCTGCGCTACGGCCGGCTGTGGCCCGCGATGTCCGGCCGCTACGAGCGGAGCGGCACGCCCCAGCCGCGCCGCAAGGCCCCCGCCGTCGACCCCGACCGGCCCGAGGACCTGTGGAAGGCACTCGACCGGGGCGAGGACCCGACCGGGGCCTGAGCCGTCGGGGGTGCGGAGCCGTCGGGGGTGCTGAGCCGTACGGGGGAGCGCCGAAGAACCCCAGGCGTACCCCCGCTCACCCCGCACGCGAGCGTGCGGGACAATGGCCTCGAGCGTCCTGCTCAGACACGTACACAGCAACGAGGAGCAAGCAATGGCGGGCAGCAGCCACGGTCACACCCCGGCCGCCTGGACCGGTGTCATCATCGCCTTCATCGGTTTCTGCGTCGCGGGCGCGTTCATGGTGATGGACCAGCCGCTGGGCTTCTGGGCGGGCATGGTGGTCGTGCTCCTCGGCGGTGTCGTCGGCGGCATCATGCGGATGATGGGCCTCGGCCAGCCGAAGGACCTGCACAAGCCGCACGCGATGACGGGCGACCGCGAGCCGGCGCGCGCCGAGGGCTGATTCCGGGCGCACATCGCGTCGTCGCACGAGGGGCGGCCCGCACTCGAGTGCCGGAGCCGCCCCTCGGGCGCGCGCGGTGCACAATGCATACCGTGAACGCCGACAGCCGAAGGGTGACGCGCAGCGTCCCCGGCCGCCTGGCCGTCCCCGCCGGGGTGCTCGCGGCCGTCGCCGCCGCCTTCGCCTACGTGGGCGCGGTCGACCCCAACGAACCCGGCCACTACCCCGTCTGCCCGCTGCTGCACTACACGGGCCTGTACTGCCCCGGCTGCGGTGGTCTGCGCAGCGCGCACGCGTTCGTGCACGGCGACCTCCTCGCGGCCCTGCACGACAACGCGCTCGCCGTCCTCGGCTATCTGGCCTTCGCCGTGCTGTGGACCGTATGGGTGGTCCACGCCGTCCGCGGCCGCCCGCTGCGGATGGACCCCCGGCCGCAGCTGGTGTGGAGCCTGGGGGCGTTGCTGCTGGTCTTCACGGTTGTCCGGAACCTGCCCTTCGGTGGTTGGCTCCATCCTTGATCAACCGGCGGATGTCCAGGTAGTGGGACCGGCGTCAGCCGGATGCGAGGCCTTCGCCCCGCTCCGGATACCATCGCAGTGACCATCTGTTCCCACTGTTCGCTGGAACTGTCAACCGTCTGGAAGGGGGCCGCTCGCGTGAGTGTGCTCGACGAGATCATCGACGGAGTCCGTGCCGACCTCGCGGAGCGGCAGGCGCGCGTCAGCCTCGACGAGCTCAAGGAGCGCGCGGCGAAGGCTCCCGCGGCCAAGGACGGCGCGGCCGCACTGCGCGGCGACGGCGTCAAGGTCATCTGCGAGGTCAAGCGCTCCAGCCCGTCCAAGGGCGCCCTGGCCGCGATCGCCGACCCGGCGGGCCTGGCCGCGGACTACGAGGCGGGCGGCGCTGCCGTCATCTCCGTCCTCACCGAACAGCGCCGCTTCGGCGGCTCGCTCGCCGACCTGGAAGCGGTCCGCGCCCGTGTGGACATCCCGGTCCTGCGCAAGGACTTCATCGTCACCTCGTACCAGCTGTGGGAGGCCCGCGCCTTCGGCGCCGATGTCGTCCTGCTGATCGTCGCGGCCCTCGACCAGCCCGCGCTGGAGTCCCTCATCGAGCGCGCCGAGTCGATCGGGCTCACGCCGCTCGTCGAGGTGCACGACGAGGACGAGGTGGAGCGCGCGGTCGACGCCGGCGCCCGCGTGATCGGCGTCAACGCGCGCAACCTCAAGACCCTCGAGGTGGACCGCGGCACCTTCGAGCGCGTGGCACCGGAGATCCCCGACCACATCATCAAGATCGCCGAGTCCGGTGTCCGCGGCCCGCACGACCTCATCGCCTACGCCAACGCCGGCGCCGACGCGGTCCTGGTCGGCGAGTCCCTCGTCACCGGCAAGGACCCCAGGACGGCGGTCTCCGACCTGGTGGCGGCAGGCGAACATCCCGCTCTCCGGCACGGCCGGAACTGATCTCCCGCTAGGCTTGCCCCGATGACCCTCACCATGACGACCGCCGACCGGTACGCCCGCCTCGCGCGCGGCTGCCGCCCCCGCGGCTGCCGAGCCCCCGCGCGCCGCGTTCACGGCCGCCGGGTCCGCTACGTCATCGGTGACGAGCCGGGCCAGGTGAACGGCATGCGATGGCGACAGCGCCCCTCCTTCAGGGGCGCGGGGCAGTTCCGACACACGCGGCTCCGCCGTGTGGGCGCGACCGGCAACTGACGGTCCGCAGCCAACAGTCGATCCCCGCCCCCACGGCGATCAGTGTCCGTCCACACTCACCGTGAGGTTTCCGCATGCCCAGCCAGTTCTTCATCCCCGACCCCGAGGGTCGAACCCCCAGTCCCGAAGGCTACTTCGGGGCCTTTGGCGGCAAGTTCATCCCGGAGGCCCTCGTCGCCGCGGTCGACGAGGTGGCCGTCGAGTACGACAAGGCCAAGCACGACCCGGAGTTCGCCAGGGAGCTCGACGCCCTCCTGGTCGACTACACCGGCCGCCCGTCGGCGCTCACGGAGGTCCCGCGGTTCGCCGAGCACGCCGGCGGTGCCCGTGTGTTCCTCAAGCGCGAGGACCTCAACCACACCGGCTCTCACAAGATCAACAACGTTCTCGGCCAGGCCCTGCTCACCAAGCGCATGGGCAAGACCCGCGTCATCGCCGAGACGGGCGCCGGCCAGCACGGCGTCGCCACGGCCACGGCCTGCGCGCTCTTCGGCCTCGAGTGCACGATCTACATGGGCGAGATCGACACCCGGCGCCAGGCCCTGAACGTGGCCCGCATGCGCATGCTCGGTGCCGAGGTCATCGCCGTGAAGTCCGGCAGCCGCACGCTGAAGGACGCCATCAACGAGGCGTTCCGCGACTGGGTCGCCAACGTCGACCACACCCACTACCTCTTCGGCACCGTCGCCGGACCCCACCCCTTCCCGGCCATGGTCCGCGACTTCCACCGGGTCATCGGGGTCGAGGCCCGCAGCCAGCTCCTGGAGCGCGCCGGCCGCCTGCCCGACGCGGCCGTCGCCTGCGTCGGCGGCGGCTCCAACGCCATCGGTCTCTTCCACGCCTTCATCCCCGACGAGTCCGTCCGCCTCATCGGCTGCGAGCCGGCCGGCCACGGGGTCGAAACCGGCGAGCACGCCGCGACCCTGACCGCCGGCGAGCCCGGCATCCTGCACGGCTCGCGCTCCTACGTCCTGCAGGACGACGAGGGCCAGATCACCGAGCCGTACTCGATCTCGGCCGGCCTGGACTACCCGGGCATCGGCCCGGAGCACTCCTACCTCAAGGACTCCGGCCGCGGCGAGTACCGCGCGGTCACCGACGACGCGGCCATGCAGGCCCTGCGCCTGCTGTCCCGCACCGAGGGCATCATCCCGGCCATCGAGAGCGCCCACGCGCTCGCGGGCGCCCTGGAGGTCGGCAAGGAGCTGGGCGAGGACGGGCTGATCGTGGTCAACCTGTCCGGCCGCGGCGACAAGGACATGGACACCGCCGCCCGCTACTTCGGCCTCTACGACACCGACGCCGAGGTCGCCGCCGACGCGGACACCGACACCGCCGAGATCGAGGGGGACGCCAAGTGAGCGGGAACATTCAGCTGTTGAGCGACACCCTCGCCGCGTCGAAGTCCGAAGGGCGTTCCGCGCTCATCGCCTACCTGCCGGCCGGGTTCCCGACCGTGGACGGCGGCATCGAGGCGATCAAGGCCGTCATCGACGGCGGCGCCGACATCGTCGAGGTGGGCCTGCCGCACAGCGACCCCGTCCTCGACGGCCCCGTCATCCAGACCGCCGACGACATCGCCCTGCGCGGCGGCGTGAGGATCGCCGACGTGATGCGCACGGTCCGCGAGGCCCACCAGGCCACCGGCAAGCCCATCCTGGTCATGACGTACTGGAACCCCATCGACCGCTACGGCGTCGAGCGGTTCACCGCCGAGCTGGCCGAGGCGGGCGGCGCCGGGTGCATCCTGCCCGACCTGCCCGTGCAGGAGTCGGCGCTGTGGAGGGAGCACGCGGAGAAGCACGGCCTCGCCACCGTCTTCGTCGTCGCCCCCAGCAGCAAGGACGAGCGGCTCGCCCAGATCACCGCGGCGGGCAGCGGCTTCGTCTACGCCGCCTCCCTCATGGGCGTCACCGGCACCCGCGCCACCGTCAGCTCCCAAGCCCAGGACCTGGTGGAACGCACCCGGGCCACCGGCACGGACCTGCCGGTCTGCGTCGGGCTCGGCGTCTCCAACGCCACCCAGGCCGCCGAGGTCGCCGGCTTCGCCGACGGCGTGATCGTCGGCTCGGCCTTCGTCAAGGCGATGCTGGACGCCCCGGACGGCGCGGCCGGTGTCGAGGCCGTGCGCTCGCTCGCGGCCGGCCTCGCGAAGGGCGTGCGCGGACAGGCGTGAGAAAGCCGGAAGCCATGCAGGTCCCTCGTACGGGTGGACCTGGGACCGGGGAGGCGCGGTGCGCCTCCCCGGTTCGTTTCCGGGGTGTGAGCGAGAAGAACCGTGAGGGAAAGCGCACCGCCCGGGAGAAGCTGGCGGTCGAGCGCGAGAAGCAGAAGTCCGCGGACAAGCGCCGGCGCGCGCTGATCGTCGGCGGCGCCGTCGTCGCCGTCCTGGGACTCGCGGCGGTGATCGGCGTCATCGCGGCCAATGCGGGCAAGGACGACAGCGAGGCCTCGGGCCCGGTCGTGGTCCCCTCGGGAGCGCAGGGCAAGGACGGCCTCGCCATCCCGGTCGGCAAGGACAGCGCCAAGTCCACGCTCACGGTGTGGGAGGACTTCCGCTGCCCGGCCTGCAAGTCCTTCGAGACGGCGTACCGGCCGGTGATCCACGAGCTGACGAACGCCGGTCAGCTGAAGGTCGAGTACCACCTGGTCACGCTCATCGACGGCAACATGCGCGGCAGCGGCTCGCGCAACGCGGCCAACGCCGCGGCCTGCGCCCAGGACGCCGGGAAGTTCCCCGCGTACCACGACGTGCTCTTCGACAACCAGCCCCCGGAGGTCGACGACGCCTACGCGGACAGCGACAAGCTGATCGAGCTCGCCGGCAAGGTCGACGGCCTGGACACCCCCGCCTTCCGCGCGTGCGTCGAGGGCGGCACCCACAACGCCTGGGTCGCCAAGTCCCACCAGGCCTTCGACAAGGGCGACTTCTCGGGCACCCCGACCGTCCTGTTCGACGGCAAGAACATCTACCAGGACCGGACGATGACCCCGGCCAAGCTGAAGCAGATGGTGCAGGAGGCGAACAAGGGGTGAGGGACCTTCTCACGGCCCCGTTATGGACCCGTAGCCGGGCTGCCTGCCGCGGGCCCGGCTCCGCACGGTAGCGTCGACCTTGCCATGGAACTTGCCTTCATTCCCAGCCCGTCGCGCGGGGTGCTGTATATCGGCCCCATTCCGCTGCGCGGCTACGCGTTCTGCATCATCATCGGCGTCTTCGTTGCCGTCTGGCTCGGCAACAGGCGCTGGATCGCCCGGGGCGGGCGGGCCGGCACGGTGGCCGACATCGCGGTCTGGGCCGTGCCCTTCGGCCTGGTCGGCGGCCGGCTCTACCACGTGATCACGGACTACGAGCTGTACTTCAGCGAGGGCCGTGACTGGGTGAACGCCTTCAAGATCTGGGAGGGCGGCCTCGGCATCTGGGGCGCGATCGCGCTGGGCGCGCTGGGCGCCTGGATCGGCTGCCGCCGCCGGGGCATCCCGATGCCGGCCTACGCCGACGCCGTCGCGCCGGGCATCGCCTTCGCGCAGGCGATCGGTCGCTGGGGCAACTGGTTCAACCAGGAGCTGTACGGCAAGCCCACCGACGTGCCCTGGGCTCTGGAGATCACCTCCTCGGCGGACGGTCGGGTGCCGGGCACGTACCACCCGACGTTCCTCTACGAGTCGCTGTGGTGCGTCGGCGTGGCGTTGCTGGTCATCTGGGCTGACCGCCGCTTCCGGCTCGGACACGGCCGGGTGTTCGCGCTGTACGTCGCCGCGTACTGCTCGGGCCGGGCGTGGATCGAGTACATGCGCGTCGACGACGCCCACCACATCCTGGGCGTCCGGCTGAACGTGTGGACCGCGATCCTGGTCTTCCTGCTCGCCGTGACGTACCTGGTGCTGTCGTCGAAGAAGCGGCCCGGCCGGGAGGAAGTCGTGGAGCCGGGAGCCTCCGGCGAGGTGGCCGACGCCGACGGCAAGGCCGACAGCGAACGCGGCGACGCCGAGGACAAGGACGGCGACGCCGAGGACGCCAAGAACGAGGCCGGGCCGGCGAAGAAGACCTGACGATCGCCCGTACGACACCGAGGGCGCCCGGAACCGTCCGGGCGCCCTCGGCGCGTGCGAGGGGTCAGCGGCGGCGGGCCAGGGACAGGGTGCGCTGGGCCGCCTTCACCACCGCCGCGTCGATGAACCGGCCGTCCGGGAGGGCCTGGGCGCCCGGCTCGCTCGCCGCCGCCTTGAGGACCGTCTCCGCCTGCTCGATCTCCTCCTCGCCGGGCAGGTAGGCCCGTTCGATCACCGGGAGCTGGCGGGGGTGGATCGCCGCACGGCCGAGGAAGCCCAGGGCGCGGCCGTGGGCGCAGGAGGCGGCCAGGCCCTCCAGGTCGCGGGTGTCCGGGTGGACCGACTGGGCCGGAGGCGGCAGCCCCGCGGCCCGGGCGGCCACGATCACCCGCGAGCGGGACCAGTCGAGGCCCGCGTCGTCGCGTACCCCCAGGTCGGCCCGCAGGTCGGCCTCGCCGAGGGCGATGCCGCGCAGGTTCGGGTGGGCGTCGGCGATGGCATACGCCTGTTCCACGGCGAGGGCCGTCTCCAGGAGGGCGTACAGGTCGGACCGAGCCGCTCGGCGTGCGACGTGGACGACCTCGCCGGGTGAGGTGATCTTGGGGAGGCGGAGGCCGGAGAGGCCGGGGGCCGGGGCCACGGCCGCGATGTCCTGCGCGCCCCACGGGCCGTCCAGGGCGTTGACGCGGACGTGCACCGGGACCGGGGGCGGGTCGGCGAGCAGGTCGGCGGTGGCGGCGCGGGCGTAGGCCTTGCGGTCGGGAGGGACCGCGTCCTCCAGGTCGACGACGACCACGTCGGCGGCGCAGGTGAGGGCCTTCGCCACCACGTGGGGCCGGTCACCGGGTGCGTAGAGCCAGGTGAGGGGGTACACCGTCACAGGGCGCCCTCCGTGCGCAGCGCCGTGAGGTCGGCCCGGGACAGTCCCAGCTCGGAGAGGACCTCGTCGGTGTCGGCGCCGTGGGGGCGGCCGGCCCAGCGGATCGCGCCGGGCGTGGCGGAGAGACGGAAGAGGACGTTCTGCATGCGCAGAGGGCCCAGTTCCGGGTCGTCGACGGTGGTGATGGTGTTCAGGGCCTGGTACTGCGGGTCCGCCATCACGTCCTCGATGTCCTGGACCGGGGCCACCGCCGCCTCCGCCTTCTCGAACGCGGCCAGTACGTCGGCGCGGGTGCGTTCGGCGATCCAGCTGCCGACCGCCTCGTCCAGGACGTCCGCGTGGCGGGCTCGGTCGGCGCCGGTGGCGAACCACGGCTCGTCGATCAGTTCCGGGCGGCCCACCAGGTGCATCACGCGTTCCGCGACGGACTGGGCCGATGTGGAGACGGCGACCCAGGTGCCGTCCGCGGTGCGGTAGACGCCGCGCGGGGCGTTGTTGGGGGAGCGGTTGCCGGTGCGGGGCTGGATGTGGCCGAGCTGGTCGTACCAGAGGGGCTGGGGGCCGAGGGCGGCCAGGATCGGCTCGATCAGGGCCAGGTCGACGACCTGGCCCTCGCCGTTTTTGTCCCTGGCCGCGAGCGCCGTCATCACCGCGTACGCCGTGGTCAGGCCCGCGATGGCGTCGGCCAGACCGAACGGCGGCAGGGTCGGGGGCGCGTCCGGTTCGCCGGTGATCGCGGCGAAGCCGCTCATCGCCTCGGCGAGAGTGCCGAAGCCGGGCCGGTGCGCGTAGGGGCCGAACTGGCCGAAGCCGGTGACGCGGGCCAGGACCAGCCGGGGATTGGCGGCCGACAGCTCCGGCCAGCCGAGGTCCCACTTCTCCAGGGTGCCGGGGCGGAAGTTCTCGATGATCACGTCTGCGGTGGTGGCGAGGCGCAGGAGGGTCGTGCGTCCGCCGGGCTTGGACAGGTCGAGGGTGATGGTGCGCTTGTTGCGGCCGAGCGTCTTCCACCACAGGCCCACGCCGTCCTTCGACGGGCCGTGGCCCCGGGAGGGGTCCGGCTTCCTCGGATGTTCGACCTTGATGACCTCCGCGCCGAAGTCGCCGAGCAGGGTGGCGGCCATCGGGCCGGCGAAGAGGGTGGCGAGGTCGAGGACACGGAGGCCGGTGAGCGGCGCGGTCGTGGGAGCGGTCATGAGCGGTGGGTCTCCCGGTGCGTGAGGAGGGCGAGGGTGTCGAAGCCGATGCCGTTGAAGTCGCCGACGGACGTGGACAGCCGGTTCTTCAGGGGTGCCGTCCAGCGGTCGGGGAGCGCCGCGGGGTGCCCGGCAAGCAGACCCGCGACGCTGCCGGCCGTGGCGCCGTTGGAGTCGGTGTCCCAGCCGCCGCTCACCGCGCGGCAGACGGAGCCGGAGAAGTCGCCGTCGGCATGGGTGAGGGCGGCGGCGATCAGGGCGGTGTTGGGGACGGCGTGCACCCAGTGGTGGGTGGCGGCGTGGGTGGCGTGGAGTTCGTCGACCACCGTGTCGAAGTCGTCGTGCTCCCGGGCCAGTCGGACGGCGTGGTGGACGGCTCGGGCCAGGCGGGAGCGTGGGGGGACGACGGTGAGGCCGGTGCGCAGGCACGTGTGGACGTCGTGGTCGCCGGTCGCGGCCGTCGCGATGGTGGCCGCCGTGAACATCGCCGCGTAGACGCCGTTGGCGGTGTGGGTGAGGGTGGCGTCCCGGTGGGCCTGTTCGGCGGCGGCGGCCGGGTCGCCGGGGTTGGTCCAGCCGTGGACGTCTGCGCGGATCAGGGCGCCGATCCATTCGCGGAACGGGTTGCGGTGGCGGGCGGTGTGCGGGGGCTCCAGGCCGGTGAGGAGGTTGCGGTAGGCGATGCGTTCGGCGGTGAAGGTGCGGCCGGCGGGGAGTTCGTCGAGCCAGGTGCGGGCCACGTCCGTGGTGGTGAAGGACGTGCCGTGGCGTCGGAGGAGGACGAGGTTGAGGAGGGGGTAGTTGAGATCGTCGTCCTCCGGCATCCCGTCGATGTTCTCGGCGAGGGAGGTGTTCGCCGAGCGGCGGTTCCAGGGGTGCTCCCTGAGGAGGGCCTCTGGGACGCCTCGGGCGGTGAACCAGGTGGTGAGGGGCCAGTTGCCGGTGGACCGGGCGAGTCGGCGGACGGCTGTGAGGGGCAGCTTCTCGACCGGTTTGCCCAGGAGGCAGCCAGCGGCTCGGCCCAGCCAGGCGGCTTCCAGGAGGTGCGGGGTTGTGGCTGGGGTGCCCACGGGTGCTGGCCAATCGGGGCAGGCGGACCTGATCCTTTCCAGGTCCGTCGGTTCGTCGTCCGCCAACGCGCTCGGGAGATCGGCCAGTTCGTCCAGGAGGTCTTCTGCCAGCAGGCGCAGACGGCGGGACACCGGGGTGGGGGACGCGCCCGCGGTGGCGGGGGCCTCGGGGCCGCCTGCCGCTCGCCATCGGGCTGCGATCGCTCTCGGCTCGCGGCCGTCCTGGGCCGCCTGGCGCAGCTCGTGGCCGAGCAAATCCTCCGGCTGGACCCAGGTCAGTCGGAGCATTCCCGGCCTCCGAGGGACGCGAAGGCCTGTTCGTGGGCGCGGCGGCGGGCCACGTCCCGGGTGAAGATCTCGCGCGTCACGGCGGTGAGGGTGGTCGCCGGCTCCCAGAGGTCCAGGCGGCTCGCTTCGGCGACGGTCTTGGCCCAGTCCTTTGGAACCGGGGAGCCCAGGGCGCCTGCCAGCGCGCCCGCCATCGTGGCGATGGAGTCGCAGTCGCGGCCGTAGTTCACCGCGCCGAGGACCGCGTGACGGTAGTCGCCCCGCGCCACGAGCAACATGCCCAGTGCGACGGGGAGTTCCTCGATCGAGTGGAGGCGGGAGGGGCGGCGGGCGCCCAGGGAGGGGGCGCGGTAGTCGGGGCCCACCGTGTCGTAGGGGGTCACCGCCTCGCGCAACGGGCCGAGGGCCGACTCGAAGTCCGTGTGGCGGGAGGCCTCCTCGCAGACCCGCTCGATCGCGGCCCGGGTGCCGTCCTTCGCGAGGGAGAGGCACGTCGAGACGACCGAGTCAGGGGTCG
Organism: Streptomyces sp. NPDC002788; assembly: GCF_053592115.1. Taxonomy (NCBI): domain Bacteria; kingdom Bacillati; phylum Actinomycetota; class Actinomycetes; order Kitasatosporales; family Streptomycetaceae; genus Streptomyces; species Streptomyces sp. NPDC002788. The sequence continues at coordinate 195,738 of NZ_JBSFVB010000008.1, read as the reverse complement.
CCCCGGGCGTGCACGCAGCCGCCACCGCAGCGGCCAGGACGCCCGCGGCCTCACGGCCGTACGACGACTGGTGCGCGCCGGCGATGTCGAGGGCCTCGGCGTACGCGGCTCGCGGGCCGGCGGCGTTGACCAGGCCGACCGGGGCCGTGTACATCGCCGCGCCGCAGTTGACGATGTTGCCCGTGCCGGCCTCGCGCGGGTCGACGTGACCATAGTGGATTCTCGTGACCAGCCATTTCTCCGCGAGGAAGATCCGCTGGAGGGGGAGTGCCTCGGTCTCCAGTTCCGGGATCCAGCGCGGCTCGGTCATCAGGTCGGGGACCAGGTGGTCGGCGATCGCGTAGGCGTCGAGGTGGTCGCGGACGCGGGCGTAGACGCGGATCAGGGCGTGGGTCATCAACGTGTCGTCGGTGACGTGGCCGTCGCCCTTGTGGTACGGGGCGAGGGGGCGGGCGGTGCGCCAGTCGTCGCCGTGCCAGGGGCCGACGATGCCGTGGACTCGGCCGCCGTGGCGTTCGAGGATCTGCTCGGGCGTGTAACCCTCGACGGGGCCGCCGAGAGCGTCACCGACGGCCGCGCCGACCAGGGCGCCGGTGATCCGCTCGTCCAGTGAGGCGTTTTGGTGTGGTTCGGGCTGCATGGCCGCATCATCCACCTGGGCTGGCCGGTTGGGCGGCTTCCAGGAGTCCGGCGAGTTCCACGAGGTCGGTGCCGGTGAGGCGGGGGAGGACGCAGCCGGAGAGGGTGCGGCAGGTCTCCCGCCAGGAGGCCGGGATCGAGGCGCCGCCGCCGACGGCGCCGGTGAGGGCGCCCGCCAGGGCTGGGGCGGAGTCCGCGACGCGCGACAGGCAGGCCGCGGCGGGGACCGCCTCCGCGATGCGGCCGCGGGCGGCGGTGGCCAGGGCGAGGGCGACCGGGACCGTCTCGGCGGCGGCGACGCCGTAGCTGTAGACGTGGTCGACGATCTGGTGTTCCAGGGGCGGAACCAGGGCGAAGGCGCTGTCCGCGGCGGTGGCGAGCGTCAGGGCGTGCCGGGCGTTGCGGCCGATCTCCGTCTCCTCGGGGAGTTCGGCGAGGGCCGCCGTGACGCAGGCGTCGACCTCCGCGCCGGCCAGGGCGAGGGCGAGCGCCGCCGCCATCGCGCGGGCGCCGTGGACGCCGTCGCCGTCCTGGGTGTAGCGGGCGTCGAACTCGGCGAGGCCGGCGGCGCGTGGGGGGTCGCCGGGGTGGGCCGCGGCCAGGACGCAGGCACGTACGCAGGCGGCGTCGTCGAAGTAGTGCGGGTTGTCGTGGCCGGTCGCGGGCGGGCGCAGGCCGGTGGCGAGGTTGCCGAGGCCGGCGCGGACGGAGATGCGGGCGCGCAGGGGGAGGACGGCGGATTCGATCTCCGGGGCGCGGTCCGCTGCCGCGGCCACCTCGCTGGCGACGGCGGTCCAGGTGAGGTCGATGGCGGCTCGGATGCGGCGGTCCCGGCTGAGGTCGTCAAGGACGGTGTGGTCGCCCGCGCGCAGGAGTGCCTCGGCGGCGAAGGCCGCCCATTCCGCGTCGTCGGAGGGGCCCAGGCGGAGGGGCTCGGGGGGCTGGTTCAGGGCGATGGGGACGGGGAGGGTGGTCGTCGCGTTGTGCTCGGCGAAGGTGTCGAGTTCGCGGGTGAGGCGGCGGGTCCACTCGGGCATGCGGGCGGCTCGGTGGCGGGCGGCGGGCCAGCCCGCGGCGTCGCCGGCGGCGAGTCCGAGCAGGAGGCCTTCGGCTCTCTTGTCCCCCACCCGCGCAGCGCCCGCGGCCGTCCCCTGAGGGGCCCTGGTCTCATCGGCGCCTGCGCCCTCGGCGGCTGCCGGTGCCTGTGCCGTCACGAGGAGGACTCCATTCCGTCGCCCGCCGCCAGAACGAAGTCCGTCGGGGCCGGGGGGCCGGCGGTGGCGGGTGGGGCGTCATCCGCCGGTGTGAGCAGGTCCGCCACGTCCAGTACGTGGTAGCCCGCCATCGCCGGCAGGCATGACCCCCGGGCCGGGGCGATGGCCGTCGCCCAGGCCGCCGGGATCGCCGACACTCCCCGGGTCGCACCCGCCAGGGCTCCTGCCACCGCAGCCGTCGTGTCCGCGTCCCGGCCCATGTTCACCGCTGTCAAGACCGACTGCTCGAAGTCGCCGTCGGCCGCCGCGTAGGCGCCGAAGGCGAGCGCGACCGCCTCGGGGGCCAGATCGGTCCAGGGGTAGCCGCCGATGACGACCGCGGAGCGGACCGCGCGTTCGCCGCGGTGCGCCACCGCGGCCGCGCGGCGCAGGCATCGGGCCGTCCACGAGTCGTCGGGGACGACCGCGAGGGCCGCGGCCACGACCGCGGTCGCCGGCGCGCCCGCCATCGCCGCCGCGACGCCCGCCGCCACCGCCTGGCCGCCGTGGATGCCCTCCCCGTCGTGGCTCACCGAGCCGTCGATCGCGACCAGCCGGGCCGCCTCCGCCGGGCGGCCCGCCGCGAACACCCCGAAGGGAGCCGCGCGCATGGCCAGGCCGTCGCTCCAGGCGTGCCGGTGCTGGGCGGAGATGGGGGCGGCCAGGCCCCGGCGCAGGTTCTCCAGGGTGCCGCGTTCGCTGAAGCCGGCACCCCGGAACGGGCCTTCGTCGCGGTCGGCGATCAGCTCGTGCCAGGCCGCTTCCACGTGGGCCGGGGTGAGGGCGGAGCCGTGCCGGGCCAGGAGGAGACCGGAGAAGATCGCGTACTCGGTGTCGTCCGTGCCCGCCGGGTTCTCGGCCACGAACCCGGTGATGCGGCCCCAGCGCGCCCGGATCTCGGAGGGCTTCATGTTCTCCGCCGGGGCTCCGAGGGCGTCACCGACGGCCAGGCCCAGCAGGGCGCCCCGGGCCCGTGCGCGGAGTTCGGCGGCGTCCCCGGGCGACGGGACGGAGGGGATGCAGGCGATGGATGCCATACGGCATGTGTCCCACCGGGGCGGCTGGGCCGAGCCTCGGGAGCGCCAGCATCACCCGGTCGACATCTGGGCGGCTTCACGATCAAGTGAGCGCACAAGGGGAAAACCGCAGGTTAGCGCAGCCTTTCCTTGCTGGCGGGCACGGATTTCAGGGCGTAGTTTCTGTGTTGTAAAAATCTGGAACCTGTCCAAACAAAGGGGAGTGGATCTTCCATGGCCATCATCGAGACCGAGGCGGCGCTCCATGAGGCGCACCGGGACAACCACACGCACCGGGACGTCAACGGTGGCTGGCTGCGTCCCGCGGTGTTCGGTGCCATGGACGGCCTCGTCTCCAACCTGGCCCTGATGACCGGTGTCGCGGGCGGGGCGGTCAGTCAGCACACCGTCGTCCTCAGTGGACTCGCGGGCCTGACCGCCGGTGCCTTCTCCATGGCGGCCGGCGAGTACACCTCCGTCGCCTCCCAGCGCGAGCTCGTCGAGGCCGAGCTGGACGTGGAGCGGCGCGAGCTGAGGAAGCACCCGAAGGACGAGGAGGCCGAGCTCGCCGCGCTGTACCAGGCGAGAGGTGTCGAGCCGGAGCTGGCCCGGGAAGTGGCGCGGCAGCTGTCCGAGGATCCCGAGCAGGCGCTGGAGATCCATGCCCGGGAGGAGCTGGGAATCGACCCCGGCGACCTGCCCTCGCCGACCGTGGCCGCGGTGTCGAGCTTCGGCTCCTTCGCGCTGGGCGCCCTGGTTCCCGTGCTGCCTTATCTTCTGGGGGCGGGCAGCCTGTGGCCGGCCGTGCTGCTGGCCCTGCTGGGGCTCTTCCTGTGCGGTGCGGTGGTGGCCAAGGTGACCGCCCGGAGCTGGTGGTACAGCGGGCTGCGGCAGTTGCTCCTGGGCGGCGCGGCGGCCGGTGTGACGTACGCCCTGGGCACCGCGTTCGGGACGGCCGTAGGATAGCGCGGCTCGGACCTATGCAAAGGACCGCATAGGTAGCCGTTACTCGCTGGTTTCGAATGTGCAACCACTGGGCATGAGCCGTAAGCGCTGCGGGCAACGACGCCCGCCGCGCACCCCGGCGGGGTGGGTGAAGGCGCCCGTCCCGCCCGCCGGGCCGACGGACACCGATCCGACCGATCGCTTCGTGCGGCCCCCACAGCTTCCACTGCTGGCGCGGTACCCCCGCCGCGCACCCGCAGTGTCCGCATGGTGGAACGGATTATCCCGCTTCCCGAGAACCGCTCCATCATGTAACCTGCACGAAATTTTGCGATCACGCGAGGGCCAGCGTCGTCCCTCGGCACTTGCACATGCCACATGACGACGACGGGAGAGCCGATGCGTACGCCGCGCCAGCCGTCCCAGCACTCCACGAACGGCCGGAACTGGTCGTTCATGGATGCTCGCCCTGCTGCGCAGGGTATGTACGACCCCCGCAACGAGCACGACGCCTGCGGCGTCGGCTTCGTCGCCACCCTCACCGGCGAGGCGTCCCACACCCTGGTGGAACAGGCTCTGACCGTCCTGCGCAACCTCGAACACCGCGGTGCCACCGGCTCCGAGCCCGACTCCGGCGACGGCGCCGGCATCCTGTCGCAGGTCCCGGACGCCTTCTTCCGTGACGTGGCCGGATTCGAACTGCCCGCGGCCGGTGCCTATGCCGTCGGTACCGCCTTCCTGCCGGAGGACTCCACCGCCGAGGCCGTCTCGCAGATCGAGACGATCGCATCCGACGAGGGCCTGGCCGTCCTCGGCTGGCGCGAGGTGCCGGTCGCGCCGCAGCTGCTCGGTGCCACCGCCCGGTCGACCATGCCGGTCTTCCGTCAGATCTTCGTCAGCGACGGCGTGTCGGAGGGCATCGACCTCGACCGCAAGGCCTTCGTGCTGCGCAAGCGCGCCGAGCGCGAGGCCGGGGTCTACTTCCCGTCGCTGTCCGCGCGGACCATCGTCTACAAGGGCATGCTGACCACCGGCCAGCTGGAGCCGTTCTTCCCGGACCTGTCCGACCGTCGCTTCGCCTCCGCGATCGCGCTCGTGCACTCCCGGTTCTCCACGAACACCTTCCCGTCCTGGCCACTGGCCCACCCGTACCGCTTCGTCGCGCACAACGGTGAGATCAACACCGTCAAGGGCAACCGCAACTGGATGGTGGCCCGCGAGTCGCAGCTCGTCTCGGACCTGTTCGGCTCCGACGACAAGGCCATCGACCGGATCTTCCCCGTCTGCACGCCGGACGCCTCCGACTCCGCCTCCTTCGACGAGGTCCTGGAGCTCCTGCACCTGGGCGGCCGTTCCCTGCCGCACTCCGTGCTGATGATGATCCCGGAGGCGTGGGAGAACCACGACTCCATGGACCCGGCCCGGCGCGCCTTCTACCAGTTCCACTCCACGATGATGGAGCCCTGGGACGGCCCGGCCTGCGTCACCTTCACCGACGGCACCCAGGTCGGCGCGGTCCTCGACCGCAACGGCCTGCGCCCCGGCCGCTACTGGGTCACCGACGACGGCCTCGTCGTCCTCGGCTCCGAGGTCGGCGTCCTCGACATCGACCCGGCCAGGGTCGTGCGCAAGGGACGCCTGCAGCCCGGCCGCATGTTCCTCGTGGACACCGCCGAGCACCGCATCATCGAGGACGACGAGATCAAGGCCCAGCTCGCGGCGGAGAAGCCCTACGCCGAGTGGGTGGAGGCCGGCGAGATCGAGCTGTCCGACCTGCCCGAGCGCGAGCACATCGTGCACACCCATGCCTCGGTCACCCGCCGCCAGCAGACCTTCGGGTACACCGAGGAGGAGCTGCGTGTGATCCTCGCGCCGATGGCCAAGGCCGGTGCCGAGCCGATCGGCTCGATGGGCACCGACTCGCCGATCGCCGCCCTGTCGGACCGTCCGCGGCTGCTCTTCGACTACTTCACCCAGCTGTTCGCGCAGGTCACCAACCCGCCGCTGGACGCGATCCGCGAGGAACTGGTCACCTCCCTGCGCTCCTCGCTGGGTCCGCAGGGCAACCTGCTCGAGCCGAGCGCGGCCTCCTGCCGCAGTGTCCTGCTGCCCTTCCCGGTCATCGACAACGACGAGCTGGCCAAGCTCATCCATATCAACGCCGACGGCGACATGCCCGGCTTCAAGGCCGCGACCCTGTCCGGCCTGTACCGGGTGCACGGCGGCGGTGACGCGCTGGCCGCGCGCATCGAGGAGATCTGCGCCGAGGCCGACGCCGCCATCGACAACGGCGCCCGCCTGATCGTCCTGTCGGACCGCCACTCGGACGCCGAGCACGCGCCGATCCCGTCGCTGCTGCTCACCGCGGCCGTCCACCACCACCTCATCCGCACCAAGCAGCGCACCCAGGTGGGCCTGCTGGTCGAGGCCGGTGACGTCCGCGAGGTCCACCACGTCGCCCTGCTCATCGGCTACGGCGCCGCCGCCGTCAACCCGTACCTGGCGATGGAGTCCGTCGAGGACCTGGTCCGCGCCGGGACCTTCCTGCCCGGCATCGAGCCCGAGCAGGCCATCCGCAACCTCATCTACGCCCTCGGCAAGGGCGTGCTGAAGGTCATGTCCAAGATGGGCATCTCGACCGTCGCCTCCTACCGCGGCGCCCAGGTCTTCGAGGCCGTCGGCCTGGACGAGGCCTTCGTCGCGAAGTACTTCAACGGCACGGCCACCAAGATCGGCGGCGTCGGCATCGACGTCATCGCCAAGGAGGTCGCCGCCCGGCACGCCAAGGCCTACCCGGCGTCCGGCATCGCCCCGGCGCACCGCGCGCTGGACATAGGCGGCGAGTACCAGTGGCGCCGCGAGGGCGAGCCGCACCTGTTCGACCCGGAGACGGTCTTCCGCCTCCAGCACTCCACGCGCTCCGGCCGCTACGACATCTTCAAGAAGTACACCGAGCGCGTGAACGAGCAGTCCGAGCGGCTGATGACGCTGCGCGGCCTGTTCGGCTTCAAGTCCGACCGGAAGCCCGTTCCGGTCGACGAGGTCGAGCCGGTCTCCGAGATCGTCAAGCGGTTCTCGACGGGCGCCATGTCGTACGGCTCCATCTCCCAGGAGGCGCACGAGACCCTCGCCATCGCCATGAACCAGCTGGGCGGCAAGTCCAACACCGGTGAGGGCGGCGAGGACCCGGAGCGCCTGTACGACCCGGCCCGCCGGTCGTCCATCAAGCAGGTCGCCTCCGGCCGCTTCGGCGTGACCTCCGAGTACCTGGTCAACTCCGACGACATCCAGATCAAGATGGCCCAGGGCGCCAAGCCCGGCGAGGGCGGCCAGCTGCCCGGCCACAAGGTCTACCCGTGGGTCGCCAAGACGCGTCACTCGACGCCGGGCGTCGGCCTCATCTCGCCGCCCCCGCACCACGACATCTACTCCATCGAGGACCTGGCCCAGCTGATCCACGACCTGAAGAACGCGAACCCGCAGGCGCGGATTCACGTGAAGCTGGTCTCCGAGGTCGGCGTCGGCACGGTCGCCGCGGGTGTCTCCAAGGCGCACGCGGACGTCGTCCTCATCTCCGGCCACGACGGCGGCACGGGCGCCTCCCCGCTCACCTCGCTCAAGCACGCCGGTGGCCCCTGGGAGCTCGGCCTCGCCGAGACCCAGCAGACGCTGCTGCTCAACGGCCTGCGCGACCGCATCGTCGTGCAGACCGACGGCCAGCTGAAGACCGGCCGCGACGTGGTCATCGCCGCGCTGCTCGGCGCCGAGGAGTTCGGTTTCGCGACCGCGCCGCTCGTCGTCTCCGGCTGCGTCATGATGCGCGTCTGCCACCTGGACACCTGCCCGGTCGGCATCGCCACGCAGAACCCGGTGCTGCGCGAGCGGTACAACGGCAAGGCCGAGTACGTCGTGAACTTCTTCAAGTACATCGCCGAAGAGGTCCGCGAGATCCTCGCCGAGCTGGGCTTCCGCTCCATCGAGGAGGCCGTCGGACACGCCGAGGCCCTCGACGTCACCCGCGCCGTGGACCACTGGAAGGCACAGGGCCTGGACCTGGCGCCGCTGTTCCACGTGCCCGAGCTGCCCGAGGGCGCGGTCCGCCACCAGGCGATCGCCCAGGACCACGGCCTGGAGAAGGCGCTCGACAACGAGCTCATCAAGCTCGCCGCCGACGCGCTCGCCGCGGTCGGCGCCAACGACGCCCAGCCGGTGCGCGCCCAGGTGGCGATCCGCAACATCAACCGCACGGTCGGCACCATGCTCGGCCACGAGGTGACGAAGAAGTTCGGTGGCGCGGGCCTGCCCGACGACACCATCGACATCACCTTCACCGGCTCTGCCGGCCAGTCCTTCGGCGCCTTCGTCCCGCGCGGCATCACGCTGCGCCTGGAGGGCGACGCCAACGACTACGTCGGCAAGGGCCTGTCCGGCGGCCGGATCATCGTCCGCCCCGATCGCGCGGCCGACCACCTCGCCGAGTACAGCGTCATCGCCGGCAACACCATCGGCTACGGCGCCACCGGCGGCGAGATGTTCCTGCGCGGCAAGACCGGTGAGCGGTTCTGCGTCCGCAACTCCGGCGCGACGGTCGTCTCCGAGGGCGTGGGCGACCACGGCTGCGAGTACATGACCGGTGGCCACGCGGTGGTGCTCGGCGAGACGGGCCGCAACTTCGCGGCCGGCATGTCCGGCGGTGTCGCGTACGTCATCGACCTCGACCGGGACAACGTCAACGCCGGCAACCTGGACGCCGTCGAGACGCTGGACGAGACCGACAAGCAGTGGCTGCACGACGTGGTCCGCCGCCACCAGGAGGAGACCGGCTCCACCGTCGCCGAGAAGCTCCTGGCCGAGTGGGACACCGCCGTCGAGCGCTTCAGCAAGATCATCCCCAGCACCTACAAGGCAGTGCTCGCCGCCAAGGACGCCGCCGAGCGAGCCGGTCTCTCCGAGAACGAGACCCACGAGAAGATGATGGAGGCGGCGATCAATGGCTGACCCGAAGGGCTTTTTGAACCACGGGCGCGAGGTCGCCAGGTCCCGCCCCGTCGAGGAGCGCGTCAAGGACTGGAACGAGGTCTACGTCCCCGGCTCCCTGCTGCCGATCATCAGCAAGCAGGCCAGCCGCTGCATGGACTGCGGCATCCCGTTCTGCCACAACGGCTGCCCGCTCGGGAACCTCATCCCCGAGTGGAACGACTACGCCTACCGCGAGGACTGGGGCGCCGCCTCGGAGCGTCTGCACGCGACGAACAACTTCCCGGAGTTCACGGGCCGCCTGTGCCCCGCTCCCTGTGAGTCGGCGTGTGTGCTCGGCATCAACCAGCCGCCGGTCACCATCAAGAACGTCGAGGTCTCGATCATCGACAAGGCGTGGGAGACCGGAGACGTCGCCCCGCAGATCCCGGAGCGCCTGTCCGGCAAGACGGTCGCGGTCGTCGGCTCGGGCCCGGCCGGTCTGGCCGCCGCCCAGCAGCTGACCCGCGCCGGCCACACCGTCGCCGTCTACGAGCGCGCGGACCGCATCGGAGGCCTGCTCCGCTACGGCATCCCCGAGTTCAAGATGGAGAAGCGGCACATCAACCGCCGTATCGAGCAGATGCGCGCGGAGGGCACCCGCTTCCGCACGGGCATCGAGATCGGCCGCGACCTGAAGGCCACGGACCTGAAGAAGCGCTACGACGCGGTCGTCCTGGCCGTCGGCGCGACCACGGCCCGCGACCTGCCGGTGCCGGGCCGCGAGCTCAAGGGCATCTACCAGGCCATGGAGTACCTGCCGCTGGCCAACAAGGTCCAGGAGGGCGACTACGTCACCACTCCGATCTCGGCCGAGGGCAAGCACGTCGTGGTCATCGGCGGTGGCGACACCGGCGCGGACTGCGTCGGCACCGCCCACCGCCAGGGCGCGGCCTCCGTCACGCAGCTGGAGATCATGCCCCGCCCGAACGACGAGCGGCACCCCGTCAACCAGCCCTGGCCGACCTTCCCGATGCTCTACAAGGTCACCTCGGCCCACGAGGAGGGCGGCGAGCGCGTCTATGCCGTCTCGACGACCCACTTCGAGGGCGACGAGGACGGCAACGTGCAGTGGCTGCACCTCACCGAGGTGGAGTTCATCGACGGCAAGCTGACCCCGAAGCCCGGCACGGAGCGCAAGATCCCCGCCCAGCTGGTGACACTGGCGATGGGCTTCACCGGCACCGACCGCGAGAACGGCCTGGTCGAGCAGTTCGGCCTGGAACTCGACGAGCGCGGCAACATCGCCCGCGACGCCGACTTCCAGACCAACGTGCCGGGCGTGTTCGTCGCCGGTGACGCCGGGCGCGGCCAGTCGCTCATCGTCTGGGCGATCGCCGAGGGCCGTTCGGCGGCGCGCGGGGTGGACCGTGCCCTCACGGGCGTGAGCGAGCTGCCGGCGCCGATCCGCCCGACGGACCGCGCGCTGGCGGTCTGACCGCACCTCACAAGACGTCCCGCACAAAGGCGTGCGGAACACCGACAGCGTCTGCCCCGCAGTCCCCGACCGGACGACCGGGCAGGCGCTGTCGCACGTCCTCAGCCGGTCACGTTCCCGTCGTCGTCCGGCCGCACCTGGATGTGGTCCTCCTCCAGCTCCAGCAGCACCCGGTCCGCCATGCCCAGCGCCGCCGTGTATTCGGCGGGCAGCTGGAGGCGACCCGCGCGGTCGAGCATCGCGTACTCACGGGCCACCAGGGATTCCCGGCCCGCCTCGTCGACCTCCGTGCGGCGCAGTACCTCCGTCGCGGTGCGGCCGTCACGGATCGCGACCGTGCGGCGGACCTCGCCGGCGACCGCCTGGTCGTGCGTGACCACGACGACCGTCGTACCCAGCTCCTCGTTGGCCCTGCGGAACGCCGCGAAGACCTGCTGCCCGGTCGCCGAGTCCAGCTCGCCGGTCGGCTCGTCGGCGAGCAGGACGGCGGGTGCGTTGGCCAGGGCCACGGCGATCGCCACACGTTGCTGCTGACCGCCGGACATCTGCTGCGGACGCCGGTCCCGGCAGTCGGCGACGCCGAGCAGGGCCAGCAGGTCGTCCACCCGCCCGGCCCGTTTCCTGCGCGAGTGGCCCGCGAGCTGCATGGGCAGCGCGACGTTCTGCGCCGCCGTCAGATACGGCAGCAGATTGCGTGCCGTCTGCTGCCAGACGAAACCGACCACCTCGCGCCGGTACCGCAACCGGGCCTTCGCATCCATCGCCAGCAGATCGCGGCCCGCGACCTTCGCGGTCCCGGCGGTCGGGACGTCCAGGCCCGCGAGGATGTTCATCAGCGTCGACTTGCCGCTGCCGGACGCCCCCACCAGGGCCATCAACTCGCCCTCCCGCACCAGCAGATCGAGCCCCTGGAGCGCCTGCACCTCCACGGCGTCCCCGCCACCGCGCTTGGAGAAGATCCGCACCAGCCGGTCGCAGGCGATCAGGGCGTCGTGCCCGTACGCGGGTCGGTCGCGGTGCCGCGCCGCCCGCCGCTCCAGCTCCGCGAGCGACTCCGTCATACCGCTCATCGCATGTCTCCCGCCCTGAGGTGAGTGATCGGTGTCCGGCGCCCCGCCCACCAGGTCTGCGCCAGGGCCACCGCCCCCGCCAGCAGCACCGCGCCAGTGGCGGGAAGGGCCAGTGACCACACGCCGGCCCGCAGCACGGCACCCTGCGGCGCCGTGACGCCGGAGCCGCCGGCCAGGGCGAGCCGGTCCAGGTCGATGCCGGGGGCGAGCAGCCGAACCGTGACCCAGCCGACGGCCATGCCCCCGCCGGCCGCGAGCAGCGCCTGGGGCAGTGCCTCCAGGCCGAGCAGCTGCCGCCCCTGGCGCGCCGTCAGGCCCATGGTGCGCAGCCGGGCCAGCAGCGCGGCCCGCTCCGGGGCGGACCGCAGCAGGCCGAGCACCAGGGCGAACACGGCGTATCCCGCGCCCGCGACGGCGGCCCAGACGTAGATCCGTTCGGCGCCCGCCTGCAACGGCGAGTCGGACAGGGCCGCGCGTTCCTCGCCGCGCAGTGTCACGGAGAGGTTCGAACCGGTGCCGCGCACCGCCGCCCGCAGCGCCTTCACGTCGAGTCCGGCACCGGCAGCCAGCAGGGTCGTGGGACCTCCGGAGCCCTTCAGACCCGCCGAGTCGACCAGCAGGAAATCGCCCTCGGGCGCGGCCGGGGTGCGGGGGCGCACGGCGGTGATCCGCACCGTGACGGCTCCGCCCGACGTCACGATCCGGCGCGGCTCCCGCCCTAGCCGCTCGGCGACCCCGGGGGAGGCCACGGCGGCCCGCACCCCGCCCCCGGCCTCCAATCGGTCGGGCGTGAAACCCCCGAGGTCCATCTGTCGGGCCACCTCCGCGTACGTCTCCGGCTCGACCCCGACCACCGGCAGCGACTGAGTCTCGTCGGACGCGTCCTCCGAGGCGTACTCGACTCTCACGGCCGTGACCTGCCGTACCCCCGCCACATCCCGCACCGCCCGCGCCAGCCCCGGCGGGAGCGGGGTGCCGTCGGTCGTGTCGATCCGCGCGTCCGCGCCCGTCGCGAGCAGCGCGGCCCGGTCCCGGGCGTCCGCCACGCCTGTCAGCACCGACCCCCCGAACGCCGCCATCGTCAGGGCGGTCAGCAGGGCGAGCAGCGGCAGCACGGCGACCGCCGCCGGCGAGCGGCCCGCGCGGGCCAGCGAAAGGAACCCGACCACGCCGCGCAGCCGCCCGGCCGGACCTGCGGCCCACCGCAGGGGCAGCGGATACAGCCGGACCAGCACCAGCGCGGCGACCACCCCCACGAGCACCGGGGCGGCGCTCACCAGCAGGTCGCCAGCCCCACCCGCGCCGCGGCGCCGCAGCGCCGCAACCGAGCCCACGGCCAGCACCAGCACGGTCAGTTCGGCGACCGTGCGGCGCCCGCCGGGCCTGGTGTGCGCGAGGTCGTCGCGCTCCCGGTGCGCCCGCGGCCGGCGGTGCGCCACGACCGCGCGCACCGGCAGCACGGCACAGGCGAGCAGTGCCACGGCGCCCGCACCGAGGACGGAGGGCAGCAGCCGGGCCTCGTCCACCACGAGCACGGCGAGCAGCGCACCGCAGGCCGCCGCGGGCACCGCCGGCAGCGCCGTCTCGGCCAGCAGCCGCCCGGCGATACCGCGCAGTGAACCGCCCCGGGCCCGCAGCAGGGCGAGTTCGGCGTCGCGGCGCGCGGCGGCCAGGCCGCCGCTCATGACGAGGACGACGAGGGCGACGGCGGCGATCCCGAAGACCGCGACGGCGACCACGGGTGTGATCGCGTCACGGGTCCGCGTGTACGAGCCGACGACCTGCTCCAGGCCGGTGGTCAGCTGCGCCGTCGGACCGGCGGCCCCGCGCATCCGCACCAGCCCCGGCCCGTCCTCGAGGGACGCGACCGCGTCGACGAGCACCGAGGCGTCCGCCGCGGTGAGCCGCCCGGACGCGGGCGCGAACCGCCAGTACTTCTCCGGCTCGCCCTGGCCACCGAGCAGCGCCGGTGCGGCCCCGGGCGTCAGCAGGACGCCCGCCTCCCAGTACAACAGCGGCGGACGGCTGCCGGTGGATGCCAGCGTGGGTGTGCGCAGGACCGGTTCCGCGGACCAGTAACTCCGCTCCGGATGCCGGGGTTCGAGGATGCCGGTGATCCGCACGGTCAGCGGCCCGTCCGGGTAGCCGGCCAGGCTGAGCGTCGAGCCGGTCCGCAGCCCCAGCGTGCGGGCGGTCCCGGTGGTCACGGCGCCTTCCACCACCCTGGTGCCCACCGTCACCCACGTGTCCGCGGTGGGCAGCCGGCCCTCCCGCACGATGGCGTGCCCGGCCGCTCCCGACTGCGCGAACAGCGTGAACCGGGGCGGCACCCCCTCGGGCCGGGGCAGTGACGCGTCCTGTGCCTCCAGGCTCTTCGAGGTCCGCACTCCGTACGCCGACTCGGCAGGGTCCGCCCGCAGCGGTGCGGGCAGCAGCGCCCGCGTCTGCCCGTCCACCGCCGCGAGCGCCTCCGGCCGCACCGCGTCCGCCCGGGCCCGGTCCGGCCGTTCGAGACCGGGCTGCGGCGCCTTCAGCTCCAGCACGGTGGACTCGGGGGAGGCCTCGGCGACGGCCTCGCGCAGCCCCTCCGTCCCGTACCGCTCGACGGCCCGGGGCAGGACGGCCGCGAGGAACGCCGTGAGCAGCACCAGCACCCCGAAGACGAGGGCGGACACGGGCGCGGTCCGCAGGCGGGTCCGCGCCCAGGGCGCGCCCTGCGCGTTCGGCGGCATCTCAGTCCTCTCCCTGATGGCGCAGCGCGGCCACCGGCTCGGCACGGCGCAGCGCCGACGCGGCCGTGATCAGCAAGAGCGGGGCGGCCACCGCCGCCAGGAGCAGGGCCACCCGGGACACCGGCAGTTCGACCAGGACGGACGGCACCGGCCGTGCGGCGCCGGAGGTCAGCACGATCAACGGGACGACGGCCCGGGTCAGGACGGTGCCGAGGCCGAGCCCGGCGAGCAGGCCGACGCCGATGAGCAGGCTCTGCTCCGTCGCGACGAGCCGGGCGAGATCCCGGCGGGGCGTTCCCAGGGCGCGCAGCACCGCGAACTCCGCGGACCGCTCCCGCCGCGCACCGGCGGCACTCACCGCGAAACCCCCCGCCGCGAGGGCCGCGGCGGCCACCGCCACCGCCGTCAGCGCGGAACGCGGCCCGGCCCCCAGCGGATCCCGCAGCAGCTCGGCCGCGGTCTCGTCCCGCACCAGCACCTGGTGCGGTTCGAGGTCGGGGCGCGCCCGCAGCGCGGCGGCGACCTCGGCGGCCTTGCCGGGGGAGGCGCTCACCCACCACTCGGTCGGGGCGAGCGGCGCCCCGGCCCGCTGAGCCAGCACGGCTTCGACGGCCCGCAGATCGAGCAGCAGCGCCCCGCCGTCCATGGTGGCTCCGTCCAGGCCGGTGGCGGTGGTCGGCAGCTCCTCGACCGACCGTACGATCCGCACCCGCAGTTGTTCCCCGGACAGCGGTACGTCGACGGTGTCGCCCGGCCGGGCCCCCGCCGCCCGCAGGAAGTCCCCGGTGGCGACAGCGGAGATGCTCCGCGGCACCCCGGCCCCGGCGGTGGCGACGCGGACCGTGTGGACCGCCGTGACGTCGGTGCTCCCGTCGGGGTCGGCGCCGGTGCCGTACGACACTGTCAGCGGCGCGGTCCCCGAGACGGCGGGCTGCGCGGCCGAACGACCGAGCACGTCGCCGTTCCGCGTCACGGTCCGCTCGCCCTGCCAGCGCGTCCCGGCGGGCGCCGGGACGGTCCGCGCGGAACCGTCGGGGCCGCTGGCGAGCAGCCGTTCGACGGTGAACCGGTGCTCTTCGGGGCGGCCGGCCGGAGAGGTGTCGTCGAGCTGCAGCCCGGTCAGCCGCAGCGGCCCGGCCGGGGCGGCACGGCGGCCCGTCGCCGTCACATCCAGGTCGAGCGTCATCCGGTGGACCCGGCCGTCCACCGGGACGTTCCCGGCACCCAGCCGGTACGCGATGCCGTAGCGGTCCTCGGCGACCACCGTGAGCAGGGGCGCACGGCCGGAGGGGGAGCGTCCGGTCCGGGACCGCACGTCGGTGATCCGCACGTCGAGGGCGAGCCGCCGGGTGCCGTCGGGGAGCCGCACCGCCCGGTCCTCGTCCCGCGCGGGCGGTGCCAGCGCCCGCAAGAGTTTCGCTGGGGGCCCGGCGGCGAGATCGCCGCGCAGCAGCATCCCGTCCTCGGCGTGGGCCGTATCAAGGGCGAGGACCGTCGCCTCCCGGCCCCCGGACAGGCTCAGCGTGGCACGGTGCGCGGGAGCGGCGTCCCGGGTCCCGGGCAGCGCGGCGTAGAGGCCGGTCTGCCCGGGACTGCCCGGCCGGTGGTCGAGGACCCGGACGGAAGCGCCCGTACGGAAGTCGGCCTGGTCGTCCTGCGACCGGTCCCAGGACGCGCCGTGCCCGATCGCCAGCATCCCGGTCGCCACGGCGACGACCAGCAGCAGCACCGGACCCGCCCCGCGCAACGGGCGCCGGCTGAACTGCCAGCCCGCCAGCGCCGCCGGCAGCCCGCGCCCGCTCGCGGACCGCCGCTCCGCGAGCCGGGCCAGGGGCGGCAGCAGACGCAGCGTCAGCACCGTGCCCGCCAGCAGCGCCAGCGCAGGCGCCGCGACCAGCAGCGGATCGATGCCCGGCTGACCGGCCCGGTCCCGGCCGAGCACCCCGCTGCCGGTCGCGTCGGTCTGCCGGCCGAGCTGCCAGTACGCCACGCCCGCGATCAGCAGCAGCGCGACATCGGCTCCGGCCCGTACGGGCGCGGCCGCCGCGGCGGCTCGGACGCGCCGCAGCCGCACCGTCGCACCGGCCGTCGCGGCCAGAGCGGGCGCCACGACCGCCACCGCGCACGCCACCGCCACCCCGCCCGCGACCAGCCAGACCCCGCGCGACGGGACGGCGTCGAGCCGCAGCCCGATCCGGTCGAGCGAGGACCAGCGGGCCAGCAGCCCGGCCAGCGGGCCGGACGCCATCGCGGCACAGACCGCGGCGGGTACCGCCAGCAGCAGCGCCTCCAGCACGGCGAGCCCCGCGATCCGGCCGCGCGATCCGCCCCTGGCCCGCAGCAGCGCGGTCTCGCCCGCCCGCTCACCGTCCAGCAGCCGGGCCACCAGCAGCAGCGCGTACCCGGCGAGCAGCACCAGCTGCACGGAGACGATCATCAGGGTGGACCGGGACACCAGCAGGGCCCGCCCCGTCCGGTCGAGCAACTCGGGCAGCCCGGTGCGCACATCCGCCTCGCCACCGAGAGCCGGGTCCTCGCGCAGCGCCCCGGACGCCCGCAGGGCCGCCGCACGCAGAGCGCCGATGCCGTCGGTGGTGACGGCCCGGTAGTCGGCCGTCGCCACCCAGCCCGTACCGTCCTCGGAGGTGCGGCCCGAGGCGAGCACCGACGCGTGCGCCAGCAGCGGCCCGTACGTGGTGAAAGCGACCGTACGGACGCCCCGGCCGCCGAGGGCGTCCGCCTGCCAGTAGGGATCGGAGCTGTCGGCCGCCCGGTACACGCCGGTCACCCGTACCCGGAGCGGCTCGCCGTCCAGCCGGTCGGTGAGCGTGAGGTGCGCTCCGGGCCGCAGTTCCAGCCGCTGGGCGGCCGCCTCGGGCAGGGCGACGGGCACGGCGGCGGTGCGGGCGGCCGGGGGCGGACCCGGCAGGGTGCCCGCCACCACCCTGATCCGGGACCGGTCGAGGGCGGCGACATGCGTGAGGTCGGGCTGCCCGGCCCGGGCGTCGGCGTCCTGGAGGGAGCGGGGCAGCGCGTACGGCCCGGACCGCTCCAGCCTCCGCACGGTCACCGGCAGCCCGCCGAACGCCTCCCTCGCCCCGCGCACCACGGCCCGCTGCGCCGCGTCCCGCCGCGCCCGGGGCACGTCCGCCTCGACGACGAGGGAGGCCGAGGCCGCGGCCCGGCCGCTCAGGGTGCCGCGCAGCGCCGCGTCCCCGACGGAACCGGAGAAGGCGGTGAGGGCGGCGAGCACCGAGGTGGTCAGGAGGACGGCGAGCAGGGCGGTCGTGAGGAGCAGCCGGTGCGCGCGCAGGCGCGGCAGCAGTAAGCCCGTCACGCTTCCCCCACCCCGTCGGCCGAGCCGCTTCCTTCCCAACGCGGCATACATATCATGGAGTTACCTGTCAGACGCATGTGTTCGAGCGCCGGTTGTTCCGCTCTTGACCGTCCCGACGGGTTCCGTATGGGATGCGGTGATGACCGAGAACACCAGCCCGGGGCCCCGTGCCGCCCTCGCCGCCGACGCGTCCGACGAGCCGATGCTGCGGGTCGAGGACGTGCACCACTCCTACGGCACCGGTGCCGCGGCCGTGCAGGCGCTGCGCGGGGCCTCCTTCGCCGTCCGGCGCGGAGAGCTGGTCGCCCTCCGAGGCCGATCGGGCTCCGGCAAGACGACGCTGCTCCATCTGATCGGCGGCCTCGACGCGCCGCGCAGCGGCCGTGTCGTCGTGGCCGGCACCGACCTGTCGGCGCTGAGCGAGAGCCGGCTGCTCGAACTGCGCCGCGACCGGATCGGTTTCGTCTTCCAATCATTCGGGCTGATCCCCATCCTCACCGCCGCCGAGAACGTCGGCGTGCCGCTGCGGCTGCGCCGGGCAGAACCGCGCGAACGCGAGGAGCGGGTGGCGCTGCTGCTGGCACTGGTGGGCCTTGCCGGCCACGAGGCGCAGCGGCCGGCCGAGCTCTCCGGCGGGCAGCAGCAGCGGGTCGCCATCGCCCGGGCCCTCGCCAACCGCCCGGCCCTGCTGCTCGCCGACGAGCCGACCGGCCAGCTCGACGCCGCCACCGGCCTGGCGGTGATGGAACTGCTGGGGGCCGTGGTCCGCAGCGAGGGCGTCGCGGCCCTCGTCGCCACCCACGACCCCCAACTCCTCGGCCTGGCCGACAGGGTGCTGGAACTGCGCGACGGGGTGGTCGTCGAGGAGTGAGAGGGTGGGACCATGGCCGCGATCAGTCTCAGCAAGGTCCAGGAGTCCGCTCCCGCGCTGGTGAACCTCTACAAGAGCGCCGGGGCGTCCCTCACGAAGCACGGGCTGGACGGGCTGCGGGCCGCGGTCTACCTCGTGGTCGACTACTCCGGCTCGATGAAGCCGTACTACAAGGACGGCAGCGTGCAGGCGCTGGCCGACCGGGTACTCGGGCTGTCGGCGCATCTGGACGACGACGGCAGCGTGCCCGTGGTGTTCTTCTCCACGGATGTCGACGCCGAGACCGAGATCGCCCTGGCCGAGCACCAGGGGCGGGTCGACCGGATCGTGGCGGGGCTCGGGCACATGGGCAAGACCAGCTACCACCTGGCGATGGACGCCGTCATCGACCATTACCTGGACAGCGGGTCGGCCGAGCCCGCCCTGGTCGTCTTCCAGACCGACGGCGGGCCGATCAACAAACTCGCCGCGGAACGGTACCTGTGCAAGGCGGCGAGGTTGCCGCTGTTCTGGCAGTTCATCGGCTTCGGCGACCCCCGCAGCAAGCAGTTCGACTTCCTGCGCAAGCTCGACGAGCTGGCCGTGCCGGGCAAGCGGGTCGTCGACAACGCCGGGTTCTTCCACGCGGGTGAGGATCCGCGGAAGGTATCGGACGAGGAGCTGTACGACCGGCTGGTAAGGGAGTTCCCGAAGTGGCTGGTGGCCGCGCGGGCGCAGGGCATCGTCCGGCCGTCCTGAGCCGCCCGCTCGCCCCCTTGGCCTAACCGCCCCGCCCCTTGGCCTAGCCGCCCATACGCCCCATTTGCACGGTCACGCCGCCGTGCCACGCTGGGAAGGAACCCACGGGGAGGCGACGACGTATGGGCGACGACGGCGCACGACGGGTGTACGGGACGGCTTCCGCTCGCCGGAGCCCTCCGGCCGGCAAGGGCGAGAAGCTCGCCGACTGGGCGGACGGGCGGCTCGGGCTCTACGCCCTGGCCAAGGCCAACATGCGCAAGGTCTTCCCGGACCACTGGTCCTTCATGCTGGGCGAGGTCACCCTCTACAGCTTCGTCGTGCTGATCCTCACCGGCGTCTACCTCACCCTGTTCTTCGAGCCGAGCATGCAGGAGGTCGTCTACCGGGGGTCCTACACGGAACTCAACGGCGTGCTCATGTCCAGGGCGTTCGAGTCCACGCTGGACATCAGCTTCGACGTGCGCGGCGGGCTGCTGATCCGGCAGATCCACCACTGGGCGGCGCTGGTCTTCATCACCGGCATGATGGTGCACATGATGCGGGTGTTCTTCACGGGCGCCTTCCGCAAGCCCCGCGAACTCAACTGGGTGTTCGGCTGGACCCTGCTGATGCTCGGCATCATCACCGGCCTGACCGGCTACTCCCTCCCCGACGACCTGCTGTCCGGCACCGGCATCCGCTTCGCACAGGGCGCGATCCTGTCCATCCCGATCGTGGGGACGTACCTGTCGTTCTTCCTCTTCGGCGGGGAGTTCCCGGGCGAGGACATCATCTCGCGGCTGTACCCCGTCCACATCCTGCTGCTGCCCGGGATCATGCTGGGCCTGGTGACCGCCCACCTGATTTTGGTCTTCTACCACAAGCACACCCAGTTCCCGGGCCCCGGCCGCCAGGAGCGGTCGGTCGTCGGGATGCCCTTCCTGCCGGTCTACATGGCCAAGGCGGGCGGCTTCTTCTTCCTCGTCTTCGGCGTCCTGACGGTGATGGGCGCGATCGCCCAGATCAACCCCGTGTGGGCCTTCGGCCCCTACCGACCCGACCTCGTCACCACCGGCGCCCAGCCCGACTGGTACCTCGGCTTCTCCGAGGGCCTGATCCGGGTGATGCCGGGATGGGAGATCAACCTCTGGGGGCACACACTCGCCCTGGGCGTGTTCATCCCCTTCTCGCTCTTTCCGCTGATCCTGCTCGCCCTCGGCGTCTACCCGTTCATCGAGGCGTGGATCACCGGCGACAAACGCGAGCACCACATCCTGGACCGGCCGCGCAACGCGCCCGTCCGCACCGGCCTGGGCGTGGCCTGGCTGACCCTGTACGTGGTGCTGCTGATCGGAGGCGGCAACGACATCGTCGCCACGCATCTGCACCTGTCCATCAACGCGATCACCTGGTTCGTGCGGATCGGCGTCTTCGTGCTGCCCGTCGCCGCCTTCATCGTCACCAAGAAGATCTGCATGGGCCTGCAGCGCCGCGACCGCGCCAAAGTGCTGCACGGCATGGAGACGGGCACCATCAAACGGCTGCCGACCGGCGAGTACGTCGAGGTGCACGAGCCCCTCTCCCAGGCCCAGCTGTTCACCCTCACCCAGCACGAGCAGAACCCGCCCTACGAGATCGGGCCCGAGGTCGACGCGGGAGGTGTCCGCCGCAAGGTCAAGCGGTCCGAGCGGCTGCGCGCCCGACTCGCGAAAGCCATGTTCGGGCCCGACGCGCGCATCGAGAAGCCGACGGCGGAGGAGTTCCGGGAGATCACCAGCGGCGACCGCCACCACTGACCATCCGGGTCGTGGCGCCGCCCTACGTGTCGCACTCCAGCACACTCCGGCACAACGCGCACCGCGCCCGGACCCGCCCCTTCACCGGCACCCTGATCCGCTGATGGCACGTGGGGCAGGGGAACGACACCCGCAACCGCCCGCCCACGTCGGGGGAGAACGCGTACCGCACGCCCGGCTGCGGCCCCGCCGGAGCGTGCCTGCGGTCCCGGGCGTACCGCCGGCGCCCCGCCCACCCCGCCGCGGTCAACGGCGGCTGCTGCCCGTCCCGCCGGGCCAGCTCCATCCCCTTCCCGTACGCCGTGTACGCCTGCGGGCTGGTGAACCACACCGACGGGTCCTCCCCGAACACCAGCGCCCGCTTGGCCAGCACATACCCGAACTCCTCCGGCGTGAGATACCCCAGCTTCTGCGACGACGCCCCGTCCTCCCGGTACGCGTCCAGCAGCAGCCACCCCGCCCCCAGGTACGTCGTCGCCGTGTCCGTGAGGATCTCGTTGTCACGGACGCCCGGGAAGGACAGGTCCAGGCAGTGCAGGTACACGTGCATCACCTCGTGCGCGAGGGCCGCCCCGATGTCCCGCCGATGGGTGCGGAACCGGTCGTTCAGCTCCACGAAGTACTCCGGCCCCGCCGCCAGCTCGACGTTCGCCGCGTGCCGCATCTCCCGGAAACTCACGACCAGCCGGGCGTCCGGCAGCCGATAGTGCCGCACCAGTTCCCGCGCCACCCGCTGCGCCCCCAGATGCAGGTCGTCGCTGTCGCAGAACGCCACGTCGGCGGGGACCACGCTGGTCGCGAACGTCTGGATCGTGTCGTACGACAGCCGCTTGTACAGCGCCGTGACGGCGGCCCGCACCGTCTCCAGATGCGGGTAGCCGTGCTCGACCGGCCCGTCGTTCGCCACGCCCTCACCCCCAAGACGCCCCTGAACCCGGTTCCACTGTACGAGGACGGGGCGCGCCGCGGACGGGCCGAGGCATGGCGAAAACCGGTCGCCGCCGCCCACCGACATGATCGTCTCCACGCACGGCTTCCAGGCGCCCGGCTTCTACCCGCGGCTCGGCTACCGGGAACGCGGCCGGGTCGAGGGCGTCCCCGGCGGCCACGAGGACGCCTGCTTCCACAAGCGACTCCCACCGCCGAAGCGTGAGACGCCCCGCGGCGACCCGGCCTGATCCCCGTAGGCTTCCGCCCCATGACCACCAGCACCACCGGTATCGATGACGTCGACCCCGCCGTCCGCGAGGAACTCGCCCGGCTGCGCGCCAGCATCGACAACATCGACGCGGCCGTCGTCCACATGCTCGCCGAACGCTTCAAGTGCACCCAGCAGGTCGGCCACCTCAAGGCCCGGCACCAGCTGCCGCCCGCCGACCCGGCCCGCGAGACCCGCCAGATCGCCCGGCTGCGCGCCCTCGCCGAGAACGCCAGGCTGGACCCGGCCTTCGCCGAGAAGTTCCTAAACTTCATCGTGGCCGAGGTCATCCGCCACCACGAGCGCATCGCCGACGAGACCCTCAACGGCGCCCCCGCCGACGGCAACTGACCTCGGGGGAGTGACACGGCGGCCCGCGCGGGGCATGCTGCGCTGTACACAGCATGTCAGCTGACCGGTACTGCGCGTCAGCGTCCCGGACTTACTCTGGTCCCCCGGGAGGGAGGGGCGTCGGGCCATGCCGTCGGATACCAGGATCCTCATCGTCGACGACCACGAGGACACGCTGTACGCGCTGGAAAGCGCCCTGGCCCCGCTGGGTTACCGGCTCAGCCGGGCCACCAGCGGCGACCAGGCACTCAAGCAGGTCCTCCGCGGCCAGGTCGGCCTGCTCCTGCTCGACGTGCGCATGCCCGGCGTCAGCGGCCTGGAGGTCGTGCGCTACATGCGCCGCGTCGAACAGACCCAGCACATTCCGGTCATCCTGCTCACCGGCTACGGCGCCGACCACGAACTGACCACCGCCGCCTTCCAACTCGGCGTCGCCGACCTCGTCCTGAAACCCGTCGACCCGTGGGCCCTGCGCACCAAAGTCCGCTACCTCCACGAAACCCACCGGCGCCACCTCGCCCTGGAACATGAGGTCCGCCGCCTGCGCACCCTCGTCCGGGAGCACACCGGGACCGCCGCACACACCCCGCGCCCCGCCCTGCCGCACCCCGAGGCGCACGTACCCACCCAGCGGCCCGCGGGGGCGCACGCCGGGGAGCTCGAAAAAGACCGCACCTAGACCGGACATTGGGCACGTACCGATCCGCCTCTGTGCCTTGCCGACGCCATCAGGCAGCATGTCCTGCATGTCCGTACTGACGCGCGACGAAGCGCAGGCCCGAGCAGAGCTCCTCGACGTCCACCGCTACACGATCGAACTCGACCTGACCGGCGGCGACGAGACCTTCGACTCCCGCACCCTGATCAGGTTCAGTGCCCGCACGGACGGGGACACCTTCGTCGAGGTCAAGCCCGCCGAACTGCGCTCCGTCACCCTCGACGGACAACCCCTGGACCCGGAAGCCCTCGACGACAACCGGCTGCCCCTGAAGAACCTCACCCCCGGCGAGCACGAACTGCACCTCCACACCCGGATGCGCTACTCCCGCACCGGCGAGGGCATGCACCGCTTCACCGACCCCACCGACGGCGAGACGTACGTCTACACGCAGCTGTTCATGGACGACGTCCAGCGCGTCTTCGCCGCCTTCGACCAGCCCGACCTGAAAGCCGTCTTCGAACTGTCGGTGCGGGCCCCACAGGACTGGACCGTCCTCGCCAACGGCATCACCGAACAGACCGACGGCGTATGGAAGGCGGCCCCCACGCCGCTGATCTCCACCTACCTCGTCGCCGTCGCCGCCGGCCCCTGGCACTCCGTGCGCACCGAGCACCGCGGCCTGCCCTTCGGCCTGCACTGCCGCCGCTCCCTCGCTCCCTACCTGGACGCCGACGCCGACGAACTCCTCGACGTCACCCGCGCCTGCTTCGACCGCTACCACGAGAAGTTCGACGAGCCCTACCCCTTCGACTCCTACGACCAGGCCTTCGTCCCCGAGTTCAACGCCGGCGCCATGGAGAACCCGGGCCTGGTCACCTTCCGCGACGAGTTCGTCTACCGTTCCGCCGTCACCGACACCGAACGCCAGACCCGCGCCATGGTCGTCGCCCACGAGATGGCCCACATGTGGTTCGGCGACCTCGTCACCCTCAAGTGGTGGGACGACATCTGGCTGAACGAGTCCTTCGCCGAGTACATGGGCTACCACACCCTCACCGAAGCCACCCGCTTCACCGACACCTGGACCGACTTCGGCGTCACCCGCAAGTCCTGGGGCTACGACGCCGACCAGCGCCCCTCCACCCACCCCGTCGCCCCCGAGGCCGTCGACGACACCGCCTCCGCGCTGCTCAACTTCGACGGCATCTCCTACGCCAAGGGCGCCAGCGCCCTGCGCCAACTGGTCGTCTGGCTCGGCGAGAAGGACTTCCTCGCCGGCATCAACACCCACTTCGCCCGGCACAAGTTCGCCAACGCCACGCTCGCCGACTTCATCGACAACCTCGCCGGCGCCACCGAACGCGACGTCCACGCCTGGGCCGACGCCTGGCTGCGCACCACCGGCGTCGACACCCTCACCCCCCGGGTCGTCCCCGGCGAACGCGGCACCTGCGCCCTCACCACCGACCGCGCCGGCAGCCGCCCGCACCGCATCGCCGTCGGCCTGTACGACCGGGACCTCGGCGACGACGGCGGGCAGCTCGTACTGCGTGAACGCCTCCACCTGGACCTCCCGCAGACCGAAGACCACCCCATCGGCAAGCGCCCCGCGCTGCTCCTCCTCAACGACGGCGACCTCACCTACGCCAAGGTCCGCTTCGACCCCGAGTCCTTCGAAGCCGTCCGCAAGGAACTGTCCGGCCTGCCCGAACCGCTCACCCGCGCCGTCGTCTGGAACGCCCTGCGCGACGCCGTCCGCGACGGCGAACTCGCGCCCGCCGCCTACCTGGAGACCGCCCGGGCCCACCTCCCGCTCGAAACCGACCTCGCCATCGTCCAAGGCGTGCTGGCCTTCGCGTCCACCTACATCGCCGACCGCTATCTCAAGCCCGAGGAGCGGCCCAGCGCGCTCGCCACCCTCTCCGACCTGTGCCGCGACCTCATCCGCCGCACCGAGGACGGCGACAACCCCGGCCTGCGCCTGATCGCCGTACGCCACCGCATCGACACCGCCGCCCACCCCGACACCATCGCCGCCTGGCTCGCCGACGGCACCGTCCCCGGCGGCCCCGAACTCGATCCCGAGCTGCGCTGGCGCGTGCTCGCACGCCTCGCCGTCCTCGGCGCCACCGACGAGGCCACCATCGCCGCCGAACTGGACCGCGACCCGAGCGCCACCGGCCAGGAGGGCGCCGCCCGCTGCCGGGCCGCCCTTCCCGACCCGGACGCCAAAGCCCGGGCCTGGCAGGCGATGTTCGGCTCCGACGACCTGTCCACCTACCTCTTCACCGCCACCGCCCGCGGCTTCTGGCAGCCCGAACAGGCCGAACTGGTACGCGCGTACGTGCCGCGCTACTACGCCGACGCGGTCGCCGTCGCCGGCCGCCGCGGCCCCGCCATCGCCGAGGCGGCGGGCCACTGGGCCTTCCCCGCCCACGCCGTCGACGCGGACAACCTCCGCCACGGCGAGGAGTGCCTGCGTGACGCCGCACCGACCCCGGCGCTGCGCCGCAAACTGGTCGACCAACTCGACGACTTGAAGCGGGCGTTGCGAGTCCAGGGAGCTCGGGAGAACTAGGAGCCGGAGAAACAGAGCACGGGGGCGGCCGGTCCCTTTCGCCGTCGCGGCGGACCGGCCGCCCCCGTGCGTCATCGTCTCGGGCGTTCCCCGCCCTGCGCGCCACCCGTAACGCCCCCTCGGTGACGCCGGCCTGGCGTGAGCCTCCTGCCGCCCGGCGTGTGCGCCGCCGGCCCGCCTCCCCCCAGTGAGCCCCACGGATCCGCAACGGCGACACCGCCCACGGCGTCCCCGACGGGCGGCCCGCGCACGTCCACGAGGACGACGACCACGAGGACGACGACCACGAGGGCGCCGCACCACTTCACGAACTGACACCCCCGCACAGGAACACCTCCACCAGGGTTGGATCGTTGGGCTGTCCGGGCGCCCCGCCCCGCGCCCCGGAGGTCAGCCCATGAGCACGCCGCCCCTCGCCTCGGGCCCCGACGGCCCACACGCCCTGCGACCGTTGCTCGACACCGTGCTCGAAGCGCTGGACACCGGCACCCGGGCCCGCGGCGGGCCGCTGCCGGCGGGCGGACCGGAGACGGTCGCCACACGCCTGCGGGAAACGGTGGGAGAGATCCTCCCCGACCAGGGCGACCCGCACGCCCTACGCACCCTGCTCCACGCCTTCGCGGAAGGCGCCGCCGACCCGGCCCACCCCCTGTGCGCGGCCCACCTCCACTGCCCGCCCCTGGCCGTCGCCACCGCAGCCGACCTGGCCGCCTCCGCCCTGAACCCGTCCCTGGACTCCTGGGACCAGGCCCCGGCGGCATCAGAACTGGAGGCCATGGTCACCAGGGTCCTGGCCCGGGAGATCTACGGGCCCCGGCAGAGCGGAACCCCCGGGGAGCCCGCTGACTCCCTCATCACCACCGGCGGCACCGAATCCAACCAACTCGCCCTGCTCCTCGCCCGGGAGGCCCACGGCGGAACCGTACGGCTCGTCGCCGGGGCCAACGCGCACCACTCGCTGCCCCGCGCCGCCTGGCTGCTCGGACTGCCCGAACCCGTCCTCGTGGACGCCCCGGACGGGAGGATGGACCCCGCCGCACTCGACGAAACTCTCACCCGCGTGAGCGGGCCGCTGCTCGTCGCCGCCACCGCCGGCACCACCGACGCCGGGCTCATCGACCCGCTGCCCCGGATCGCCGACCGCTGCGCGGCCCACGGTGCCCGGCTGCACATCGACGCCGCCTACGGCGGAGGCCTGCTCTTCAGCACCCGGCACCGGAGCATGCTCGACGCGCTCGACACCGCCGCCACCGTCACCCTCGACCTGCACAAACTCGGCTGGCAGCCCGTCGCCGCCGGCCTCCTCGCCGTCCGGAACCCCCGCGACCTCACCGCCCTGCGGCAGCGCGCCGACTACCTCAACGCCGACGACGACACCGACGCCGGCCTGCCGGACCTGCTCGGCCGGTCCCTGCGCACCACCCGCCGCCCCGACGTCCTCAAGCTCGCCGTCACCCTCAAGACCCTCGGCCGCGACGGCCTCGCCACGCTCGTCGAGCAGGTCTGCGCCCGCGCCCGTGAATTCGCCGCCCTCGTCCAGGACCACCCCGGCTTCGACCTGCACGCCCCACCCGCCATCAGCACCGTGCTGTTCCGGCCCGCGGGCGCCACCGACACCACCGTGGCCGCCGTACGCCGCGCACTCCTCACCGACGGCCGAGCCGTCCTCGGCCGGGCCCGCCTCGACGGCCGGCTCTGGCTCAAGGCCACCCTCCTCAACCCCACCACCGGACCCGACGACCTGGCCGCCCTGCTGCACCTCGTGGCAACGCGCCGAGCGACACTCGCGGAAGGACAAACCCGATGAACCCCGCCCCGACCCCCGACCCCACCTCCGCACCCCACCCGCACCACGAACCCGACACCCCCCGCGACCTCGTCGGTGTCGGCATCGGCCCCGCCAACCTCTCCCTCGCCGCGCTCGCCCACCCCCACGGCGACCTCGACACCGTCTTCTACGACCAGCGCCCCGCCTTCGGCTGGCACTCCGGGCTGCTCATCGAGGGCGCCACCCTCCAAGTCCCGTTCCTCGCCGACCTGGTGACCCTCGTCGACCCCACCAGCCCCTGGACCTTCCTCAACTACCTCAAATCCCGCGAGCGGCTCTTCCCCTTCTACTTCGCCGAGCGCTTCCACATCCAGCGCGCCGAGTACGACGCCTACTGCCGCTGGGTCTGCGAGAACCTCCCGAGCCTCCACTTCGGCCACCAGGTCGACGCCGTCCGCTGGAACCCCGAACGCGACCTCTTCGAAGTCGACTTCACCCAGCTCGACACCGACGGAGAAGCCGAAGCCCTCGGCCGGACCTACACCCGCAACGTCGTCCTCGGCATCGGAACCGAGCCCTACGTCCCCGACCCCCTCAAGCCCCTCGTCGACGCCCCCGCCGTGCCCGTCGTGCACGCCGCCGACTACCTCGACCACCGCGACACCCTCCTCGACGCCGGACACGTCACCGTCGTCGGCATCGGCCAGTCCGGCGCCGAGGTCTTCCTCGACCTGCTCCGCAACAGGCCCGCCGGGCAGGGCAAACTGCACTGGCTGGGCCGCACGAATGCCTTCACACCCATGGAGTACTCCAAGCTCGGCCTGGAACACTTCACCCCCGACCACACCCGCTACTTCCACGCCCTGCCCGAGGCCGCCCGCGACCGGCTCATCGCCGGACAGTGGCAGCTGCACAAAGGCATCGACACCACCACCGTCGCCGCCATCCACGACGAGCTCTACCGCCGCACCCTGCACGGCGGCTGGCCCGACGCCGTGCTCACCCCCGGCGTCCACCTCCGCACCGCCGGCCGCGTCGCCACGACCAAGGTGGAACTGCACCTGGAACACGGCCTGCAGGACAGGCGCTCCCGCCTCACCACCGACGCCGTCGTCCTCGCCACCGGCTACCGCGAACGCCCCCTGGACCGCATCCTCGCCGGCCTCGACCCCTACATGCGCCGCGACAGCCAGGAGCGCCCCCGCATCGACGAGGACTACCGCCTCGTCCTCGACCCGTCCGTCACCGGCACCGTGTACGTCCAGAACGCCGAGACCCACACCCACGGCATCGGCGCCCCGGACCTCGGCCTCGCCGCCTGGCGCGGCGCGATCATCCTCAACTCCCTGACCGGCAGGGAATCCTACGGACTCCCACGCCGCACCGCCTTCACCACCTTCGGCCTCACCGAGCGCCGGCACGTCCCGCCGCCCCGCGAGGCACCGGCACTGACCCCGCTCGTCGACGACCGAAGGTGACGACCCTCGCGGCTCAGAAGACGGGCGTGCCGTTCCGTGTGAGCTTCCAGTCCACCGCCGCGAACTCGGCCGGATCGATCGACCCCTTCGCCTTCACCCAGGCGATCATGGTGTTGCGGATCTCGTCCGAGTTCGACCACAGCAACGGGGCGGCCGCGACATGCGGGAAGTTCCCGCCGCCGTTGGCCCGGTAGTTGTTCACCGCGAACACGAACCTCGCGTCGTCCGCCAGCGGCTGCCCCTCGAACCGCACGTTCGTCACCCGCGCGCCGGCCGGCTCAGCGATGTCGATCTCGTACGACAGACCGCTCACCACGTCGTAGTTGTAGTCCGGCGTACCGTTCGCGTTCGTCAGCTTCGCCGGATCCACCGGAGCACCCGGCGCCGTCTGCACGAAGTAGTTCGCCGAGAACTCCAGGTACGCCTTCATCTGGGCGCCCGTCATCAGACGCGCCTCCAGCGTGTTCTCGAAGACGTACAGACCCGCCACGTCCCGGATCGTCACCTCGCCCGCCGGGATCCGGGCACTGCGCGAGAAGCACGCCGCCTGCGACAGCACCGGCAGCGAGGCGTGTTCCGTGCCCGCCAGCGCGTGCTTCACCGTGTCCGCCTGGATGTGGTTGATCAGATCGATGATCGGCACGTCCTTGAACGGCGCCTGCGCCGACGTCATCTCCGCCGCGTTCGTGCCGATGACCTGGTTGACGTACGCCACGACCTTCTCGTGCTCGTCGGAGAGCAGCCGGACGATCTTCGGGTCCTCCTCCACCGCGTTGGAGTTGAGGACCTTCGCGCCCACCTTCTCGACCTTCCAGCAGCCCTTCTCCCAGACCAGCTCGAAGTCGAACAGTGTCAGCCGCTGACCCCACTTCAGCGGCTCCGACAGCACGACCCGCTCGCCGGTCTCCTTGTTGGTGACGAAGTACTCGGGGATCTCCGTGTGCGCGTGCCCCACCAGGATCGCGTCGATGCCCGGCACCTGCTCGGCCACCAGCCCGGCCGCGTTCTCGACGTACGGCAGCTGGTCACCGTAGGACGACGTGCCCGACGAACCGCTGTGCGCCGACACGATGACGACGTCCGCGCCCAGCGACCGCAGCTTCGGCACCCACTTCGCCGCCTGCTCCTCCAGACCCGGGAACGTCATCTTCCCCTGCACGTTCGCCTTGTCCCAGATCGCGATGCCCGGGTTGGTCAGACCCAGCACCGCCACCTTCACGTCCCGCCCGAACGGCGTGCGCAGCCGGTGCATGCTGTACGGCGCGAAAGCCGGGCGCAGCGTCTTCGCGTCCAGCGCATTCGCCCCCAGCAGCGGGAAACGGCACTGCTGCTCGAACTTGCGCAGCACCGGGATGCCGTAGTTGAACTCGTGGTTGCCGAGCGCAGCCGCGTCATAGTCCATGGCGTTCATCGCCTGCGCCATCGGGTGCACCGGGCCGCCCTCGGCGGTGATCGGGTCGACCTTGGCGTAGTAGTACGACAGCTGCGTGCCCTGGATGGTGTCACCCGCGTCGATCAGCAGCGTGTTGCGGCGGCCCTTCTCCTCGCGAACCCGGTTCACGAGCGTCGAGACCTTCGCGAGACCGATGTCGTTGTGGTCCTTGTCGTCGAACTCCTTGTCCGTGAAGTAGTCCCAGTTGAAGACGTTGCCGTGCAGGTCCGTCGTCCCCATCACGGTGAACGCGTACCGCTTCTCGCGCCGCCCGGCCTCGCCGCGCGCCTCGGCCGCCTGCGCACCCGGCGCCCCGACCGCACCGGCCAGTGCCACCCCCGCCCCGGTCACGGCGGACTTCTCCAGGAACTTCCGGCGGTTCAACGGCATGTCTGGCTCCTCGCGGAATCTGTGAACGACGCGCGTAGATAACGCGCGTAGATTCTGACCTGGCCATGACCGGACGCAACAGACCCGGCAGGTTGCGATCTGATGACTCGAAGCTGCAACTCCACCCATGCGGCCAGCCAAGACGTGACAGAGTGGGGCGTATGGCCGCCCCCACCGCAGACCCCTCCCAGCCCGCCGTCCCCTACGGCACACCCGACGCCCCCCGCATCGCCGTCCGCGGCGAGGCCCGCCTCGAAGTCGACCCCGAGATCGCCCGCATCGGCATCACCGTCGCCGCCCGCGGCCGCGACCGCCGCTCCGCCCTCGACGACCTCACCCGCCGCAACGCCGGCGTCCTCGACCTCGTCAAGTCCTACGGCGACGCCGTCGAGCGCCTGGAGACCGGCGCCTTCTCCATCACCCCCGAACTCACCAAACACGGCCGCGGCGAACGCGTCCGCACCTACCACGGCAGCGTCCGCGTCACCGCCGAACTCACCGACTTCACCGCCCTCGGCGAACTCACCACCCGCCTCGCCGACCTCGACCTCACCCGCGTCGACGGCCCCTGGTGGGCCCTGCGCCCCGACTCACCGGCCCACCGCGAAGCCCGCAAGAAGGCCGTACACGAAGCCGTCCAGCGCGCCCGCGAGTACGCCGAAGCCCTCGGCACCACCCTCTCCGCCCTGGTCGAACTCGCCGACATCGGCGCCGAGAGCGCCCCGCCGGCCTACCCCCAGACCCCCGGCCGCATGCGCTCCGCGGCCTTCGCCGGTGCCGCCGAGGACACCCCGGCCCCCCTCGACCTCGAACCCCAGCGCCAGCGCGTCCACGCCCAGATCAACGCCCGCTTCACGATGGTGCCGCCGCGGCTGTAGGCGTTCCCACGCGCCCGGCATCGAACCCACGTTCCCGTTTTCGAGAATCCGGCCGAATTCCTCGGACGCTCATCGGAGCGTTGCGCCGCACAATTCAACGCTTGTCAATAACGCTTCACGCAAAGTCCGTTGAGCGGTCACGCCCGACCAATTCTCTACCAGTCGGTAACTCATAGGCTCAGACCATGCGCCGAGCGAAAATCATCTGCACCCTGGGGCCCGCCACCGACTCCTACGACCAGATCAAAGCCCTGGTCGACGCCGGAATGGACGTAGCCCGCTTCAACCTCAGCCACGGCGAACACGCCGAACACGAGACGCGCTACCACCGGGTTCGCAAGGCCGCCGACGAGACCGGCCGCAGCGTCGGCATCCTCGCCGACCTTCAAGGCCCGAAAATCCGACTCGGCCGCTTCACCGAGGGTCCCGTACTCCTCGAACGCGGCGACATTTTCACCATCACCGTCGAAGAAGGCGTCGAAGGCGACCGCACCACCTGCGGCACCACCTACGCCGGCCTCGCCGACGACGTCACCACCGGCGAACGCATCCTCGTCGACGACGGCAAGGTCTGCCTCGAAGTCACCCAGGTCGACGGCCCCCGCGTCCACACGAAGGTCGTCGAGGGCGGCGTCATCTCCGACCACAAAGGCCTCAACCTCCCCGGCGTCGCCGTCTCCGTCCCCGCCCTCTCCAAGAAGGACGAGGACGACCTCCGCTGGGCCCTGCGCACCGGCTTCGACGTCATCGCCCTCTCCTTCGTCCGCACCGGCCGCGACATCCAGGACGTCCACCGCATCATGGACGAGGAAGGCCGCCGCCTCCCCGTCATCGCCAAAGTCGAAAAACCCCAGGCCGTCGAGTACATCGACGACATCGTGGCCGCCTTCGACGGCATCATGGTGGCCCGCGGCGACCTCGGCGTCGAAATGCCGCTCGAACAGGTCCCGATCGTCCAGAAGCGCGCGATCAAACTGGCCAAGCGCAACGCCAAGCCGGTCATCGTCGCCACCCAGATGCTCGACTCGATGATCGACAACGCCCGCCCGACCCGGGCCGAAGCCTCCGACGTCGCCAACGCGGTCATCGACGGCACCGACGCGGTGATGCTGTCCGGCGAGACGAGCGTCGGCAAGCACCCCATCGAAACGGTCCGCACGATGGCCCGCATCGTCGAAGCGGCGGAGGAAGACATCCTGGCCCAGGGCCTCCCGCCCCTGACCGAACGCAACAAACCCCGTACCCAGGGCGGCGCGGTGGCCCGGGCAGCCGCCGAGATCGGCGACTTCCTGGGCGCCCGCTTCCTCGTCGCCTTCACCCAGTCCGGCGACACCGCCCGCCGCCTCTCCCGCTACCGCTCCCCGATCCCCCTCCTCGCCTTCACCCCCGACCAGGCGACCCGCTCCCAGCTCAGCCTCACCTGGGGCGTCGAGACGTTCCTCGGCCCCTGCGTGGACTCCACGGACGCGATGGTCGACCAGGTCGACGAACTGCTCCTGCGCCACGGCCGCTGCCGCCAGGGCGACACGGTCGTCATCACGGCCGGCTCGCTTCCCGGCGTCTCGGGCTCGACGAACATGGTCCGTGTCCACCACGTCGGCGAGGACGACAGCCCGAAGTAGCGCGTCGTCAGTACTTGGCGCCTACGTGGGCGTCCATGAGGGCCACGGAGGCTTTGCGGGCGACGGAGATGTTGAACGGGTTGCCGTTGCGGGTGCGGTGCGTCCACTCGACGCCGAGTTTGTCCAGGGTGTCGGTGCAGAGCCGCCGGATGTCATCGGAGGCGTTGGTGAAGAAGTACCGGGGGTACTCATAGCGCTTCCACTCGCCGGCGACCATGCGGGTCGTCCAGTTGGTGATACGGCAGCCGTCGGAGTGGATGAGCCCCCGGACGAACTCCCAGGGGTGGGCGTCGACGATGGCTTGCTGCCAGGGCTCAAGGGTGATGGGACGCTCGTGTTTCTTGCCGGGGCCGTGCTGCGGGAAGAGGCAGTGCAGGTGCTTCGAGTAGACCTTCACGTTGCGGCAACCGGTCTTACGAACACGGCAGACGGAGTTCTCGGGGAAGACGGCACGCATGGCCCCTTCGCAGGCGTCCATGAGTCCCGGCCATGTCTCTGTGCAGGAGATCATGAGGTTGGGCACCCGATGCTCCGAGTAGTGGCTGATATGGCCGTCCCCGAGGTAGAGGCCGAGCAGATACGCGTACGCGGGTTCGTCGAGATCACGCCCGTCGCAGCGAGGGCACTTCGGATCGTGCCTGCCGGGGCACTCGCCGCGTTTCGCCCGGTCCAGGTGCTTCCAGTAGCCGATGGTTCCCAGCGGCACGTTGAGCCTGCGGGCCACATCCGCGTTCCTCGCGCCGCCGCGCAACAGGGTGAGGGCTTTCTGTCGTACATCAGTGCCGTGGACGTCCA
This sequence comes from Streptomyces sp. NPDC002788, assembly GCF_053592115.1. NCBI lineage: Bacteria > Bacillati > Actinomycetota > Actinomycetes > Kitasatosporales > Streptomycetaceae > Streptomyces > Streptomyces sp. NPDC002788. The sequence goes on along the minus strand of NZ_JBSFVB010000008.1, from coordinate 161,754 downwards.
TACGAGCACTGTGCGTCACTGAACGCGACGGTGAGCAGCAAAAGCGGAGAACCACGCGAACGTGATCCTCCGCTTCTGATCTTGTGGTGCCCGGTGTGGGATTCGAACCCACATGCCCAAAGGGCACGGCATTTTGAGTGCCGCGAGTCTGACCAGTTCCTCCAACCGGGCAAGTCAGGGGACCGACCAGCAGTGTACCGGTTCACCGAGCGGCCCTGCTGCTAGGTACGCTCTTGGGAGCAGACCGGCCCTGCCCCGTACCAAGGAGCCCACGTGAGCGCCCCCGAGTCGCCCCAGCCTGTTGACGTGCCTGATGAGGACAACTCGCACGTGCCTCCGATGACGACCCGGGTCGTCATCGCCGAGGACGAGGCCCTGATCCGGCTCGATCTCAAAGAGATGCTGGAGGAGGAGGGGTACACCGTCGTCGGTGAGGCCGGGGACGGGGAGCAGGCCGTGGAGCTGGCTCGTGAGCACCGCCCGGACCTGGTGATCCTGGACGTGAAGATGCCGAAGCTGGACGGTATCTCCGCGGCCGAGAAGATCGCCGAGGAGAGCATCGCGCCGGTGCTGATGCTGACCGCCTTCTCGCAGCGCGACCTCGTGGAGCGGGCTCGGGACGCGGGTGCCATGGCCTATCTGGTGAAGCCGTTCAGCAAGACGGACGTCGTCCCGGCGATCGAGATGGCCGTCTCGCGTTTCACGGAGCTGAAGGAGCTGGAGAAGGAGGTCGCGGACCTCACGCTCCGGCTGGAGACCCGCAAGCTGGTGGACCGGGCGAAGTCGATCCTGCAGACCGAGTACGGGCTGACCGAGCCGGCCGCGTTCCGGTGGATCCAGAAGACGTCGATGGACCGGCGGATGTCGATGCAGCAGGTCGCTGAGGCGGTCATCCAGGACGCCGAGGAGAAGAAGGCCGGCAACGGCTGAGCGCGAACCGGGAGGCCCGCTCCCCTTCCGAACGGAAGGGGAGCGGGCCTCTTCGTGTGCGGCCGGGGCCTCAGTCCTCGCCCAGGTAGGCCTTCCGTACCGACTCGTCGTGCAGCAGGTCCTGCCCCGTACCGGAGAGGACGATGTTGCCGACCTCCATGACGTGGCCCTGGTCGGCGAGGGAGAGCGCGGCCTGGGCGTTCTGTTCGACGAGGAGGATCGTCGTGCCCTGGGACTTCAGCTCCGAGATCGTCGCCATGATCTTCTGCATCATGATCGGGGAGAGGCCCATGGAGGGCTCGTCGAGCATGAGCAGCTTGGGCTGGGACATCAGGGCGCGGCCCATGGCGAGCATCTGCTGTTCGCCGCCGGAGAGGGTTCCGGCTGCCTGCTTGCGGCGTTCCCCGAGGATGGGGAAGAGGTCGTAGGCGCGTTGGATGTCCTTCTCGATGCCGTCCTTGTCCTTGCGGAGGAACGCTCCGAGTTGGAGGTTCTCCGCGATGGTGAGGCGGGGGAAGATGTGCCGGCCTTCGGGGGAGTGGGCGAGGCCGAGGGAGACGATCTTGTGGGCGGGGATCCCACTCAGGGGCTTGCCGTCGAAGACGATCTTCCCGGACGTCGGCTTCAGCAGGCCGGACAGCGTGCGCAGGGTGGTCGTCTTGCCGGCGCCGTTGGTGCCGATGAGGGTGACGACCTGGCCGGCCTCGACGCTGAAGGAGATGCCTTTGACGGCTTCGATCTTGCCGTAGGAGACCCGGAGGTCCTCGACTTCGAGGAGTGCGGTCACTTGGCTTCTCCCTTGGTGCTGCTGGTGGTGCTGGTCGCTTCGGCTGCGGCTTCGGCGGCCTCGACCTCGGCGGCTTCGGCCTCTCCGGGGTCGCCTTCGAAGGGTTCGCCGAGGTAGGCGGCGACGACCCGTTCGTCGGCCTGGACGACCTGGGGGGTGCCTTCGACGAGCTTCTCGCCCTGGACGAGGACGGCGACGCGGTCGGAGAGGTTGAAGACGAAGCGCATGTCGTGCTCGATGAGGAGGACGGCGATGCCCTTGTCGCGGATGGCGAAGACGAGTTCCTCGGCGGCCCGGGTCTCCTGGGGGTTCATGCCGGCGGTGGGCTCGTCGAGGAGCAGCAGGCCGGGCTCGGAGGCCATGGCGCGGGCGATCTCCAGCTTGCGCTGCTCGCCGTAGGGGAGGTTGCGGGCGAGGTGGTCGCGCTTGTGGGCGAGGCCGATGAACTCGAGGAGTTCCATGGCGCGTTCCTCGCTGGCGCGTTCGGCCTTCTTGAAGCCTGGGCCGCGCAGGAGGGCCGACCACAGTCCTTCCTTGGTCCGTGTGTGGCGGCCGACGAGGACGTTCTCCAGGACCGTCATGTTGGCGAACAGGCGGATGTTCTGGAAGGTGCGGGCGATGCCGGCCTGGGTGACCAGGTGGGGCTTCGGGGGGAGGACGGTGCCCTTGTAGGAGACGGTGCCCTCGGTGGGGACGTACAGGCCGGTCAGGCAGTTGAAGAAGGTGGTCTTGCCGGCGCCGTTGGGGCCGATGAGGCCGACGATCTCGCCGGCGTTGACCGTGAAGTCGACGGAGCGGACGGCGGTGAGGCCGCCGAAGCGCATCGTGACGTCGCGGGCTTCGAGTACAGGTGTCGTCATGATGGTTACGCCCCCGCCTTGGTGACGGCCGGTTCGTCGGTCAGCGTGGTCTGTTTAGGTACGTTGAGTTGGCCGGTCTCGTGGAACTCGAGCTGGCGCCGGCGGTTGGCGATGATGCCTTCGGGGCGGAAGCGCATCAGCAGGATGAGCGCGATGCCGAAGGCGAGGAGCGACTTCTCCTGGAGGAAGACGAGCTTCTCGGGGAGGAGGTAGAGCAGGGCCGCGCCGAGGAGCGGGCCGGCGACGGTGCCCATGCCGCCGAGGACGACCGCGGCCAGGAGGAACGCGGAGTTGGGCGGGGTGGAGCCGGCGAACTGGTACGGCGTGGGGACCACGCTGTAGGTGACGTGGGCGCTGACGGTGCCGGCGAGGCCGGCGAGGGCGGCGCCGAGGGCGAAGGCGATGAGCTTGACGCGGAAGCCGTTGATGCCCATGGCGGTGGCGGCGGTCTCGTCCTCGCGGATGGCGATCCAGGAGCGGCCGATGCGGGAGTCGGCGGCACGGGTGTAGACCAGGACGACGATGGCCATGATGAGGACCATCAGCAGGTAGTAGTTGGCGAAGCGGCCGAGGGTGAACCCGCCGATGTCGTGGGCCTCGCCGAAGTTGAACCCGAAGAGTTTCAGGTCGGGGATGGAGGGGATGCCGTTGGGGCCGTTGGTGACGTCGGGTCCGGACTGGCCGTCCATGTTGTTGACGGCGATGCGGAAGATCTCTCCGAAGCCGAGGGTGACGATGGCGAGGTAGTCGCCGCGCAGTCGCAGGGTCGGGGCGCCGATGAGGACGCCGAAGACGAGGGAGGCGGCGGCGCCGGCCAGGGCGGAGGCCCAGAACGGCAGGTGGACGCCGGAGATGGTGGAGAACTCGGAGCCGGAGACGAGGGCGGCGGTGTAGGCGCCGACGCCGAGGAAGGCGACGTATCCGAGGTCGAGGAGTCCGGCGAGGCCGACGACGATGTTGAGGCCGAGGGCGACGGTCCCGAAGATCAGGATGTTGACGCCGATGTTGGCGTAGTGGTCGTCGGTCTGGGTGAAGGGGAAGGCGATGGCCGCGGCGAAGCCCATGGCGAGGGTGAAGCTGCGGTTGGCGGCGACCTGTGCGGAGAAGCGGTCGAGGAGGCCGGCGGTGTGCAGCGCCCAGAGGGTGAAGGTGACGACGAAGAGGTAGCCGACGAAGAGTTCGCCGTACTCGGTGTCGATGCCGTAGGTGAAGACGCCGAGGCCGATGATCGTCACGACGGTGATCACGGCCCGCTGGACCCAGGGCGCGGTGGCCTGGGGGGCGGGGATGCGGTCGGGCTTGGCGACGTAGGCCTTGAGGGCTTCCTTGGTGCCGTCGGCGCCGGTGCGTTCCTGGGGGAGGGCGAAGGCGCCGAGGACCGGCAGGAGGGAGGCGACGGCCGCGACCCAGCCACCGGGTTCGAGGTTGACCACACCGCCGAGTTCGGCGCTGATGGCGATGACGGTGAACCAGGTGACGGCGAATCCGCCGAGTGCGGTGAGCACGAGGGGTGCGTTGTTGCGGGCGGGCAGCAGCCAGCCGAGGCCGCGGACGCCGTACGCGGCGAGCGTGAACAGTGCGGTGACGAGCCCGGCGGTGAAGGTGAGCCACTGCAGGCCGCCGGGGTAGCCGTTGATGGTGAGTTTGCCGGGGAACTCGGAGGTCCAGGTCCAGGCGAGGAAGGTGGAGGCCGCTGTGGCGATGCCGCCGCCGAGCAGCAGGGCGCGGGCGGCCGCCAGGGGCAGCGGTATGAGCCCGCGCGGGGCGGGCGGCGCGGGGGTGGCGTCCGGGGCGGGGGTCTTGGTCGTCTCGGTCATGTGATCACGCCCTGTCCGCGACGCGCTCGCCGAGCAGGCCCTGGGGCCTGAAGAGGAGCACGAGGATGAGGAGGCAGAAGGCCCACACGTTGGCCCAGCTCTGGCCGCCGAGCTGGGACATGCCGGGGATCTCGTCGATGTAGGCGGAGGCGAGGGTCTCGGCGACGCCGAGGACGACGCCGCCGAGCATGGCCCCGTAGATGTTGCCGATGCCGCCGAGGACGGCCGCGGTGAAGGCCTTGAGGCCCATGAGGAAGCCCATGCGGTAGTCGACGTTGCCGTACTTGAGTCCGTAGGCGACGGCGGCGACGGCGGCGAAGAAGCCGCCGATGGCGAAGGCGATGACGATGATGCGGTTGGTGTCGATGCCCATCAGCTGCGCGGTGTCGGGGTCCTGCGCGGTGGCCTGCATGGCGCGGCCGGTGCGGCTGCGGCGCACGAAGAAGGCGAGGGCGGCCATGCAGATGACGGCGGCGAGGATGAGGAAGATGTCGGCGTCCTTGATGGTGACGGAGCCGATGTCGTGGGTGGCGTCGAGGCCGGGGAAGGCGCGGGCGCGGTCGGCGCCGGGGTAGAAGTTGCGGACGACCTCCTGGAGCGCCAGGGAGAGGCCGATGGCGGTGATGAGCGGTGCCAGGCGTGGTGCTCCGCGCAGTGGTCGGTAGGCGAACCGTTCCGCCCCGACGGCGATGAGGATGGCCACGAGGGCGCCGCCGAGGAGCATCGCCGGTACGGCGAGGGCCATCGAGGTGCCGTCGGGCAGGATGTAGAAGTAGACCGTGAGGGCGCCGAAGGCCCCGGTCATGAAGATCTCGCCGTGCGCGAAGTTGATGAGCTGGACGATGCCGTACACCATCGTGTAGCCGATGGCGATCAGCCCGTACATCGAGCCGAGAAGCAGCCCGTTGGCCAGCTGCTGCGGCAGGGTGTTCACCGCGTGGCCTCCATGTCGCTGGTGGTGGTGTGCACTGGATGTGTGCGTGGTCGTGTGCTGGGTGGGGGTGTGAAAACGGGCCGCGCGGTCGGGGTCCTCCTTCCGCGCGGCCCGTGGTGCGGCGTACTGGGGGCCGGAACTACTGGAGGTCGGCGGTGCCGGTCTCCACGGCCTTCCAGGCACCCTTCTCGACCTGGTACACCGTCAGCTGCTTGTTGGTGGTGTCGCCGTACTCGTCGAAGGAGACCTTGCCGGTGAGGCCTTCGAAGTCGGACTTCTGGACACCCTCGACGACCTTGGAGCGCAGGTCGGTGATGTCGGTGGGCACCTTGCCGCCGTTGGCGTCGGCCGCGGCCTTGACAGCCTTGATGATGGCGGTGGTGGCGTCGTAGGCGTAGGCGCCGTAGGCGCCGTAGTCGCCCTTGTAACCCTTGTCCTTGTACGTCTGGATGAACTGCTTGGCCGCGGGCAGGGTGTCGGCGGGGACACCGATCGCGGTGACGAGGTCGCCTTCGGAGGACTTGCCGGCGGCCTCGATGTAGGTGGAGGCGAACATGCCGTCGCCGCCGAACAGCGGGATCTTGACGCCGGCGTCCTTGAGCTGCTTGGTGATCAGCGCGGACTCGTCGTACTGGCCGCCGTAGTAGAGCAGGTCGGCGCCGGAGTTCTTGATCTTCGTGACGAGGGAGCCGAAGTCCTTGTCGCCGGTGTTGACGTGGTCGGTGGCGACGACCTTGCCGCCGAGCTTCTTGAACTGCTCGTTGAAGATCTTCGCGAGGCCGGCGCCGTAGGTCTGCTTGTCGTCGACGACGAAGGCCTTCTTCTTCTTGAGGCCGTTGTAGGCGTAGCCGGCCGCGAAGCTGCCCTGCAGTTCGTCGGTGGTGGCGGTGCGGAAGTACGTCTTGAACGGACGCTTCTTGTCCGTCTGCCAGTTCTTGCCCTGGGTCAGCTCGGGGGCCGTGTTCGCGGGGGAGATCTGGACCATGTTGGCCGAGGCGAACACCTGCTGCATCGTCTGGGCGACGCCGGAGTTCAGCGGGCCGACGGCGCCGACGACGGTCTTGTTGCCGACGAGGTTGGTGGCGTTGGACTGGCCGGTGGCGGGCTGCGCCTTGTCGTCCAGGGCCTGGAGCTTGAATTTCACGCCCGGGACCCAGTTGTTCTTGTTGGCGTCGTCGACGGCTATCTGGGCGCCGTACTGGATGCCGAGGCCGGTGGTGGAGTTCTCACCGGAGAGGGGGGCGTCGACGCCGATGGTCAGGGTCGTGCCGCTGCCGCCGTCTCCGCTCTTGTCACCGCTGTCGTCTCGGGAGCCGCAGGCGGTGAGAGTCAGAGCTCCGGTCGTGAGAACGGAGGTAAGAATCACCAAGGAACGCTGTCGCACAATCAGTCCTTTCACAGGCAGGCCCCGCCCTGGTCGGGGGGTGAGTGCCGCGCTGGTACCGAACTCCCGATGGAGCGGTGACTGGCCGTGACTCTAAGCCCGGGGTAAGGGCAGGGTCAGCGGCGCGGGCTGGCTTGTGACTTTCTTGTTATGACGCGGTGGAAGGCAGGTCGCGACGGCGGACCCTCTCGGTGGGTTTGGAGGATTTTCGCCGAAGTCCGCATTCTGAGAACGCGCACTTCCGGTTGGCCGTGGCTGAGATCGTGCGGTTGCCGGGGTGGATGTGGCGCGAACAAGATCGGAGAGGTTCCGGGGGCAGGCGGGGCGGAAGACGAAACCGCGGTGTTGTATTGCGCGCACGTTACGGAGCGTCACGTCGAGAAGGGGATGGTCCGGCGGCGAGGGCGGTTCCGGAGCGTCGGAAACGGCGATGTCCACTCCAGCGGCCTGCCGGCCGGCCCGGCGAGGCGCGCGTAGCTGCCGAGGGCGTCCCGACTCCCCTGATCTGACGGTGAGTCGGCGGGTTCGGGGGGGGGCAGGGCTCGGTACCGCTCGTGGCCGCAGCTCGTGGGGTCGCGGGCAGGGGATGGGGCACGGGCGGGGAAGAGGGGTGGTGCCCCGCCGCTGCGGGCGTGCCCGATGCGGCGGGGTGCCGGTCGTGCGGGGCGGCCGGTGGCCGTCGGGGCGGGGTTACGGCAGCTTCACGAACGGCGACAGGAAGGTGCGGGCGCCGGGGGTGTCCAGGCGGTACGTCACGTTGGTCGCGTAGCAGGGGGAGTCGCCGGTGATGGTGGTGGCGGCGAGGATGTTCCGCCCGCCGATGACGGCGAAGTTGGGGCCGCCCGAGTCGCCGTAGCAGGCACCTCCGTTGCCCTGCGGCGCGGTCATCGCAAGGCGGGCCCAGGAGTCGTTGAGTGCGTCGAAGGTGACGGGGGCCTTCATCCGGACGCCGCCGCCGGGGTGGGTGTGGCCGCCGGGGCCGTTGACGGCCTCCTGGGTGCCGTATCCGGCGACGAGCCAGTCGGTGTCGTTCAGGCCCCGCGGGCCGAGCCTGCCGAGCTGGTTCGCGGTGGGCAGGGTGGCCGGCGTGAAGCTCCAGCGGGCTTTGACCTGGGCAGCGGGCAGTTGGATCACGGCGATGTCGTGGGTGTCGGAGGCGGGCCCCGGGTAGTCGGGGTGGGTGTGGGCGGTGCCCGGGACGGCGACGGCGGCGGCCTGTGCGGCCGGGTCGCCCGGGTACTTCTTCGCCGCCGCGTCGAGCCCGGACTGCACGTCCTGGTCCAGGGACACGGAGAACCGCACGTTGTCGGGCCAGTCGGAGGTGCAGTGCGCGGCGGTCAGGAAGGTGTCCGTGTCGATCATGGTGCCGGAGCAGACCCAGTCGACCCGGTCGGGGGTGGCGGGGTCGCCGTCGTCGTCCCAGGTGGCCACGAGCGCGCCGACCTCGGTGCGCTCCGGGGCGGGCGTGGCGTTGTAGGAGTTGATGGCGGAGGACGGCACCGCGGTGGCGAGCACCGCGGCACAGGCCGCGGCGGTGACGGCGAAGGCGCGTACGGAGGTCAAGAGAAACCCTTCTGCGGGTGGGACGGGTCTTCTCCTGTGGGGGTGGAGCGTCAGTGAAGCGCGTGGGGGCGGCCGCCACAAGAGCGCGCCCGCCCCTCCAGGGTTTTCCCTACGTCCGTCAGCTGGCGGCGCGGATGAGCTCCTCGTCGCCGGGGTTCACGTCGCGCAGCAGGCAGGTCAGCCGGGCGGTGCACACCCTTTTGCCGTTCTCGTCCGTGATGACGATTTCGTAGGTGGCGGTCGAGCGTCCGCGGTGCACAGGCGTGGCCACACCGGTGACCAGACCGGAGCGGACGCCGCGGTGGTGGGTGCAGTTCAGGTCGACGCCGACCGCGATCTTGGAGCTGCCGCCGTGCAGCATCGACCCGATCGAGCCGAGCGTCTCGGCCAGGACCGCGGAGGCCCCGCCGTGCAGCAGCCCGTAGGGCTGGGTGTTGCCCTCCACCGGCATCGTCCCGACGACCCGGTCCGGCGACGCCTCGGAGATCTGGACGCCCATCCGGGTCCCGAGGTGGCCTGCGGAGAACAGGGCCGGGAGGTCCACGCCGAGCGCCGCGTACTCGTCGATGACCTCCTGCGGGAACTTCACTTGCTGCTGCTCACCCATGGGGCCCGGCTCCGTTCGTCCTCGTCACTCGGCTGCTGTGACTGAGCGAACGCTCAGTCGGCCGCCGATTGTTCCAGACGCACCACCACGGACTTGCTGGCCGGGGTGTTACTGGTGTCCGCGGTGGCATCCAGCGGCACCAGCACGTTGGTCTCCGGGTAGTACGCGGCGGCGCATCCCCGGGCCGTCGGGTAGTGCACGACCCGGAAGCCGGGCGCCCTGCGCTCCACGCCGTCCGTCCACTCGCTCACCAGGTCGACGTAGGAACCGTCCGCGAGCTTCAGTGCCCGCGCGTCCTCGGGGTTGACCAGCACCACCCGGCGGCCGTTCCTGATGCCCCGGTAGCGGTCGTCGAGGCCGTAGATCGTGGTGTTGTACTGGTCGTGCGAGCGCAGCGTCTGCAGCAGCAGACGCCCCTCGGGCAGCTCGGGGAACTCCACGGGCGCGGCGGTGAAGTTGGCCTTGCCGGTGGCCGTCGGGAAACGGCGCTCGTCGCGGGGGGCGTGCGGGAGCGCGAAGCCGCCGGGGCGGGCCACGCGCGCGTTGAAGTCCTCGAAACCGGGGATCACGCGTGCGATGCGGTCCCGGATCGTCGCGTAGTCCTTCTCGAACTCCTCCCACGGCGTGGTGCTGTCCTCGCCCAGCACGCGGCGGGCCAGGCGGCACACGATGGCCGGCTCCGACAGCAGGTGCCGGCTCGCGGGGTCCAGCCGGCCCCGGGAGGCGTGCACCATGCCCATCGAGTCCTCGACCGTCACGAACTGCTCGCCGCTGCCCTGGAGATCGCGCTCGGTGCGGCCGAGCGTCGGCAGGATCAGGGCACGCGCGCCCGTGACCGCGTGCGAGCGGTTCAGCTTCGTCGACACGTGCACGGTCAGCCGGGCCCGCCGCATGGCCGCCTCGGTGACCTCCGTGTCGGGCGACGCCGAGACGAAGTTGCCGCCCATCGCGAAGAAGACCTTCGCCTCGCCGTCGCGCAGAGCGCGGATGGCCCGTACGACGTCGTAACCGTGCTCGCGCGGCGGCGCGAAGCCGAACTCCCTCTCCAGGGCGTCCAGGAACGCCGGGGCGGGGCGCTCGAAGATGCCCATCGTGCGGTCGCCCTGCACGTTCGAATGCCCGCGCACCGGGCACACGCCCGCGCCCGGGCGGCCGATGTTGCCGCGCAGGAGAAGGAAGTTGACCACTTCCCTGATCGTGGGCACGGAGTGCTTGTGCTGGGTGAGGCCCATCGCCCAGCACACGATGGTCCGCTCGGAGGCGAGGACCATCCCGAGGGTCTTCTCGACGTCCTCCCGGGTCAGGCCGGTCGCCCTGAGCGTCTCGTCCCAGTCGGCGGCGCGGGCGGCCTCGGCGAACTCCTCGAAGCCGTGCGTGTGCTCCCGCACGAACGCCTCGTCGACCGCGCCCTCCGCCTCCAGGATCAGCTTGTTGAGCAGACGGAACAGCGCCTGGTCGCCGCCGATGCGGATCTGCAGGAACAGATCGGTGAGCGCGGCGCCCTTGAGCATGCCCTGCGGGGTCTGCGGGTTCTTGAAGCGCTCCAGGCCCGCCTCGGGCAGCGGGTTGACGCTGATGATCCTCGCCCCGTTGTCCTTGGCCTTCTCCAGGGCGGACAGCATGCGCGGGTGGTTCGTCCCCGGGTTCTGGCCGGCGACGATGATCAGGTCGGCCTTGTACAGATCCTCCAGCAGGACGCTGCCCTTGCCGATGCCGATCGTCTCCGACAGGGCCGAGCCGGACGACTCGTGGCACATGTTCGAGCAGTCGGGCAGATTGTTCGTGCCGAGCTCGCGGGCGAACAGCTGGTAGAGGAACGCGGCCTCGTTGCTGGTGCGGCCGGAGGTGTAGAAGACGGCCTCGTCCGGGGAGCCGAGGGCGGCGATCTCCTCGGCGATGATGTCGAAGGCGCGCTCCCAGGTGACCGGCTCGTAGTGCGTGCCGCCTTCGGGGAGGTACACGGGGTGGGTGAGCCGCCCCTGCTGGCCCAGCCAGTAGCCGCTGCGGCCGGCCAGGTCGGCGACCGGGTGCGCGGCGAAGAACTCGGGGGTGACCCGGCGCAGGGTGGCCTCCTCGGCGACGGCCTTGGCGCCGTTCTCGCAGAACTCCGCCTTGTGCCGGTGCTCCGGCTCCGGCCAGGCGCAGCCCGGGCAGTCGAAGCCGTCCTTCTGGTTCACGCTCAGCAGGGTCAGCGCGGTGCGCTTCACGCCCATCTGCCGCTGGGCGATACGCAGCGTGTGCCCGATCGCGGGGAGCCCCGCTGCCGCGTGCTTCGGCCCGGCGACCTGCGGCGCGTCCTGGACCGGATCACTCTTGGGCGGCTTCGACGCCATCGCACGCTCCCCTTCCACTGCGCTGTGAGGTACGTCTCCGATCCTCGCACGCCGGGGTGACATCGGGTCGGGGCGGGCCGGGGTCGATGCCCCGCGTCGCTGCCCGGGCGGTCGGGGCCGGGGCCGAGTGTCGGTGGGGCGTGGCAGGATCGGGGGCGTGGCAGAGACAGCATCGAAGACGACCGACAAGACCTCCGGCGGCAGCCGTCCGCGACTGATGCTCATGGACGGGCACTCGCTGGCCTACCGCGCGTTCTTCGCGCTGCCCGCGGAGAACTTCACCACCGCGACGGGCCAGCCGACGAACGCGATCTACGGCTTCGCGTCGATGCTGGCCAACACGCTGCGCGACGAGGCGCCCACGCACTTCGCGGTCGCCTTCGACGTGTCCCGCAAGACCTGGCGGTCCGAGGAGTTCACGGAGTACAAGGCGAACCGCTCCAAGACCCCGGACGAGTTCAAGGGCCAGGTCGAGCTGATCGGCGAGCTCCTCGACGCGATGGGCGCCGTCCGCTTCGCGGTGGACGGCTTCGAGGCGGACGACGTCATCGCCACACTCGCCACACAGGCCGAGGCCGAGGGCTTCGAGGTGCTGATCGTCACCGGCGACCGGGACTCCTTCCAGTTGGTCAGCGAACACACCACGGTGCTGTATCCGACCAAGGGCGTCTCCGAGCTGACCCGCTTCACCCCGGAGAAAGTGTTCGAGAAGTACGCATTGACGCCCGCGCAGTACCCGGACTTCGCGGCGCTGCGCGGCGACCCCTCCGACAACCTCCCCGGCATCCCCGGCGTCGGCGAGAAGACCGCCGCGAAGTGGATCAACCAGTTCGGTTCCTTCGCGGAGCTCGTCGAGCGCGTGGACGAGGTCAAGGGCAAGGCCGGTCAGAACCTGCGCGACCACCTGGAGGCCGTCAAGCTCAACCGCCGGCTCACGGAGCTGGAGCGGCAGGTCGAGCTCCCCAAGGGCGTGGCCGAGCTGGAGCGGGCGGCCTACGACCGCAAGGCCGTCGCGATGATCCTGGACACCCTGGAGATCAGGAACCCCTCGCTGCGCGAGCGGCTCTTCGCCGTCGACCCCGGCGCCGAGGAGGCCGAGACCACCCCGATCAGTTCGGACGGCGTGCAGCTGGACGGCACGGTGCTCGGCACCGGCGAGCTGACCGCCTGGCTCACCGAGCACGGCACCCAGCCCCTCGGCGTCGCCACGGTCGACACCTGGGCGCTCGGCACCGGTTCGGTCGCCGAGGTCGCCCTCGCCGCGCTCGGCGGCCCTGCCGCCTGGTTCGACCCCTCCCAGCTGGACGAGGCCGACGAGACGGCCTTCACCGCCTGGCTCGCCGACGCCGCCCGGCCCAAGATCTTCCACAACGCCAAGGGCGCCATGCGCGTCTTCGCCGAGCACGGCTGGAGCGTCGAAGGCGTGCGCATGGACACCGCGCTCGCCGCGTACCTGGTCAAGCCGGGCCGCCGTTCCTTCGACCTGGACGCGCTGTCCCTGGAGTACCTGCACCGCGAGCTGGTCCCCGCCGCCGCGGCCGACGGCCAGCTCGCCTTCGGCACGGACGACGCCGCCGAGGCCGAGGCGCTGATGATCCAGGCCCGCGCCGTCCTCGATCTGGGCGAGACCTTCGAGAGCCGCCTGGCGGACGTCGGCGCCGCCGACCTGCTGCGAGACGTGGAGCTGCCCACGTCCGCGCTGCTCGCCCGCATGGAGCGGCACGGCATCGCGGCCGACCGGCCCCACCTGGAGGCCATGGAGCAGATGTTCGCCGGGGCCGTCCAGCAGGCGGTGAAGGAGGCCCACGCGGCAGCCGGGCACGAGTTCAACCTGGGCTCGCCCAAGCAGCTCCAGGAAGTCCTCTTCGGCGAGCTGGCCCTGCCCAAGACCAAGCGGACCAAGACCGGCTACACCACGGACGCCGACGCCCTCGCCTGGCTCGCCACCCAGACGGACAACGAGCTCCCGGTGATCATGCTCCGCCACCGCGAGCAGGCCAAGCTCCGCGTCACGGTCGAAGGTCTGATCAAGACGATCGCCGCGGACGGCCGTATCCACACGACGTTCAACCAGACCGTCGCCGCCACCGGCCGCCTGTCCTCGACCGACCCGAACCTGCAGAACATCCCGGTCCGCACCGACGAGGGCCGGGCGATCCGCCGTGGCTTCGTCGTCGGAGAGGGCTTCGAGTCCCTGATGACGGCCGATTACAGCCAGATCGAGCTGCGCGTCATGGCCCACCTCTCCGAGGACGCGGGCCTGATCGAGGCGTTCACCTCGGGTGAGGACCTGCACACCACGGCCGCCTCCCAGGTCTTCGCGGTCGAGCCGACCGCGGTGGACGCCGAGATGCGCCGCAAGATCAAGGCCATGTCGTACGGCCTGGCCTACGGACTGTCCGCCTTCGGCCTCTCCCAGCAGCTGAACATCGAGGCGGCGGAGGCCCGCGCCCTGATGGACGCGTACTTCGAGCGGTTCGGCGGCGTACGGGACTATCTGCGCCGCGCGGTCGACGAGGCCCGGGCGACGGGCTACACGGCGACGCTCTTCGGGCGCCGCCGCTACCTCCCCGACCTCAACAGCGACAACCGCCAGCGCCGCGAGGCAGCCGAGCGGATGGCCCTCAACGCCCCCATCCAGGGCACGGCGGCCGACATCGTGAAGATCGCCATGCTCAAGGTCGACGACGCCCTGAAAGACGCGGGCCTCGCCTCCCGCATGCTCCTCCAGGTCCACGACGAAATCGTCCTGGAGATCGCCCCGGGGGAGCGGGCAGCCGCGGAGGAACTCGTCCGCCGCGAGATGTCGAACGCCGTTCACCTCCGGGTGCCCCTGGGTGTGTCGGTGGGGGTGGGTGCCGACTGGGAGTCGGCCGCGCACTAGGTGTATTGATCACGAGCGTTGTGACACCGGGCCGGGCTGCCGGGGTGGGGGTCGCCAGGTGGACCGGCACACGGGTTCACGGGTGTGGCGGCTTCGGCTCGAGGGGTGGCGGGAGTGCGACGAACGGGGTCCTCCCGCCACAGTGCCCGTCGGGCTGAGACAGGGCCCCTGCTCGCCGGGCCGCGACTCGGGCGTCCGCCCCGGCGGCGGCACTCGCCTGAGAGCGCGTTTGAGATCTGTCGTGCCGCTGGCCGTGGGTGCTCGTTGATCTCGAGGTGAGCGGTGCTGGGCAGGGTTATCCGTCGGACCTGACCGATGAGCAGTGGGCGTTGGTGGAGCCGTTGCTGCCTGCGCCGCGGACGGGGCCGAAGGGCGGGCGGCGGGAGAAGCATCCGCGACGCCGGACGGTGGACGCGATCATGTACGTGGTACGCACAGGATGCGCCTGGCGGCAGCTGCCACACGACTTCCCGCCCTGGCAGACCGTGTACTGGTATTTCGTGCGCTGGCACGACGAGGGCACTGTCACCCACATCCACAACGCCCTGCGTGCCCAGGTTCGTCAGGCCGAGGGCCGAAATGCCGAGCCCACGGCCGGACTGATCGACTCCCAGTCAATACGCACCGCCGACACGGTCCCGAGCATGACTCGCGGCTTCGACGCGGGCAAGAAGGTTAAGGGCCAAAAGCGGTTCATCGTCACCGATACCCTCGGTCTGCTGCTGACCGTCCACGTCGTGACGGCCAGTGTCCAGGACCGCGACGGGGCCAAGCGATCCCTGTTGTGGACACGGCTGGACCACCCCACCGTGCTGAAGGTCTGGGCCGATCAAGGTTTCGCCGGTCGCCTGGTCGACTGGGCGGCCACCACCCTCAAACGTTCCCTAGAGATCGTCCGCAAGGAGCCCGGACAGCGAGGCTTCCGGGTCCAGCCCAAGCGATGGGCCGTCGAGCGCACTTTTGCCTGGCTCACTGCCCACCGCCGCCTGGCTCGCGACTACGAGCACCACACCGCTCACGCCGAGACCATGATCCGCTGGGCCATGATCGGCGTGATAGTCCGCCGGCTCACCCGGCGGGGACCGGCCATCCGGTCAGGATTACGGCCTTCTCAGGCACACAGAACCATGAGGCATCGTGCCGCAACACTTGGAAGAATGCGGCCGTGCCCAATAAGCGTCTGCGCAACGCGACACTGGCCGAGATAGTGGCCTCGTTGCCACCGGCCCCGGACCCGCCCGTCGAATGGGTGCGGTCGCCCGCCGGCCGTGAGGAGTTCGTCGACGACGAGGGCCAACTCTGGCGGAAGGTCCGAGGCCCGCTCCACCGACGGCTCACCCAGCGTCTGGCGACCCAAGCGGATGCGCTGATCATCGGAGAAGCCGGCGGAGGAGAATTCCGCCACGTGCCCGCAACTGACCGGCTCGCGACCTGGAACCAGATCAAGGACCGGCTCATGGCGGACTGCATACCTAGTTACGCCCCGTATGAGTTCGTCTCCACAGACGGCCTCACACTCCTCTATATCGAGGAAAGTTGCTGAACACAGCGTCCGGCAGCGGGCCGCATGGCAGATCTCAAACACGGTCTGAGCCCGGGGCCGCCCGCCCCGCCGACGCGCTCGCCCCGCCCCGAACCCGCCCCAGCCCGGGCCACCCCCCTGTGCCACCCACCGATTCCGTCACTCGCGTGGCCCCCGACAAGGCGCCCCCGTCCCCGACCGTCGCAAAGATGCGGGGCATGGGTATACGCACGCTCCTCAGCCGCACGGCGTCAGGCGTGGCACTCCCGCCGGTCCAAGCGTTCGAGGCCGCCGCAAGTACGGCCCGTGTCCCTGTCACCCTCGCCGCGGCCCTGCGCGACGCGACGGCGGACCTCCGGCAGCGCCTGACCCCCGGCCGACGGCCCACCGTGCCCACCGCCGACGGTCCTTCCGCCGCCCCCGGCCTCGCCGGCTCCCGCGACCTGGCGGCCGTCCTCGGCCTCGCCGGACACGGTGACCTACCCGCCGTCCTCGGCCTCACCGACCCGCCGGCCGCCACCGGACACACCCCCACCCAGGCCCCGCCCCCGGCGCGCCCCCGTAGTCCAGCGGCACCCGGCAGAGCGTCCCGCCTCTGGAGCCGGCTGGTCCGCGACTACCTGCTCCTCGTCCTCACCCTGCTCCCGCGCCCCCGCCCGGCGCACACCACCATCACCGTGTACATCACGACGAGCGGCGGCCCCCTCAGCGAGCGGCAGGACGGCTCGGCTCCGGATCGGCGCCGAGGGCAGGACCCCCAGGGACCGGAACCGGACGCCGCACCCTGACTCCCACGGCGTACAGCAGCAGCGCAGGGACGAGCCCCGCGCCCGCGCCGAAGCACACCGTCGGGATGATCTCCCACGGCTTCGCGACCGAGCCCCAGTACGCCCACCACCGCGACGCCCGCTGCACCGCGCCCACCAGCGCGAAACCGCCGATCACGGCAGCGGCCGCCCACCGGTCGCGCACCGACAGCCCCGGAACCCCCGTCGGCTCGCCCCCCGGCGCCCGCCGCAGCGCCCGCGCCACGAACACGGCGATCACGACCGCGGCCACGGCCGAACCGCCGTACTGCAGGTACCAGTACAGCGGCGAGCCCGCCACCTCGCGGCCCAGCACCGGAAACAGCCGCACCCCCCACCCGTCGAGATGCGTGAACGCGTCCCACAGGACATGCGTCAGTGCCCCGAGCGCAGCGGACGCGTACCACCACACCGCCAGCGACGGCCTCACCCGAGCGCGTGGCACCCCGCACCGCAGCAGGACGGCCACCCGCCCCTGCCGGGCCCGCGGCAACAGCGCCACCAGCGGTTCCCGCATCAGCAGCCACAGCCCCACCAGCGTCCAGGCGATGAGCACATCGATGGTGAACACGCCCGGGAACGAGTGCGTGACGTCCCCGAACTCCATCGCCCCGGACAGGACACTCGCCGCGTAGTAGGTCATGTCGGGTGCGAAGGAACCCGCCACGAGCACGGCGGGCACCAGCCCGCCCCGGCCGGTGCCGTCGGTGCGGACGGCAGGCAGCACGGCCACCGCGTGGCTCAGCGTGAACGGCAACTCGGCTCCTTGCGACGGTCGTTGCGGCAGGGCGGGAGAGCCCGGCGGCCAGTGGCCCAGTATGCGGGACGCCGCCACGCCGGTGCCGTCGCGATCGCACATGACCAACTGGTGAAAAACGGGCGCGAACGGGTGCCCGAGCAAAGGAAGTTGTCGTAGGGTCGCCAGAGCCGCCGCGCGGGGAGCGCGTCGAACGCGCGAAAGCGGTCAAGAGCAGAGCACGCAAGAGAACAGAGTCGTGACCGCCGGAGGGCAACCCCTCGGGCGGGCCGATCGTCACAACAGGGCGAACACTGCAGGCGGAGATCGGACGCCAAGGCGTCCATGGGAGGGGTTCACTCTATGGCGGCGCAATTCGGCAGGAGGCTGTGCAAGGGAGCGGCCACCACGGCCGTGGCCGCAGTAGCGGTCGCGGCACTGTCCGCTTCCCAGGCTCCGGGCGTCAACGACCACGGCAGACAGACCGCCGCGGACGCCACCCCCTCACCCGAAGTGAGTGCCTCCGACGGCGGTGCCACCGGCAACTCGCCTTACTACACGGACCTGCCTCCGCTCAAGAGCCCCAACCCGTCACCGTCCACCGGCCCCGGCCCGAGCGGACAGGGCACGACGGAGGCGGGCATCCCCGCGACCGTTCTCGACGCCTACAAAAAGGCCGAGGCCTCACTGCGCGACGCCAAGCCGGGCTGCAACCTGCCCTGGCAACTCCTCGCGGCCATCGGCCGGGTGGAGTCGGGACAGGCCCGCGGTGGCCGCGTCAACGCCGAAGGCACCACCATCAAGCCGATCCTCGGCCCGCAGCTCGACGGCAACGGCTTCGCCCTCATCAAGGACACCGACAACGGCGCCTACGACGGCAACAGCACCTACGACCAGGCCGTCGGGCCCATGCAGTTCATCCCGTCCACCTGGGCCTGGGCGGGCCGCGACGGCAACGGCGACGGCAAGAAGGACCCCAACAACATCTACGACGCCGCGCTCGCCGCCGGCCACTACCTCTGCCGCTTCGACTGGGACCTGTCCGACCAGGACGACCTCGACAAGGCGATCCTCAGCTACAACAACTCGCGCGAGTACCTGAACCTCGTCATGACGTGGCTGGAGTACTACCGCAAGGGCACCCACGAGGTCCCCGACGGCACCGGAACGCTGCCCGACAACCGCAGTGACGACGGAGCCGGGGCGACCCCCAGCCCCTCCACGCCGAGCACGCCCGGCACGCCGGCCGGGGGCGGCTCCACGCCCAAGCCCGGCCCCAAGCCCGAAAAGCCCGGCGGGGACGGCCCGATGACACCGAAACCGCCCACCACCCCGCCCACCACCCCGCCCACCACCCCGCCCACCACCCCGAGCCCACCGCCCACGACGCCTCCCACGCCCACCGACACGGTGGACCACCTGGAGGACGCCGGAACCGCGAAGCTCACGGCCATGGCCGGCGACGCGTTCACCAAGCGGATCAGCACCCGCGCCGAGACCGAGGCCGGCAAGGCCGTCGGCAAGGTCCGGATCCGCTTCACGATCCTCGGCGACACAGACACCACCTTCACCGGCGGCGAGAGTGTCGCCACGGTCGCCACCAACAGCTCCGGCGTGGCCGTCGCGCCCGCCCTGAAGGCGGGGGAGAAGACCGGCACCGTCACGGTCCGCGCCACCGTCGTCGGCCGCACCGTCGCGGGCCTCGACTACACGGCCACCGTCACCGAGCGCGCCGCCGACCAACTCGCCCGCACCGGTGACGCCGCGCTGACCTGCACGCCGGGCGGGCAGTTCGCGAACCAGGTCGAGGTGAAGGCCACGTACGACGGCGCCGTCGCCGACGGTGTCGCGGCCACCGCCACGCTGGTCAAGTCGGCGGACGACACGGCCGCCAACGACAAGGGCCCCTACTTCAAGGACGCCGACGGCAAGGCCGTACGCACCCTCACGGGCCTGAAGACGGACGCGAAGGGCCTGCTGAAGCTGCCGAAGCTGTACGCGGACGACACGACCGGTACGTTCCTGCTCCGCATCGACACCGCGGGCGGCGCGACCCTCACCGTCGAACTCACCGTGGCGGCGGCCCAGGCCTCCTCGCCGAGCCCCTCGGCCAGTCCGAGCGCGTAGCCCTCAGGTACGACGGACGGCGCCCCTCTTTCGGGAGGGGCGTCGTTGTGTGAGATCCCCCAGTGCTACGTCTTCGGCGCGCACACCCACGAACCTCCGGTCCGGCACCCTCACCGGTCAGCGCCTGAGCCGGGCGTTGGTGTGCCGGGTCGGCTCGGCCCCGGCCGGGTCCTCGGGCCACGGATGCTTCGGATACCGCCCGCGCAGCTCCGCCCGTACGCCCTTGTAGCCGTCCCGCCAGAAGGAGGCCAGATCGGCGGTGACGGCGGCCGGACGCCCCGCCGGGGACAGCAGATGCACGAGCAGCGGCACCCCGGCGACCCGTGGCGACTCCTGGAGCCCGAACATCTCCTGCACCTTCACCGCGAGCACCGGCTGCTCGGGCCGCGTGTAGTCGATCCGGATCCTCGACCCGCTGGGCACCGTCATCCGCTCCGGGGCGAGTTCGTCGAGCCGCCCCGCCTCCCCGCAGGCCCAGGGCAGCAGCCGGGTGAGCGCCTCCCCGGCATCGATCCGCGCCAGATCAGCCCGCCGCCGCGCCCTGCTCAGCTCCGGCTCCAGCCACTCCTCCGCGCGCGCGTGCAACGCGTCGTCGGAGACGTCCGGCCACGGCTCACCGTGGTGCAGCCGCAGGAACGCGAGCCGCTGCCGCAGGACGCCGGCCTCCGCCGACCACCGCAGCAGGCCGAGCCCCTCCCGCCGCAGCCCGTCGAGCACCGCCCCGCGCACCAGCGCGGGATCGGCGTCCTTCAGCGACCGCACCGCCAGCTCCACGGCTCCCAGCCGCTCCACCCGCCGCGCCACGACGTCCCCACCGTCCCAGCGCACCTCGTCCCGCTCCTCCAGCAGCGCCCCGGCGGCGAGCCGGGCGACCCCTTCGTCGACCACCACCCCCGACTGCACGCGCGCGTGCCCCTTGCCGACAGGCCGGTCCGCCACGGCGACGGCAACCCACTCCGCCCCCCGCAGCCCGCTTCCCTCGCCGATTTCGGCGCGCGTCCCGGACACCATGAGGCACGACGCGCCGTCCACCCTGCCGATACGCTCGGGAAACGCGAGAGCCGCAACGAGGCCCACCTGCCGATCCTCCGAGGCGCCGTCCCACCTCTCGGCCTCCTGAGGCCCGTTGCGCGTGGGCGGTCGGGAAACGCCTGAAACGAGGGCCCGCAGCCGCCGAACCTCACTGCGCCACCGCGAGGAATAGGCGTCACCGCCCCGCCGAACACGCCGCAAGGCGCCGGCCAGATCATCGCCGTACTCCCGCGGAGCCTCCTCACTCAAGAGCGCGACGACCTCCGCAGCCCGCTCAGCCCCCACGAACGGCACCGAATCCACCAAGGCCCGTCCCAACCGGGGATGAACCCCCAACCGAGCCAGCGCAGCACCCCGCTCGGTGGCCCTGCCCGCACAGTCCACGGCCCCCACCGCGGTCAGAACGCCCCGCGCAGCCGCCATGCCCCCGGGGGGCGGCGCGTCCAGCAACGCCAGTCCGGACGCGTCCGGATCCCCCCAGCACGCCACCTGCAGTGCGAACGCCGTCAGGTCGGCCACGTTGATCTCGGGAGCGGGAAAGCGAGGCAGACGCGCGTCCTCTGCCTCCGCCCAGCACCGGTACACCGCCCCGGGTGCCTCACGCCCGGCCCGCCCCGCCCGCTGCCGTCCGGCCGCCTGCGACGCCCGCACCGTCGTCAGCGCACTCAAGCCGCGCGCGTGATCAACCCGGGGCTCACGCGCCAGCCCGGAGTCCACGACGACCCGCACCCCCGGCACCGTCAGCGACGACTCCGCGACGGACGTCGCCAGTACCACGCGCCGCCGCTCCCCGGGCACCAGCACCGCGTCCTGCACGGCCGCCGGCGCCCGCCCGTGCACCTGCAGCACCTCGACATCACCGAGCGCCCCCAGCTGCCCCGCGACCCGCGCGATCTCTCCCACACCCGGCAGGAAGCACAGCACGTCCCCCTCGCGCTCGGCCAGCGCCCGCCGCACCACCGACGCCACATGCGTCAGCAGCGCCGGATCGACCCGCATCCCGTGCGGCGGCCGGACGGGACGCACCGGCGGCACCCACACCACCTCCACCGGATACGCGGCACCCCGGGCCTCGACCACCGGCGCCCCGCCCAGCAGCGCGGCCCACCCCTGCGCGTCGGTCGTCGCCGAGGCGGCCACCAGCCGCAGCTCCGGCCGCAGCGTCTGCCGCACGTCCCACAGGAACGCCGCCGCGGTGTCCGCGTCGAGATGCCGCTCATGGCACTCGTCGAGCACCACCACGTCGACACCGGCCAGCTCCTGGTCCCGCTGCAACCGCTGCACCAGCACACCGGTCGTGACGACCTCCACGCGCGTGTTCCGCCCGACGACCCGCTCCCCGCGCACGGTGTAGCCGACGCTCTCGCCGGCCTTCTCGCCCAGGAGCCACGCCATCCGCCGCGCCGCCGCCCGGGCCGCGATCCGCCGCGGCTCGGCCACGACCACCCGCCGCCGCGGCCCCTCCCCGAGCAGTCCCGCCAGCGCCGGCGGCACCAGGGTGGTCTTGCCGGTGCCGGGCGGCGCCACGAGCACGGCGGTGCCGTGCCCCGCCAGGGCGTCGTCCAGGGCGGGCAGGGCACCTCGTACGGGCAGGGCGTCCAGGGCGTCGTAACGGATCACGCCCTCAGTGTCGTACGACAGGGAAGTCGTACGACAGGGAGGACGCCTCCCACGCGCGGATGCGTCAGTCCCTCCCTCAGCCTTCGGCCGGGGGTGCCCCCGTCTCGCTTCGCTCGCACACGAAGATCGCCGTGCCCGGGATCAGATTGCCGCGCAGGGGCGACCAGCCGCCCCACTCCGACGTGTTCCAGGCCGGCCACTCCGGTTCGACCAGGTCCACCAGCCGGAAGCCCGACGCCACGACGTCCCGGACGCGGTCGCCGAGGGTGCGGTGGTGCTCGACGTAGACCGCGCGGCCCTCCTCGTCCTGCTCGACGTAGGGCGTGCGGTCGAAGTACGAGCCGGACACCGACAGCCCCTCGGGGCCGGGCTCGTCCGGGAAGGCCCACCGGATCGGATGTGTCACCGAGAAGACGAGGCGGCCCCCGGGACGCAGCACCCGGCGTACCTCCCGCAGAACCTGGCGCGGGTCCGCGACGAAGGGCAGCGCCCCGTACGCCGAGCACGCCAGGTCGAACGAGCCGTCCGCGAAGGGCAGCGCGCCGGCGTCCGCGCACACCAGAGGGAACGGTCCGCCGATGCGCAGCGCGTGCTGCAGTTGCCGGTGCGAGATGTCCAGGGCGACAGGGCGCGCCCCCTGGGCGGTCAGCCAGCGCGAGCACTGCGCGGCGCCGGCGCCGATCTCCAGGACGTCCCGGCCCTTCAGCTCCTCCGGCGGGCCGAGCAGCTCCGCCTCCACCTCGTCCAGGCCCTCGGGGCCCCAGACGAAGCGGTCGTCGCCGAGGAAGGTGCCGTGCTCGGTCTGGTACTCGTCCGCGTTGCGGTCCCACCAGCCACGGTTGGCGCGGGAGCTCTCCGCGGCCCCGGCGGTACGCCGGGTGGCTTCGGGTTCGGACGCTTCGGGCTCTTGGATGATCGGCTCCCTCGTCGTACTCTTCCGTCCAGCCGGTCCCGGAGGCTCCGCGAAGGGTGCGTCATGCGCCCCGCGGCCTCGGACGACACGACTTGTGCCGGGTATGCGGCGTTCCGCCCCGGGTGGGCGGCTTCGCGCATTGACCCTGCCCGGCTGCCCCCGTATGCTACAAGTTGCGCTGCGGGCCTGCGCACCTCAGACGTAGCAGGCTGCGCTCGCATCTGTATGTATGTCCCCTCGGTTGTCGAGGCGCCACCGTTTTTGTGTGGCGCTTCCTTGGCTGTCCGGCTTCTGCAGAGCGAAACGGGCTCCCGGCGTAGCAGTACCTACGACTTCAATGTCCGTACCGGAGCCCTTTCCCACATGACGAGCAGCACCGAGACCACCGCAACCACCCCGCAGGTAGCGGTCAACGACATCGGTAACGAGGAAGCCTTCCTCGCCGCGATCGACGAGACGATCAAGTACTTCAACGACGGCGACATCGTCGACGGCGTCATCGTGAAGGTCGACCGGGACGAGGTCCTGCTCGACATCGGTTACAAGACCGAAGGTGTGATCCCGAGCCGCGAGCTCTCGATCAAGCACGACGTCGACCCGAACGAGGTCGTCGCCGTCGGCGACGAGATCGAGGCCCTTGTTCTCCAGAAGGAGGACAAGGAAGGCCGCCTGATCCTCTCGAAGAAGCGCGCCCAGTACGAGCGTGCCTGGGGCACCATCGAGAAGATCAAGGAAGAGGACGGGATCGTCACCGGTACCGTCATCGAGGTCGTCAAGGGTGGTCTCATCCTCGACATCGGCCTCCGTGGCTTCCTCCCGGCCTCCCTGGTCGAGATGCGCCGCGTCCGCGACCTCCAGCCCTACGTGGGCAAGGAGCTCGAGGCCAAGATCATCGAGCTGGACAAGAACCGCAACAACGTGGTCCTGTCCCGCCGTGCCTGGCTGGAGCAGACCCAGTCCGAGGTCCGCCAGACGTTCCTCACGACCCTCCAGAAGGGTCAGGTCCGTTCCGGCGTCGTCTCCTCGATCGTCAACTTCGGTGCCTTCGTGGACCTGGGTGGCGTCGACGGCCTGGTTCACGTCTCCGAGCTGTCCTGGAAGCACATCGACCACCCCTCCGAGGTCGTCGAGGTCGGCCAGGAGGTCACGGTCGAGGTCCTCGACGTCGACATGGACCGCGAGCGCGTCTCCCTGTCGCTGAAGGCGACCCAGGAAGACCCGTGGCAGCAGTTCGCCCGCACCCACCAGATCGGCCAGGTCGTGCCCGGCAAGGTCACGAAGCTGGTTCCGTTCGGTGCGTTCGTCCGCGTGGACGAGGGCATCGAGGGTCTGGTCCACATCTCCGAGCTGGCCGAGCGCCACGTGGAGATCCCGGAGCAGGTCGTCCAGGTCAACGACGAGATCTTCGTCAAGGTCATCGACATCGACCTCGAGCGCCGTCGCATCAGCCTCTCGCTGAAGCAGGCCAACGAGGCCTTCGGTGCCGACCCGTCGACGGTCGAGTTCGACCCGACCCTCTACGGCATGGCCGCGTCCTACGACGACCAGGGCAACTACATCTACCCCGAGGGCTTCGACCCCGAGACCAACGACTGGCTCGAGGGGTACGAGACCCAGCGCGAGGCCTGGGAGACCCAGTACGCCGAGGCGCAGCAGCGCTTCGAGCAGCACCAGGCGCAGGTCATCAAGTCCCGCGAGGCGGACGAGAAGGCCGCTGCCGAGGGTGGCGAGGCCGCCGCTCCGGCCGCGTCCGGCGGTGGTGGCGGTTCGTACTCCTCCGAGGGCCCGGACAACTCCGGTGCGCTGGCCTCGGACGAGGCGCTTGCCGCGCTTCGCGAGAAGCTGGCCGGCGGCCAGAGCTGAACGCTCGCCGCTGAGGCTTAGCCGATAGCTGAGGGGCCGTACCTTCGAGGTGCGGCCCCTCAGTGCTGCCCGGAGCCGGCTGCCGGCCGGTGAGGGCTTGTCGCGCGGTTCCCCGCGTCCCTGGAGAGGTCAATCGCCCATCGGCAAGATCATGTCCTCCTCCTGCGGGAATGCCCGCGCCCACAAGGTCGTTGTGGAGTACGGACACGAGGAGGAGCGGTCACTGTGCTTGATCCGCAGGGTTTGTACGCATGGGAGCCGAAGGGGCTGGCCGTCGTCGACATGGCGCTCGCCCAGGACTCGGCCGGACTTGTCATGCTCTACCACTTCGACGGATACATCGACGCGGGCGAGACGGGCGACCAGATCGTCGACCGGCTGCTCGACTCGCTGCCCCACCAGGTCGTCGCCCGCTTCGACCACGACCGGCTCGTGGACTACCGCGCCCGCCGCCCGCTGCTGACGTTCAAGCGCGACCGCTGGAGCGACTACGAGGACCCCGCCCTCGAGGTGCGGCTCGTGCAGGACGCCACCGGCGCGCCCTTCCTGCTGCTGTCGGGCCCCGAGCCGGACGTGGAGTGGGAGCGCTTCGCCGCCGCCGTGCGGCAGATTGTGGAGCGGCTCGGCGTCCGCCTGTCCGTGAACTTCCACGGCATCCCCATGGGCGTCCCGCACACCCGGCCCGTCGGCCTCACCCCGCACGGCAACCGCACCGATCTCGTCCCGGGCCACCGCAGCCCCTTCGAGGAGGCGCAGGTGCCCGGCAGCGCCGAATCCCTCGTCGAGTACCGCCTGCTCCAGGCCGGCCACGACGTCCTCGGCGTAGCCGCCCACGTCCCGCACTACATCGCCCGCTCGCCGTACCCGGACGCGGCCCTGACGGTGCTGGAGACCATCACCGCGGCGACCGGCCTGGTCCTGCCCGGCATCGCCCACGCCCTGCGCTCGGACGCCCACCGCACCCAGACGGAGATCGACCGGCAGATCCGCGAAGGCGACGAGGACCTCACCGCGCTCGTCGAGGGCCTTGAGCACCAGTACGACGCCGTCGCCGGCGCGGAGACCCGCGGCAACATGCTCGCCGAGCCGGTGGACATCCCCTCGGCCGACGAGATCGGCCGCGAGTTCGAAAAGTTCCTGGCGGAAAGGGAGGGCGACAACTGACTCCCGGGCCGCAGCGCCACTCCCAGGGGCGCGCGGAACTGAGCCACCAGCTCGCGCCAGCCGAACCCTCCCTGCGGCCCCCGCGCGGAGCGTCTAGGCTGCGGCTCATGCTGAAGGTGGGCCTGACCGGCGGCATCGGTGCCGGCAAGAGTGAGGTGTCACGGCTGCTCGTCGAGTGCGGAGCCGTGCTGATCGACGCGGACCGCATCGCGCGGGAGGTCGTCGCGCCGGGGACACCGGGTCTCGCGGCGGTCGTCGACGCTTTCGGCGATGAGGTCCTCGCCGCCGACGGCAGCCTCGACCGGCCCCGGCTCGGCTCCATCGTCTTCGCCGACGCCGACCGGCTCGCCACCCTCAACTCCATCGTGCACCCCCTGGTGGGCGCACGCTCCCGTGAGCTGGAGGAAGCCGCGGCCGAGGACGCGGTCGTCATCCACGACGTTCCGCTGCTCACGGAGAACGGCCTGGCGCCGCTGTACGACCTCGTGATCGTCGTCGACGCGTCCACCGACACCCAGCTCGACCGGCTCGTACGGCTGCGCGGCATGGCTAAGGACGACGCTCGCGCGCGGATGGCCGCCCAGGCCACACGCGAGGAACGCCGCGCGATCGCGGACATCGTGATCGACAACGACGTGCCGCTGGCGCAGCTGGAGCAGCGTGTGAAGGATGTGTGGGCCGAGCTGGTGCGCAGGTCCCAGGCGCCCCGTCAGGAATAGCTGCGTCCCCAGGGGGCGTTGAACCCTTCCAGTGAGGGAAGGACTCTGCCGTGCCCGAGACCAGCGGTTCCACCGGACGTACCCCGGAGACCCACGTCATCGATTTCCGTGCCGCTGAGCAGCTGCTCGCGGCGCGGGACCCGCGGGGCGCGGTGAAGCTGCTCGACGGAGTCATCGCCGCGCACCCGGAGAACACCGCCGCGCGGCTGCTGCGCGCCCGTGCCTTCTTCGCGGCGGCGCAGCTGAGGCCGGCGGAGCTCGAGTTCTCGATCGTCCTGGAGCGCGAGCCGGACAACGCGTTCGCGCACTTCGCGCTCGCCCGCACCTATGAGCGGCAGGGCCGTCCTGAGCAGGCGAAACGCCACTTCCGCCTGGCGGCAGCGCTGGACCCGAACCCGGAATTCCTGAAAGCGGCGCACTTCGACTCGTGAGCGGCCCGGCTGGTTCAGGGGCGGCCGTCCGGCGGCTGGTAGGGCGGGATGTCGGGGCCTGGCTGGTAGTGCGGGCCCTGACGGATGTGCCTGAGGACGACGGCCAGGTCGATCGTCACGACCAGCAGCAGCACTCCGCAGGCGATGGCCCAGCCCGTCCTCCCCGCGAGCGCGAACGCCACCGTCCCCACGAGCGCCCAGATCAGCCCCCACACACTCAGCCAGAAGCGCGCCCGCAGGGCACTGCGCGCAGTCCTCGGTTCACTGCCTGTACGCATCGCGATCACCACTCCTGTCTGCAAGTTACTCCGCGCCGCGGGTGCTGACCAGCAGGGGAGCCGAAACCGTGAAGAGCGTCGTTCACTCGGCCGGGTGAAGGCTGCGGGGACGGGAACGGGCGTGCGGAGGCGGCCCGTTGGACGGGCATGGAGCTGAAAATGCGTGAGGGGTATGAGGGGACGGGGCCCGGGGCGATCACTCCGGACGGCTGCGCGGTGGAGCTGTACTCAAGGCTGCCCGTCGGGGACGAACCGGAGATCATCGCCGCGGCCGTGCCCGAGGGTGCGCGCATCCTGGAGCTGGGCAGCGGAGTCGGCCGGATGACGCATGCGCTCCTGGAGCGCGGGTTCACCGTCACGGCGGTGGACGAGTCCCCCGAGATGCTGGAGCGCGTGCGCGGGGCGCGGACGATATGCAGCCCGATCGAGGACCTGGACCTGCGCGAGACGTTCGACGTGGTGCTGCTCGCGTCGGTCGTTCCTCGTGCAGACGGGGGCGCCGAGGTGCGGCGGGGCCTGCTGCGCACCTGCGCGCGCCATGTCGCGGAGGGCGGCTGCGTGCTGATCCAGCGGGAGGGCGAGGACTACCACGCGAACGTGCCGCGCGAGCGCGTGGACCCCGGCGGCTTCACCGTACGGATCGTGTCCTCGGAGCCGGTCGGCGACGGGGTCAACTCGGTGCGCGCGCAGTACGAGTTCCCCGACGCGGTCTGGACCCGGACGTTCCGGGCGCGGCCGCTGAGCAGGGAGCAGTTCGAGGCGGGGCTGGGGGAGGCGGGGCTGGGGGTGGACCGCTATTTGACGGAGGATCGGACCTGGGTGAGGGCGGTGCCGGCGATCCAGGCGGCCGGGGGTGCGTGAGAGGCAGCCCGGGCAAGTGGAGGCCGGGCGGCTGAGCGACTACGACACGGTCTCGACATCCCTGGCGCTGCGCAGGGACGCCGAACTGCGCGAACTGGTGGACTCGGCTGTCGCGTCGGGTACGGGCATCGGAGGGAAGTCGGCTCGGCTGGACGTGCTCGGCACACCCGTATTCGTGAAGCGGGTACCGCTGACCGACCTGGAGCGGCGGCCCGAGCACCTCCGGTCCACGGCCAACCTCTTCAACCTGCCCATGTGCTGCCAGTACGGCATCGGCGGGCCCGGGTTCGGGGCATGGCGGGAGACCGCCGTCCACACCATGACCACCAACTGGGTGCTCTCCGGGCAGTTCCGGGGCTTTCCACTGATGTACCACTGGCGGGTACTGCCCGACGAGCCGCCCACCCTGACGGAGGAACTCGCCGATGTGGACAAGGCCGTGGCCTACTGGGGAGGGAGCGCGGAGGTACGGCGGCGTATCGAGGCACTGCAGCGGTCCTCGGCGAGCGTCGCGCTGTTTCTGGAGTACGTCCCCCAGACCCTGCACGCGTGGCTCACGACGCGGGTGCGAGCCGGTGGCGAGGCGCTCGACCGTGCGTGCTCCCTGGTCGAGAGGCAACTGGCGGCCTGCACGGCCTTCATGAGCAGCCGGGGGCTGCTCCACTTCGACGCCCACTTCGAGAACATCCTCACCGACGGACGCCGTCTGTACTTCGCCGACTACGGCCTCGCGCTGTCCGCCCGCTTCGACCTCACCCCCGCCGAGACCGACTTCTACGACCGGCACCGCGCCTACGACCGCTGCTACACGACCGGCTACCTCGTGAACTGGCTGGTCACCGCCCTGTACGACGACACTTGGGAGGAACGAACAGAACGGATCCGGGCATGGGCCGATGGCCGTCGGCCTACCGGGGTGCCGCCCGGAACGGCGGACCTCCTCACCCGCAACGCTCCGGTCGCGGCCGTGATGACGGACTTCTACCGCAGCATTCAAAGCGAGAGCAGGACGACCCCGTACCCAGGGGAACGACTCCGGCAGCTGTGCCCGTGAGGTGGGCGGCGCCGAGCAGGTGAGCGGCTGGGATTCCGCCCGGGCGGCGATGAGTTCTGCGGCGAGCGGCGGTCCACCCCTGCGTCACCACCACGGACCGCTTGCCCCAGGAGACCTTCATGTCCGAGACCGCCGCTTCCGTCAGCGCCGCCTCCTCCGCCCGGGCCGGCGTCGTCATCGCCGAGTCCGCGACAGCACCCGGGCGGCGAGCCCGGGTCGCGCTGCGTGGTCTGCAGGTGCTGCTCGCCCTCTTCTACGCGATCGCGAGTGCCCTGCCCAAGCTGATCGGGCACGGGTCGGCCGCCGAGCCCTTCGACGAGCTCGGGTGGGGCAGCGCGGGGATGTACACGATCGGCGCGCTCGAACTGGCGGGAGCGGTCGCCCTGTTGCTCCCGGTGCTCCAGTCGGTGGCGGCGATGGCGCTGAGCGCGTTGATGGTGGGCGCGTTCGTCGTGCAGACAGCCGTCTTCGCCGGGGAGTACGCGGCGACACCGCTGATCCTGATCGCGCCGCTCGCCCTCATCGCGTGGGCGCGGCGGGGGCACAACGCGGATCTGATGCGGCTGCTGCGGCGACGGGCCTGAGAGTGTCGTGTGCCACACCGGTGGCGTCCAAGAGAGCCGTGGGCTCGTCCCGGGCGCCGACGCGCGGGGCAGGGGCGGGCAAGTGAGCGGGGCCGTTGTCCTGTCCGGCGGCCCTCGCCCTGTCCGTCGGGGCAGCCCGCTCAGGGCTTCGGTCTGCGCGGGCCGCTGCCGAAGCCACCGCGGGGGTCGGGACCCGCACCTGGACTTGGAGCGGCCAGTCCCCGCAGGCGTTCCAGCTCGCGGCGGTCCCGCTTGGTCGGGCGCCCTGTGCCGCGGTCGCGGATGCCGGCGGGGGCGACGGCCTCACGGGGTGGGGGCGGCGGGGAGTTGTCGACGTAGCACTGGGCGGCCACGGGGGCGCCGACCCGCTTGCGGATCAGCCGGGTGACGACGACGATCCGCTCCCGGCCCTCCTGCCGCAGGCGTACCTCGTCGCCTACGCGCACGGCGTGGGCGGGCTTCACACGCTCGCCGTTGACGCGCACGTGCCCGCCCCGGCAGGCGGTGGCACCCATGGAGCGGGTCTTGACGAGTCGTACGGCCCAGATCCAGCTGTCGACGCGGACCGTCTGCCCGCTCTGCGGACCGGCGGCCTCGGCGGCGGCGATGGCCGCGGCGACCTTCGGGTCCAGGTTCTTCGCCTCGCCGGGCCGGGAGGTGCCGGGGGCCTCGGCGTTCGGGGAGGTGGTGCCGGTGGGTGACGGGTGCGTGGACGGTGTGTCCGTGGGCGATGGGCGCCCGGACGCCGTGTCCTCGGAGACCGCGTCTGCGGTGCCGTTCGTCCTGTCGTACTCCGCACCTCGAGAAGCCATGTCTTTGACCTTAGTCCTCCGCATCGCCCGGCCGTGCGGGGATTTCGGTGGCGGCACGGCCTGGAGGACCGTCGCCGTGCCGAGGGCGGGGACGCCCGCGCGCCCGCATGCCCGCACGTCGTCACCTCCTCACACCCGTGCAACACGTCACCCGCCAATTCCCCAAATAATTTTTGCAAAAAGTCTTTGCTTAATGGGGCGGCGGCCTACTCTCCCCGCATGGAGAGCGACGAGCACAAACGGGTACTCGACCCCGAGCACGACACCGCCGCCCTGAAGGCCCTCACCCACCCCCTGCGGATCCGGTTGCTCGGGCTGCTGCGGCAGGACGGGCCCGCGACGGCGAGTGAGCTGGCAGCGCGGACGGGGGAGTCGTCGGCGTCGGCCAGTTACCACCTGCGGGTGCTGGCGAAGTACCGGTTCATCACCGAGGCCGAGCACCGGGACGGGCGGGAGCGACGCTGGCGGGCGCTGCACACCGTGACGTCCTGGAGCAACGAATCGATGGAGTCCTCCGCGGCGGGGCGTGCGTTCGTCGGACTGGCGCGGCGGCGGCAGATCGAGCACCTGGAGGCGTCCCTCGCCCGGTACGAGGCGGATTTGGCCGCGGGGCGGTTGGGCCAGGAGTGGGTGGAGCCGTCCGGGATCAGTGACCTCATGCCCCGGCTGACGGCCGAGTCGCTCACCGAACTCTGGGCCACCATCGCCGGGAAGCTGGAGGAACTGACCGCCCGGGACGCGGACGACCCGCGTGCCGAGCACGTCGTGCTCCTCACCGCCGGACTGCCGCTCGCCTCGCACCAACGTGACGACGACGACCGTGACGAGGACGACCGTGAGGACCTCGGCGGCGACAACGCCGACGGTCACGACTTCGGCGGTCACGACCCCGGCCACGGCGGCTCCGGCCATGGCGACCCCGGCCGTGCGGCCGACTCATGACCGGCCTCGGCACCGAGACGACCGAATCGCCCGGGTTACGGACCGCTCGCCGTCGTTACGTCACCGTCTGCGCGCTCCTCTGGCTGCCGCCCGGCCTGGGCATGGCCTCGATGGTGCTGCTGCTCAGCGAGCGCGGCATGTCCCTGGCCGCGGTCGCGGGGCTGTTCGCCGCCCACTCCCTGACCGTGGCCGCGCTGGAGCTGCCCACCGGCGGGCTCTCCGACGTCCTCGGGCGCAGGCCGGTCCTGGCCCTGGCCGGCGCGCTCAACGTGGTCGCCTGCGGCCTGGTCGGCCTCGGCACAACCGCCTGGGTGCTCACCGCCGGCATGGTGCTCATGGGCGTGGCCCGGGCGCTGGCCAGCGGCACCGCCGAGGCGTGGTACGTCGACACCGCCCAGGAGTGCTCCGGCCCGGACGCCGAGCTGCGTACGGGCTTGGCGCGGGGCGGCTCCGCGACCTCCGCCGCGCTCGCGGCGGGCATTCTGCTCGGCGGCGCGGTGCCCTGGCTGCTCGGTCTGGGGCCGGACCTCGGCACCCGGCTGAGCGAGGCGACGTCCGGGGCTGTGCTGCCCCTGTCCGTTCCCATGCTGCTCGGAGCCGCGGTCAGGATCGTCTTCGTCTGCTACGTGCTGGCCGTGCTGCGGGAGCCGCCTCGCCCGCCGTCCACCCCGCGTTCCGTGCTGCGTGGCGTCCCGCTCACCGTCCTGGACGGACTCCGGCTGGGTGGACGGGACGCGCTGGTCCGCCGGGTCCTGCTCAGCGCCGCGGCCGCCGGAAGTGCCCTGGCGGTGATCGAACTGCTCGTACCGGGCCGTACCGTCGAGCTGACCGGGGCGCCCGGCTCCGGGGCGATGGTGTACGCCGCACTCTCCTGCGCGGGTTTCGTCTGCAACGGTGTCGGCAGCCACCTCGCGCCGTTGACCGCCCGGCTCGCGGGCAGCGGCGAGCGGGCCGTGCTGGTCGGTCTCGGGACCGGGGCGATCGGCCTGCTGCTGCTCGGCGTCAGCCCGACCTCCGCACACCCGATGGCCGTGGCCTGCGCGGTCGTCGGCTACGGCCTGGTCTACCTGGGTCTCGGCGCGGCGTCCCCGAACGAGAACGAGCTGCTGCACCGCCGCGTCCCCAGCGCGGGCCGCGCCACCGCCTTGTCCGTCCAGTCCCTCGCTCAGCAACTGGTCGGCGCGCTCACCGGATTGGCCGTCGGGGTGCTGCGGCCGGGACCGCTGCCCTGGCTGCTGACGGGTGCCGTACTGCTCGCCGGTGCCCTGCTGTGGCTCCGTCGCGGCGACGAACGGGCCGCGCAGGCCACCGCCGTCGGAACCCGGCGCACCGGCGCACCCCGGTCCGGCCCCCGAGATTTCGCCCCATGACGACCGGGCCCCGGAGGTCGCCCCATGACGACCGGGCCCCCAAGATCTGGCCCCGTGACGACCACGCTCCCACCTGCGCCTACGGTGGAGTGATGGACACCAGCGGTCTTTCTGTCCTCGACCGGCGCATCGCGGACTGCCGGGCCTGCCCCCGGTTGGTCTCCTGGCGCGAGGAGGCGGCCCGTGTGAAGCGAGCCGCCTTCGCGGACTGGACGTACTGGGGGCGGCCGGTGCCCGGGTTCGGCCCGGCGGACGCGCGGCTGCTGATCGTGGGGCTCGCCCCCGCCGCGCACGGCGGCAACCGCACCGGCCGGATGTTCACCGGTGACCGCTCGGGGGATGTCCTGTACGAGGCGCTCCACGACGTCGGCCTCGCCTCCCAGCCGACCGCCCTGCACGCCCACGACGGGCTGGAGCTCTACGGCGTGCGCGTCACCTCGCCGGTGCACTGCGCCCCTCCCGCCAACAAGCCCACCCCCGAGGAGCGGGACACCTGCCGCCCCTGGCTCGTGCGGGAACTGCGGCTGCTGCGCCCGACGCTGCGGGCCGTCGTCGTGCTCGGCGCCTTCGGCTGGCAGGCCGCGCTGCCCGCGTTCGCCGAGGCGGGCTGG
This sequence comes from Streptomyces sp. NPDC002788, assembly GCF_053592115.1. Classification (NCBI taxonomy): domain Bacteria; kingdom Bacillati; phylum Actinomycetota; class Actinomycetes; order Kitasatosporales; family Streptomycetaceae; genus Streptomyces; species Streptomyces sp. NPDC002788. Next base: position 128,210 of record NZ_JBSFVB010000008.1, on the reverse strand, counting down.
TCCGTGCCCAGGCCGCGCCCCGCCTTCGCCCACGGGGCCCGGACCCCCCTCGACGGTCTGGAGCTCTTCGGCTGCTATCACGTCAGCCAGCGCAACACCTTCACCGGCCGCCTCACCCCGGCCATGCTGCGCGACGTCCTGCGGACGGCCGCGCGGGCGGCGGAACTGCCGGTGGCCGGCGCCGAAGAGGCCTAGGGGGCCTCCTCGCCGAACAGATGCCGCACCGTGGAGCGGTAGTTGGTCCGTACGTGCGTCAACGCGTGCGCGCGGGCGCGTTCCGGGTCGCCCGAGGCGATCGCCTCGTACAGCTCGCGGTGCTCCACGAGCAGCTGCGGCCACTCCTCGTTGCGCCGGGTCATCCAGCGCAGCCGGCCGGCGACCGGCTCCAGGGCCTCGGTGAGCAGGCTGTTGCCCGCCATCGCCATGATGCGGTCGTGCAGCAGGCTGTTGACGTCGGTGATCGTCTCGGCGTCCCCGGCCTCGGTGGCGGCGGCCGCGCGGTCGAGGAGTTCCCGCACCTCGGCCAGATCCTCCGGGGTGGCGCGGGACGCGGCGAGGCCGGCGGCGTAGACCTCCAGGGCCTCGCGCAGTTCGAACAGTTCCTTGACGTCGTTCGGGGTGAGGCGGCGCACGACCGTGCGGCGGGGAGTCTCGAAGTGGACGAAACCCTCGGCGACGAGGGCCCGGATCGCCTCCCTGACCGGCATGCGCGAGACGCCGAAACGCTCCGCCAGCTCGCGTTCGACCAGGCGGTCGCCCGGGCGGAGGCTGCCCGCGATGATCTCCTGGCGCAGATCGGCCGTGACGCGTTCGCGTACCGCTCCGAGGGGTTCGATCTTCGTCATGAGGCCCATCTTCGTCGACGCGAGGCGTCTTTTACGGAGCGTTAACAAGAGCGACATCGGTCAGAACGGTTGACGGGGAGACCATGAGCGCACTTTGGTATACCAAACCCCCTGCTGAGCAGTGCCCACCGAGCAGTCCTCCGCCGTCCCCTCGCTCATGGAGGCCCCGTGTCACTCGCCGACCGTGCCGCAGCCACCGGCACCCCAGCGTTCGTCCCCGATCCCCGGCTCACCAACGAAGACCTCGCGCCCGCCGAGAAGCGCAACTGGAAGGTCTTCGACCTCTTCGCCATGTGGATGTCCGACGTCCACAACCTCGGCAACTACACGTTCGCCGCCGGACTGCTCTTCCTCGGCATGAACGTCTGGCAGATCTTCACGTCCCTGCTCGTCGGGTTCGTGATCATCTACATCGGCATGAACTGGATGGGGAAGATCGGGCAGCGCCACGGCGTCCCCTTCCCGGTCGTCAGCCGGATCGCCTTCGGCGTCTGGGGCGCCAACATCCCGGCGCTGATCAGGGCCGTGATCGCCATCATGTGGTACGGCATCCAGACCTACCTGGCCTCCGTCGCCGTCAACGTGATGCTGCTCGCGGCCTGGCCGGGCCTGGAGTCGTGGACGCACAACTCGTTCCTCGGGCTGGACGCGCTCGGCTGGGTCTCCTTCATCGCGCTGTGGCTGGTGCAGGCGGCGATCATCAGCCGGGGCATGGAGTCGGTCCGCAAGTTCCAGGACTTCTGCGGCCCGGCGATCTGGCTCGTGATGATCGCGTTGGCCGTGTGGATCCTCGCCAAGGCCGGCTGGACGATCTCGCTCACCTCCACTCCGCACCCGGTCTCCGTCGGCGAGCAGTGGCGCCAGTGGTTCGGCGCGATCGGCCTGGTCCTCGCCACGTACGGCACTCTGATGCTCAACTTCTGCGACTTCTCCCGCTTCGCGCCCGACTACAAGTCCGTCAAGCGCGGCAACTTCTGGGGCCTGCCCGTCAACTCCACGGCCTTCGTGATCGTGTCGGTCATCGTCACCGCGGGCGCCTTCGAGGTGTTCGGCAAGGAGATCACCGACCCCGCCTACCTCGTCGCCGAGATCGGCAACACCTGGGTCCTGGTGGTCGGTGCGCTGACCTTCGCCATCGCCACCATGGGCGTCAACATCGTCGCCAACTTCGTCTCCCCGGCGTACGACCTCGCCAACGTCTGGCCGCAGAAGATCACCTTCAAGGTCGGCGGCATGATCAGCACGGTCGCGGCCCTGCTGGTCACCCCCTGGAACCTCTTCTCCAACCCCACGGTCGTGAACTACTTCCTCGGCGGCCTCGGCGCCTTCCTCGGCCCGCTGTTCGGCGTGATCATGGTCGACTACTACTGGGTCAAGCGCGGCCGCGTGAACGTCGACGAACTGTTCGACGCCACGCCCGGCTCCCGCTACCACTACCGCCGGGGCTTCAACCCGAAGGCGCTGTGGGCGTTCCTGCCGGCGGCGGGTGTCGCGGCGGTGCTCGCGCTGGTGAAGACCTTCAGCGACGTGGCCCCCTACTCCTGGTTCATCGGCACGGCGATCGCGGCCGGCCTGTACGCGGCGCTGTGCCGCCCCGAGCGCGCCACCGCGGAGGTCTGAGAGACGTGCGGATCGTCGTCACCAACTGCAACACCACGCAGGAGATGACCGAGGAGATCGTGCGAGGTGCCCGGGCCGCCGCAGGCCCGGGCACCACCGTGACCGGACTGACCCCCGCCTGGGGGCCCGAGTCCGCGGAGGGCTGGCTCGACAGCTACCTGTCCGCCGCGGCGGTCCTGGACACGCTGCGGACCTACGGCGGGCCGCCGTACGACGCCGTGGTCATGGCAGGTTTCGGGGAGCACGGACGGGAGGGCGTACGGGAACTGTTGGACGTACCGGTCGTCGACATCACCGAGGCCGCGGCACACCTCGCCTGCCTGCTGGGCCGCCGCTACGGCGTCGTCACCACGCTGGAGCGCTCCCGCGGCCAGATCGAGGACAGCCTGGAGACGGCGGGCGTGGCCCGCAACTGCGCGGCCGTCGTCGGAACGGGCCTGAACGTGCTCGACCTCGGCGACGACGAGCGCACGGAGACGGCGTTCCTGGCCGCCGCCGAGCGGGCGTGCGCGGCCGGAGCGGAGGTCCTGGTGCTGGGCTGTGCGGGTATGACCGGCTTGCAGCGGGCGGTCGGGGACAAGCTGGGCCTGCCGGTCGTCGACGGGGTCGCGGCGGCGGTCAAACTGGCGGAGTCGCTGGTGGCGCTGGGCCTGACGACCAGCCGGGCCGGGAGCTACGCAGCGCCGCTGCCGAAACGGAGGGTGTGGGCAGGGCCCGAACGGCGGTAGGTCACGACGGGCCGTCGAGTGCGACGTCGTCGCGATGGGCCCCGTAGAGCCCGACCTGCCGGGCCATGATCTCCCGCATGGAGGTGCCGCGCGGCATGCCGTACACCGTGCCGGGAAAGTCCAGCGCCTCCTGGATCTGCCACAGTTCGTCGTGCTCCCCGGGTGCGAAGAGCTTGGCCCGGGGCGCTCCCGCCGCGATCCAGCCGATGGGCAGGACCGTGCCGGGCGGCAGCACCGAGTTGACGTGCAGCACGCTGTGGATCCGCAGCTCCGCGCCGGCGCCCGCGACAGCACCCGGGAAGACGCAGGCGCCGGTCGCCATGAAGACCTCGTCCTTGAGCGTCCCCCCGTTGACATGGGCGTGCGGGCCGACCAGCACGGCGTCACCGATCACGGCGGGGTGCTCGGCACGCCCCCGCACCAGCGCGTTCTCCATGACCACGACGTCGGAGCCGACCCGCACCTCCCCGTCCTCGGCGGTGAGCACGGCCCCGTGCAGCACCCGGCTGCGCTCGCCGAGGACGACGGCCCCGCACAGGACGGCCGTCGGAGCGACGTACGCGGACTCGGGGACGGCGGGACGCCGCCCGCGGTGCTCGATCAGCATGGGTGCTTCTCCTGGGGCTGCTCGGGGACGACGGCCGTGGCCGTAATCTCCACCAGCTGGCCCGGGTACCCGAGGCACGCCACGCCGATCAGCGTCGACGAGTGTGGGCCGGTACTGAGACCGGACGCCTCGACGACCTCCCAGACGGCGGACAGCACCGCGCTCTCGCCGCTCACGACGTACACGTCGGTCGCCACGACGTGCCCCAGGTCGCTCCCCACGGCGTCCAGTTGCTCCCGCAGATTGGCGATCACCTGCTCGGCCTGCCGCACGGGGTCCCCGGGGCCGACGAGCTCACCGTCGGCATCCAGCGGCACGGCCCCGGCGAGGAAGGCCAGTTTCGTGCCGGCCTCGACGACGGACGCGTGAGCATAGGTGGGCGGCGGGAAGAGGCCGGGGACGGTGACGCGCTGGATCACGGGGTCTTCCGATCTGTGGGCTGCGACTGGGCAACCCACCGATCATGCGAGGTCCCGGAACCGGACGCACCCGTATTTTCGCTTCACGGCAGCCGGGCGATCCTCCTATGCTTCCCTGGACCCCGCCTGCCCAGGAGTCCGCCGTGCCCACCGTCCCGGACCACACCTTCCTCGGCACCACCGCCGACCGCCTCGCCGCCCTCCCGGCCGTGGAAGCCGTCACCCTCGGCGGCTCCCGGGCCCGGGGCACGGAACGACCCGACAGCGACTGGGACCTGGCGGTCTACTACCGCGGCGCCTTCGACCCGGCCGATCTTCGCGCGGTCGGCTGGGAGGGCGAGGTCTGCGAGATCGGCGCCTGGGGCGGCGGCGTCTTCAACGGAGGCGCCTGGCTGACGATCGATGGCCGGAGAGTGGACGTCCACTACCGCGATCTGGATGTGGTGGCACACGAGTTGGCCGAGGCGGAGCAGGGCCGCTTCCGCGTGGAGCCGCTGATGTTCCACCTGGCGGGCATTCCGACGTACCTTCTCGTCGCCGAACTCGCGATCAACAAGGTGCTGCGGGGCGGACTGCCGCGTCCGGCCGCCTATCCGCCGGCACTGCGCGCAAGCGCCCCGGCGCACTGGCACGGCATGGCCGCGGCCACACTCGCCTACGCCGGGGCCGGCCACGCCCCCAAGGGCGCCGTCACCCAGGTCGCGGGCGCGATCGCCCTCGCCGCGACACAGACGGCGCACGCCGTGCTGGCGGCGCGCGGGGAGTGGGTCACCAACGAGAAGGGGCTCGTCGAGCGGGCCGGGCTGGGCGAGATCGACGTGCTGGCACAAAATCTGACGGAGAGTCCGGAATCGCTCAGACGGTCGGTCGCCGCGGCCGAGACGGTCCTCGCGCGGGCCGTGGAGGCGGCCCGCCGGTGACGGAGGCGTCAGTCGGGTCGGTCTCCCGCCGGATGTGCCAGGTGCCCGGCGGCTGGGGCAGTCGGCAGTCCGCCTCGGGTGCCGGGTTCCTCTTGGTGAGGTCGAGGAGGCCGGGGGGAGCGGGTGTCGATGTCGGCTTTTCGAAGGTGCGCCATTCGGCTGTTGCCTCTGTCGACCTGTCGGATCAGGCCGGCTTCCCGCAGGATGCGGACATGATGGGGTCGGTCCGGCGCCGGCGTGCGGTCGCTGTTCGCCGGGGCCGTGGTGCCTCTCGCTCTCTTCACCACCGTCGAGAAGCGCCGCGACCGCCCCATGTCGACCTGAGCGTGCGGGGCAACCGCCGCCATCTCGCCCTGTGCCTCGTCCCGGTCACCGCGTCCTCCGGCTTCGTGACGATGCGACCTACCCGCCGAGCTACCTGACGACGGGAGCGGCTACGGCAGCGGCACGGCCGGGCTGATCATGGTCCTGCTCACCCTGCCGGTCTTCGCATGCCCGATGCTCGCCGCCAAGCTGGTCGCCCGCGGTGTGTCCGCGCTCACGCTGATCTACGTCAGCCTCGGCTGCCTCGTGGGGGCCGCCTGACCCGGCTGCAGGGCACGGCCGGGATCCCTGGAAGACCGGGGCCGGTCCTCCGGTTCCTGGTGCCTGATTGCGTTCATAAAGAACCCGGCGTTCCCGCAGTCCGACACGTTCCGGAAACCTTTCCTCAAGGAACCCCGCCTACCGTGGACATCCACACCCCGCCCCGGCCACCGTCGCCCGAAGGCTCACCCCTGCCCTCGACGAGTCGACAGGAGCCCCGTGGCCCGCCGCATCGCCCCGCATCTTCCGCCCTGGCTCGCGCACGCCCTGCGCGCTCAGCGGGGCCCCGTGCCGTGGAGTGCGGTGACGCGCGGAGCCCTGTCCGCCGGGCCGCTGCTGCTCGTGGCCGTGGAGACAGGTCTCACCTCCCTCGGCGTCGTCGCCGCCATCGCCGCCATGCTCGCCGGGATCAACGACCGGCCCGGGAGCCGGCGGGTCTCGGTCAAGCGGATCGGGGTGCCCGCGCTGGCCGGCGCGCTGGGTCTGGTGGTCGGGACGTACACGGGGCAGGGGACCGGGGCGGTCGTGCTGACCGTCGTCCTCACCCTCGTCGGGCTCGTCGCCGGGGCGATCAGCGCAGTGGGGCCCGTCGCCTCCGCCGCCGGGACGCAGCTGCTCGTAGGCGCGGCGGTCGGGGCCGGGATGCCCCTGCCGGAGCCCGGGTGGGAACGTGCGCTCGCCTTCCTCGCCGGGGCCGGGTGGCTGCTCCTGCTGCGGCTCGCGCTGCCGACGCCCGGTTCCCTGGGCGGCGACTTCCGCTTCGACGGGGAGCGTGCGGCCGTCGCCGGCGTGTACGACGCCATCGCCGAGCTCCTCGACGCCGTCGGCGGGCCGGAAGCCATCCGCCGCCGGGCCGCGCTCACCGCCGCCCTCGACCATGCCCAGGACGCCCTTGCCGGGCCCCGGCTGCGGCGGTACGCCTCCTCCTCCGCCGAGCGGCGGCTGCACGCGCAGTACGCCGCCGCACTGCCCCTCGCCGAGGCCGCCACCGCGCTCGCCTGGGCCGGAGACGCCGTCGCCGCACGCGCCTCCGAAGGACCCCGGCGGCTCGCCGCCGCCGTACGCGGCAACACCCACACCGGGCCCCTGCCCGCGCCCTCCCGCTCGGCGCCCGCCCTGCGGGCCCTCGACGACGCCCTGCTGCACGCCGCCGAGGTCTTCGACCAGGGCCGGGGCGGGGACCTGCACACCCGGCCCCGTACCGCCGGGGCCCGGCTGCGCGCCGCCTTCGGCAGCGCCGGACGCGAGTACGGGCTGCGCGTCGCCCTCTGCTTCGGGGCCAGTTCGGCGGTCGCCCAGGCGCTGCACCGGACGCAGTGGTACGGGCAGCACGAGCACTGGTACTGGCTGCCCGCCACCGCCGTCTTCCTCGTCAAGCCCGACCTGGGGCCGCTGGTCTCACGCGTGCTCAACCGGGCAGCCGGGACCGTGCTCGGTGCTCTCCTCTTCGCCGCACTCGCCGCCGTCCTGCCCCGGCCCGAGGGGCTCATCGCGCTCGTCGCCCTCAGCGGAGCGCTCATACCCGTCGCCACCCGGCACTTCGCCGCCCAGACCGCCGTGGTCACCGTCCTCGTCCTCGCCCTGGTCATGGTCGGCGGCGAGCCGCAGGCCTCCGCCGGACGCATCGGCGAGACGCTGCTGGCCTGCGCGATCGTGCTGATCGTCGGGCACCTGCCGATGCCCGGACAGCGCGGCGGGGGCGTGCGCGCCCGGCTCGCGGCGGCGAGCGAGGCCGCGCACGCCTACCTCACCCACGTCCTCGACGAGGCCGACGCCCCGCGCATCGGGGACTCCGGCATCCCTTCCGCCCACCGCGCCACGAACGCGCCTTCGGACCACCGAGCCACCAGCGCGCCCTCGGGCCATGGAGCCACCGGCGCGCCACCCGACCACCGCGCCACCCGCTGGACCCTGCGCCGGGAGGCCTACCGAACACTCGCGGAGGCTCGGTCGGCCATCTCCCTCGCCGCTCACGAACTGCCCGCCCTCGCCCGGCACACCGAGGGCGCGGACGAGGTGGCCGACCTCCTCGAGCGCCTCGTCGACACCACCACCGCCTGCGCCGTGCACCTCGACGACACGGGCCGGATCTCCCCTCGCCACCGGGAACGCCTCGCCGCCGCCCTCGCCGAACTGGCGGGGCGGGAGGAGCGGGTGGGGCTGCGAACGCCCCGGACGCCCCTCGCCGGTTAGCGCTCTCCGGGAGGGTCGAGGGCTCAGCCGCCGACCGTCCACCACTTCGTGTTCGCGCCCGAGTGGGCACGCGGGCTGCCGCAGCTGCTCCGGCATTCCACACGTACTCGACGTAGGAGCGCGGCCTCGACGGCCTCGGCTCGACCACCAGCCTGCTCGACCTCACCGCACTGGGCCGACGGGAAGGTGGAGGAGCCCAGGGGGCGCGCGTGGGCTTGTGGGGCGCCTGCGGGAAGTGAGCGCATCGAGTGCCACGAGGAGTACGACGACTGACACGCAAAGTGAGGAAATCAGCCAAGCGGCTGAGAGTTTGCTCACACTTGACGGTGAACGCGTGTCAACTACGTCTCAGAACCATCACTTCGTGAGCCGTTCACCCCATCGTTGGCGTTTAACTCTACGAGTACAGCGCTACATGGAGGTGCGGGGTGAACGGGCGAACGGTGCTCGAGCGCTTTCCCGCCGGTGGGCCGCGTGGCTCCTGGCCGGCGGAGGAGTTCGCGCAGGCGCGGCGTCTGGAGGGCCTGCCTGCCGAGGTCGTGATGGATCTCGCCACGGACATGTTCCTGGTGATCGTGCGCAGCGGGGACGGCGCCGACGCCGCCGCCTGACGCGCGCCCTCAGCCCGCCTTCGGCGCCGGCACCTTCGTGACCGGCGCGCCCGTCGTGGCCGACGGGGAGAACTGTTCTGCCTGGAGCGCGTACAGCTCGGCGTAGAGCCCGCCGGTCGCCAGCAGCTCGTCCGGCGTCCCGGACTCCACGAGCCGCCCCTGGTCCAGGACGTGCACCAGGTCCGCGTGGCGTACGGACGCCAGCCGGTGCGTGATCAGTACGACCGTCTGGCCGCTGTCGGCCAGGGCGCGGATCCGCTCGAAGACCTCCAGCTCGGCCCGGGCGTCCAGGGCAGCCGTCGGTTCGTCCACGATCAGGATGCGGCCCCTGCGGTAGGCGGCCCGGGCGATGCCCAGCCGCTGCCACTGACCGCCCGACAGCTCGTGCCCGCCGCTGAAGTTGCGGGCCAGTAGCGTGTCCAGCCCGCGCGGCAGGTCCGCGACCACCGGCTCCGCTCCGGCCTCGGCGATCGACGCGGCCAGCCGGTCTTCGCACACGGGCGCCGAGGTACGCCCGAGGGCGACGTTCACCCGGGCCGTGAACGGCCAGCGCTTGAAGTCCTGCGCCACCATCGCGATCCGCTCGGCCAGCCGGTGCCGGTCGGCGGTGGCCGCGTCCACGTCGTCCCACAGGATCCGGCCCCGTTCCGGCGTGTAGAGCCCGGCGAGCAGTTTGACCAGGGTCGTCTTGCCGGAGCCGTTCTCGCCGACCAGCGCGACGATCCGGCCGAGAGGGAGGGTGAGGGTGACGTCGTCGAGAGCGGGCCGGGCGGAGTCGCCCGGATAGCGGAACGTGACGTTCTCGAAGCGGATCTCGCGCGGGTCCTCCGGCAGGGCACGGCCGCCCATCGGGATCGCCCGCTGCGCCGCCTCCGTGTACAGCCGGTGCAGGTCGCCGACGAAGAGGGCCTCCTCGTGCAGTGCGTTGACCTCGACCACGAGCGTGTCGAGGCTCTGCGAGCCGGTGCGGATCGCGATCACCGCCGTACCGGCCACGGACAGGGCCATCGCCCCGGCCAGCAGCAGCCCGCCGAGGGTGGCGTACGTCGCGACCGTCGCCAGGCCCGTCCAGGCCGCCGCGATCAGGCCGGTGCGGGCGGCGAGCCGGGCGAGGCGGGCCTGCTCGGCCTCGGCCGTCTCCGACATCGCGCGGAAGTGCCGCAGCAGGAAGGAACCCACTCCGTGCACCCGGATCTCGGGGGCCGCCTCGGGCTCGATGAGCAGGTTGCCGATCAGCCGGCCCGCGCGGGCGTGCTGCACCCAGGCGTGGAAGGACTCATAGCGTCGCCGGGCGACGGTCAGCGCGCTCCAGGCGCTCGGCAGGGTCATCGTGACCAGCAGCGGCAGCAGGGCCGGGTGCAGCACGGTCAGCACGCCGGCCGCCGCGACCAGCGAGATCATCGCGTTGATCACACGTGTGCCGTAGGAGATCATCCGCCGGGCGGAGGCGGCGCCGTACTGGGCGGTGTCCAGCAGCTTGTGGAAGGCGTGGTCCTCGATCGCGGCCAGCTCCACGGCGGCCGCCCGCTCCAGGTACTGCTCGGTCGCGACCCGCTCCACCTTCGGCTCCAGCCGGCCGGTGGCGTACGTGCTCGCGGCCCGGAGCAGGGCCGCCAGCAGCATCACTACGGCCACCGTGACCAGCGCCGGGACGGCTCCGCGCAGCCGTTCCTCGATGGGGCCGCCGCCCATCAGCCGGGCCAGCACGCTGTTCACCGCGAGCAGGCTCACCGCCTGCGCCACGCCCCGGCCCGCCTCTGCGGCCAGGACGATCCGGGCGGCGCCCCGGTCGGCCTGCCGGGCGAGCCGGAGGCTGGACGCCAGCAGGGACGGCAGCCGCCTGATCATGGCCCGGAAGTTCAGTTCCAGGAACGCGTCGGCGTGCTGGTTCCAGCCCATGTCGTAGCGCAGCGGCCCGCCGAAGAGCAGCCACTCCGACTCGGAAACCTCCGGCGCGGTCCGCTTCTTCGCCACCGTCGACCGACCTCCCCCTCGTGGCCCGCTCATGGATGAACGGTCACTATCGCGGGGCGGAACCCGCCCGGGCAGGGCGCAGTCCGGGGCGCCGGAGGCGCGCGGGCGCACGACCCGGCCGGGGGAGGCGCGGGGCGGCGCGGGGTGCGGGGACGGGGCTGGTCGGGGGCGTGCCCGGGGTCGGTCGCTCCTACGCGCTGACCGACCGCGACCACGACGGCGCCGTGCCCGTCACGCGGCACAGCGTCAGGTACAGCGGTATCGGCGGGGTGTACGGAAGCGAGCCGTCCGGGCGGTGGATCAGGCCGGGGAGCTCCGGGGCGTCCGGGACGATCGCACCGGTGGCGTAGTGCGCGGGGGCCGGCCACTCCAAGGCGTGGTCGGAGTCGGACGGCACCAGCCACCACCAGTGCGTCTCGTCGGCGTAGATGCAGCCCACACGGGGCAGGCGGGGCATGATCAAGGGGCCGAGGCGGGCGGGCATCGCGACCGCGTCGCAGCCGAGCGGGGCGGTCATGCCCTCGGGAACGGGCAGCCGCAGCGTCGGGGTCGGAGTGCGCAGCCCGCGGCGGAGGCGCACCAGGCTGTCCAGGTTCAGCACCCGGCCACCGTGCGCGGGACTCATGCCGGCCCCCGCTCCGTGCGACGTTCCTGCGACGGCACCTCCGGGGCGCGGTGCGTGTGGCGCGTGGCGTGGGCCGCGGTGCCGTCCCCGCCGCCCGAGTCGTCGGCGGAGCCCCGCTTGGGGCGGGTTCCCCAGCCCAGGTCGTTGCGGGGTTCGCCCCGGACCGGGGCGGCGCGGTGGTGGTCCGGTCCGTCCCGGCCCGGTTCGTCCCGGACGCGGTTCTCGCCGTGGCCTTTCCAGCCCAGGTCGTTCCACGTCTCGGCCGGGTCGCGCGGAGTGTCCGCCTTGCGCGGCAGCTCGGCCCAGACCAGTAGTCCTGGGCCGTGCTCGTGCGCGCCCCAGGCGTGACAGAGGGCGTCGACGAGGAGCAGTCCCCTCCCGTGCTCGTCCTCGGGCCGCGTCCGGCCGGCGGCGTCGGGCTGACCCGGGGCGCAGCCCTCGTCACGCACGGCTATCCGCACCAGATCCTCGCCGTCGTGCAGCTCGCACACGATGTGGGTGCTCGCCGTGTGCACGATGGCGTTGGTGACCAGCTCGGAGACCACCAGGGCCGCGCTGTCGCACGTGTCCTCGCAGACCGACCAGCCGGTCAGCCGGGCCCGCGTCAGACGTCGGGCCTGGGCGGGAGAACCCGGATGCGCGGCCAGCTCGAAACGGAACCGGCGCTCGGCAGCGGCCCCGAGGGAGGCTGCTCCGGCACCGAGGCCGGGAAGGCCTTCGGCGGCGTCTGTTCCTAAGGGCGCGGACGGAATCACGCTTGCCACTATCGCCCCGCCGTGAACACTTGGCAAGCGTCACTCTGAAAAATGCAGAGTGCTGTGTGACGGTCTGGAAGGCCGTGGCACACTGCTCGCAACAGCACCTCGCGCGGCGCCAGTTGAGACCATCGAAGATCCGTTCGAAATGCGTTCGGAGTAGCTCTTCGAAGGGTCTTCGAATGGCGCCGCCGGGCTGTCAGCGTACTTTTGTGGCCGGCTCGTCAGAAATCGTGGAGGTGGGGCGTGAGCGAACCGCGGTCCGCGCCGACGGTCGGCCAGGTCGTCCTCGGCAGGCGCCTGTTGGACCTGCGCGAACGAGCCGGAATGAAGCGCGAGGAGGCCGCCCGCATCCTCCGCGTCGCCCCCGCCACGGTCCGCCGCATGGAGATGGCCGAGGTCGCGCTCAAGATCCCGTATCTGCAACTGCTCCTGAAGGCCTACGGAATCTCCGACGCGGAGGCCGACGCCTTCGTCCGACTGGCCGAGGAAGCCAACAAACCCGGCTGGTGGCAGCGTTTCCACGACATCCTGCCCGGCTGGTTCTCGATGTACGTGAGCCTGGAGGGCGCGGCCGACGTCATCCGCAGCTACGAGCCCCATTTCGTCCCCGGGCTGCTCCAGACCGAGGACTACGCGCGCGGAGTGCTCCGCTCGGGAGCCATCGGCCAGACCCGGCCCGAGGACATCGAGCGTCATGTCGCTTTGCGCATGCAGCGCCAGGGCCTGCTCACCCGAGAGGACGCGCCCCGGCTGTGGGTCGTGATGGACGAGACCGTCCTGCGGCGTCCGGTCGGCGGCCCCGAAGTGATGCGTGCCCAGATCGACCGACTGATCGAGGCCGCGAAGCTGCCCAACGTGACGCTGCAGATCGCCCAGTTCGCCCGTGGACCGCACCCGGGGACGTACGGGCCGTTCGTGCTGTTCCGATTTGCCATGCCCGAACTGCCGGACATGGTCTACAGCGAGTACCTGACCGGCGCCGTCTATCTGGACGCGCGCGCCGAGGTGGCCACCCATCTCGAGGTCATGGACCGCATGGCGGCGCATGCCGCCACGGCACATCGCACGAAGGAGATCCTCCGGGATCTCCGCAAGGAGCTGTAATGGATCGCATCAAGCCGCGCAAACACGTCTACAACGGCATGCCCGCGCGCGACTTGGGCAGCGAAGGCTGGCACAAGCCATGGAGCGGCGGGAACGGAGGCAACTGCCTGGAGGCGATGAAGCTCGCCGACGGCCGGATCGCCGTCCGTCAGTCCACCGACCCGGACGGTCCGGCGCTGATCTACACCACCGCCGAGATGACGGCCTTCATCGAGGGAGCCAAGGCGGGGGAGGCGGACTTCCTGCTGTCCTGATGTGCTTGTCGTTCCCCCGGCTCGACTTCCTCACGCCGGTACTGCGTCGAAGTGCTGAATCGCTGGTGCTGAATTGACCATTCTCTGTGCCTTATGGAGTGCCTCATGACCGGGCAGGACCCCACGTCGGCCGCGCGGATCGACACCACCCGACCCCATCCCGCGCGAATGTACGACTGGTACCTCGGCGGCAAGGACAACTACCCGGTCGACGAGGACATGGGCCGCCAGATGCTCACCCTCGACCCGAGGGTGCCGGTGATGGCGCGCGTCAACCGCGCGTTCATGCACCGGGCCACACGCTGGCTGGCCCGCAGCGGCGTACGGCAGTTCCTCGACGTCGGCACCGGCATCCCGACCGAGCCCAACCTCCACCAGGTCGCCCAGGAGACCGCGCCCGACGCCCGGGTCGTCTACTGCGACAACGACCCCATCGTGCTGGCCCATGCGGCGGCCCTGCTGCGCGGCACGGACGAAGGCGCGACCGAGTACCTCCAGGCCGACGTGCGCGACCCGGACGCCATCCTGGAGGGCGCGCGAAAGGTGCTGGACTTCACCCGGCCCGTCGCGCTGTCGCTCGTCGCGCTGCTGCACTTCGTCCCCGACGAGGACGGCGCGCACGACCTGGTCGGCCGCCTGCTCGCCGAACTGCCCTCCGGCAGCTACCTGGTGATCACCCACGCGACCTCCGACTTCACCCCGGAGGAGTCGAAGGCGGCCACCGGGAAGCTCCGCGCCGCCGGAGTCACCCTGGCCCTGCGCTCCCGCGCGGAGTTCACCCGCTTCTTCGACGGCCTCGACCTCGTCGAGCCCGGCGTCGAGGTGCCGCACCGCTGGCACCCCGAGCTGGGCGAGCCCGTGCCCGGGCAGGACGACGGGGTGATCCCGGGGTACGGGGCGGTGGCGCGCAAGCCGTAGCTCCACCCGCTTCACGGGCCGGTCACGGCGGCAGTGCACCGCACAGCGCCTCCAGGGCCGGCCCGTAGGCATGCTCGGAGGGCGTCGCGTACCCCACGACGAGACCGTCGCTCACCTCCATGTCCGTCTCCGGGTGCCGGAACGCGGCCAGGCCGTCGAGGGCGATGCCCCGCCATGCGGCGGCCTTGACGGCGGACGCCTCGGTGCCGGGCGGCAGCCGCAGCACCGCGTGCAACCCGGCCGCGACACCGGTGACCTCGATGTGCGGCGCCTGCTCGGCGAGTGCCGCGACGAGCCGGTCCCGGCGGCTCCGGTACCGCTGTCGCATCCGCCGCACGTGCCGGTCGTAGGAGCCCGACGTGATGAAGTCGGCCAGGCTCAGCTGGTCCATGACGCTCGCCCATGCCTCGCGCTCGCCCTTCACGGTCAGTACCGCGTCGACGTACCGCTCCGGCAGCACCATCCAGCCCAGCCGCACCGCCGGCGACAGGCTCTTGCTGACCGAGCCGATGTGGATCACTCGCTCGGGGTCGAGGCCCTGGACGGCGCCGACCGGCTTGCGGTCGTAGCGGAACTCGCCGTCGTAGTCGTCCTCCAGGAGCAGCCCGCCCCGCGCGCGGGCCCAGTCGATCACGGCGGTCCGGCGCGCGGGATGCAGCGGGCCGCCGGTCGGGAACTGGTGCGCCGGCGTGAGCAGCACGGCCCGCTCACGCCCCAACCCGTCCACTCGGGCGCCGTGTTCGTCGAGGTCCAGCGGCACGGTCCGCACCCCGGCCGCGGCCAGGACCTCCCGGTGGAACCCGAGCCCGTACGCCTCCACCGCGAGCGGCCCGCGCAGCACGCCCCCGCCGAACAGCAGCCGCAGCGCATGCGCGAAACCGGAACAGATCACGATCCTGCCGGGCTCGGTCCGCACGCCACGCGCGCGTGCCAGGTACTCCGCCAGTGCCTCCCGCAGTTCGGCCCGGCCGGCGGGGTCGCCGGGGCCGAACACCTCGTTGGGTGCCTGCTGGAGGGCCCGCCGGTAGGAGGCCAGCCAGGTGGTGCGGGGGAACGCCGAGGCGTCCGGGGTGCCCTGCGTCAGGTCGTACCGCGGTCCACGGGCGCGGGGAGGCGCCTTCTTGGGCACGCGAGCGGCGGGCCGCAGCGGTTCGGCCCGCTCCGCGACCCGGGTGCCCGAGCCCTGCCGGGCGGTGAGCCAGCCCTCCGCGACGAGTTCGGCGTACGCGTCGGCCACCGTGTTTCGCGCCACGCCGAGATCGGCGGCGAGCGAGCGGTACGGCGGCAGGCGCGTGCCGGGAGCGAGACGGCCGCTGCGTACGGCCTCCCGCAGGGCGCGGATCAGCGCCGCGCGCCGGCCACCCGGCCCGGTCAGCTCCAGATGCAGGTCCGAACCGATCCGCTCAGCCGAATTGACCCAGGAAGTCGCCATGGAAATGCACCCTACAGTCGGTCTTTCCGGCTCGTAGGTTGAAGGGCATGACGACGGACACGAGCACGAACATCACCCGGACGAAGGCCCCGCGGCTGGAGTTCGCCACGTATGCCCCGAAGGCCTTCCGCGCCCTCATCGCCTTCGACGCCGCCGCCCGTGAGGGTCTCGACCCGGCCCTGGTCGAACTGATCCAGATCCGCTCCTCGCACCTCAACCACTGCGCGTACTGCCTGCACATGCACACCAACGACGCCCGCACGGCCGGCGAGAGCGAGGACCGGCTGCACATGGTCGCCGTGTGGCGCGAGGCCCGCCACTTCTTCACCGAGCGGGAGCAGGCGGCCCTCGCCCTCACGGAGGCGATGACCCTGGTCGCCGACGCCGGGGTCCCCGACGACGTGTACGCCCGGGCCGCCGCGCGGTTCGACGAGCGGGAACTGGCTCAGATCATCGCGCTGATCTGCACGATCAACACCTGGAACCGGGTGGCGCTGTCCACGGGGAAGGTGGCGGGGACGGACGAGCGGTGACATTCCGTCAGCGCCGCGCGGCTGTCACACCGCCATGGGCCGGTCGTACGGTCCGATCGGAGCCGGCAGGACCGAACTGCCCGTCAGATGACGGTCCACGGCCGCCGCCACGGCCCGCCCCTCTGCGATCGCCCAGACGATGAGCGACTGACCCCGGGCGGCGTCCCCCGCGGCGAACACGCCGGGCACGTTCGTGGCGAAACCGGCGTCCCGCGCGATCGTGCCGCGGGGCTCCAGTTCCAGCCCCAGCTGGTCGACGAGTCCGTCCTTCCGGTCGGGGCCGGTGAAGCCGAGGGCGAGCAGCACGAGGTCGGCGGGGAGCGTCCGCCCGGTGCCGTCCACCGGGCGGCGCCGTGGGTCCACCTCGACGAGGTGCAGCGACCGTACGTGACCGTCCTCATCGCCGTCGAAGCGCAGGGTGGAGGCCGCGAACAGCCGGGCGTCCGCGTCCGCGAGCGGGGCCGTCCGCAGGTCACGGGCCTCCTCGTGCGCGGCGGACAGCCGGTAGACCCGCACTGGGTACGTCGGCCAGGGCTCGCAGTCCTCGTCACGCTCCGCGTGCGGCAGCGCGTAGATGTCCAGCTGGGTCACGGACGCGGCGCCCTCCCGTACGGCGGTGCCCAGGCAGTCCGCCCCCGTGTCGCCGCCGCCGACGATGACGACGTGCTTCCCCGCGGCCGACAGCGGGGACGACTCCAGATCGCCCTCGCGCACCCGGTTGGACAGCGGGAGGTACTCCATCGCTTGGTGAACACCCGTCAGCTCCCGGCCCTGAACGGGCAGTTCACGCCATGCCGTCGCGCCCGTGGCGATCACCACGGCGTCGTAGCGGCTCCTCAGCCGGTCGGCCCCGATGTCCCGGCCGACCGCCGTCGACGTACGGAACTTGGTCCCCTCGGCCCGCATCTGCTCCAGCCGCCGCTCCAGATGCTGCTTTTCCATCTTGAACTCGGGGATGCCGTACCGCATCAACCCACCGAGCCGGTCGTCCCTCTCGTACACGGCCACCGTGTGCCCGGCCCGGGTCAGCTGCTGGGCCGCGGCCAGGCCGGTGGGGCCCGATCCGATCACCGCGACCGTCTTGCCGGACAGCCGCTCCGGCGGCCTGGGGGGTGCGAAGCCCTCCGCCCAGGCCCGGTCGGCGATCGCGCACTCCACGTTCTTGATGGTGACGGCCGGCTGGTTGATCGCCAGCACACAGCCCGCCTCGCACGGCGCAGGGCACAAGCGGCCGGTGAACTCGGGGAAGTTGTTCGTCGCGTGCAGCCGGTCGGCCGCCGCCCGCCAGTCCTCCCGCGACACCAGGTCGTTCCACTCCGGGATCAGGTTGCCCAGCGGACAGGCGTCGTGGCAGAAGGGGATGCCGCAGTCCATGCACCGGTCTGCCTGCTTGCTGACGATCGGCAGCAGTGCGCCGGGGACATGGACCTCGTTCCAGTCCCGCACCCGCTCATCGACCGGCCTGCGCGGCCAGTCCTGGCGGGGGGTGGTCAGGAAACCCTTGGGATCGGCCATGGCCGTCTTCCTTGCGTGCGCGTGTGACAGGCCGTGCGTCGTCGGGCGGCACTCCTCCCGCCACGATACGTCCGTGTCCGGCCCGGTGCCCGTCACCGCGTCGGTCAGGTGAGGGCCAGCACGTACGCCAGCGCCGCCCCTGCCGAGGCGACCGTGCGGACGTGGTTCCACATCGTCCACTCGCGCACATACGCGGGCCAGTACGCCGCCGCCTGAGGCGTGCCCGGCTCCAGCTTCGCCAGCGCGTCGTTGCGCGGCACGTTGGCGACCATGGTGAGCCCGAACGTGCCGAACAGGTACAACACGCTGCCCACCAGCAGCTCGACCGTCCCCTCGTCCGGCCACAGCACGAACGTCACCACGGCGATCACCGCGCACAGCACGGCCGATCCCAGGAACACGATCATGAAGGGCGGAGTCACCGCGGCCACGTTGACCGCTCGCATCGCGGCGACCCCCTGCGCGGGCGGCAGCGCCGAGAGTCCCCGCATGACGAAGGTCGAGAAGCCGCAGAACACCCCGGCCACCAGGCCGGTCCCGAGCACACCCAGCACCGTCAGCACGAAGTACGGTCCGCCGATCATGTCCCTCTCCCGCCCGTCCAGCCGGGATCCTGCCCGGCGCCCTTCCTCACCACCAGTGAATCCGTGCGCGAGCCCAGCGACCATGGCCGAGCGGCGCGGGGCCATAAGCGAACGTCCACGGTCGGTCGAACGGCTGTGCCGCCGGCCCGGGGCGCAATCGCCCGGGGCCTTCACGTCACCCCGCGGAACCGAGCCCCGCCCCGGTCCACGCCCTCAGCACCGTATCCGCCGCCGCCGCGATCCGCCGCCGCGCCTCGTGTCGCGGCACTCCGCTCATCAGCAGCCGGTCGTACGGCGTGTCCAGATGCCGTACGGACGCGATGACCGCAGAGGCCACCGCCCCCTCGGACAGCGCCCGCCCCGCCGCGCTGCGGCCCACCCGCCCGCTGCCCCGCTCCGAGGCGTGCGCGGCGATGGCCAGCGCCCGGTCGGCCGGACATCCGGGGAACAGCCGGAGGATCTCCGCCGCGAACGCCTGCGCGAACCGGGCGTCCTGAGCCGCCCTGCGCCGGGCGTCCCGCACCCGGCGCCGCCGTCGCGCCTCCGCGTCCGCGAGGCACCGCTGCTCGGCCCGGGAGAGCGCCGCCTCCTCGACCAGAACGCCCTGCCGCTCGTAACGGCCCTTGCGCCGGTTGAACCGCACGACCACCGCCGACAGCGTGCTCTCCTCGCGCGATCTGCGCGTCAGCGCGGTGTCGCCGCTCGGCAGGAACACGAGATGCCCCAGGTCGGCACAGTCGAGGCAGCGCGGGGTGCCGTCCTCGAGGACGAGCAGCGGCAGCGGGCCACGTCGGCACTCGGCGCAGGACCGCCGCTTGAGGGGCTGGAAGACGACCGGTCCGGTGAGGGGCGGGAGCGTCGCGCGGGGGACCATACAGAGTTCATTCCCCCTGAGGGGGTGCGCACCGCGTCCGCCGCGGGACGCCCCGGCGATCCCGGTGTCCGTGTCTCCGGGGCGCCCCTCACCCTCGGCCGCCCGGGGGAGGGGAACCTCTCGCGGCCTGACGCATCATGGGCCGTGTGCGACTCGAAGCGATCACCTGGGACCGGCTCGGCGACCTGCTCGCCGAGCGTCTGCTCGACCTGACGCCCGCCGACGGCAGTCCCTGGCCACGCATCGCCTTCGACGGCGCCCCGGCCGCCCGTCCGGGCGACCTCGCGCACCGGGTCTGCGAGGCGCTGCGCGTCCGCGGCCGCTCCTCGCTCGTCGTGGGCACGGAGGGCTTCTTGCGCCCAGCCTCCGTACGGCTGGAGTACGGCCACCGGGACGTGGAGGCCTACTACAGCGGCTGGTACGACACCGGCGCGCTGTGGCGTGAGGTGTTCGGCCCCCTCGAAGCCGGCGGCGACGGCCGCGTCCTTCCCGACCTGTGGGACCCGGCCACCGACCGCGCCACCCGCAGCCCCTACGTCCAACTCCCTCCGGGTGGCGTGTTGTTGCTGCACGGGCCCTTCCTCCTTCGGCACTGGTTCCCCTTCGATCTGAGCGTCCATGTCCTCCTCTCCCCGGGCGCCCTGCGCCGTCGCACGCCCGAGGCGGAGCACTGGACCCTCCCGGCCTTCGAGCGCTACGAGCAGGAGACCGACCCGGTCAGCGCGGCCGACGTCCTGGTGAGGTCCGACGATCCGCGGCATCCGGCGTGGGGTGGCTGAGCGGATCCACGGCGTGGCTCCGTCCGGCCCGCGTGGGCGCTGAGGCGGGTTCGGTGTGCGGGCATCCGGTGGCGCGGCGAGAATGAAGGGCCGGGACTCGCGGTGCGTCCCGCGCCGCGCCGGCCGTCCGGCACCGGGAGGTACCCCATGACCACCGCCGGAGACATCATGCACCGCGGCGCCCAGTGGATCCCCGCCCACGAAACCCTCGACCGCGCCGCCCAGCTCATGCGCGAGCTGAACGTCGGCGCCCTGCCCATCAGCGACGAGAACGAGCGGCTCTGCGGCATCCTCACCGACCGCGACATCGTCGTCGGCTGCGTCGCCCTGGGCCACGACCCCGCCGAGGTCACCGCGGGCGACATGGCCCAGGGCACCCCCCGCTGGATCGACGCGGGCGCCGATGTCAGCGAGGTGCTCCACGAGATGCAGGAACACCGGATCCGCCGGCTGCCCGTGATCCAGGACAAGCGACTGGTCGGCATGATCAGCGAAGCCGATCTCGCCCGGCATCTGACGGACGGCCAGATGGCCTCCTGGGCGGAAAGCGTCTACGCCCGGACCACCACGGCCTGACTGCGGACGTCACCCCGCAGGTCGCTGCCGCACGCCACACCCGCGGACCACCGCCGCGCGTCCTGCCTCGCGGGTCACGGCCCCGGTCACAGCCAGCCGCTGCGCCGGAACCCCCGGTACAGCACCAGGCACGCGACGGATATCACGCCCATGACCATGCCGTAGCCGTACCGCCAGTGCAGCTCCGGCATGTGGTCGAAGTTCATGCCGTACACGCCGCAGACCATCGTCGGCACGGCGATGATCGCGGCCCACGCCGTGATCTTCCGCATGTCCTCGTTCTGCGCGACCGTGACCTGCGCTAGGTGTGCTTGCAGGATGGAGTTGAGCAGTTCGTCGAAGGAGGCGATCTGCTCCTTCGCCCGCAGCAGGTGGTCCGAGACATCGCGGAAGTACGCCTGTATCTCCGGGTCGACCGCACGGATCGGCCGGGTGGCGAGATCCTCCAGCGGCCGGCTCAGCGGCACCACCGCCCGCTTCAGCTCGAGGAGTTCACGCTTGAGCTGGTAGATGCGCCCCGGGTCGGCCCGCGCGCCGGTCTCCGTGAAGACGTCCGTCTCGACCTGGTCGATGTCCGACTGCACCGCGTCCGTGACCGTCAGGTAGTCGTCCACCACGTGGTCGGCGATCGCGTGCAGCACCGCGGAAGGGCCCTTGGCCAGCTGCTGGGGGTCGGACTCCAGCTCCTCGCGCAGCGGGCCGAGCGAGCCGTGCCGGCCGTGCCGCACCGTGATCACGAAGTCGTGGCCGACGAACACCATGATCTCGCCCGTGTTCACCACCTCGCTGGTGGCCGTGAGCTTCTCGTGCTCGACGTAGCAGACCGTCTTGAACACCGCGAAGAGCGTCTCGCCGTACCGCTCCACCTTGGGGCGCTGGTGGGCCTCGACCGCGTCCTCCACGGCCAAGGGGTGGAGGTCGAAGAGCTCGGCGATGCCCGCGAACTCCTGATCGGTCGGCTCGTGCAGACCGAGCCAGACGAAGCCCTCCCGGCTCTTGCGCACGCGCTCCACGGCGTCCACCAGGTCGCCGCGCGCGGTGGTGCGGACGCCGTCCCGGTACGTCACGCAGTTCACCACCGAGGAGCCCAGCGGGGACCTGGCCGGGTGACTGAGGTCGACGCGCGGGCGCCGCCGGGCCAGCCGAGCCACCTTGCGCAGGCCGCCGACCCCGCCGAGGCTCGTGACCTTCCGCAGATTCCCTGCCATGGACATCCGGATCTCCTTGCCTGGAACTCCTCGCGCCGTCCCCGCGCCTTGGCGCGTCAGTCTGCCAGGCCTGCGTGAGCTGCGGGTAAGCCTGTGGAAACGCCTCATTCCGCTTGGTTCCCGGCTGTGGACGAAGGGCTCGCCGAGGCGCCGTGGCCATGCCCCGTCGACGCCTGCCGGCGCCGTGCGGTTCTCAGTGGCGTCGCAAGGGCGCGACGCTCCGTGCCGGAGCGTCGACCGGTATGACAAGTCGGTCAAATGGGATGATCGCGGCATGACGCGATCCGATGGGTACCTTGTCGACAACCTGCAGACCGAGGCGGCAGAGCACTTCAGCGCCTTCGCCGCCCTCTTCGACCCCACGACGTTCCGGCATCTCGAAGCTCTCGGCGTGGGATCCGGCTGGCGGTGCTGGGAGGTCGGTGCCGGCACCACCGTGGTGTCCTGGCTGGCGAAGAAGGTCGGCCCGACCGGACGCGTCGTCGCGACCGACACCGACACCGCGCGGCTCGCCCTCGCCGCCCGGCCTCCCGTCGAGGTGCGCCTTCACGAACTCGGCGCGCAGGAGCCGCCCGGGGAGGGCTTCGACCTGGTGCACGCCCGCCTCGCCCTCGTCCATGTCACCGACCGGGAACAGGCGTTGCGGTCCATGGTCAAGGCCCTGCGCCCGGGCGGACGCCTCCTCGTCGAGGACGCCGACCCCGCCCTCCAGCCTCTGCTCTGCCCCGACGAGCACGGCCCCGAGCAACAGCTCGCGAACCGGCTGCGGCAGGGCTTTCGCAAGCTGCTCGCCGACCGCGGGACCGACCTCCCCTGCGGGCGCACCCTCCCGAGGCTCCTTCGCGGCGCGGGCCTGACGGGCGTCCACGCCGACGCCTACTTCCCCCTCGCCTCACCCGCCTGCGCCGCCCTGGAGTCCGTCACGATCCGCCAGATCCGCGACCAGCTGGTCTCCGGGGGCCTCGCCACGGACCGGGACATCGACCGGCACCTCACGAACGTCACGTCCGGTGTGCTCGATCTGACGACGGCTCCGATGATCTCGGCGTGGGGGCGCAAGCAGTAGGGGAGGCCGCCGTCGGCGGAAGGCGGCTGTTCTCGAAGGCTCCCGATCCGGCACCGGCCTCAGCCGGGCAGCGGTGGCCTGCCGCCCACCCGCTCCACCGCCCGCGCACCCGCCCGGCAGCCCTCCGCCGCGGCGCCCTCCGGCCCGGCTCCCGCGAGCAGGGCGGCGAGGAACGCGCCGGTGAAGGCGTCACCGGCGCCCGTCGTGTCCCGAGGCGTCGCCGGTACGGCGGGAACGCGGGCGGTCACCTTCCCGGCGCGAGCCACGAGTGCCCCCTCATGGCCCTGCTTGGTGACGATCAGCGGAACGCGCAGGCTCAGCTCGGCCGCCGCGTCGGCCGCATCGGTCAGCCCCGTCAGCAAGCAGGCCTCGTCCCGGCTGGGCAGCAGGACGTCCACGCCCTCCACGAGCGACAGGAACCGCTCGGCGCCCAGCCCCGTGAGGAAGCCGGCCGAGGCCGGGTCCAGGCTGACCGGCACCCCACGCGTGCGGGCGGCGTCGAGAGCCACCGTCACCAAGGCCCGGCTCGGCTCGGAGAACAGGAGGTAGCCCGAGAGGTGCAGCCGGGTGACCCCGTCGAGCAGCGCGTCCGACCAATCGGCGGGCTCGAGCCGCAACGACGCGCCGCTGTCGGTGAGGAACGTCCGCTCCGCCGAAGCGCCCTCGTCCACGACGCAGATCACCGTGCCGGTAGGCACCCGAGGGTCGACGACGAGCCGCGGACGCACCCCGTGGGCCACCAGCTCCCGCTCGTGCCATGAGGCCGCCTCCGCTCCCACGCGCCCCAGCAGCCGCACGTCCGCCGCACCCAGGTGCGCCGCCCAGCACGCGACATTGGCGCCCGCCCCGCCGGGTACGGTCCGGATCGAGGCAGCCGTGTCCGTACCGGCCGCGAGCGGCCCCCGATGCCGCGCGACGACATCGGTGATCACGTCCCCGACGACCAGCAGAGCCCCGCCCTGCTCCCCGCCCCGGCCGCCCGCGCGGATCTCCGCCGTGCCCGCGCCGGTCTCTGTGGTGTTGCTTCCGGCTTCAGCTGGGCCGGCGCCGCCTTCTGCGGTGCCGGGTCGGGTCTGCGCCGTGCCCGCGCCGGTCTCTGTGGTGTTGCTTCCGGCTTCAGCTGGGCCGGCGCCGCCCGTCGGCCAGTCGGGCACGCCCTCAGAGGTGTCCGTGCGGACTTCCGCCGAGCCGGTCGTTCCCACGGCCGGGCCCGCTCCGGACCTCGCCGAGCCCGCTGCGCCTTCCGCTGCGCGCCCGGCGCGTCCCCCGTGCCGTGCGGCCGCACGGTGCCCCCCGCTCATCCCCGCGCCCAGGCCGCCGCGATCCGTGCCGCCAGGCGGACGTTGCCCCGGACCGCCGCCAGGTTGGCGCTCAGGGAGGCGCCTTCGGTGTGCCGCACCAAGTAGCCGAGCAGGAACGGCGTGACCGCCTGGCCCGTGACCCCCTCCGCCTCGCACGCGTGCAGCGCGTCCGCGAGTACGCGTGCGTGCAGTTGCGGATCGAGTTGCTCCTCCTCGGGGACGGGGTTGGCGACGATCAGCGACGACTCCGGCCCGGCGAGCGCGTCCTGGGCCCGCATCACGTCCGCAACCTCCTCCGGCGTCCGCAGCGTCCAGTCCACCGGATGCCCCGAATCGGACAGATAGAAGCCGGGGAACCGGTCGGTGCCGTAGCCGGCCACCGCGACACCCAGCGTCTCCAGCCGCTGCAGGGTCGCCGGCACGTCCAGGATCGACTTCACCCCGGCACACACCACGGTGATCCGCGTGCGCGCCAGCAGCCCCAGGTCGGCCGACTCGTCCTGCGTCGCCGTCCACTCCCGGTGCACCCCGCCGAGCCCACCCGTGGCGAACACCCGTACGCCCGCTAGCTGTGCGAGCAGCGCGGTCGCCGACACGGTGGTCGCCCCGCTCGCCCCGGAGGCCACCGCGAGCGGCAGGTCACGGTGGCCGAGCTTGCGGATGCCGTCCTCGTTCGCGACGCGTTCCAACTGGTCCTTGTCCAGGCCGACATGGGGCCGTCCGTCCAGCACGGCGATTGTCGCGGGCACCGCGCCCTCCTGCCGTACGGCCGTCTCCAGTTCCAGCGCCACCTGCAGGTTGCGCGGCCGCGGCAGCCCGTGGGCGATGATCGTGGACTCCAGGGCCACCACGGGCCGCCGCGCCTCGATCGCCGCCCGCACCTCTTCCGACACCACCAGCACCACGCGCCTGCCTCCTGTCCGTCGGTCCTCCCTCATGTCTGGCGGGCGCAGCGCCGGGTCAAACCCTTGCGGCCCGTCTCGGACGCCACGAGTCTGGGACGCATGAAGGACCACACAACACGTCTCGACCACGTCGTCCTGTGGGTGCGCGACCCGGTCGCCGCCGCCGACTTCTACGAGAAGGCTGTCGGCACGGAGATAGTCAGGCTCCCCGAGTTCACCGCCGGTGAGGTGCCGTTCCCCTCGGCGCGCGTCAACCACGAGACCATCCTCGACCTCATGCCGCTGACCTTCGCGGCCCGCATGACGATGCTGCCCGGCTCCGCCGCCAGCGCGGGGCACCCCGTGAACCACGTCTGCCTGTCGCTGCCCCGCGGCGACTTCGACGCCCTCCTCAGCCGCCTCGAAGAACGCTCCGTCCCCGTGTCGGAGCTGTCGTACGACTCCTTCGGAGCCCGTGGCAGGGCCACGCGCAGCTTCTACTTCCGCGACCCCGACGGCAACGTCATCGAGGCGCGGCACTACGACTGACCGGGCCCGCGGCTCAGAACAGCGGCGCTCAGAACAGCGGCTCGGGAAGGACCCCCTCCAGGGCGAGCAGCTTCCGCTTGGTCTCGAGTCCGCCCCCGAAGCCGCCGATGCCCCCACCGCTCTCGACGACCCGGTGACAGGGCACCACGACCGGCAGCGGATTGGCGCCCATCGCCATGCCCACGGCCTGCGCGGCGCCCGGCTGACCGACCCGCCCGGCCAGATCGCCGTACCCCACGACTGTGCCGTACGGCACACCGGAGGCCAGTTCGCGCAGGACCTCCCGGTTGAAGCCGGAGATCAGCGACCAGTCCAATGGCAGGTCGAAGTCGCGGCGCTCACCCGCGAAGTACGCCTCGAACTGGCGTATCGCCTCGGCCAGCAGCGGAGAACCGGGCGCCTCGACGGGCTCGGTGCCCAGCCGCGACGCCAGCCGCTCGACCGCCCGGTCCCGCACCGCGTCCGTGGCGTGGAAGACGACGTTGACCAGGCCGTCCCGGCCGGCGGCCAGCAGCAACGGCCCGATCCGGCTCTCGACGACCGCCCACACGACCCGCGGCTCGGCCCGCCCCTGACTGTCCATGCGTCCACGGTACGACCCGCCACTGACAACGCCGCCCCGGCCGGACGCGAGATCACCCGCCCACGGCCTCCCGCACCACATCCGGCCGGTTCGTGATGATCCCGTCGACGCCGTACGCGGCGACCCGCCGGGCCGTCACCGCGTCGTCGACCGTCCACGCGAAGACCTTCATCCGCCGGCCGTGCGGCCCGGTGAACGCATGGACCGCGGCCACATAGGCCGGGGACAGCGAGCCGTGTGACGGGTTGATCTGGTCGGCGAAGCCGGCGTAGCCCGGAAGGGCCGAGACGGGAGGCGTCCCGAGGAGGCCGGTCTTCACGGCGGGCTTCAGCTCGTGCACCGTCCGCACGCTGTCCGGGCTGAAGCTCTGCACGATCAGCCGCCCGGCCAGATGCGGCCGGTCGAGCCAGCCCTCGTTGCTGAGGACCTTCAGCGTCTGCCGCTCGATGCCCGGATACAGGTCCGGGTTCTTGATCTCCAGGAGAAGCTTCTGGTGACGGCGCTCCACGCGGCGCACGAACTGCTCCAGCGTCGGCACGCGCGCCCCCGCGTACGCGGGGGCGAACCAACTGCCCGCGTCCAGTCGGGCGATCTCCGCGGCGGTGAAGTCCTTCACCTTCCAGGGAGCCCGGCCGGGAAAGACCTCCTCGGCATCGGTGGTGCGCCGCAGGTTGTCGTCGTGAAGGACGACCAGCTCACCGTCCCTGGTGCGCTGGACGTCGTTCTCCACCCAGCGGATGCCGAGCTCCGCCGCCTTGTCCACGGCGGCCAGCGTGTTCTCGGGCGCGTAAGCGGAGGCCCCACGGTGCGCGATGACCAGCGGTGCCGCGCCCCCGCCGGCGGCCCGCGCCGGGGCGAGAGGGAAGAGGAGAGCGGCGGTCCCCAGGAGTGCGGTGGTCGAGGCGGCAACAGCGCGCGCGTGCATGCGTACTCCTCGCGTCGAGCGATCGGCGATATCACAGACAGCACAACTGTGACAGCAGAGAGTCAACGCGAGAGGGGTTCAGGATGACCACACGTTGAACGGCGGTGACCCGACTCCGCTCACCGGTACCGCACAACTGGGGCAGGGCCGTGTTTCTTTGCCGGAATCTCGTTCGACCATTCCGGTGGGGGTCATACTCTCTGCGTCGACCCTGACCGCAGGTGCGGTCCTGGGAGGGGGCGCACATCAGGTATTCCGGGACGCAAACGGCGGGAAGGGCAGCCGCGCATGCAGGGCACGGTCGAAGGATTCAGCTACGGCCTGGTCACACCCCTGGTGGCCTACCTCATGGCCTGCCTGGGCGGTGCCCTGGGCCTGCGCTGCACCACCAGATCCATGCTCGTCGTCCAGTCCTGGCGCCCCGGATGGCTCGCCCTCGGCTCGGCCGCCATCGGCTCCGGCATATGGACCATGCACTTCATCGCGATGATGGGATTCACGGTCCGGGGCACCCCGATCCACTACGACAGGGCCATGACCTTCGCGAGTCTGGCCGTCGCGATCGTGATGGTGGGCGTCGGGATCTTCATCGTCGGCTACAAGGGAGCCCGCGGGACGGCCCTGTTCACCGGGGGCACGATCACCGGCCTGGGCATCGCGTCGATGCATTACCTCGGCATGGCCGGCATGCGCCTGGACGGGACGCTCGAGTACGACACCCTCACCGTCGGCGCCTCCGTGGTGATCGCCATGGGCGCGGCCACCGCGGCCCTCTGGGCGGCCGGCCAGGTCAGGGGATTCTTGTGGAGCGTGGGCGCGAGCCTCGTCATGGGGCTCGCCGTGACCGGCATGCACTACACCGGGATGGCCGCCCTCGACGTCCACCTCCACGGCACGGCCGAACCCACCACGGGATCGTCGCCCGCCGCCCTGCTCGCGCCCATGCTGACGGGCCCGCTCGCCTTCCTCCTGCTGGCCGGCGTCGTCGTGATGTTCGACCCGCTGATGGTCATGGGGAAGCCCGCCACGGTCCCCTCCGAGCAGAGGCCCGGCATCCCCGCCCGCCCCCACACCGGCGTCCACCCCTCCGAGGACCGCCTGCGCTTCCGCTCCCGCCGCCCCGTGGAGCACAGGAGCTCCCGAGCTCCGCAGAACCGCTGATCGGAGCCCGTTGTCAGTGCGGGGTCGTACGGTGGATCCATGCGGCCCGTTTCACAGATCGAACGCACGGTGGCGCCCTTCGAGGTCGTCAGCCCCTACCAGCCGAGCGGCGACCAGCCGACGGCCATCGCCGAGCTCGCCCGGCGCATCCAGGCGGGTGAGAAGGACGTCGTCCTGCTCGGCGCGACCGGCACCGGCAAGTCCGCCACCACCGCGTGGATGATCGAGAAGCTCCAGAGGCCCACGCTCGTGATGGCGCCGAACAAGACGCTGGCCGCCCAGCTGGCGAACGAGTTCCGCGAGCTGCTCCCGAACAACGCGGTCGAGTACTTCGTCTCGTACTACGACTACTACCAGCCCGAGGCGTACGTCCCGCAGTCGGACACCTACATCGAGAAGGACTCCTCGATCAACGAGGAGGTCGAGCGCCTGCGCCACTCCGCGACCAACTCGCTGCTCACCCGCCGCGACGTCGTCGTGGTCGCCTCCGTCTCCTGCATCTACGGCCTCGGCACCCCGCAGGAGTACGTGGACCGCATGGTCTCCCTCCGGGTCGGTGAGGAGATCGACCGCGACGAGCTGCTGCGCCGCTTCGTCGACATCCAGTACACACGCAACGACATGGCGTTCACGCGCGGTACCTTCCGCGTCCGCGGCGACACCATCGAGATCTTCCCGGTCTACGAGGAACTGGCCGTCCGGATCGAGATGTTCGGCGACGAGATCGAGGCGCTGTCCACGCTCCACCCTCTCACCGGCGAGATCATCAGCGACGACCAGCAGCTGTACGTCTTCCCGGCCTCCCACTACGTCGCGGGCCCCGAGCGTCTGGAGCGCGCGGTCAACGACATCGAGAAGGAGCTCGCCGAGCGCCTGGCCGAGCTGGAGAAGCAGGGCAAGCTCCTGGAGGCCCAGCGCCTGCGCATGCGCACCACGTACGACATCGAGATGCTCCGCCAGATCGGCTCCTGCTCCGGCGTGGAGAACTACTCGATGCACTTCGACGGCCGCCTGCCCGGCTCCCCGCCGAACACCCTGCTGGACTACTTCCCGGACGACTTCCTCCTCGTCATCGACGAGTCGCACGTCACCGTCCCGCAGATCGGCGCCATGTACGAGGGCGACGCCTCCCGCAAGCGCACCCTCGTCGACCACGGCTTCCGCCTGCCCTCCGCCCTGGACAACCGCCCCCTGAAGTGGGAGGAGTTCCAGGAGCGCATCGGCCAGACGGTCTACCTGTCGGCCACCCCGGGCACCTACGAGATGTCCCGCTCGGACGGCTTCGTCGAGCAGATCATCCGCCCCACCGGCCTCGTCGACCCGGAAGTCGTCGTCAAGCCCACCGAGGGCCAGATCGACGACCTGGTGCACGAGATCCGGCAGCGCACGGAGAAGGACGAGCGCGTCCTGGTCACCACGCTCACCAAGAAGATGGCCGAGGACCTCACGGACTACTTCCTGGAGCTCGGCATCCAGGTGCGCTACCTGCACAGCGACGTCGACACCCTGCGCCGGGTGGAGCTGCTGCGTGAGCTGCGCGCCGGCGAGTACGACGTGCTGGTCGGCATCAACCTGTTGCGCGAGGGCCTCGACCTTCCCGAGGTGTCCCTGGTGGCGATCCTCGACGCCGACAAGGAGGGCTTCCTGCGCTCCGGCACGTCCCTGATCCAGACCATCGGCCGCGCCGCGCGCAACGTCTCCGGCCAGGTCCACATGTACGCCGACAAGATCACCCCGGCGATGGAGAAGGCCATCGACGAGACCAACCGGCGCCGGGAGAAGCAGATCGCGTACAACAAGGAGAAGGGCATCGACCCCCAGCCCCTCCGCAAGAAGATCAACGACATCGTCGCCCAGATCGCCCGCGAGGACATCGACACCGAGCAGCTTCTCGGGTCGGGCTACCGCAAGGGCAGGAAGGACGGCGGGGGCACCAAGGCACCCGTGCCCTCCCTCGGCAAGGCGGCCGAGCCGGCCAAGTCCGCCAAGAGCAGGGGCAAGGCCGACCAGACCCCGGTGACCGACCGTCCCGCGGCCGAACTCGCCGGACAGATCGAGGAGCTCACCACGCGCATGCGGGCCGCCGCCGCGGACCTCCAGTTCGAGATCGCCGCCCGGCTGCGCGACGAGGTCTCCGAGATGAAGAAGGAACTGCGCCAGATGAAGGAGGCCGGCCTGGCCTGACAGCGTGCCGCGTACGCGCTGTGTTGCAAGACCGACACAAACTGCGCAGCGGGGTACGTCACTGTCAGGGCCGCTGCGTAGGGTTCTGGTCAACCGCGGCTTCGCGGCAACAGGGGACGTTCGAGAGGGGAATCAGCGCGTGACCGTCAACATGACCAAGGGTCAGGCCATCAGTCTGCAGAAGAACGACGGGGGCAGCCTGACCGCGGTGCGCATGGGTCTCGGCTGGCAGGCGGCTCCCCGGCGCGGCCTGTTCGGCTCGCGCACGCGAGAGGTCGACCTCGACGCCTCCGCCGTCCTGTTCGCGGACAAGCAGCCGGTCGACGTCGTCTTCTTCCGCCACCTGGTGAGCGACGACGGCTCGGTGCGCCACACCGGTGACAACCTCGTCGGCGGTGTCGGACAGGGCGGCGACGACGAGGCGATCCTCGTCGACCTCGCGCGCCTCCCGGTCCACATCGACCAGATCGTCTTCACCGTGAACTCCTTCACGGGCCAGACCTTCCAGGAGGTGCAGAACGCGTTCTGCCGCCTGGTCGACGAGACCAACGGCCAGGAACTCGCCCGCTACACGCTCGCCGGCGGCGGCCAGTACACGGCCCAGATCATGGCCAAGGTGCACCGCTCCGGCCCGGGCTGGTCGATGACGGCCCTGGGCAACCCGGCCAACGGCCGCACCTTCCAGGACCTGATGCCGGCGATCCTGCCGCTCCTCTGAGAGCACGCCGGCCCCGGACGGGCCGGCGAGCAGCACCCGACTCCACACAACGACACAGGGGGACGAAGGCGATGACGGCCGAGCTGGTGCGGGGGCAGAACCACCCGCTCTCCCAGGTCCGTCTCGAGGTCCGGATCTCGGCCGGCACGCCGATCGTGGCCGCGGCCGCGCTCAGCGACGAGAACGGCCGGATCCACGGTGTGGAGTGGGTGGCCCACCCGGGCGCACCCACCCAGCCGGGTCTCGAGGTCTCCCGGCAGGCCGCTGCCGATCACCGCCTCGCCGTGGACCTGGACGCCATGCCGGAAGCCGTCCACCGGGTCGGCGTGCTGCTCGCCCTGCCCACCGGCGGGGCGGGGCCCGTCCGCTTCGGGGCCGTGGCGGCTCCGTTCGTCGCCGTCACCGGCCTCGACGGCGCCGAGATCGCCGGCTACACCCTCACCGGCCTGGACGCCGAGTCGGCCGTCGTCGCCCTGGAGCTCTACCGTCGGCAGGGCGCCTGGAAGGTGCGCGCCGTCGGCCAGGGCTACGCGGGCGGCCTCGCCGAACTCCTCACCGACCAGGGCCTGCCGCAGGCCCGGCAGCTCGCCGGCAGCATCAACGACGCGGTGGCCCAGGGCCTGGCCCGCTCGGTGCAGGCGCCCCCGCCGCGCCCGGCGGACAGTGACCGCACCCGGCAGGCCGCCGCCCCCGCCCTCGGCCCGGACCAGGGCGGCACAGCGCCGCAGGCCGGCGCGGTACCCCAGATGTCCCCGTACGGCGGTCAGACCCCCGGCGGGCCGGGACAGCCCGCACCGCAGTCGCCGCCCTACCCCGGCGGCACGCCGGACCCCGACGCGGTCACCCAGCCGTCCGGGCCCACCGCGGGCGGCCCGATCGACTACAGCCACCCGCGCCGCCAGAACGCCGCTCCGCCCCCGCCCCCGCCGACCGCGCCCCCGGCCGCACCCGGGCAGCCCGCACGGCCCGTGGCAGGCGACGCGACCGGCTGGTCCATGGACGAGCGGCTCTACAACCAGGTGTGGGGCATGTTCGAGGACCTCGCCCGCACCACCGCCGCCTACCGCAGCGCCGTCGACTTCGCCGAGTCCCGCATGGACAAGGAGCTCGAACAGGTGCTGTCCGACCCGCGCAGCCGGATCGGCGGGCAGGGCGACGCCGCCCGCGAGGCGGCCCGGGCCCGGCACGCCCAGCTCGTCGACCAGGCCAGGGAGGCCCTCGACCGGGACCTCGCCCAGCTCCAGGCCGAGGCCGACGTCGTCGAACCGGCCCTGCCTCCGGCGTACGCCCGCTGGGACAACCCCGTCTGGCACGCCTACCGGGTGCCGATGGAGCTTCCCATGGCCCTGCGCCTGGGCGATCTGCACCTCCCCGAGGCGGATCGGATCCGCATCCCGATGCTGGTCCGGCTGCCGCTGGAGCGCGGCCTGTGGATCGACAGCGGGCGGAGCGATTCCTCCGACGGGTCGTTCACCGACTCGCACGCCCTGGGACGTCTGGCGATGGAGACGGCGGTCGCGCACGCGGCCCGGCTGCTCGCCGTCCACCCGGCGGGCGAGTTCACCGTCCATGTCATCGACCCGGCCGGCTCGGGCGCCCAGCCCCTGGCCCCCCTCGTGCGGACCGGCGTGCTCGCGGCCCCGGCCGCCCTCGGCGCCGCCGGGGTGGCCGACGTGCTGGGCCGGCTCACCCAGCGGGTCGACCTGGTGCAGATGGCGATCCGCGGCGGCGCGGCCGACGCCCTCCCGCCCGGCTTCGACACCTCGCAGCAGCTGCTGATCGTCAACGACTTCCCGCACGGCTTCGACGACCGCGCCGTGAACCAGCTGCGCTACCTCGCCGACGAGGGCCCGGCCTTCGGCGTTCACCTGATGATGGTCGCGGACCGCGAGGAGTCCTCGGGTTACGGGCCCTTGCTCGACCCGCTGTGGCGTTCGCTGTTGCGACTGACCCCGGTGGCGGACGATCACCTCGCCGACCCCTGGGTCGGTCACGCCTGGACGTACGAGCCGTCGCTGGTGCCCCCCGGCAGCCAGATCCTCCTCCAGGTGCTCCCCCAGGTCGCAGCCGCCCGTACCAAGTACTCGTAAAGCCATCTGAGCTGGGGTTTTGGTCTTTCTTTTGCCAAGCGCTTTACCTGTTCTTGGTGATTGGGTACTGTTGTCGGCACGGAGGGGAGTACTCCCTGTCTGCTGCGACGTGCCCGTCAATACGGATCAGGCCAGATCCCGGGGCGTCGGCCCATCCTTGGGTGGAAGAGACCTCCGGCAGCGACGACGCTGACATGTGCCAGTTACGACTGCCGGAGGCGCAGTGGATGTTTCCGTGACCCTATGGGTCCTGACGATCGTGGGGCTCGTCGCCCTCATCGCGGTCGACTTCTTCATCGGCCGCAAGCCGCACGACGTATCGATCAAGGAAGCCGGAATCTGGACGGTCGTTTGGATCGTCCTGGCCGCCCTCTTCGGACTCGGCCTGCTCGTGTTCGCCGGGGGCCAGCCGGCCGGTGAGTTCTTCGCGGGCTTCATCACCGAGAAGTCGCTGAGCGTCGACAACCTCTTCGTCTTCGTCCTGATCATGGCGAAGTTCGCGGTGCCGTCGCAGTACCAGCAGCGGGTGCTGCTGATCGGTGTGCTCATCGCCCTGGTCCTGCGTGCGATCTTCATCGCCGCCGGTGCCGCGATCCTCGCCAGCTTCTCCTGGGTGTTCTACCTCTTCGGCGCCTTCCTGATCTGGACCGCCTGGAAGCTCATCCAGGAGGCCCGGGCGGACGAGGAGGACGAGGAGTGGGAGGAGAACAAGCTGCTCAAGGCCGCCGAGCGCCGCTTCGGCGTGGCCGACCGCTACCACGGCACCAAGCTGTGGATCCAGGAGAACGGCAAGCGGGTCATGACCCCGATGCTGGTCGTGATGCTCGCGATCGGCACCACCGACGTCCTCTTCGCCCTCGACTCCATCCCCGCGATCTTCGGCCTGACCCAGGACCCGTACATCGTCTTCACGGCGAACGCGTTCGCCCTGATGGGTCTGCGCCAGCTGTACTTCCTCATAGGCGGCCTGCTGAGGAAGCTGGTCCACCTCAGCTACGGCTTGTCGATCATCCTCGGCTTCATCGGCGTGAAGTTGGTGCTGCACGCGCTGCACGAGTCCGGGGTACACGTCCCCGAGATCAGCATTCCGGTGTCGCTCGGCGTGATCTGCACCGTCCTGATCGTCACCACGATCACCAGCCTGCGAGCCTCCAAGAAGCAGGCGGCGGTCGAGGCGGCGCAGGACAGCAGCGGAGGCGCTGCCAAGGACAGCGTCGACGTCTGACCGCGTCGGACGGAGGAACAACCATCACCGGGAGCGGTGGTCGGCGAATTGCCGACCACCGCTCCCGGTGCTTGCTTGGTCCTGAGCGCGTTCCCCGGCCCGGGGACGCCGTGTCCGGCTGGAGGTGCCATGAAGTTCGTACAGATCATCGACTTCGAGACCGAGCGCCTGGAGGAGATGCAGCAGGTGATCGAGGCGGGGCGGCGCAACGCCGAGAGGACGGGCGGCCCCACCCACAGCATGCTGCTCAGGGACCGGGACAGGCCCAACCGCTACCTGGCGCTGATCGAGTTCGAGTCGTACGAGGAGGCCATGCGCAACAGCGACGACCCCGAGACCAGCAGGATGGCGCAGCGGCTGGACACGCTCAGCAACGGCGAGCGGGTCTTCACCAACTGCGACGTCGTGGACGTGCGTGACCTCAAGTAGCCCGGCAGCGCGCGCCGGAGCCTGGCGCGACCGGAGTGCGGGGTGCGCAGCTCGTGCGAGGCGTCCGCCACGAACCGGCGTGACTCGGGCTGGACCGGGCGGGCGAGGCCGAGCCCCTTCCCCTCTGCGACGATCACCGCGTGATCGTTCGGCGCAGGCCGCTCACGGCACAGTGGACGACCCTGGTGCCGCTGCTCGCTGCCGTGCTGCCGGTCTTCACCTGGGGTCGGGATCTGCCGGCGGCGGTCGTCGCACTGGTGACCCTGGTCCTCGTGGGCGCCGTCCTGGCCGCGTGCACCACGCTGAGGTGGTGGCCCACCGGGTGGGTGAACCGTTCGGCTCGCTCGTTCTCGCCGTCGCGGTCACGATCATTCGAGGCCGCCCTCATCGTCACCCTGATGATCGATGACGGGGACAAGGGGGCGACCCCGGCCCGGGACACGATCTTCGCGGCCGTGATGATCACCTGCAACGGCATCGTCGGCCTGTGCCTGCTGGTCGCCTCACTGCGGTTCGGCGCGGCCGTCTTCGACCCAGAGGGCACCGGCGCCGCACTCGCGACCGTCGCCACCCTGGCCACACGGTGCTGCCGACGCTCACGACCAGCAAGCCGGGCCCGCATCGCCCAGGTCACCGCCGCCCCCGCGTCACCCCGAAGCAGCCTCCGCGGCCGCCCCCACCCGCACCGGCCGTGTCTCCGGCAACGACGCGAAGCACCCCAGGCTGACCAGCGCGATCACCGTCAGATACGCCGCCACACCCCACGGCACCCGCCCGCCCTGCTCGGCCAGCGCCGTCGCCACGATCGGCGTGAGCGCGCCACCGAGGACGCCACCGAGGTTGTAGCCGACGGCGGCGCCCGTGCAGCGCACCCGCGGCTCGTACAGCTCCGGCAGATACGCGGCGATCACGGAGAACATCATGATGAACGCGACCATCGCCCCGAGGAAGCCGAGGAACATCGGCAGCGGCGCGCCCGTGGCGAGGAGCGCGACCATGGGGAACATCCACAGGGCGGCGGCCGCACACCCGGCCAGGCACAGGGGCCGCCGGCCGTAGCGGTCACCGAGCAGCGCCATCAGCGGCGTGAGCGCGCCCTTGACCAGCACCGCGCCCATGATGCAGGTCAGCATGACGCTCCGGCTCACCCCGAGCCGTTCCGTGCCGTAGGCCAGGGACCAGGTCGTCACGGCGTAGAAGATGGCATAGCCGATCGCGAGGCCCCCGCCGGTCAGCAGGAGGAGACGCCAGTGGTGGCGGACGACCTCGGCGAGCGGCACGCGCGCGTGGTCGTCGATCTCGAGGAAGCGGGGGCTCTCGGTGAGCGACGAGCGCAGCCACAGTCCCGCCACGGCCAGCACTCCCGCCGCCCAGAACGGAACCCGCCACCCCCACGCGACGAACTGTGCCTCGGTAAGCGCCGAGGACAGCCCCAGCACCACACCGTTGGCGAGCAGGAACCCCAGCGCGGGCCCGACCTGCGGGAAGCTCGACCACAGGGCGCGCCGTTCCGCGGGCGCGTGCTCCACGGCCAGCAGCACCGCCCCGCCCCACTCCCCGCCGAGCCCCAGCCCCTGGAGGAACCGCAACACCAGGAGCAGCAGGGGAGCGAGGACGCCGATCGCGTCGTACGTCGGCACGCAGCCGACCGCGACCGTGGAGGCACCGGTCAGCAGCAGGGAGGCGATCAGGACCGGCCGCCGCCCGTGCCGGTCCCCGATGTGGCCGAACAGCACCGACCCCAGTGGCCGGGCCACGAAGCCCACGCCGAAAGTGGCGAACGCGGCCAGTGTCCCCGCCACCGGTGAGAACGTCGGGAAGAACAGCGGCCCCAGGATGAGGGCCGCCGCGGTCCCGTAGACGAAGAAGTCGTAGAACTCGATGGCTGTGCCGGCGAGCGAGGCGGCCGCGAGGCGCGGCATGGAGGGTGCCTTTACCGTGCGTACGTCGTGCATGCCGCGTCAACTACCCACCGTGACGCTCGCCCATGACGCTCCCGCCGTGGAAGCCGACGATGCCGCAGGTGCGCAGGAACGCGAGCAGGTTGGTGTTGTCGCTCATACCGAAGAACGGCTTCGGGTTCGCCCGGATCAAGTCCCGGTCCAGGTACGGCAGCACGGTGATCTGGTCGTCCCCGCCGATCGACGCGATGACCGCCTTGATGTCCGGGTCGGCGAAGGCGGCGTGGATGTCGTCGGCCCGCTCCTGTGGCGTGGAGCCCATCCTGCGGGTCGCCGGATACTCGACCGGCTCCAAGCCGTACTCCGTGCGCAGCCGCCCCAGGCCCAGCTCGTAGGGGAGCGGGAAGAGGCCCGGCAGGCCGGAGCTGGGCGAGATCACGGCAATGCGGTCGCCGGCGGACGGCTTGGGCGGGTAGGTCGGGCTCGTCATGCCGGGAGGCTACGGCCCGGCGGGCTGTCGGCGCACCGTGATAAACCGGCTGTGAGCAGCGGTCCTCACGGGCCGCCCGACCCTGACCGGACCGGAGGAACCGTGCCCCGCACCCTGGCCCACGCCCCGATCATGATCCTCAACGGCCCCAATCTGAACCTGCTGGGCCGGCGCCAGCCGGAGATCTACGGTTCCGACACCCTCGCCGACGTCGAGGCCCTGTGCGTCAAGGCGGCGGCCGCGCACGGCGGCACGGTCGACTTCCGCCAGTCCAACCACGAGGGCGAGCTCGTCGACTGGATCCACGAGGCGCGGCTGAACCACTGCGGCATCGTGATCAATCCGGGCGCCTATTCGCACACCTCCGTCGCCATCCTGGACGCGCTCAACGCCTGTGACGGCATGCCCGTGGTGGAGGTCCACATCTCCAACATCCACCGGCGCGAGTCGTTCCGGCATCACTCCTACGTCTCGCTGCGCGCCGACGGGGTCATCGCGGGCTGCGGGGTGCAGGGATACGTGTTCGGTGTGGAGCGGATCGCGGCGCTGGCGGGGGCGGGGCAGGCGGAAGCATGAGCCGTTCCGTGCAAGCCCCGCCGACCCAGGGACGACCCTTGCAGCCGTCCCGCATCCACGATCCGCCGCACGCGCACCCCAGGGCAGAAGCGAGGGCATGTGCGACGCCGGTGTGTGCGAACGCTTCACACGCGGAGTGTGCGCGGCTCACCCCTCCACGCTCTCGCGCCCCGCGCGGTCCATCACCACCCGCGCGCGTGCCACTCCGGCAGCTGCGGGCGCTCCGCGCCCAGGGACGTGTCGTTGCCGTGCCCCGGGTAGACCCACGTCTCGTCCGGAAGCACGTCGAAGATCTTGGTCTCGACGTCGTGAATGAGACTGGCGAACGCCTTCGGGTCCTTGTGGGTGTTGCCCACACCACCGGGGAACTCCTAGGGTTCTCTACCGTGAACACTAAGACGCTCCCGCGCCGTACCCTCGTCTTCTTGTACGCGCGGATCTCCGAGGACCCCCGCGACCGCCGACGGGGCGTCAACCGGCAGATGAGCGACCTGCGCACGTTCTCCGAGGAGAACGGCTGGGAGGTTGGCGGCGAGTACATCGAGAACGACGTCTCCGCCCACTCGGGCGAGGAACGCCCCGAGTACGACCGGCTGATGGCCGACGCCATCGAGGCCGCCCGCGAACCCGGTGTCCGGGTCATCGTCGCGGGCTACCACCCGTCGCGCGTGTGGCGGCGCCGTGTTGAGCGCGCACAGGCGATCGAGGACTTGCGGCACGCGGGGTGCTGGGTCGCGTTCGAGTCGGGCGGCCTGTTCAACATGGCGAAGGCGTCGGACCGGTCGCAGCTCGCCAACCTCGGCGAGTCCGACACCGCCGAGTCCGAGGTGAAGAGTGAGCGGGTGGCTCGGGCCGCCCTGGAGCGCGCCCAGGAGGGCCGGGCGAACGGCGCCGTGGCGTACGGGTGGCGGCGTCAGTACGTGTACGACACGCGAGGCCAGGTGAGCGGATTCCATGACGTCGAGGACCCGGTACAGGCCGGCATTGTCCGGGAGATCGTCACCCGCCTGCTGGCTGGCGGCAGTCTCATCGGCATCACGGCTGACCTGAACGAGCGTGGTGTGCCATCGCCCGGTGCCGGGATGCAGCTCAAGCGGCGGGCGGTCGGGCAGAACGAGAACGGGTCGCTGTGGAACAAGACCAGCGTGAAGAAGCTCGCGCTGCGGCCGGCGAACGTGGCGCTCCGCGTGCATCAAGGCGTGGAGTACAAGGCAGCATGGCCGGCGCTCATCACGGACGAGCAGTACGCACAGCTGCGGAACCTGTTCGCGGAACGGGCCGTGGTGCGGGAACTGCCGGGGGCGCGGAAGCACCTGCTGACGTGGGGCGAGGTCGCCACGTGCGGGCCGTGCGGGTCGGTGCTCCGGGTTGCGCTGAAGGGGAACGCGTCCCGGGGCAGGAAGCAGCCGACGTACGTCTGCGACGCGCGCGGCTGCGTTGGCCGGAACGAGGAAGCGCTCGACCGCTACGTGGGGCGGGTAGTTGTGGCGGTGCTGTCGCGGCCCGAGGCGGCCGAGGTCTTCCGCGGAGACGACTCGGCGGCCCTGGCGGCGCTTGAGCGGGCGGAGGGGTTGAAGGCGCGCCAGGAGGCGGCGGCGGACGACTACGCGGACGGGATCATCACCCGTGAGCAGTTGCGGCGTATCACGGCGAAGCTGGCGAAGCAGATCACGGACGCGCAGAACGAGGCCCGGCGGCTGCGGCCGGCCTTCGACCTCGACGCTTTCGACGGCCTTGTGGGGCCTCGGTCGGAGGAGACGTGGGAAGCGCTCGAGGTGCCGCAGCAGCGGCGGGTCCTGGACGGCCTGGGCCTGCGGTTGAAGGTGCATCCCGTAGCGCGGCGCGGCCCTGGGTTCGACCAGACCACCATTCAGCTCCACTGGGCGCGGACGGGCGACTGAGCACGCGGATGCCGCAAGGGCCGGCAGGATCATTTACGACACTGTTGGCGACTCCGGCGGGGGGCTCAGGGACTGTATTGGTGCCAGGTGCTCAAGAACGGCTGCGTAGCAGTCGCAGGCGGCAATGCCACCTTGTGTCGGGCAGGACGCGAACAGTGCCTCGAGGGCCGTCCAGAGGGGGAGGACCGGCCAGCCAATCCCCCGCAGCCGTCACGAACTCCTCACGGCCTGCGTCCATGGCGTTGCGCGCCTCTTGATCGCGCTGCCTCAGCTTCCCGAGCATCTCCCGGCGCTGCGCCGACCCCAATGCCACCCCCACTTGGAGCCAGTCGGGCTTTCCCAGCCCTACCAGATCGCTCTCGATCATGTGCAGTTCCTGTTCCCTGTCCGACTCCCGCTTTCCGTCCTTCACCGCCTGGTCGTCCTCAGCCCGGAGCTTCATCACCTCCTCCAGTACCCACCCCAGCGCCGGCTCGGCATCGTCACCGCGCTCTTCGATCATCGCCGTTTCGCGCTGCACGTCATCGCGCAGCTTGTGAAGCATCCGCTCCTCCTCGGACGGCTTGAGCGCGTCTTTCCCCGCGAGGTTCTCGACCGCGGCCGTGATCCGCTTCGCAATGTGGACCGGAGGGCCCCCGGGGTGGAATACGACCCGTACCCGCAGGAACTCCGACTTCACCCTGGCGCGCGTGTCCGGCGTGGGATCGTCCAGCACCGCATCCACAGAGTCCAGAAACCGGCCCACCACGTCCAACCGGTCCTTGGTGTACGACGACTGAAACGTCGTACGCGAGGACAGATCTGCCGATCGGAGGGCGACCACGGCCGCGACTAAGGCGGCTAGCGCCGTGGCGACCGCTGTGGCCAGGGGAAACCACTCAGGATTCGTCATATCGGCATGGTCGTCACCCGGGCATCAACTCATGTGCTACTTGAGGGATTTCAGAGGAAGACGCCTCCGCCGAGAAATCGACACCCTTCCGAAAACGCCACGTTGGCCTTCACGACCACAGCGGGGTCGTGATAGACGATGTCACGTTCACTCCCAGGATTCGTGACCAGTGTCGGATCATTTACTGCCGGGCCCTCTGAGGTCTTCCCAGAGCCTGCCGGCCTCCTCGGCGAAGTCGTACATGCGCTGCTCACGTGCTTCCCTCTGTGCGTCGGTCTCGTCGTCCGGGATGTGCACTCCCACCTCGGGGGCGGCTACGCCGGAGGCGTGGGCCATGCGGTACACGAGCAGCTTGGGCCCGGGTTCGCCTCCGGCGCGGCCTTTCACGGCGGGGGCAAGCCATCCCTCTTTGCGGGCTCGGGCGAGCCATGTGCGGATGGTCTCCGTCGGGCGGTCGAACCGTGCCGCGACTCGCCTTAGGGCGCCGGCCGGTTTCTCCTCGGCGGTCTCCTCCAGGTATGCCTCTGCGAGTTGCCGCAGCAGGTCATCAGTGATGAGGGGGCGCCCGCCCCGACGAGGGAGCACGGGTTCCTGGCGTGGGGCCAAGGGCTCCGCCGCCGGAGGCTGCGTTCCTCTGCGCCGTGCCTCTTCGAGTGCGAGGAGCGTCTGTAGGGAACTCACGATGCGCCCGAACGGGAGGTTCTTCACCTGGACCGCGCTGAGTGCCCCGGCCGGGTCGTTGGGGCGGACCTCAAGACGGGTGAGGCGAACGCTTCGGCCTGACAGGCGCGCCGCACCGGTGACAGTTACGGCCCCGTCGTCGTACGAGAAGGGCCGGGTCTCAGCGTCAGCGGGTTCGCCGAGGGTGATGGGGAGGCCGGTATAGGCGTTTTCCGCTGCGCGGAGGACGTCATCGGGGCGAGGCGCGGTGGACATGGTCCCACGATCACTACGTGGTGAGTTGTAAGCAAACCCTGAATAGGCAACTCACCATGTTGGAGCCTGGTTGACTTCATTATTCACCATGCTGCAACATGGCCACATGACCGCCACTATCACTGCGCGGATCAACTCGCGCATGCGTCTCCGACATGACCTCCCGGAGCCTGAGCAGCGGCGCAGCATCCGGGAGGCCGCCGGCCTCTCGCAGCAGGACATCGCCGACATCGTGGGGGTTTCGCGCCAGGCCATCACCGCGTGGGAGGCGGGAGACCGCTACCCCCGCAAGGCGCAGCTGGCCCGGTACGTCGAAGCGCTTACGGCCTTGAAGGCGGCCGTCGCGTGAACGTCACCCCGGACGGCTGGTGCTCACCCTCCGAAGGGCAGGACGTCGAGGCGTTCATCGCCGAATTCGTCGCGTCCCGGCCACCACTCACCGGGGCGGAGATCGCCGAGCTGCGCGCGATCTTCCGGCCCGCCCTGGCCAAGGTCGCGCAACGCGCGGCCTCCGAGGCGGACATCGATGCCGCCTAACTGCACGCAGACATGCGAAAGGCCCAGCTCCCTCTCACAGTCGCCGGGCCTATCTCAGCACTCCACAGGAGCACCTTCTGTGCGCCACACCCTAGCGGGCCCCGTGGCTCGCGCCCACGATCCGGGCTGGTTTTGGGCCGCCGGTGTGAACACCGCTCGGCCCCTTGTCTCCGGGGGCCTGGGGGCTAGGCCGAGCGGCTTCCTACTGGAGGCCCCAGCATGACGCACTTGCCCGCCTGTACCGCCGCCACGGCCGGTGTCTTCCTCGCCGGGGGTGCCCGATGAGCGAGGCACACGCCGCCGAACAGCTCGCCGAGCTGCACGGGCCGGACCGCAACCCGTTCTACGGCACGTACGTCCGCGACTGGATCGCTCTGTGCGACGACCTCCGCGACCCCGACG
Organism: Streptomyces sp. NPDC002788; assembly: GCF_053592115.1. NCBI lineage: Bacteria > Bacillati > Actinomycetota > Actinomycetes > Kitasatosporales > Streptomycetaceae > Streptomyces > Streptomyces sp. NPDC002788. The sequence continues at coordinate 85,798 of NZ_JBSFVB010000008.1, read as the reverse complement.
TGCGCGGCTACCTGATCCTGCGCTCCTTGGTGTTCGAGGGAAAGGGCGTCAAGAACCGCGTACGGGTCCTGACGCTGGCCGAGCTGTGCAAGCTCATCCCGGGGCCGAACAAGAAGCCGTCCAGCCTCAGCCGCGTCCGTGAACTGCTACGGCATCTGTCGGCCGTGGGACTGGTCACCACGCCCGAGGGGGGGCCGGTCACCACCTCGTCCGGGGGGAAGGCACAGGGCCGCCCGCTCCGTATCAAGATCCACGATCAGCCTGCGAACGGCTTCCGGCCCACGTGGCCGAACACCGAGGAGAAGCTCTCATCTGTCCGTCCGGAGGCAGAACAAGCCGCCCGTGAGGCAGCGGAGCGTGACGCCTCCCGCGCAGCAGCCAAGGCGACGACGACCGCGGCTGGTCAGGATTCCGACCAGGACGACGCTGGTCGGAATTCCAACCGAGCTGGTCAGGATTCCAACCGAGCTGGTCAGGATTCCAACCAGGACCCGGGGGGCGACCTCGAAGAACCAGTCCCGTACTGCTCCCCTTTCCCTTCTGCCTCTTCAACTGCTGGGGAATCGGTGGCTGACGCCGTAGGCCAAGATGCAGGTGGTTTCGCGCGTGCGGGCGTGAGGAGTAAGGCGCCGGGGGAAAACGGCCAGGCCGGCAGCGGCTCCGCCGCGTCAGGAAGCGACCTCTCTGCTCAGTGCAACACCACCCGCTCTCCGAGGCCCCGGACGACCACGACCACCCCGCGTCGTGAGGCCCCCGGCTTTGACCAGGTGCGGGCAGCCATCCCGGCCGCCGTCGCCAACCCCGGCACGCGGCTCTACGCGGGCCTTCACCGGGCGATCAACGACTTGCTGACCGGAAACGAGGGCCACGGCATCCCGCGCCGCACCGCGGACCAGGTCGTCGCCCGCATCAACCGCCGCTGGTACGGCGAGAACGCCGAAGAGCGCTCCGCCGCCGGATACACCCCCACCGACGACGCCCCCGGCGTCCAGCCGATCAGGAACCCGTCCTCGTGGCTCGCCGCCGCGATCCTTGCTCAGGACTGCTCAGACCTCTCGTGCGAGGACGGCGAGATCATCGGCACCGACGGTACGCCGTGCCCGGTCTGCCGGGAGCGGCACGCCGAGGAGCGTGCGGCACGCCAGGCCACCGCTGAGCTCCGGGCGCGGTTGGAGGCCGAGAGTCAGGCGCACGCCGCCGCACACGCCGCTGCCGAGGAGTGGGAGACCGCCCGCGCCGACGAGGAGCGCCTTCTCCGGACCCGACTCGGGCACGCCGGGGTGTGGGGCAACAAGCTGGAGCACCAGGTGGCCAAGCACATGTACGGCTGGCGGGAGCGCAACCCGCAGACGACCAGCACCCCAGCGCAGTGCCCCGTAACCGTCCCGGTCCTGGTCGCCGACGACCAGGACGACGGCATTGACGAGCACGACCAAGACGACGCCGCCAACCAGCCCGCACCTCCCAACAGCGAGTACCGGGCCTGGCGCGAGCAGCAGGCAGCGGCCAAGCACGCCGCACTCACCGGAGCTCCGTTCTAGCCCCACGGGGTTCGACCCGGGGCCGCGCCCTGTGGCGCGCATACGGGCGAACCCGGCCCCTGTGGCTTAGGGCCCACCACGCCATCACAGGCCCGCCCACGGCCACACAAACCATCACTATGAGGAAACCGAGATGACGACCGACGAACACACCCGCTGGAACGCGCTGGAGGTCCGGGAGCCGGACCAGGTGCCGGCCGCCACGCCGCTGGCGTGGCAGGTGGAGAAGCACGCCGTTCATGCGGACCGGCTGATGAACAACGCGCTGCCCGACACGTTTCCGTACGAGGTGGAGCGCGGGACCGCGGACGACGCCCTGGCCGTGCTCGCCCTGCGGGAGTCCATCCGCCGGGACGTTGAGCAAGGGCGCGGCACGCGGGTCCACGAGGCGCTGCTGCTGGGGGCGTCCTGGGACGAGGTGGCCCGCGCGCTGGACATCGAGCCGGACGAGGCCCGGGGGCTGCTGCGCGCCTGGGCGCAGGGGCAGCGGAACCTGTGGCTGCGGAACGCGGCCGACAGCATCAGGCCGCTTGGGCTGGATGCTGACGCGCACGCGGCCGTGCTCGCCCTGTGCGAGCGAGGCGACGACGAGGCGTCAGCCGCGGCCGACGTGGGAGAGCAGCGTGGCAGCACGGAGCCCCGGGCAATCGTGAAGGAGGCCACCGTTCGCTACGCCGAGGAACTGCGCAGCAACCCGGAGACGGCATCGGCCGACGGCCACACGGGTTGGGAGTGCGGCGCCGGGGCCTCGCTGATCGTGGAGGCCAACACCCCGGGACCCGGGAAGCTCGGAACGCATCACGGCGTGATCTACGCGTGCGCGGACCACCAGGCCGCGGCCGTGGAGCGCGTCACGGGAGGCGGGTACGAGGTAAACCTCCGGCCGGCCCCGCCGGGGCACTGTTGGAACCCGTGGCCGTGTGGGCGCGTCACCGCGTTCGAGCTGGAGGCCCTGGCTGCCCTCGCTCAGGAGCAGCAGGAGACAGGGGCGCAACAGTGACGACGATCGACTACCACGACCAGTGCCGGGGCATGCACAGTGCCGTGCCCTTGGAGGAGGTAGGCGTCCTGGCCGCCGAGTTCGCCGGCGGAACGGGCCGCGCGGCCGAGTTGGCCGCCGCCGCAATCCTCCAGTGCCGGTACAGCTTCCCGCTGCCCCAGGGGCCCATGGCATCGGCGATCCGAGAGCGCAATGCTGATTTATCGCTGCCCGCCGTAGTGCCAACTGCTGCCGGTGCCGCGGTACTCCGAGACAGGGATGGGCTGGACACCGCCGCGCATACGCGATCGGTACAGCACGCCGTGCAGGTGGTCGACCTCATGGGCGACGAGCCGGGCCATGCCGCGCTCGAAGATCGTGATGCGCTCGGTGCCGTCGATGTCCTGGTGCTCGACACTGATCGCGAGCGGTCGCGGCACCTTCCCCCGCACGTCGAAGAACGACAGGCACCCCTCGTACTGTTCATCCGTCTCCGGGGACGCCTCAACGATCCGCGGGTTGAACAGGGTGATCAACTCGCCTTCGGGCGAGCGGACAATGGCGGCGGCCCGGTCAATGCCGATCTGAGGGGCGGCGACGCCCATGCCCTTGCCGAAGACGTGGACGGTGGCGGCGCGTTCGGCGGCGGAGACCAGCTCGGCGACGACGCGGCGCGCGTCCTCGGCCTCGATGGGCAGGGTGAGCGGGCGTGCGGTCTTGGTCAGAATCGGGTCGCCGTCCTGGACGATGCCAATGGCGCGCATCCTGTCGCTGGCGGTCTGCATGGCGGGCGGGGTCTCCTCCGTGTCGGGCCGGGCGCGGAACTTCCACTCAAGCCTGTAGCGGGCGTGCAGGGGCGGATCAGCGGTCGACCAGCTGTAAATGCGTCGGCCGTTCTCCTCGGTACGGCGGATCGCGGTGCGGAACGGCAGCGAGGCTGCGGTCATCGTCGTCTCCGTCCCCCACACCGTCGGGTCCAGCTCAGCGGGGAAGTCCAGGCGGACGCTCATCCGGCGCGTGGGCAGACGCACCGCGCGCTGGAACCACGAGCCCCACTTGTCGTCGCCGACGGTGTACGTGTACTCCAGCCACGCCGACTCGCCCGGGTAGAGCGGGTACTGGCCGTGCTCGTTCTCAAGCAGCAGCCACAGTTCCTTGAACGCGTCGCGGTCGTGCTTGACCCGCCAGGTGAGCGGCTCGCCGTCGAGGCTGGCCTGTAGCCCGATCTCGTCCCAGGTGAGCGGGTATTGCCGGTAGTGCTGGTTGGAGTGTTCGGGGTTGCCGGGGTAGCGGTCCACGCTAATGCGGATCAGGTAGCGGGTGACCGGGTCGGGGCTGTCGTTGCGGAGCCTGCGCCGCTGTGTGGCCCGGTAGATGCTCCCGTCGTAGTGCAGGGTCGTGTCCTCGTGTTCGACGAGCAGGCTGGCCGCCTGCGGCTCGTCAGGGCCTGCCTGGTGGGGCACGACCTCGGTGCGGCCTACGGCCTCGAGGTCACGGAACGCGCGGACGATGGCGCCGCCGGCGCGTAGCACGTCGTCGGCCTGGCGGGCGAACGATGCGGACGGTGTCAGCTGCCCGCCCTCGACCTTGGACACGTACGACGGCGTGTAGCCGACGCGGCTGGCGAGGGCGGACTGGGAGAAGCCGCGGACGTCACGCCAGCGCTTCAACTCCGCGACAAACGCCTCGGCCGGCTCGCTGGTCATCGTTCCCCCTGTGCATCGCTGTGATCTGTGAGTGATCGGGATTCACGGTCCCGTCACACCGCTGCCCCGCGCTTTGGTCGTGCTGACCACCCACCCGACGGAAGGGAGTGCGGGGCGATGCCTGGCAGTGCATCAGGTAGCGGCTCACCGCTCCTGCTGGACCGGACGGATGCCGAGGGAGCGCAGCAGATCTGCGGCGGCGTCCACGGCCGTTCGCAGATCCGTGGTCGGCCCGACCTGGCCTCCCGTGTGCTGCCGCATGACGTGGTTGACCAGCTCCCACGGGTCCCCAGTGGGGGCGTCATCTCCCGGGTCGGCGATGTACCGACCGAGGGCGCTGTGGATGACCGACGCGATGGTGCGCCCCTCGTCTTTGGCCTTGCCCATGGCCGGGTCCCACAGGGCGTCGGGGATGCGGATGTTGCGCTTGGGGGTCTCCCCCGTCTTCGGTCGCGGCATGGGCGCATGGTCCCACGTGGGGGTCCGTGCAATCACCTGCTGGCTCCTTTTCGTAGAGGCGCATTGCTTGACTCTGCCTACCCATAAACTCTAATTTGTAGAGGCAGTAAGAAGTAGGGGGCCTGGCCCTGCAGCAACGCCCGGACGGCAGCGCGTGATGGCGGCCGAAAGGAAGCGTCTGGATCTTGAGAACTTCACATCAGGGAACACACCGGCAACCCGTGGACCTGCTGCCCCCGAGCGTGTGGGGGGTCGGAAACAAGCAGGTGAAGACCGGTACCGACGGCTCCGAGCCGTCGCCGTCCAGCACCTCGTGTAGCGCCTCGCGCGCCGCGCGGCGTGCCGGAGCGGCGACCACTCGGCACCGTGGCCTCCGAGGCAGGGGAAGTGCCTCGGGGCCTCGCACCATCAGCACCATCAGCACCAGCACCAGGAGGCCCGCAGCAGCATCACCGCCCCGGCCGCCCTGGTCCGCTCCCGCTCCGACGAGACGGCGCCCGACCCGGCCGACGTCTTCGGCCCCGACGAGATGCCGACGCCCGAGGTGATCGAGGAGGCGGCCGCCGACTACGCCGCCGCCTGTGACCGGGCCCGCGCCGGGGACTGGGGCAAGCGCAAGGCTCGCAAGATCCTGGACCGCCTCCCCGCCGGGCGCTACGGCGGGTGGGTCGTGGAGCGGGTCCCGTCCTCCCGGCAGACCCCGGACCTGGACAGCATCCGCGCCACCTACAAGCGGCTGATCGGGCCGGTCCCCATGAGGACCTGCGCCCCCTCGCTGCGGATCACGGCGGCCGCCGCCGCCGTCGTCACCTTCCCGGCCGCCGCCGCTGATGCCCCGGCGCAGCTCGCGGCCTGACCAGACCAGCACCACCCCCACCGGCCCCCGGCATCCGCCGGGGGCCGTCTCTGTGGATCAGGAGGACCGAATGACGACGTACGTACGCGGCGACTGCGTGGAGCTGGTCGCCGAGGTGACCGCCCTCGGGCACACCGCGCACCCCGGCGACATGGGCAGGGTGGAGGAGGTCCACACGGGCGGGCTGATGACCGTCCGCCTGGAGAACGGCCGCCACACCTTCCCCCACCGCGACGAGGTGATCCGGGCCGGGAGCCCGACGTGAGGGGCGGACGCCGCGCCCCGGAGGGCGCCTCTGTCCTCACGATCCGCGTCAGCCGCGACGGCGGCCGCACCTACAGCGCCGCCGCCGCCCTCGCCGCGCCGCACGACGACGCCGCGACCGCCGACCCGCTCGCGCAGCTCCTCGCCGCGCCCTGGCCGCCGTGCCAGTGCCCGACGCACCGCGCGGCCGCCGACCTCCCCGGCCCGCGCCACCCGTGAACGCGGCACGGCCCCGAGACGGGGAAAGCGCCTCGGGGCCGTGCCGCTCCGTCCCGACCGAATCACTGGAGGACGAAGCGCATGACCGACCGTACCAACCCCCGGCCCGCCGTTCCCACCGACTCCGACCCCGACATGGACGAGGCCCTGCGCCGCGTCCGGTCGGGAGGGAAGCGGTGACCACCCCCCACCTCCCCGAGCCCGAGCCCGCGCACGACTGGGCAGAGGACCTGGCGCACGAGCGCCTGGTGGACGTGACCCTCTCGCACCTCCAGGCCGCCGAACGCGCCGCCCTCGCTGCAGAGGACGCCACCGTGCAGCTCGGCTACGCCCAGCTCGCCCGCGACCTCGCGGCCGGCCCCAGGGGAGGCCGCGGTGCCTGAGCGCCGAGACCTCCCGCCCCGCAGCATCCCGCCGCAGCGGCGCCGCCGGGTCATCGTTCCGGAGCCGACCCCGATGCCGCCGCTCCCGCGCGACCCGGAGGCCCGCCGCCGGGCGATCCGGCTGCGCGGCTGGTGACCGGACGGCCCGCCCCGACACCCCCCCGGGGCGGGCCGTTCCGACGACACCCGCCGCCGTTCCGGCCGCGCCCCACGACCGCCCAGGAGGCACCCGAAATGACCATCGCCGCGACGCCGCCCAAGACGGCCACGGCCCCCACCGTTCCGACGACGCGCGCGGCCGTTCCGAGCGCGCAAGATCGGCTTCCGGCGGCACCGTCCACCGTTCCGGAGACGTCGCCCACCGCTTCGGCGACCCCCCGCCGCTGGAGCCTCCCCGGGGGGCTCAGCCGAGGACAGACGACCGCCGCCGCGGCGATCGTCGTAGCCGCCCTGACGCTCGCCGGGATCGGCCTCTACCTCTCCTTCGAGCACGTCGCCGCGTTCGCGCACGAGCGGCTGGGGTTCCGCACCCTCGCCAAGGGGCGCCTGTTCACGGTCGGCGTGGACGTCGGAATCCTGGTGCTCATCGCCCTTGACCTGCTGATGGCCTGGCTACGCCGCCCCATCGGATGGGTGCGCTTCCCCGTGTGGCTGCTGACCGGGGCCACCATCGTCCTCAACGCGGCGAGCGCCGCCCCCGAGGCCGGCGCCTGGACCGCCGTGGACTACGTGGCCGCGTTCGCGCACGGCATCGTCCCCGTGCTGTTCATCGCCGTCGTGGAGATCGGCAAGACGGCCATTGACAGGGTCGTCCGCCCCGACGCCCCGACCAGCCCGGGCGTCCCGCTGAACCGCTGGTTCCTCGCTCCCGGCCCTACCTTCGCCCTCTGGCGCCGCATGAAGCTGTGGGCGGTCGCCACCTACGCGGAGGCCGTGGACCTGGACAAGGAGCTGCGCGTCTACCGCGTGATGCTGGAGCGCGAATACGGCAGCGTCCGCAAGGCCCCGTCAGACGCCCTGCTGCCTCTCACGATGGCCCGGTACGGCCTGACCGTCGCGGAGGCCCTGGCGCTGCCCTTGGAGGCCGAGAAGCGTGCCCAGGCCCTCCGCGAGGCGGAGGAGGACGCCAGGACCGCCGAGGAGGCCCGCAAGGCTGAGAGGGCCGCCCTTGCCGAGGTCGCCCGCCTCAAGGCCGCTGGGACCGTCCAGGCGGCCCGTACGGAGGTCCAGGCGTCGACCAGCCGCGCCGAGGTCGTCGCGGCCGCCGAGGTGGCCGCAGCGGAGCGCGCAGCGAGCGCCGAGACGGAGGCGATCGAGTCGGCCACCGTCGCCGAAGCGAAGGCCCGCGAGGCGGCCGCCGCACTGCGCGCCGCCGAAGATCGTAAGCGCGCCGCCGGAATTGATCAGGACGCCGCCGAAACGGAGCGGGTCGCCGCCGAAACGCGGGCCCGCGCCGCCGAAGCCGAGGCCCGCGAGGAGGCCGCCAGGACCGCCACGGAGCGCGCTCGGGAGGCCCGTGCCGAAGCCGAGGCCCGCGCCGCCGAAATGGAGCGGGTCGCCGCCGAAACGCGGGCCCGTGCCGCCGAAATCGAGCGCCGCGCGGTCGAAGCCGAGGACGTCGCCCGGCTCTCGCCGAAGGAGCGCACTCACCGCAAGGTCGCCCGGATGATCCTCACGGCTGGGGGCCACCCGGAGCACCTGCCGATCAGCGACGTCGCCGAAGCGTTCAGCGTGTCCGTGTCGACGGCCTCGGAGTACCGGGCCGCCGCCGCGCAGCTCCTCGCCGAGGGCTACCGCCCGGAGGACATGTGATGGCCGGCCGCGTGAAGCCTCGCGCGCCGCGCAGGGCCCCGGAGGAGAACGTGCCCGGACAGCTCGGGCTGTTCGGCTCCGCCGACCCGTGGCAGCCCACCGGGTGCCGGTGCTGGCCACCGGACAACCGCGGCTGTGGCCACTGCCGGACCTGCTCCGCCTGCCAGGACTGCGGGCGGTGCGCCGGCCCCGGCTGCTCCTGCGGCTGTGACGACGGCTGACCAGCACAAACACCCCACCGCACCGACCGAGGGGCGGCCCACACCGGGCCGCCCCTCACCGCGTCTGGCGATGCCTCCGCCGTTCCCGACCCGCCCCCAGGGGGCCGGGCGCGGCAGCGGGACCGCCAGCCCCGCACACCGATCACCCCCCGCACCACCACCCCGAGAGGAGCGCCCAGTGAGCGCTGACCGCTGGACCAGCGACACCCTGCTCACCAAGCAGGGCGTCAAGACGTACTCCGACCAGGTCAGGGAGCTGTTCCGCCGGTACGCGGACGACTTCGAGACCCTCGCCCGCGAGGTCCGCGCCGACCTGGTCGCCGACCCCATCGAGGGCGACAACAAGCTCACCGCCCAGTGGCACGCCTGGCAGGTGTCTTCCGCGCTGCGGGACATGGCCAAGCACGCCCGGGCGATCGTCGCCGCCGGGAAGGCCCTGGAGGGCGACTACCGCCGGGTGTGCATCGAGCTGCCGCAGAAGCGCGCGGCGAAGGCGGCCGCGAAGGAGCTGCAAAAGGCTGGCCGACCGCTCCCGGCCGGGACCGTCCCCAACGACGTCGCGGCGGCCGCCGCCCGCCGGGCCATGCTCCCGGCGCAGCCCGGCGACCACGACGACGAGCAGACCGCCCCGGCCCGCCCGGTGACCCCGTGGGGCGACCTCTTCAAGGAGGCCCGGTGACCACCGCAACCCGTCCGGCCGACCAGACGAAGCGGAACCAAGCCGAGTTCTGGAACGCCCGGCAGGCGGCCGCGAGCGACGAGAAGCAGCTCGCGGCCGTCATGTACGACCTGGCCCGCTCCACCGCCGCGAAGGCGGCGGGGCGGGACCCCAATCACCAGATCTGGCGGAGCCTCGCGGAGACCCTGCACCGCTGGGCCGTCGACACACAGCGCACCCTCCCGGCGAGTGACGCACGGTGAGTTCTTTTTCTTCTTCTTCAGCCCGGCCCCCCGGGTTCGCCGGACCCCAAGGCGCGCGCACGACGTGCGCGCGCGAGGGTCGCCCGGCCGCTCACTCTCTGTCAACCCCCACGACCCACCGGAAGGAGGGCTAACGATCATGTCCAGCGACGACGAGGACGGCCGGGTGATCCCGTTTCCGTCCCTCGGAGGACTACGGCCCCCCATCGGCGGCGGCACCATGACCAGCGCCCCGCCGACCCCGCCCCCGGCGCCACCCGCCGACCCGGAACCGGAATCCGATCTCTTGACCGCGTTCCCGGCCCTCGCGGCTGCCCAGCTCGCCCCGCCCCTGGCCCTGACGCTGCCCGCCCTCGCCCCCGACGACGAGGACCAGGACGGCGACCAGGACCCGGCGGTGACCGTCCACCAGGACGGCGGGATGACCGCCCGCGAGGCCGCCACGCTCGGGGTGATGGTGGCCTCCGCGATCACCGTTGCGTGCCTGCGCGGCACCGTGGCGTTCGCCTCCTGGTGCCGGGCCCGGGCGGAGCACCACCGCACGGTGCGCGAGCAGGCCGCCAAGGCAGCGGCGAAGGCGGGCGGAACGGGCGGCGGCCGGGTGCCCTCCGGTCCCGAGTACGGCCGCGCGACGCGGAACGGAGGACGCGCCGGCACCGGCTCCGGTGGCGGCGGCCGGTCCGGCGGCGGGAGCGGCGGAGGCCGCGCCCCGGCGACGTTCCGCTCCTCCGGGTCCGGCTCGCGCGGCGCGGGTGGCTCCACCCGCCCCGGCGGGGGCAACTCGAGGCCGCCCGCAGCGACGCACAGCGGGAAGGGCGGCACCGGCCCGGGCAGCAAGCGCAGGAACGGGTCCGGGTCGGGGACGTCGCCCAGCTCGGGCAGCGGCTCCGGGTCGACGCCGACCAGCCGCCGCAAGCGCAAGAACGGGGGCGACTCCGGAGGGTCCGGGGACGGCAGCGGGAAGGCCCTGCGCGGCCCCAAGGGTCCGAAGCGCCGCAAGCCGAAGGGCAGCGATACCGGGAGCGGCGGCGGCTCGTCGCCGGGCAGCTCGGGACCGTCGTCCGGCAAGGGCGGCAAGGGGAAGGGCAAGGGGCCGAAGGGGTCCAAGGGAGGCAAGGGCACCGGCACCTCGCCCGGGTCGACCAGCCCGAAGGGCACCGGCAAGGGCAAGGGCAAGGGCAAGGGCGGGAAGGGGAAGGGCGGGAAGGGGAAGGGCGGCGGGTCCAAGAGCCCGGCGACCAGGACCCCGGCCACCACGCCGGCCACCCGGACGGCGAGGGCCCGCGCCCTCACCCGCCGGGCCACTCTCCGCGCCGCGCGCGGCGGCGGCCGCCTGGTCCGCCGTACCGGCCGCTACCTCGCCCGGCACACGCCCACGGCCGCCCGCCGTACCGGCCGCTACCTCCACCGGAGGGCCCGGCACGCACGCCGCTGGTCCCGCGTCCAGTGGGAGCGGATCGCCGCCCGGGCCGAAGCGCGCTGGGAGCGCCGACAGCAGGCCGCGGCCGCAGCGGCGGCCGCCGGGAGCACCGGCCCCACCGCAGGCCCTACAGCGCCCAGCAGCGGCCCCACACCGACCGGCCCGGGCCCGGCGCCCACCGGACCCGGCATGGGGACCGGAGCGGCCTCCAGCGGCCCCGGAGCCTCGCCCTGGGGGCCCGGCCCGGGCGGCGGCCCGTGGGTCGGCTACGGCCCCCTCACCCCACCCCCTGCCATGACGGACCCGTACGTCGTAGTCGTGGACCGCGAGGACGACGACACCGCCACCGTCGACCTGCCCGAGCTGGTCGTCGCCGAGGGCGACACCCCGCCGCCGGACGCCCCGCCCGGACAGGCGTGGGAGCCGCTGCGCGGCGTGGACGGCGGGTGGGTCCTGGTCGACGTGGCCGAGCTGGTCGAGCCCGGCCCCATCCCGATCCCGGCGGCCCGCACCGAGGCCGCCCCCGCCAGTAAGGAGACAACGCCTGTGAGCGAGCTGCCCGCCACTTCCTCCGCGATCGCCGACGGGGTGGCCGCCATGTCCGCCCCCTCGTACGACAGCGGCGCGAGTGAGCTGACGATCTACGACCTGCTCGACGCCGACGAGGACGCGGCGGAGGAGATCGTCGCCCGCGTGGAGACCGCCCGCGAGGACGCCAAGGCGGCCCGCGCGCTGGTCGGCCACATGGAAGCCCTCAAGGCCACGTGCCTCCACTACAAGATCCCGGGCGCCCTGTACCGGTACGCCTGCCGCCTCCAGGAGAAGGCCGGCGCCCTGGCGGCCGACGCCGACGCCCTCGCCAAGGCGCTCCCGGCCGCGTCCGAGGCGATCAGCGCGGCGGGCAAGAACGCCGCCGCCCGGCACAAGCCCCTCGCCGACACCGTCCGCGACCACGGGCACGCCGCCCCGGCCGAGACCGAGTACCACGGATAAGGAGCCCCCTGACCATGTCGGACAACCTCCCCGCGCCCGCTCAGGGCGCCGCCCCCGTCCCCTCCAGCACCAACACGGGGGCCCTGACCTCCGCGAGCGGAAACTTTGTCAGCGCGGCCGCCTACGGCGTCCAGTTCACGGTGATGGTGGTCAAGCTCGCGGCCGCAGGCCTCGCCCTCCGGGGCGTCGGTGCCCGGGTCCGGTCGACGTACAAGTACATCGGCGACTGTGCGAAGAGCGTCGACCACCTCGCCGACCTCGCCGCGAAGCTCTCCGTCGACCCGGACACCATCGGCGAGCACCGCGACGCCGCCACGGTAATGCGGGCCTCCCTCGCCCGCGCCCAGCGCATGGCCAACACCGTGGACGAGATGAGCGTCATGTTCGACCAGGCCAAGGCCGCCCACCAGGGCGACTACGGGGCCGTCAACGACGCCGCGACGTCCATGACGGTCCCCATGGCGAACCGGAACTTCTACCGCAACCGCTGACCCCAGGAAGGAGGCACTGCCGTGCCGCTGCCCCCGCTGGACCGAGTGCGCGCCGTCGTCGGACACACCCGAGACGCCGCCGGGCGCGTGGGCACCGTGGGAGGGGCCGCCGTCCTGGCGGCCTCCCTCGTGGTCCCCGAAGCTGCCGCCGCCGCCCTGCCCGCTGCTGGGATCGCCGCCGGGGGCGGCTACCTGGTGTCCATGGCCCCGGCCGGGGAGGCGGCGCCCGGGTGGCTGCGCACCATGTACGCCGCCCCGGCCGTCACCTGCGTTGCCGAGGCCATCGCCTTCCAGTTCGCCCCGGGCGTCCACTGGTGGGAGGTCCTGGCGGCCGCCGGGTGGACCGCCCTCACCTGGTGGCTCCGCCCGTCCAAGCAGGCCCGCGACTGGGCGACCGAGGCGGCCGGAGGTGAGGCGGCCGTCACCGTGTACGAGCACATCGGCGACGCCGTCGCCGTCCAGGGCGCCCCGGCCGTCCAGTTGACCGGCTCCCTGGAGGAGCGCCTGGCGTCCTGGTGGGCCGCGCACGCCGCCGTGGAAGGCGGTCCGGCCCCGGGGACCCACCTGGAGCGGATCGCCGCCGTGGGCCCCAAGGAGTTCGCCGCGTGGATCGTCGCCGACGTCCCCGGCCAGCCCGTCCCGACCGTGAGCGTTCCGCGGCTGTCCGCCCTCATGGACATCGAGGAGGAGCTGTTCGCCGTGGGCCCGGTCAAGGGCAAGGGCGCCGGGTACCGCCGCCTGCGGGTCGGCGCCGTCGCGGCCGGCGGCCCCGAAGACTTCGCGGAGCTGTGGGCGCAGAAGATCGCCCCGACCGCCATGCCCGGCACGACCGTCGTCGCCGTCCGGGCCGGACACATCGACCAGGAGGACCAGGACCAGTGATGCGCGCCCCTGACTTCGTGGAGATCGAGGTCGCCCGGCGGCCCGGCGAACTGATCACGTACAACCACGCCGCCCTGGTCTCCGCGCTCGGGGGCAAGGACCCGGCGTGCGTGGCCGTGGAGACTGACGGCCTGTCCCGGGCGCTGATCACGGCGTACCGGCGGCCGCCGCTGGAGAACCTGCGCTACGCCCGCCCCGAGGACCTGGTGATGGACCGCGAGGGGTTCATCACCGTGGGCCGCCACCACGACGGCATGGCGGCCCGGATGCGGCTGTACGAGCCCGGCTCGGGCGCGCAGCGCGGCGCGATGTTCGGCACCACAGGCGCGGGCAAGTCCCGCGCCCTACAGCTGGTCCTCGCCGCCGAGAAGCGCTCCCGGATCGTCTCCTGGCTGTCGGACCTCAAGGGCGGCCAGTCCGTCCCGGAGGCCCGGGGGCAAGTCGACTGGAGGGCGACCACCGAGCTTGAGGCGATGATGCAGCTCCGCGCGGGGCTGTGCCTGGTCATGCACCGCACGGAGCGGTACGCCGCACTGGGCCGGTCGTACTTCGTCATCGGCGACCCGGACCCGCTGGTCAACATCCGCATCGACGAGGCGAACCGGCTCCTCCAGGAGGGCAGTCAGTACCGGGATGAGGCCGCGTTCCTCATCAAGGAGATCGGCCGTCTCGGCAGGTCGGTCGGCGTCGGCATCAGCATCGCCGCGCAGGCCGGCCACATCGAGGAGCTGGGCGGCTCGGACACCCTGCGCGCCATGCTCAAAGAGGGCGACGTCGTCCTCCTGCGCTGGTCGTCCAACATGATGGCCGCCCTCGTCTCGGACGGCCTCCTGCCCCTGGGCGCGGACCTCGTGCCGATCCCGAGGCGCAGCGGCCCGCCCGTCCTGCGGTCCCGGTTCGAGCGGACCGGCAACGAGGTGCCCGGCACCTCCACGGCCGGACAGGCGTACCTCCTGGGCTCGCCCCGGCCGACCGCGCTCATGCGGTTCTTCCGGGTCGGCTCGCCGGTCCCCGTCAACGGCCTGGACCCGGCCATCGTGGACCTGTACGGCCCGGGCGAGCCCGCCCGCCTGGAGGCCGCCTCCGTGGACTACGTGGGCCCCGCCTACGCGGCCCGGGGCGGCCCGATCACCCTGCACGACATGGCGGCCGCGCACGTCCTGGCGGAGGGCCTGGAGGCCGCCGGGGTCGACCCGGAGTCCACGGCCTACCTTGCCGGGCCGCCCCTCACCCCGCCCGGCCAGACGCCCGCGCCGTCCCCGGCCGGGCCGACGATGGACCCCACCGCCCCGGGCGCCGGTCTCATGCCGCCGCCGTCCAAGGGCAAGGGCGCACCGTCGACCCGTAGCCGCATCCTCGCCGCCCTCGCCGACGGCCCGCTGAACAAGCACGACCTACAGGCGAAGGTGAACGCGGACGGCGGCCGCCAGGTGCGGAACATCGCGCCGACCCTGTCCGAGATGAAGGCGCACGGCGAGCTGGAGCAGCCCGAGCGCGGCATGTGGGCCCTGCCCGCCGCCCCCTCGGACGACTGACCGCCCCGGCCGGGGACGTCCGGTAGATCACTCCCCGGACGTCCCCGGCGGCCGCCATGCTGGCCGTCATGGACTTCGAATTCGACTGCTGGCGGTGCGGCACCACCTGCGCGGTCTGGGGCAAGCCCCGCGGCTTCTGGACCACCACGCACTACGAGCTGCCGGGCGAGTTCGAGTGCTGGAACTGCGGCGCCCTCAACACCACGCCGGACGAAGACGACGACTGACCCGCCCGCCCCCTCACACGCACCGGCCCGGAGCCCATCGGCTCCGGGCCTTCCTGTTGCCCACGGCCCCCGGCAGACACCGCCGGGGGCCGTCCTCGTACCCGCCCAGGAGGCACCCCATGGAACCGACCCGCCCCGAGCAGTCCCGGCAGCTCCCGCCCCACGTCCGCGCGCTGATCGCCGACGTGGAGAGCGTCTACCGGCCCGAGCTGCAGCCCGCTCCGGTGACGTCGTTCCGCGACGAGACGCCCGTGCCGAAGACCGGCGAGACCGACACCCCGCCCGTCGCCCAGCCCGAGACGCGCATCGTGCCGTCCTGGGCGGCCGGCCTCGCGGTCGGCTCCCTCGGGGTCGGCGCCGGGGCCACCGGCCTCGGGTGCGCCGCATGGCTCGTCTTCAAGGGCCTGGCCCTGGTGAGCGTCCCGAGCCTCCAGACGTTCGCGCTGATCCTGCTCGCCCCGTTCGCCGGCATCGCCGCCGTCGCCCTCGCCATCGGCGCGGCCGTCGCCAAGGCCAAGAGGTCGCACACCACGAACGTCTTCAAGGGCTCCGTCACCGTCACGAACAAGACCGAGGTCAGCAGCACCGCGCGCGGCATGTTCGCCCGCAACCGCAACGACGTCCGCCACTGACCGCCCGGGCCCTCACTGCCCGGCCGCCCTGCTCGGTCCTCAGCGCGCCTGCCAGGGCGTCCCGAGGGCCTTCCAAGCCGACCGGCCACCCCTCCCCGACCGAATCACTGACCGACGAAGGAGATCACCCATGCCCTTCCGAAGGGCCGTCGCCTGCGGCCTCCCCGGCTGCCTGGCCCTGTACCTCGCCCCACCCCAGTACGGCCTGGACGCCGTCCGGTTCGCCGCCATCCGCCTCGGGTGGGACGTCCCCGCGGCCGCCGTGACGATCCGCTGCCCGGCCTGCCGTCTCGGCACCGGCCCCGTCACCGAGCGCGGCGCGACCGGCCGGGACACCTGCCCCTGCTGCGGCGGCTCCGCCACGCCCACGGAGTTCGGCGCTCACTGCACCTGGTGCGGCCGCACGCAGCCCTACGACCGCACCGCCGCCGACGCTCAGCCGGTCGTGCCGTAGCGGCCGCCGACGACCACCAGGAGGACACCGACCCATGACCCTGACGCGCGCGATCACCTGCAACACCACGGGCTGCGTCGCCCTGTACCTCGGGCACCCGCTCCTCGCCCCGCACGCCGTCCGCCTCTCCGCCCAGCGCGCCGGGTGGGACGCCGAGGAGGCCAGCCGCGAAGACCGCTGCCCGAGCTGCCGACGCGGCGGCCTGCCCGTCCTGGAGCGCGGCGAGTGCCCGGTGTGCTGCGGCTCCACGTTCGCCACCGGAGAGGGCGACAAGTGCCACCACTGCGGGCACGTCATCCCGGCCCCGCCCGACGACCTCGCCGACGACGAGGACCAGGAGCACGGCGAGCAGCTGCACGCGGCGGAGGACGACCGGTGACCGGCGGCCCGCCCGTGCGGCCGGAAGACCTGTCGCACTCCATGCTCGTCGCCGTCCTCATGGCGCACGGCGGCTCCCTGACCATCCCGGTCACCGCGTTCGAACCCGACTCCACCGGAGGCCCTGACGGCTCCTGGCACGCCGTGGCCCTGGAACCGCTCGGGGACGGCACGGTGCGCCTGTCCGTCCGCCCCCGGCCGCCCGAGGTCGACGGCCCCGGCATCCGGTTCGAGTGACCCCCACACCACACCGGCGGCCGCCACTCCCGGCCGCCGCCGGCCTTCCCGACACCACCGAAGGAGACACCCGTATGCGCACCACGACCAGCACCGCCGCGGCCGCCCGGTTCGCTGCCGTCTACGCCCTGCTCACCGCCTCCCACGAGGTCGCGGACTACTGGGTGCAGCAGGACAGGGACGCGGTCGCCAAGGGCCGCCACGGGCACGAGGGACGGGCCGCCTGCGCCCGGCACTGCCTTTCTCTCTGACGGAGCCCTCTTGGAAGTGCTGTATCAGCTGGTCGTGGCCCTGTCTGTGTCCGCGACACGTGTCGCGGACACAGAAGGCAGACGTTGCCGGTACTACTGAGCGCTGCGATCGGCTGATCGAAACAAGTCGATCAGCGCGTTCCCGCTAGGCATCTGGGAGCGGAACAGCAGGATGACTAGCAACGGGGCCAGGGTGCCGATCAGAGTTCCCACCGCGCCGTCCGGCAGGCCTGCAAGCAAAGCACCAGCTGAGATGGCCGTAATGATCAGCCCGGCGGCTAGCATCTTCAGCAGATCGTGACTACGGGCTGGACGTGCCACACGCATCCACTCGTCGTCGTCATCGAGAAGGGCGCCGAGTCGGCCCTGCGCGCACCGTTCGGTGATCTGGGCAAGCATGCGAGTAATTTCCGTGAGCGCCCCGTGCGGATCGACATGCTGGTGGTACTCAGCCTCTCGTAGCGCGCCAGCCACCTTCTCGCCGTGGCGGCGCAGTGCGCGTCGGTGGCCAGTGCGTCTTGTGAAGCGCGCTGAATGCGCCGAGCGAACGGTGCGCTCGGCGGCATGTACTGAGAGTGGCTCAGGCAGAGTTCGGAGACCGGATTGCAGAAGCGCCAGATGCTCTGCCGCGCGAGTGGTGTGGAAGATCAGCTGAACCACGGGGGCGTAGCGCTCGGGGCGCCGTGGTTGCGGCTCAGAAGTAGGTTTGTAGGGCACCGGGTGGCGGCCGGTAAATTGCCCACTGCGCCGCCAGAAGTACATGAACAAGACGACCAAGCTGATGCGGGCTAACACGGTGGCCTCAGGGACCCCGAAAGAGGGGGACCCTTGGACGGACACCAGCGGGTCTTCCTTCCACGCCCTCGGCATGCCTGTTATGACCCTCCAAGCGATGGTGACCATTCCGAGGTAGGTGAAGGCGATAGCGGCGGCGATCAGAGACAGACGGCGCCGCAGGCGCGGCTGATAAGTGGTCCACCACCACATGAGGTGAGAGCGCAGAAGACGGGGGTCCCCGACAGGGCTAACACCGGAAGCTTCGGTTAGGGCCGTCTGCATGCGGTTGATGGTCCGGTCGGCAGCGCGGCCGGCCTTTGCAAGGCGACGTATGCGCCGAGGCTCAAGTACCCGTTCGTCGAGTCGACGCATGGGGCCGAGGGACGGGCCGAGGACAGGGCCGACGGTGACCAGCAGCATGAACAGGATGGCGCCCACAGCTTTCATTGGCTCGCTCATGGGCGTGTGTCCTCGCAGGGGCGCTGAGCCTTGGTGAGCATGGCCGTGACGGAGGCGGCCTGCTCAATGTCTTCCTTGCGGTTGACCAGGTCCTCGCGCCTCTCGTTCCGTTCCCAATCCCAGTACTCGTTGTGTGCGGTAGGCATGCGGAGAGTATTCCGTCCCCTGCTGACAGCCAGAGAGTCCTTTCTGAATCAGCCCCCCTTTCCATTGAGCTGGGCCATGAGTTCCCGGTTCGCGGCGCGTGCGGCGGCCAGGTCTTCGTCGCGCTCGTCGAGTTCAGTTCGGAGGCCGAGGACCTGCTGCTCCAGCTCGCCGATTCGGCGGGTGAGCGTTTCGACGTCGGCGGGGGCACCGAGCCCGGATGCTTCCCAAGCGGCCTGTCCGAGGGCTTCGGACAGGCGCCGTTCGAGCCGGGTGATGTGCGCGGACAGGCGACCGTTGCGGGCGGTGAGGTTCGCGACGTCGGCCAGCAGCGACTGGCGGCTGACCTGCGTCCCTGCAGTCGCGCCGGGCGGCGGCTCGGCCGCGCGGGCGAGGACGGCCGCGTGGAGGTCGCCGTGGCGGTGGATCAGGCTGCGATGGACGCTGGCCGCGCGGGCGACCGAGGAGACAGTGATCTCCTCACCGTTCGCGGCGAGTTGGTCGAGGACCTTGAGAACCCGGGTCCGGCGGCGTTCGGAGTCCGCAGCTCGCGCTTTGGCCAGGTGGCCCGGTGACGTGGTCATGCGTCACGCTCCAGCCGCAGGTTCGGCTCAGGGGCCCGGATGCCGGGCATGCCGAGGGAGACGGTGCGGGTCTTCCGCAGGGTCCGGGTGGCTTCCACGATCTGCTCGCGTTCTTCGTCTGTGAGTCCTTCGAGGTCAGTCTCGACGCGGCGGATCAGTGTGCGGATGCGCTTGATCTCCTCCTCGGACGGGGTCGATTCGGTGCGGGCCCAATCGTCCAACTCCGTTGCTGAAGCGAGGCGTTCGCGGTCTTTCAGTAGCGTGTCGAGGTAGGCCCTGAGTTCCGGCAAGTACGACGGGTCGGTGCGGAAGTGATCGCAACCGACACAGCGGAACCGGAACGGACAGCCGTGGCCGCCGGCCTTGACGTTGGTCGGCTCGACGCAGATGCCGTAGGGGACGGAGACCTGGCCGATCCGCAGGCGGGCGTGTTCGTGCTCCAGGAGCTGTCGGGCCTCGGTCCAGATCCGGTTGCCGTGCCGGTCGAACTGGTGCGAGACGAGCTTGTCGACCGCGGACCTGGTTCGTTTCTCGGTCACCCGATAGTAGATTTGTGTAGTTTGCAACGATCTGTGACCCATGAGCTCGCGGAGCACGTCGGGCAGGGTTCCGGCGTCCGCGTGCCGTTGCGCGTAGGAGTGCCGGTAGGAGTAGGGGACGACCTCCAGCTTTGGGAACTCGGTGCCGTCGGCGAGAAGCAGGGGCGGCATGGCGTTGACCCAGCGCCGGTGGACGTTGCCGATGTGCTGCATGCGGAACGGCTGGGTGCCCTCGGAGTTCTGTCGGGGTCGGGGAAAGAGCACCAGCTTGGACAGGCCGGTGCCTGGGAAGCGGTTGCGGATGGACTTCTTCTGCCTGACGACGATCTCAGCGGTGGAGTCCGGGATCGGCAGGCGGCAGCCGGTGCGGTTGTTCTTGAAGTCGGTATAGACGAGCACGGACTTGCCGTGCTCGTCCGTCTCCAGGCAGTCCCAGGGCAGGCAGCCGATCTCGTCGGGACGCCGTCCAGTGTCGACGAGGATCTCGATCGCGTTGCGCATGTCCTCGCTGCCGTCGCGGATCTGGTCCAGGGTGGGCAGCCGCTCGCAGAGCTGGGTGAGGATCTCCCTCGGCAGGGCCCGGCCCGGTCCCTCTTCGGTGATGACCGGGGGCATGTCGTGCCTGCGCAGCGCGAAGTCGTCGGGCAGGTCCGCGAGGATCTCGCCAGGGAGGGTCAGGCCCATGTCGCGGATCTCGCGCAGGAACCGGCCGGTGAACCGGGAGACCGTCGTGCGGCGGAAGGAGCTGATCTCGCAGGTGTGTTCCAGGTGGGCGACGTACTGGGTGAACGCCTCGATGTCGCTGCGGCCGAGCGCGGCCATGTTCTCCCCGCGGTCCTCGCGGGAGCGGACCAAGCTCTGCGAGAGGAAGCGGAGGCAGAGGATCATCTCGGAAAGGCTGTTGGGGATGTTCTTGCCGTAGCGGCGGGGAATCTCGTCCAGCACCCACGTCTTGCAGGCCCGCCGCATCCACTCCTGGTGCAGCGGGGTGAAGTCCATCCTTCGCCACTGGCCCAGGCCGAAGGCGGCCATGTTCCAGACGTCCTTGATCTGTTCCAGTTCCGGAGTGGAGACAGCCGCCGCGATGGTGCGGCGCATGGCGTTGGCCATGCCGCTCAGGTGGGTGTTGCGGCGGACCTGGACGTCGTCGAACTGCTCGACTCGCTGCTCGCGCAGGTGCTGGACGACGCCCCGCAGCAGGATGGGCGGGCTCTTGATTTCGGCGTCCGCGCGGGCCTGGAGCGCGTAGAGGACCTCGGCGGTCACCAGCGTCGGCAGTCCGCGAAGGCTCACCGCGGTGGTTTCGGAAGTGCCGGGCTCGGTGCGGCACCACTGCTCGAAGTCGGTGCCGCGGGCCTGTGCCTCCTTCCACCTCACCCAGTGCGGTGGGCAGCACAGGTTCGAGCTGTTCGCCCGGTGCCGGTGGCAGGCGTCCACCGAGCACAGGCCGAACCCGGGCAACGGCTGGACGCGCGGATGGGCGAAGAACTCCTCCAGCGGCGGGCGCCCCAGCTTCACGAACAGCTCGCGGTGCCGCATGCACATCTGCGTCCTCGACGACGTCCAAGGGCGCTGGCACTTGGGGACGCCGCAGCCGCCCGAGGTGTTGCTGATCTGCTTCGGCTCGGTGGCCAGGAACTCCTCCGGCGTCTTGCCGCTCCGCTTCCAGCTGCTGCGGCAGGCCGAGCACAGACCCAGTTCCGTCCTGCGGGCGGCGGCCCAACAGCCCTGTCGGGCGCAGATGTTCATGCCGAGGAAGGGGTGATCCGGTGACGGCCGCAGGATCTGGGACGTCTCGTCCCAGTTCAGCATCTCCAGTGTCTCAGGGCGGATCAGCTCACGCAGCCGCTTGGCGCGGGCAGGGAGCAGATCCGATGCCGGGGCGTGCACCAGTTGCAGGGGCGAGGTCATCCGTTCCTCCTCGGAGCGAGCGCACCCACCCGATCCACGGCGGCCCGCAGCCGCTGCGGGTCGGGATGCAGGTAGACCTGCGAACTGGATGGGTTGGCATGGCCGAGCAGGTCGGCGATCTCGTCCAGAACGGCGCCGGCGTCGGCGGCGTTGCTGGCGAATCCGTGCCGCAGAGCATGGGGATGGACGCCCTTGGACAGCCCGGCCCGGCGCGACAGCCGGTCGAAAAGGCCGTTCAAGGCCGCGGGCGGCATGGGCGCCCCGAGCGGCTGCCGGAACAGGTTCACCAGGGCGAAGTCGCTGTCGCGTGCCTTGCGGCAGGCATCCCGTTCGACGGCGTACTGGTCGTAAGCCTGCACCAGCAGGAAGTCGACGGGGACGGCGCGCGAGCGCTTCGACTTCGCCCAGGCGCCGTTGGCGTTGTCGCGGCGTACCACGTGCAGGTGGGAGCCGGGAATCCGGCAACCCAGCCCGCTGGCGTCCAGGACGAAGTGGATGTCTTCCCGCCGCAGGCCCACGGCCTCGCTGCGGCGCAGGCCGGCCCTGGCCAGCAGCAGCACGATGAACCGGTCCCGGGCGTTGCGGCAGGCCCGCAGCAGGGCCAGGACCTCTTCGTCCGTGGCGCGGCCGACCGGCTCGTCCGGCTCGGCGGCCCGGTGCCTGGCCTTGGCGAAGTAGCGCAGGCCGCTGCCCTCGCCGCGGGCCTCGGGCGGGAGGTCACGGTCGTCGGCGATCTCGTAGAGCTGGGACAGCACGAACATCGGCACCGTGCCCAACGTCGTGCCGTGCGCGAGGAACTCGCGTACCCCGGCGAGCACGGTGTTGATCCGGCGCGGCCCGCGGACCGGCTCACGACCCGGCCCGGCCACCACCTCGCTGTCGTCCCCCGGCGAGTGCCGTAGCCAGAACATGAAACTGCCCAGGCGGCCCGCGGCCGTCGTCCACTCCCGGCCGGTGCACCGGCACCAGGTCAGGTAGAGCGCGACCGCCCCGGCATACGTCCGCGTCGTCGACTCCGCCTGATCGCGACCGAACCGCACGTGCCGCAGGAACTCATCCGCCGCCGCTACGGGCTCCAGGGGGTCCTCATCCAGCACGGTCCAGTACCGCTGACCCGACGGCATGACCACACGAAAGGGCCGGAGACTGCCGGAGAACTCATGAATCACGCGTCTTCAACGACAACTACGACGTGCACGACACGGTGACGTGAAGCGTCGTACACGGCACCCCACCTGCGGGTGATGCGACAGTGCACGACGCCGTCATGAACCAGATAGAACGTCGCCTCCTACACCGCCACGCAGGGCCTCGCCCTGGCGGCCGCCTCCCGGCACCTCGGGCTGCGCCTGGACTGGCGGCGCGCGGCCGCCGGGCTCGCCGTCTCCGCCGTCACGCACTACGTCGCCGACCGGTGCGCCGGCCACTGGCGCGAGGACGGACCGGAGGCCCCGGCCCTGGTCCGCTTCGCCCACCGCAGCGGCAAAGGTCAGTGGCTCACCCGAGACCCGGGCGCGGGGCCCCTGCTGGATCAGTCCTGGCACAAGGGATGGATCGCCCTCGCCGCCCTGGTCGCCACCGGGCCCACTCGCTGACCGACCGTACGGCTTTCCGCGCGCCCGCCTCGACGTCCTCGATCGAGGCGGGCGCGCGGCACGAGTGATCCGCCCTCAACCCGTCCACGTCCACCGGCCCGGCCCACGCAGCCAGCAGGTCACCGACACGAGACGAGGCAACACCGTGACACTCATCAGCCCGAACACCGTCCTCGCGAACGCCCTGACGAACGTGGAGGACGTCCTCGCGCCGCGTATCCACGCCAGCAAGCCGCAGCGGATCGCCCTGGTCGTGGGCACGCAGATCAACGGCGCACCGCACGCCGGAACCTCGCTGGTGCAGTCGATGGCGTTCGCCACGGCCGCCCGGCTCCACGACCGCCACGGCCTGCCCGTGGAGGTCCGGTTCTCGGCACTGGACAACGCGCCGCACGAGATCGTCACCGACCCCGAATCGGGGAACCGCTACCAGCGGGCCTACGCCCACGCCCTCGGTACGGACGGCATCACCGGCCTGGTCGGCGCCCTCTACCGGCCTTTGTTCGACGCCCTGTCGGAGCGGCTGGGCGTGCCGTACGGCGTGGAGACCTACTCGCAGCAGCAGGCGAGCGGCCTGTTCCGGGAGACGTGGCTGCGGGTGCTGCCGCGTCTGGACGCCGCAAGTCTCTGGCTGGCTCCTTCCACGGGAGTGCCGCATCTGCGGGTGCCCTGCCCGCGCTCCTGCGGGTGGGCGGAGAAGTACGCGCAGCGCACCCGTGTGGAACTCGCCGGCCGCGGCTTCGCCCGTGTGTCGGCGGTCTGCCTGCACCACGGCCCCTACGCGGCCACGATCACGCCCACCAGCGGCGGCTACCTCGACCTCGCCACCCTGTACCGGAACATGGTCAAGGAACTCGCCGCGCTCGCGGAGGCCGACGTCCTCCAGGTGATGGTCAAGGGCACCGACTGGATGCCCGGGAGCCTCCTGGTCGACGGCGCGCTTCAGGCCGTGGGCCTGACCCGGGGTCAACTGCCCGCTCGGCTGTTCTGCCCGATGATCGTCGCCGAGACGGGCGCCAAGCTCTCCAAGAGCCTCATCCGCTCCGGGGAGGCGGCGTTGCCCGCAGGCGCCGAACCCTGGATGCTCGACACCCGGAAGTGGCCCGGCACCGTGGGGGAGTTCGCGGACCGCCTGCTGAACCTGGCGGGACTGCTGCTGTCCCACCCCCGGCACTTCTTCCGCTCGTACTCGGCTGCGGAACTCGCGCGGCTGATGTCCGTACCCACAGGGAGCCCGACTACATGAGCACCACCTCAGCCCGCGTCATCGAGCTGAACCTGTACCCCCAGTACTTCGACCTCGTGGCCACCGGCCGCAAGACCCGGGAAGTGCGGGTGAAGTACCCGAAGTTCGACGGCCTGGCCGTCGGTGACCTGATCCGGTTCGCCGTGAAGAACACCGACCGGTCATGCCTGACGCGGGTGACACGGGTCGCCGAGTACGCCTCGTTCGAGGAACTCCTGAACGCCGAAGGGCCCTCCCAGGTGAACCCCGACGCGACCCGTGAGGAGCAACTGGCCAACATCCGGCGCATCTATCCGCCGGACAAGGAAGCGCTGGGGTGCCTGGCCATCGGTATCGAGCTGGTCGACTGACCCCAGACAACGAGGCCCCCGGCCGCCCCTCCACGGAGGGCGCGGCCGGGGGCCTTTCTGCGTTCCGGAGCCGTCCACCTGATGCGCCACAGCGCACGAGGACTCGGCACCTGATGCGCCACAGCGCACGAGGACTCGGCACCTGATGCGCTACACCGCATCAGGCCTCGTACGCGACACCGCATGTGGCCTGATGCGCTACAGCGCACGTAAACAAGAAGAAACCCAACAACAAGAACCCAACACCTTTGCGGGGTGCGGAACGATTCCGCCCTCGCGGCCGTCGTCGCCTCGCGCGACCCCGCGCGCGTAGGACGGTCTCACGCGTTCCACGACGCCCCCTCTCCGCAGGTCATAGCCCTGACGTCCGGTCTCACGAGCGGCCCGTCCTCCGCCGACACCGCAAGGGGCCGGAATGAGCTAAGGTGCCCGGCCGCTCCCGGCTGTCCCCTCATGGGACCGGCTGGGACGTCCGCCCGCACCCGAGCGAAGGAGGCCCCGTGGGCACCGCCGACGACGACGGCCCCGAGTGGCTGACGCGCGCCCAGTTCGCCGCCGCCCTCCAGGTCCACCCCAAGACCGTGTCCCGCTGGATCGCTGCCGACCCGGAGATGCGCGTTCAGCGCCTCGGGCCGACCGGCCACCGCGTCCGCGTCCACCGATCCGAGCTGGAGCGCCGCCGCTCCGGCATGTCCCCAATTGGGGACACCACGGCGACCGCCTGACGTCGCCCGCGCGCTGCATGGTTCTGGGCCTGGCGCGCTGCACCACCCGGAGGCCGGCCACCGCGCCGCCTCCTGACGCCGATGGTTGAGGGCCTGGCGACACCCACGAGCACGGAGGCGCCCATGCCTGCCGTCGACCTCCCCAGCCGACCATCCGCCGGACCCGTCCCGGCCGCCTACCTCGGGCAGCTCGCCCGCGAGTGGGAAGCCACCATGCCGGCCGTCCTGCTGCGCTCCCGGTTCCTCGGGCTGCTGTACGTCCTCCACGACCGCGCCGACGAGCTCGGGCACGTCCGCCCGCGCCACGGCACCGACGTCGTCCAGGACCTCGCCCGCGGTGCCTGCCTTCGAACCGAGGACGCCGTGCGGTACCTCGCCGCCGCCGTCGCGGCCGGGGTCGTCGTACGCCGGTCCGCTGACGTGCTCGCCCTCGTGCCCTCCGCCGTCCCCGACTGGGCGGCCGCCGTCGACCACCTCACCGCCCCACCGACCCGAGAGGATCACCCGTGAAGGCCAGCAGGCCCACCGCCGCCGACAGCATCACCGGCACCCGCCGCCCCGAGGACAACCGGTGCTGGCTGTGCGGCGCCCCCGGCATCCCGGAGCGCACGCTGCGCGCCGACGTCCATGTGTCCGGGCACCTCTGCCTGCGCTGCTGGGGACTCCAGCCGCGCGGCCGCAACCCGTGGGCCCGGGCCGCCTCCGCCCTGTACGCCGCCCTCGGGTTGCCCCGGTCCTGGCACGAGACCGGCTACCGCTCCGGATGGCTGGAGACCACCGCGAAGCGCCACGGGGTCACCGCCTGGCACGACGTCCCCGGGACCACGGAGCCCCCGGCCGAGCCGTTCGGCTGGATCTCCCCGGACGTCCTGGAGGCCGCGGCCGCCGACCTCGCCCGCCAGGAGGAGGCGTTCGAGCAGGCGCGCATCCCTCCGTCCGCACGTCGCCCGTAGCCCGTAGCCCGACACCACGGCGGCCGCGACCCCCCCGAGCGCGGCCGCCGCCCCCTCACACCAGAAAGGCCGGCCCCCGGTGAACCTGACATCCCTCACCCTCGCCCCCGACGTCGACCCGTGGGAGCGGCAGCCCGGCGAGACGCCCCGCAGGCACGCCCAGTTCCTCGCCTACCGGGACCTCGGGCGGGCCCGCACCTTGCAGGAGGCGAGCGAAAGGCTTGCACTCCACGCCTCCCACGTCCGAGCCGTGGCGGCCGCCTTCCGCTGGAGGGACCGCGCTGCCGCGTGGGACCAGCACCGCGACCAGCTCGACGCCGCCCTGTGGCTGGAGGAGCGCCGCGCGGCCGCCCGCGAGGACGCCCGCATCCTGAGCGGCCTCACCGAGGCGATCGCAGAAGCCATCGAGCACCTGGACCCCACGGCCATCACGCCGTCCGTCCTGGCCCGCCTGGTCGACGTCGTCATGCGGCAGCGCCGCGCCCTGTTCGGGGACGTCACCGCCGCGCTCACCGCGACCTGCCCGGCCGTGGACCGGCACGCCGCCGAGGCGGAGGAGTTCGCCGCTCTTACCCCCGAGCAGCGCCGGGAACGTCTCCGCGCAGCCGTGGAGGCCGGCGCCCGTCGACTGCGCGCCATCGAGGGCACCGACGACGAGGACGACGACCAGGAGCAGGCCCCGCCCGTACGCCACAAGACGAGCGCCGACACTCCCGCTACGCCCTACCAGGACCCGCCCATTCCCCGCCTACGGACCGCCCCGGACCTCTCCACAGGGCATCCGCAGCCCTCTACACCCCGGAAACGGCCCCTTCCCGCCCGCCCCCGGCCACCCCGCGACCAGGCCCGTTCACGTGCTGAGCGTTCGCTCACTGGGTGACAAGGGATGCGAACAAGGACAACGACCACCAGGAGGAGCCCATGCCGTCCGCTGCCCAGCTCGCCGCCCGCCCCGTCGTCCCGTGCCTGCCTGACGGCACGTACGCCGTCCGCGACCCGCACGACCCGGAGGTGACCACCCTGTGGCGCGTCGACCGGGGCGAGCTGCACCCGTGGCCGCTCCGTCAGCGCTGGGCACCCCGGCCCCCGAAGGCAGACCCGGCCGTCCCGCCCGAGGAGCGCCGGGCCCGCCGCGAGCGCTGGTATGCCGAGGTCTACTGGCCGTGGAAGGTCGCCGTCGCCGAGGAGATCCGCCGTGCACCCCTCACCGCGGCCGACCTGTTCGAGCGCCTGGTGCCCGAGCACGAGCGGCCCCGGGCCGTGTTCGCCGCCATCCTGGACGGCCGCCCCACGCGCGAGGAGCTGGACGAGGCGGAGCGCCAGGAGCAGGAGGCCGACCGGGACCACCTGCGCACGGTCGCCGTCCTGGCGGCCGCCGGCCTCCCGTACCGGCACATCGCCCGGGCCTACCGGGTGTCGACGTCGACCGCGTGGCACTGGGCGCAGCGCGGCGCGGAGCGGTGGCAGCAGGAGGGCCGCCCGCAGGCCCTGGCGGCCGCCCTCGCCGCCCTGCCACCCCTGGATGACCTCAAGGCCCGGGCCGCCCTGCCGGACCTTCCCAGGGCGCGGCAGGAGACGCCCGAGACCCGGCGGGACCGGCCGCTGCCCGAGGACACCGACGAGGCGTTCACCGTGTGGGCAGAGGCCCGGTTCGGCGTCGACCCGGGCCACCTGGCGGAGCTGCTGGACGCGCTGGGCACCGAGGACTGGACCGAGCTGGAGGAGGCGACGGCCCTCGACGTCGACCAGCTCGCCGCGCTCCTGGACGACCTCCCTGAGGAGGGGCCCGCCGCGTGACGTGCCGCGCCACAACACCCGCCGCGCGGCCGCCGGGTTGAACGGGGTCACGCAAGGGTTGAACCTCCGGGCCTTACCCCGTGCCCGCGCGCCTGGACCTGCGCAAGTAGCGCAACAACCCGGCGATCCGTCCCGGTTCGTCGCGGTCGACGACGGCGAGCGCCAAGGAGTGGTTCCGGTTGATCTGGTTGCCCTTGATCTAGTTCCGCCGGCTGCTCCCGCTCTGGCTCGGGTCGGCGACCGTGGCAGACGGATCCCATGGACCGGCCAGCAGCCTGAGTCCCACGTGCCGCGCGGTGCCTACTAGATTCAGATCCCATCCCTGCGCGGAGGGTGGCCGTCCGTACCCGTCCTGCTGCCGGCGCCTGCAGGACGGGACCTCAGCAGTCGCGGCCCCTTACGGCCGTCGGGGACCCAGATCCACGGCTTGTCCGAGTCCGAGTCCCTCGTCTGAATGCGGCGGAACGCCCGCCGGGGAACGGCCGTATGCCCCGCCACTACGACTTTGTCAAAGACGTACTCCGACAACGCAACGGCCAGGCAGGCGCCCGGCTCCTTATCCAGGACGGTACCCAACGCGGTGGAGTTGAGGATGCGGACGACCCTGCTGCGGCTGACGAAACCTTGCACCCCGCCCGGCTGAATCACGCCGATGTGGACGGCAGCCCTCAGTCTGAGCCGAGTATCCGCCTCTCGACCGCGATTGAAAGCTCGCAGATCGGCGTTCAGGGCAGGCATGAAGTCGTCGATCAAGGAAGGGGCGCGGGCTTCCTCGGGCAGGATCCAAAGCAGCTCGTCCTCCCTCTCATGCATCACCCACCGCGCTCGGTCCAGGCGCGTCCGGTCGGCCGCTTCGTTCACCAGCAGCGTGATCGCCTCTTGGGACTGGCGCTGTGTCAGCACGCCGACGTCAGCGGACTTATCCGCGCCGATCGCCAGTAGCAGTCCGCGCCTGGGCGCAAGCCATGGATCGGGATCCGCCTCCAGTGTCCTTCGGCCGGACTCCCCTTGTGCCGCGGGTTGAGTTCTGGACGGGCTTGGCCGCGCTGTGTCCTGCCGCAGGCTGTCGGCCAAAGCTCCGAGCCGGGCGCCGGACGTGGTTCGGGACGCGAGCAGCGTGGACATCTGGTGCATGGTGGCAAGCGCCTCAGCGTTCCTCCCCGCCCGCGTCAACATGGCGCTCCTCATGGCTAGGACCTGGACGCTTCCCTCCCAGTCGTCGGCCTCGTCGAAGGCTTCCTTCGCCTGGGTCATGTAACCGAGCGCGCTGTCGAGGTGACCCGCACGCGCAAGATTGCGAGCGACCCTGACCAGGTTGGGGCCCTTGCCTGCCCCCGTCTGCGCCAGCTCCCCCATCACCCCCGCGAGCTCGTCGCCCAGCCGCACCAATGCGAGCGGATCGGTGTCGGACGAATCGAACGAATCGAGAAGGTCGCGCAACTCCACCACCCGAAGGACCAGCCGGGCAGCGTCTGGGGAGGTCTTCTCACGGAGGCTGTGAGCTCCCGCAGAGCCCAGCGAACTCTGGGCCATCAGTTCGTCGAAGGACTCGTCGTTAGCCACGCTGCTCATCCTCCTTCCTCATCTGGCGCTTGACCTTGGTCCGCCACCGGTAGATCAGGGCCTCCACCGCCCGCTCACTCGCCGCATCCAGAAGGTCCTGGATCTCGGCCTGGGTGTAGCCGTCAAGAGTTAGGGCCACCGCCGCTTTCGTACGCACGTCGTCGATGCCATTGAGGTCGTCCAGTACCCGCAGGTTGCCGAGCACCTCGTCGGCCACGCTGAGACTGCTGACCCGCGGCTGGTAGTGCTCCTGCTGCTGGCGCAGCGCACGCCGCTGTCTCTCCTCGGAGGCCCGGTACTTGC
Source organism: Streptomyces sp. NPDC002788 (assembly GCF_053592115.1). NCBI lineage: Bacteria > Bacillati > Actinomycetota > Actinomycetes > Kitasatosporales > Streptomycetaceae > Streptomyces > Streptomyces sp. NPDC002788. The sequence continues at coordinate 55,991 of NZ_JBSFVB010000008.1, read as the reverse complement.
GGAACTCGTTGGGGAAGTCGTAGGCGCAGGCCCCCATGAAGTAGGTGGTGATGCTGGCTCCGCCGGCGAAGGACCAGCCACCGTCGATGAACGCGCGCTGACGAAATCGGGGCAGGGCGAGTGCGACCGTCATGTACGCCAGCTCCTCCCTCAGCTCACTATCGGAAGCCAGCTCCTCGAGCTCAAGCTCGTGGGGCTTCAGCCCGTAGCCACGTTCGGCGACGAGCTTGAAGATGTAGCCGGAGTGCATCCATGCGCGCAGTACCGAAATCCCGTACCGGACGAGCTCCTGGACGAACCGGTCGTACCGGGGGCCCTCGAAGCCGTCCTCCGACAGCACCTCCAGCAGCCTCTGGTCCGCCATCCTCCGGTCGATGCTCTCCTTGGCCCGCTGCGCCTCACGCTTCTCCTGCTGGGTCATCCCCTCGAAGCTCGTCGGCACCGGCGCGGCCAGGTCACCTCGGGTGAACTCTCCTGGCGGTTGTAGGTCCCGGGCACGCGCGGCCGCGGCCTCCCCGCCCGCGCTGCCGCCCTGCATTGCCTCCCCTTTCGGTCGTCTACCCGGCCCCGCTCACGCAAGGGGCCGGCTTCCCCATCGGCCGCGCCAGCCCACTCGCAAGCTCCCGTGCTGCCACGGCCAATGACGAAGACGACCCCTTGTAAGTGGGCTGGTCCCGGGTACCCCACGGACTTTTTCAAGATTTTTTAGAGGAGTTCCTGCCGGCAGAAATTTCGTGGGGTGCCGGACCGAAGCCAACCTAAGAGCGGCGTCACGGCCCCGACAACCACTAGGACAGTCACGTGAGTTCGCTTATGCCGACGCCGCCTCCCCCGCAGGACCCCGAGCCGTTCATGACCATGCACACGGCCCTCGTGCTGCTCTCAGCGGCATTCATCGGGCTCATTGTGGGCGGCCTGTCGTTCTTCAGCGGCGGACCGGCTGCGGCTGCAGTCCTCGCCGGCCTCACCGCATTCGGCATCAGCGTCCCCGTGCTCCGCTCCCTGATCCGCTGAGACCGGTCAGTCGTCCAGCGTGCCGGGCGTCTCCCCCCGCCCGGTAGTCGGCGGCCGGGACCAGGACGTCACTCGTCAGGGACGGCACCAGGAGACCCACGTTGCCGTGCTGCCCAGGCTCCAGCTCGTGGACGCGGTAGGCGACAGGCGGGCCGTCCTCGCCCCACTCCACGGCGTACACCACGGCGGGGCGGCCGTCGCCGAACCGGATCCGGGCGCCGGGAGCGTGGCCGCCGTGCCGGGCAACCAGGAGAGCGTCAAGCCATCCCTTGACCGCAAGCCACATCACGCCCGGCGCCTCCAGGACGCCCGACGCGTTCCGCACGGTCGGCTCCCACGTCCTGCGCCACTGCTCGACCAGGCAGTCCACGACGTGCCGGGCGTCGATCTCCTGCCAGGTGTGCGACATCCCGTGAGTTCCCCTGAGCTCTGCTGGCTCCCTGGGCCCGTGGCCGGGGGGTTCTTCCTCCTTCGTGTGCTCTGGTGGCCTGTGACGTAACTTCGGGATTCCTGAAGCGTTCTCATCTCGTCCGACCGATCTGTAGTCGGACCGAAGGCGAGGAGGCTCGGGTTGGCGGCGCTGGCAGTCGTACGGGACCTTCGTGAGCACTGGGCGCCCGCGTCGGCGGAGGAACTGGAGCGGTTCGAGACCGACGTGCTGTCCGGGTTCGTTCTCGCGCGGGCCTCGGCAGGGCTGGCGGACGGCACCATCCGCGGGGACGTCGGTCACCTGGATCAGATCAGGTCCTGGTTCGGCCGGCCGCTGTGGGACATGGAGCCCGCCGACGCGGACGTGTACTTCGGGAAGGTGCTGCGGCACTCGCCCAGCGGCACCCGGCTGCGCCGGTCACAGGCGCTGAGCACGTACTTCATGTTCCTGGAGCTGCGGCACAAGGTCGAGCTCCACCGGATGACCGGCCGGGTCGTCGAGTGCCCGATCGACGAGATGAACCGGCCGCGCGGGGCCAAGGATGCCCAGTTGCGGATCCCTCCGAGTGAGGCGGAGATCGGGACGCTGTTCACGGGCTGGGGCGGCGAGCTGGCGACCTGCCGGAAGTTCACCCCCACCGCCCGTAACTACACCGCCTCGAAGCTGATGTCCCAGGTCGGCCTGCGGGTGAGCGAGGCATGCAGCCTCGACCTGGACGACATCAAGTGGGACCTGGGCCGCTTCGGCAAGCTCCACGTCCGCCACGGCAAAGGCGCCCGCGGCTCGGGGCCGCGCGAGCGGATGGTGCCGCTGATCAACGGCGCCGACCGGACACTGCGGTGGTTCATCGAGGACGTGTGGGGCCAATTCGACGACGACCACACCCGGCCCGGTGCCCCGCTGTTCCCGAGCGAGCGGAAGAACACCGATGGCTCCGCCCGCCGGGTCGGCGACGACGCCCTGCGCAACGGTCTCGACAACGCCGTCGAGGCTCATCTGCCGGGCTGGACGGACAAGTTGACGCCGCACGTCCTGCGGCATTTCTGCGCGTCCCAGCTCTATGGGAATGGGCTGGACCTGCTCGCAATCCAGGAGGTTTTGGGACATTCCTGGATCGCCACCACGATGCGGTATATCCACGTGCAGCAGACCCGGGTCGAGGACGCCTGGGTCGCCGGGATGGAACGGGCCGCGAAGCGGCTGGAAGGACTGGCCCGATGAGGTGGAACCTGCGGCTGACCGCCGCGAACAAGGGTATCTGGAAGGCGTCCGAGCTCCAGCGGAGCCTGGCCGAGCACGGCTTGGTGATCTCGGCCGGGAAGATGTCCGGGCTGTGGTCCGGCCAGCCGGTCTCCCTCAAGTTGGACGACCTGGACGTCATCTGCGTCGTGCTGGGCTGCGAGATCGGCGACCTGCTGATCCCGGAACCGCAGAAGGTCACCCGCCCCGGCGAGGAGAACACCAGCCGGACCCCTGTCGGTGCCGCCGCACCGGTTGCGGCGGTGGTGCCCAAGCGTCGCGACGGCCGGTCGCTGCCGCCTGCATGAGCCGGTATCCGAAGGGCTACTACAAGCCCACCGACTCCTGCGACGGCTGCCTGGCCTGGGGCGACTTCAGCGGACGGCTCTGCCCGACCTGCTACATGTTCGGCCGCAGCCACGCGACGGCCGTCTGCGCCGGCTGCCGCCGTGTCCAGCCGCTGAAGTGGGATTTCTGTCGTCTGTGCTGGTGCCAGGCCCGGCTGGGCGCCCAGGCCGCTGTCGACCAGCTGGCCGCGGAGGCCGATGTGAGGGCCCGCCTCAACGCGGTCCGGCACCATCAGCTGTTCTTCATGGGCATGCACCACCGCAACGGATCGGCACTCGCCCCTCGGCGGCGCGGCGGACGGCGGGGCGCCCCTCGCAAGCCGCCGCCCGCGCCGGCCTGGCGGCCGAATGCCGACTGGAGACAGCTGCCGCTGTTCGGACAGGTCCCGCGCGACTACGGCCGTCTCGACCCCTCCGGCGTTGACTTGACCAGCCCCTGGCTGACCTGGGCGAAGTACCTCGCTCACCGGTTCGCCGAGGCACGGGGCTGGGGACGCAACATCCGCTTCGCCGTCAACCGCGGCCTGGCCCTTGTCCTCACCGGGTACGTCGAGGGCGACGTCATCCGGCACAGCGAGATCTTCACCCCGCTCCGGTCCCGCGACCTCCCGGTCGGCCACGTCGTCACGGTCCTGGAGGAGATGGGGATCTTCGAGGACGACAGCGAACCCTCCTTCGAGGGCTGGCTCGCCGAGCGTCTGAAGGGTCTCGCACCCGGCATCCGCTCGGAGGCCGAGCGCTGGACCCGCGTCCTGCGTGACGGTGGCCCCCGCAGCCTCCCGCGACGGGAAGGCACGGTCTGGCTCTACCTCAACCGTGTCCGGCCGGCCCTGCTGGAATGGTCGGACCGCTATGACCACCTGCGGGAAGTGACCGGCGACGACGTCCGGACCTACATCAAGACACTGCACGGCCACCAGCGGCGTGACCAACTCGTGGCCCTGCGCTCGCTGTTCTCCTGGGCCAAGCGGAATGGGCTGCTTTTCCGCAACCCGGCCAGCCGGATCAAGGTCGGCCAGTACGAGTACGGCGTGCTCCAGCCGCTGGTCCCCGCCCAGGTCGGTCGGTCCGTCGCGGCGGCCACCACCCCGGCAACACGACTCATCCTCGCCCTCGCAGCGGTGCACGCCGCCCGGGTCGCCCAGATCGGCATGCTCATGCTCGACGACGTCGACCTCGGCAACCGACGGCTGACCATCGCCGGACGCGTCCGCCCACTCGACGACCTCACCCTGAAACTGCTGCTGGACTGGCTCGGCCACCGGCGAAACCGGTGGCCGACAACCGCGAACCTCCATCTGCTGATCAACAACCAGACCGCCACCAAGACCAGCCGCGCCAGCAACCACTGGATCAGCGCCTCGATGCGCGGCCAGGACGCGACGCTGGAGCGGCTCCGCGTCGACCGGCAGCTCGAAGAGGCCCTGACCCACGGGCCCGATCCGCTTCACCTCGCCGAGGTGTTCGGGCTCGACGAGAAGACCGCAATGCGCTACGCGGACTCCGCACGGGCACTACTGGAACAGGCAGCCGAGCACTCGGCATCGCCCTCGGGAAAAGAACTTGGCCCGGATGGACGGGACTTGAAGAATGACGGCCATGCAGACTCGACAGGCATGGCCTGATGACGCATCAGCGGTCGCCGGTGTTTACGTGCGCTCCTGGCAGGCGGCCTTTGCCGGTCTTGTCCCCCAGCACTACCTCGACGCCATGGACCCAAGCCGCGAGGAGTCCGAGTGGAAGACACGCATCGCGCAGACACGATGGCCGTTGTCGGGAGTACTGGTAACCGAAGCCGAGGCGAGGATCGTCGGATTCGCAGGTTTCGGCCCGTCTCAGGAGACCCCTGCCGTCGCGGAAATCGGCACGCTTTACGCGATGCCCGAGGTCTGGGGCACTGGGATCGGGAAGCATTTGATGCTGGCCACGTTGACGACTCTCCGACAGGCCGAGTACACGCAAGCCGCCTTGTGGGTCCTGGAAGACAATCGTCGCGCCCGGCGCTTCTACGAAGCTGCCGGCTGGCGCGCAGACGGCGCAGCCGTTGAAGACGCCACCGGTGGGGCTTCTCTCAACAAGTTGCGCTACCGCCGCCCTCTTGGCTAACCCGCTCGGCGTCTTGCCCGTCCAGGGGACCAGGAACGGCAAGGTCGCGAGTTGGCCCCGAACCCACGGAAGCAACTCCGCAGAGCACGACGACGGACCCTTGAGTTCCCACCGAGAACCCTTCAGTTTGCGTGAACTCACGGGACTCTCCGGCCTTGGGGAACATCGGTACAGCGGTTGGCGCCGAGAACGATCATGGTCAGGGCGTGAGGGTGCCGACCCGGTTCTCGTACTCGCGGCGGGCCTTGCGCTGGGCCGGGACCGCAGGGGTGCCATGGCCGCCGTCGAGCGGCTGGCATCGGGTGAGGAGCTGGCGGTGGACCGCAGGAACGGCGCTGACACGCAGGGTGTAGCCCTGGCCGCACCGGTCACGCCCTGGTCGAGCGTGGCTCGTTCGTCGGGCTTTAGCTCGGTGGTGCGCTGGACGGTCGCCCCTCGAACTCACCCCAGCTCCCCGCCCGACCAGACAGGATGACCGCCATGGACCAAGGATGGGCGGCCGTCATCGCCGCCATAGCCGCCGGCGTCTTCGGAATCGCAGGCGCCCTATGCGGCATCGTCGTCGGCCGCCGACAGGCCGCCGACCAGGCCACCGTCGAGCATGGCCACTGGCTCCGTGAACAACGTCTGAAGGCATTCACCGATCTGCTCGCCCACTGGGACGAAGCCATCCAGGAGATGCGCCGGTTCCAGGACAGATGGAACGAGCAGGTGGAGTCCCTCCAGGAGGGCGGGTTCGAGGTTCACCCGTCAGACGTGGCGGCGCGGAAGTGGGACGAAGTCTGGGCCGAGCTACGGCCGCGTCTCGAACAGGCAGAACTTCTCGGCCCATCCGCCGTCACAGAGGCGGTACACGACCTTCTGGCTGTCTGGCGGGACGTGAGCGACGTACTTCACGAGCAGGGCTCGCAGGACCCGTTCGAGGTGCCGCGGGTGGAGTGGCTTCGTTTGATGGCGCGCGCGTCGGTGGAGCGGTCGAATTTTCACGTCGCGGTTTCGAACGTGATTCGCACGCCGCCAAACCCGCGAGGTGAGCCGCTGCCGTAACTCGGCGGGCCGTCGGTCGTGGGCGGGGGGATGTCGGCACATGCTCAGCACCGCTCCGACACGGGGCCTGGGTCTGCCTGGCCCGGGAGGGTAGGGCCGTGTACTGGTTGGTCGGCCGAGCGTGCCCAGCACGAGGACCGCCGCGAGTACGAGAACCGCGTCAGCACCCTCATGTCAACCGGACCATGATCGTTCTCAGCGCCAACGGCTGTGCCGCTGTTCCCCGAGGCCGAGGTCCTCAGCTCCCGGTCGTCCCTCTCCACGGCGTCCGCGTACGCGTCGATCCGCGGCTTCACCTCGCCCCACCAGACCGCCGGCACCTTCGTCATGAGGCGCGCGGCCGCACGGTCCAACGGCTCCATGACCGCGTCGACCGCCGCCAGGTCGTCGGCCTCCACGGCGGCCCGCAACCCCGTCCGGTCCGGCAGCAGCTCCGGCTGCTGGTCCGTGAGCATCGCGTAGACCAGGGCGAGCAGCCACTTCGCCTCCCACGCGTGGAACCGCACCCATCGGGAAGAGGCCGACTCCTTCGCCTCCTCGTCACGCCGCATGACCTGGTCCGCCCGGCCGCCAGGGAGTTCGGCGGCGCGGCGCACGTCCCAGCTCGCCGACCGTGTCGCGTCGGCCGGCCGCCACAACCAGCACGCGGTGCCCGGGTGGCCCGAGCCGTCGCAGCCCTCGGGGCACGGCGAGTGGGTCGTCATGACGGCGACCGGCGGCCGCGGCTCCTGGTTCTCCTGGTCGACCAGCCCGGCCGCGAGGCGGCGGCGGGCGGCCGTGTACGAGATGCCCTCTCGCGCCGCGAGGTCGCGGGCGGCGCGCTTGGCGTGCTTGTCGGTGGTCATGGACCGGTCGCTCTCCCGGCGGCGGACCCCACGCATCGGCCGCCGTGGCGTCGGTGGACCACGAGAAGCACTACGGGGCGCGTTGCTGACGTCGCGTGAGGCTGAGCCCCTTGTCCTCGTCGCCGTCCCGGCGTGGGCGGGTCCGGCTCGGAGTCAGGCCGACGCGAGGGCGGCCGCTCCCACCGTAGCGAGGTGGACGCCCCACGGTCCTCATGCCCCCGGATGTTCCCGCGTGTTCCCGCCTGTCCCCGTCTGGCGTCGGATAACCTCTCCTTATCCGACGCCAGACAGAGACCGGGGGAATCGCTCGATGGGTGAGTTGCGGAGCGACGTTCTGTACGCCGTAGACCTGTTCACGGAGGGTCAGCCATGGCCCGTCCGAGTCCTCGACACCCGGCGCTGGAGTTCAACGTCATCCCGGGACCAGTCGGGCTTCGTATGGCGGCTCAACAGCATCGGCGATGCCCCCGGTTCTCCTTGGGACACCGACTACGGGGTCGCCTGCCTGTACTGGTCTCACACCGACCCCGAACCGGACGGGCCGGCGCTACTCGACTACCCATGGGAACCGCTCCCGGAGGACCCGGAAGAAGCAGCCACCGAACTCACCCGCCGCGCGAAGGAGTCCGGCCCCGGGCACTCCTCGGTATGGCTGTGTCTGCGCCCGATTGCCCGCCGGCGCATCAGCGCACCATGGCTAGAGCCCGCTCAGCATGAGGCGTGGGCGCAGGCCAGCGCACGTCTGACCGCCCTGGGACTGGGCTCGGTGCAGTACGGCGGCCCGGGCGACCACGCGCCCATCACGCTGGATCAGCTCACCGTCCTCCTGGACCGAGCCGAGCAGGCGGGTGCGCAGTGAGTACGGCAACGCCAGCGGCCGGGCTCGCCCCTGCCGAGGAAGCCGACGACCCACGCGCCGTTCTGCTGGAGCGATGGGCGCAGCGCCACGGCGTCGACACCGCACAGCGACTTGCCGCCGCCGAGGATCTGGCGGACGCCGTCGCCCGGGAGATTACCCCGGCCAACACCCGGGACACCTACACGAAGTCGTGGCGCGTCTGGGAGCGATACACCACCGCGCAGGGCCTTCCGGCCACGGAGGGGACGCGCGGCTCCCTGGTGACGTTCGTGACGTGGATGCTGCGCGAGGGGCAGACCAACGGCAAGGGCTACGCCTCGTCGTCGGCGAGCACGCACCTGGCGGCCGTCGTCGTGGGACTGAAAGAGCGCGGGTGCGCCGTGACCCGGGACGACCAGGCGGCCGCACGCAAGGCACTGGAGGGCCTCACCGTGCGGCTCCTGCAAGAGGGCGAGCGGCGAGGCCGGGGCCAGGCAGCGGCCGCCGAAGTGCCAGACCTGTACCGTGCGGTGCGGGCCTGTCCCGACACCCTCGCCGGAGCCCGGGACAAGGCGCTGATCCTGACCGGCTTCCACTGCGCCTCGCGCGCCCAGGACCCCGCCGGCCTCCTGGCCGCCGACGTCGTGCTGGCACCGCGCGGCCTGGTCGTGTCCATCCTCACCGGCAAGAGCAAGCACAGCGCCCGGGACGCGAAGATCAACTATCAGGACGACCCGGAGATCTGCCCCGTGGAGGCGTGGAAGGCGTACCGCGCCCGGCTCGCCGCCGAGGCTGACCCCCGCTGGTCGGCACTGGATGCCCCCGCGTTCGTCGGCATCGACCGGCACGGCAACGTCACCGGCGGCATGACCCCCGACTCGATCACCCGGGCCATCAAGCGGATCAGCGCGCGGGCCGGGGTCGCGCTCGCCTGGACCGGCCACAGCCTCCGCATCGGCCTGGCGACGACCGGCCGCAAGAAGGGGAAGGACGCCGTGGCGATCGCCGATCAGGGCGGATGGGCCCGGCACTCACGCTCCATGAACGGCTACTTCCAGCGGGTCGACGGCTGGGAGGACAACGCCACCGCCGGCCTCACCTGACCTCTACCCACCAGAGCAGCTGGGCCGACGGATAGGTTCGCTGCCCGAACTGAGGGTTGGCCGGGACTTTCTCGTGTCACGTGGTTACCGGGGCCCGGCCCTACTGGGGCCCCGGTGACCACGTGACACAACCGCCCGGCTCCTTCGGGGTTACCGGATCAGGGAGCGCAACACGGGGATGCTGGCGCCTCCGCCGGTCAACCCGGCAAGCACAGCTCCGGCCAGGGGGCTGCCGCTGAGGAAGGTAAGAGCTCCGCCCACACAGCCGATGAGCAGCGCTGTCAGAAGCACCACTGTGGTGTGCACCGTAAGGAACGGCGGCATGTCTGCTGAGGGCGCAGCGGGGCGATGTCCTAGGCGTGAGGTACGTTCGTTCATGGGTCTCCTGTCTCGATCACAGCGGTGGGGCCCGACAACAGGCGAGAGGGAGATCCAGCGGGTCGCGGCAGCTGTAGGAGGCGGGCCGCGCCGGAGGATCTCCCTTCGTCATGCGAAGGGTTGGCGCAGCGCCGAATCTATGGCACGTCACTGACAACCAGGGCCCGCTCACGGTGCCCGAGCGCGCAACTCGAGGCAGTAGAGGGCACATTATGGGCACGCAACCGACAACTAGGCGGCTAGGAGCGGAAAACCGCAGTTCAGCGGGCACCTGCGATTGATCCCGCCGTGTGCGGTCGCCGTTCAGTTCGGCTTGCGCGTGACGTGCATCACGGTGTTCGGCGTGGCGTGTCTGTGGAGAGCCCTTCCTGATCTACGACACGACCAGGAGGAGCTTCTTGCCCATCGACGTGATGTACGTCTTGTACTTGCCGCCCTTGGCCACGATGTTCGCGCCGCGCTCGATGTAGGCGGTGTTCTCCATCAGCTCCTGGTAGGCGAAGGACGCGACCCAGCTCGGCTACGCCGACGCCAACCTCGTGAAGGTCTTCCCGACGGCCTCGACCTTCTTGACGATGAAGTCCGGCATCGGCTTCAGGAACGACATCTCCGCGTCGTCCTTGTGGAGCTGTTTCTCGGAATAGGACTTGAGGTCAGGTCGGTGGTGCTGAGGGGGGACGCGACGATCGAGCCGCCGACAGAGCCTCGGCGGGGCCGCCTGCGGTTGGTCAGCTCGGTGACAGTTCGCGGCACAGGTACATGGCGATCTGTCGGGCCGTGACCAGATGCAACCCCCGCGAGCTGCCGCACAGGTCGTCGATGCTGAGGGCGAGCACGATCACCTGGCACGGGTGCAGCCCGTCAGGGAGGAAGCCGAAGTTGGCGAAGCCGGTAGGCGCGCCCGTCATCTCGCCGCTGCGCGAGCCGATCACCTCGATCTCGTTGAGCGCGCTCCGGTTAATGTCCTCCACTCGGGCTGAGTTGTCGGTGCGACGGACTACCGTCCTCCCCATGAGTGACACAGACGCGCAGGCGGCGGCGCGGTGGATGCTGACGCAGATCACGGACAACCGTGAGCTCTGGCAGATGGATGCCGCCGACCGCATTGCCTCGGACTTCGATGAGGGCCTGACCTACACGAACGACAACGGAAACCTGGCCATCAGTAAGGAAGTCCTGGCCGCCTTCCGGAAGCTGAGCGAAGGCAGTGTTGTCTGGGAGCGAGGGTCCCGGTTCTGGCGCCGACGCCAGGAGTACGACCCGGAGGGTAAGCGGCAGGTCTACTGAGGCCCCGCAGCATGGGAGGGCGTACAGGGCGACTGCGGATCGGGCAGGTGATGTCACCACCGTGCTGGCGGTCCACCGACAACTCCTCGGTCGCTGCCAGGCCCCCGCACTACACCGCCCGCGGCTTCCTCACCCCCGGCTGGTCGTGCCTCGCCTGCCTCGTCGACGGGTGCGAGTGGCACCACGACGCCACCGGACGCCTCGCCCGCCCCTACCTCCCTCGTGGGCGAGCACGTCGCCGGGCACGACCTGGTCGAGGTCCTCGCCTCGCTGACCGCAGCGCGGGACGCCACGGCGGCCGTGAGGGCGGCGAGGGACCGGGCGTGGGACGTCGTCCAGCTCCATCGCCTGAGGGCCGACGTACGCCGAACCGGTCGCACAGATGCTGTCCGGCGCCCTCGTGGCTCCGACGTCCACCAGGCCGTGCGCGACGAGGTCGCCGCGCTTCAGCCGTAGCCAGCCGGGCTCCCGGTTCGCCTGCGCCCCGGGAGCCCGCGCCGAAAGCCTTGGACCCGCTGGAGATTGCCCGTGCGGGCGGGTGGGCCGACGGCTCCCGCGTCCTAGCTCGGTACAGGGACGGCGTGGACCGCGGAAGAGCTCCCCGCTCGTCGGTATCCGCCTCGACCGCCCGATCTGCGTCAATCAACAGCTGGTTGGTCGGTCGGCTGGAGGCGCGCCGCCGGGAGCGCGAGGAACCCTCTGCCTCCGCAGACTCCTCGCCGGCCTCGCCGCAGCCTGAACGGTTTCCCCCGTGCGATGCCCGACTACTCGAATAGGTCCGGCATCGCAATGATCTTCTTCATCTGCTCCGCCCACTCCGTGGACTTGCCCTTGGGCATCGGCGGAGCGTACGGAAGGGCATCCCACAACTCCAGGAACAAGATCAGCGCCATGGTGCTCGTCTCGGTGATCTTCTTGTCGTCAGACTCGATCACCTCATCCACCCAGCCATCCCCGGCCTCGCGGAACACGTTGTCGATGAGGGATGACGGAGTTGCATGCGCCTGCTCTGACCAGGCCGCGTACAGATACTGATACTGATGCATCCGCATCTTGCTCGGCGACAGCTCCGCCAAGGTCTTGGCGTTCTTCTTGCTCCAACTCGGCACCCACGTCTCCGTGCCGTCATGCTTCGGCCTGCCCTTGAAGTCCGAGAACTGCGTGTCCAGGACCTTCTCCAGAAACGCCAGCCTATGGGCGTCGATCGGACGACCCTTCTGCTGGTTGTACTCGATGTCCCTGCGATGCCCCAACGCCACCTGAAGGGCTCCGAACCGCAGGTACAGCAGGGTCGCTGCCTCGCGGTCCTCCATCGTTCCGAGGTGTTCCATGTTGATCAGTAGCTCGAACAGTTGCCGTGTCACGCCGACAGCATGTTCCCAATGCCCCTGCTCCATCAGAATGCGGGCGGCCTTCAGGCTGTTGATGCCGCGGACGAGAACCTCGGCGTCGAACCGAACCAACTGCTGGTCGGAATGGAGCGGGGTCCCGTATACCAACCGGTCCGCCGTGCCCGTCACGTCATTGAACAGCTTGAACAGCGGCTTCAGCCGGACCTTCGGCGACAGGAGACTCCTCACCTGCGGGTTCCCCGACACCTGCGCGCCGGAACGCCCCCGCTGATCCTTCTTCTGCTTCCTGCTCTGCGCCATGACCGCACCCTAGCTAGCCCACTCAAGGGGTTGCGCGACATTTTGCGGAGCCCCGCCACGACTCTGCTTCACTCGCCGACGGGCAGTCCAACAGCCCGGGGGCCCATGGGCTAAGCCGTCCGGACATGAGGGGTGAACCCTGACGCCCGAGCTACTCCACACCGACAGGTGGTGTGGGGAATCCAGACACCTCGTGCATGCTGTTCAGCGTTCTGATCCACCCGTCGATCTGCTGTACCGGCTTCTCGATGTGCGGAAGATGAAGCCAAAGAATCACGAAGAACAGCACCGCGAAACAAGCAGCATCCCGACAGTGCTTCTCATTCTCCGACGTTCTCCGCTCCAGCCAGTCGTCATCCTCGTTCTCATCCTGGAACAGGCTAGCAATGAGTGCGCCAGGAGCGGCATGAGCCTCCTCCGACCACACTCGATACAAAATGTTGTAGTGATGCTTCCGCATCGGGTCGGACGATGCTTCCGCCAAATGTGCCACCGTCTTCCTGCACCAACTCGCCACCCACTTAACCGTGCCACTGTTCGAGTTCGCGCGGAAGTCCGTGAAGTCGTTCTGCAAGTGCCACTCCAGCTGTGCAAAGTGCTGGTCGTCTATCGGCCTGCCCTTTTCCCGGCTGTACTCCATACCTCGATGCTGAGCCCGCATCGTCTGGAGGGCGCCGAAACGAGTGAACAACATTACCGCTTCCTCGCGGTCGTCCTGCTTCGCCAGATACTCCATGTTCACCAGCAGCTCGAATAGCTGACGAACAACACCGACCGCGTATTCCCAATACCCCTGCTCCAGAAGCACTCGAACAGCCTTCATGCTGTTCGCCCCGCGGTTCAGTACGTGGATGTCGAAGTCGACCAGCCGATCATCCGAACCATCCGCAGAGTTGATAGCCCTCTGTGCCGCGATCGCCACCTCGGACAGCAACTCAAGCGACGGTCGCAAAAACTTCTCCGGAGACCGCGTAAAGAGAACCCGTGGATTACCCGACTTCCGGGCCTCGGAAATTTTACGGTCCTTCACCGGCTTCCGCCGCCTGCTCTTCGCCATGCCCGAACCGTAGCCGCGCACCCCACCCCAAGCGGAACCATTTACCAGCCGGGCAGGGGTACGAGGATGCGGCCTGCAGCCGCCTGGGTGACGCTGGCGTATGGCTTCCGTGATGCCCGTGGTCGTGTACCCGCCGGATGAGGACGGCGGGCGGCGGGCCGGAGGAGTGGGGCTACCACCAGGGAGACAACCATGACTGTCCGTACCTACGTCTCTACGACTGTGCGGAACGACCGTGTCGACGAGGTTCTCCACGCGCTGGAGAACGTGGATCCGGATGCGATCGTGGCATCCGTCAACCGTTCGGACGCTCCCGACGTCCCCGCCGGGGTCTCGGTATCGCTGACCGGTGATGCCCGTGAAGCGGTGAAGAAGCAGCTCGATGTGATTCCCGATCTGGAGTTCGAGATTGACGTGCGGGACGCCGAGGATCTGTGAGCCGGACAAGCGGATGGCCCCCCGCCCGGTCTTGGTGACCATGCGGGGGGCCATCTTCACGCCGGCCAGGAAGACTCAGCGGTTACCTGCTTCGGGCGTACGGCGCCAGGCGTTGTGCGCCCGCCGGCCGACCCGGAGCCGGAGCTTCTTGCCGAGACGAGGCAGCGCAACCTGAAGAGTGGGACCGCGCCGGGTGGACATCGGACTGATCAGGGGACGGCGGTCATCCTGCAACCACGCTGCCCGAGCGTCGACGGGCCTGAACGCGCGACCGCCCCCGCTTCGGTTCGAAATGGGGGCGGTCGTCGTTGGACAGTTACCAGCCTCGTGCGTGCCACTCCGCGAGGTGGGGCCGCTCCGTGCCGATCGTGGTGTCGTTGCCGTGGCCGGGGTAGATCCACGTCTCGTCGGGCAGGACGTCGAAGAGCTTGGTCTCCAGGCCGCCCATCAGGGAGTTGAACTCCTCCGGACGTGTTGTCCGACCAGGACCGCCGGGGAACAGGCAGTCCCCGGTGAACACATGGGGATGCCCGTGCGGGTCGTCGTAGACGAGGGCGATCGAGCCGGGCGTGTGCCCGACCAGGTGGCGCGCGGTGAGTTCCACACGCCCCACCCGGATGGTGTCGCCGTCGTCGACGAGCACATCGGTCCGCACGGGGATGCCCTCGGCGTCGTCCCGGCCCGCGTACGTGCGGGCGCCGGTGGCCGCCACGACCTCGGCGAGCGCCTGCCAGTGGTCGCCGTGCCGGTGGGTCGTGACGACCGACGCGATGCCGTCGTCCCCGATCATGCCGAGCAGCGTGCCCGCCTCGTTCGCGGCGTCGATCAGCAGTTGCTCGTCCGTGGCCCGGCAGCGCAGCAGATAGGCGTTGTTGTTCATCGGACCGACCGCGATCTTGGTGATCATCAGGTCCTTGAGTTCGTGGACGTCGGCAGGTCCGCCGACCGTCACCTGTCCGCTGTACGTCATGTCCGCCAGCCTATAGCGGGGGAGTGGCCCGGGCCCTACAGCGGGGGCAGCGCCGGAAGCGGGCCGCCGTCCACGGTCAGACCGGCTCCGGTGCGGCGGCCGGCGAGCCAGCCCAGCAGGTCGGCGGGGGAACCGGTGACGGTGACCTCGGGCCCGTCGTCCGCCTCGCGTCCCGTGCTCCACGCGCGCGTGCCGTCCGTGACCCGGGTGGGGGGTACGTCGGGGTGCCCGGCGAACCGGTCGGCGAGGAAGCCGATCTCCCGCTCCGTGAATTCCGCGGGCAGATCCTCCAGCTCGTACCCGATCCCCAGGTCCACGTGGTGCAGCTCGACCTCGGCCCACCGCCGGAACGGCACCCGGGCCGCGCAGTCCGTGACCCCGTTGCGCAGCTCCACCGTGCGCGACCAGTCCGCCGGAGCGTCCCCGGCGTCCTGGAAGCGGGCCGCGCTCTCGCGCAGGTCGGCGAGGTGGACGTCGAGGGCGCGCGGGGCGTCCCGCTCGATGTCGGCGTCCCGGGTCTCGGCGGAGACGTACATGGGGCGCCCCTCGAGGACGTTCACGAGGGCGTCCGCGTTGCGGGCGAGGTGGGCCAGCACGTGACCGAAGCTCCAGCCGGGCAGCCGTGACGGCTGCGTCACAGCCGCGTTGTCCAGTGTGCCGACTGCCGTCAGCAGCCGCTCCGTCGCGTCACGTACAGAGGCCAGGTCATGAGCGTGATCAATCATGGTGCTGACCCTAGCTCCGCCACTCCTTCGGGTGAAGGTGGTGGACGGGTGCCTTAAATCGAAAGCACGTGCTATATGGTCGGACGTGGCGTCGGGCATGCTGGAGCGCCGGGGTTTGTTGACAACCCCGTGAATCCGTCCGGCGTTGTCAGTGGCTCCCCCTAGTCTGGGAAAGACGGGGGCCCCGCCCCTGTCACTTCTCTCAAGAAAGGTGCGGACCGGCGTGGCCGACCGTCTCATCGTCCGTGGAGCGCGCGAGCACAACCTGAAGAACGTCTCGCTCGACCTCCCGCGCGACTCGCTCATCGTCTTCACGGGCCTGTCGGGGTCGGGCAAGTCCTCGCTGGCCTTCGACACGATCTTCGCCGAGGGGCAGCGACGCTACGTGGAGTCGCTCTCCTCGTACGCCCGGCAGTTCCTCGGCCAGATGGACAAGCCGGACGTCGACTTCATCGAGGGCCTTTCCCCGGCCGTCTCCATCGACCAGAAGTCGACCTCGCGCAACCCGCGCTCCACGGTCGGCACCATCACCGAGGTCTACGACTACCTGCGGCTGCTCTTCGCCCGCATCGGCAAGCCGCACTGCCCCGAGTGCCGCCGCCCGATCTCCCGCCAGTCGCCCCAGGCCATCGTCGACCGGGTCCTGGAGCTGCCCGAGGGCAGCCGCTTCCAGGTGCTGTCGCCGCTGGTGCGTGAGCGCAAGGGCGAGTTCGTCGACCTCTTCGCCGACCTGCAGACCAAGGGCTACTCCCGCGCGCGGGTGGACGGCGAGACGGTCCAGCTGTCGAACCCGCCCACGCTGAAGAAGCAGGAGAAGCACACCATCGAGGTGGTCGTCGACCGCCTCACGGTCAAGGAGAGCGCCAAGCGCCGCCTCACCGACTCCGTCGAGACCGCCCTCGGTCTGTCCGGCGGCATGGTCGTGCTCGACTTCGTGGACCTCCCGGAGGACGACCCCGAACGCGAGCGCATGTTCTCCGAGCACCTGTACTGCCCGTACGACGACCTGTCCTTCGAGGAGCTGGAGCCCCGCTCCTTCTCCTTCAACTCCCCCTTCGGCGCCTGCCCGGACTGCACCGGCATCGGCACGCGCATGGAGGTCGACCCGGAGCTGATCGTCCCGGACCCGGACAAGAGCCTGGACGAGGGCGCCATCCACCCCTGGTCGCACGGGCACACCAAGGACTACTTCGGCCGTCTGATCGGTGCCCTCGCCGACGCGCTGGGCTTCCGTACGGACATCCCCTTCGCGGGCCTGCCGCTGCGCGCCAAGAAGGCCCTGCTCCACGGGCACAAGACCCAGGTCGAGGTCCGCTACCGCAACCGCTACGGGCGCGAACGCCGCTACACCACGGCCTTCGAGGGCGCCGTCCCCTTCGTCAAGCGCCGGCACAGCGAGGCCGAGAGCGACTCCAGCCGTGAGCGCTTCGAGGGCTACATGCGCGAAGTGCCCTGCCCGACCTGTGAGGGCACGCGCCTGAAGCCGATCGTCCTCGCGGTCACGATCATGGACAAGTCCATCGCCGAGGTCTCCGCCATGTCGATCAGCGACTGCGCGGACTTCCTGGGCGAGCTCAAGCTCAGCGCCCGCGACAAGAAGATCGCCGAGCGTGTGCTGAAGGAGGTCAACGAACGGCTGCGGTTCCTGGTCGACGTCGGCCTGGACTACCTCTCCCTGAACCGCGCGGCCGGCACGCTCTCCGGCGGCGAGGCCCAGCGCATCCGCCTGGCCACCCAGATCGGCTCCGGCCTCGTCGGTGTGCTGTACGTCCTCGACGAGCCGTCCATCGGCCTGCACCAGCGCGACAACCACCGGCTGATCGAGACCCTGGTCCGGCTGCGCGACATGGGCAACACGCTCATCGTCGTCGAGCACGACGAGGACACCATCAAGGTCGCCGACTGGGTCGTCGACATCGGCCCCGGCGCCGGTGAGCACGGCGGCAGGGTCGTGCACAGCGGCTCCCTGAAGGAACTCCTCGCCAACGACGAGTCTCAGACGGGGCAGTACCTGTCCGGCAAGAAGGCCATCCCGCTGCCCGACATCCGGCGCCCGCTGGATCCGTCCCGGCAGCTCACGGTGCACGGAGCCCGGGAGAACAACCTCCAGGACATCGACGTCTCGTTCCCGCTGGGGGTGTTCACGGCCGTCACCGGTGTGTCCGGCTCCGGCAAGTCGACCCTGGTCAACGACATCCTGTACACGCACCTGGCCCGCGAGCTGAACGGCGCGAGGAACGTGCCCGGTCGGCACACGCGCGTGGACGGCGACGACCTCGTCGACAAGGTCGTCCACGTGGACCAGTCGCCCATCGGCCGCACCCCGCGCTCCAACCCGGCCACGTACACCGGCGTCTTCGACCACATCCGCAAGCTGTTCGCCGAGACCACCGAGGCGAAGGTCCGCGGCTACATGCCCGGCCGCTTCTCCTTCAACGTCAAGGGCGGCCGCTGCGAGAACTGCGCCGGCGACGGCACGATCAAGATCGAGATGAACTTCCTCCCGGACGTCTACGTCCCGTGCGAGGTCTGCCACGGCGCCCGGTACAACCGGGAGACCCTGGAGGTCCACTACAAGGGCAAGTCCATCGCCGACGTCCTGAACATGCCGATCGAGGAGGCCACCGACTTCTTCGAGGCGGTCCCCGCGATCGCCCGCCACATGAAGACCCTCAAGGACGTCGGCCTTGGCTACGTCCGGCTCGGCCAGTCCGCGACCACCCTCTCCGGCGGGGAGGCCCAGCGCGTCAAGCTCGCCAGCGAGCTCCAGCGCCGCTCCACCGGCCGCACCGTCTACGTCCTGGACGAGCCGACCACCGGCCTGCACTTCGAGGACATCAGCAAGCTGCTGAAGGTCCTGTCCGGCCTGGTCGACAAGGGCAACACGGTCATCGTCATCGAGCACAACCTCGACGTGATCAAGACCGCCGACTGGATCGTCGACATGGGCCCCGAAGGCGGCGCCGGCGGCGGCCTGGTCGTCGCGGAGGGCACGCCCGAGCAGGTCGCCGGGGTCCCGGCCAGCCACACCGGCAAGTTCCTGCGGGAGGTCCTGGGCGCCGACCGCATCAGTGACGCGTCCTCGGTGAAGGCGCCGCGCCGGGCGGCCAAGAAGACGGTCCCGGCACAGGCCAGGGCGAGCAGGACCGCCACCAAGACGGTCGGCAGCACCACCGGGAAGACAGCCGCCAAGACCACCAAGACCACCAAGGCCGCCGCGAAGAAGACCACGCGGACCAGTAACTGACGGCTTCTGCCGACGCGCCGCGCCCCCCGGCGAACTCCTCGTGGGGCGCGGCGCGGCGGCGTGCGGTCAGGCGTTCTTGGGTTCCACGAACTGCATGTCCAGCTGGATCTTCACCACGTCCCCGAGCAGGCCTGGAGCGAAGCCGAGCCCGAAGTCACCGCGCCGGATCTCGCCCGTCGCCTCGAACCCGGCGTGCCGGCTGCCGTCCATGGGCACCTCGACCAGCCCGCCGAACTCCACGGCGAGCGTCACGGGCCGGGTCACGTCCCCGATCGTCAGCTCGCCCTCCACCGTCCAGTCCTCACCCTCGCCCGACACCCGCGTCGAGCGGTAGGCCATCGTCGGGCGCTTCTCGACGTCGAGCAGGTCGGCGGCGCGGACGTGCGCGTCCCGGTCCGCGTTGCCGGTGTCGACCGAGGCCAGGTCGACGGTCGCGGAGACCCGCACGTCCTCGACCCGCTCCCCGACGGACAGTTCGGCCTCCAGCCGCTCGAAGCGTCCCCGCACCTTGGCGATGCCCAGGTGACGGATGGTGAAGTTCACGGAGGAGTGCAACGGGTCGAGGGCCCAGTGCCCCGGGGCCAGCGGCAGGGCGGTGGCGGCGGTGGTGGCGGTGTCATTCGTCATGCCCTCCACCCTGGATGCCGCGCGGACCCTGAGGGAGACCGGCCGGAGCCTGGTAGTGACGGGGCCACCCTCAGCGCCTGCGGGCGCTGTACGTTCGGCGGGTGAGCGACAACGAGTTGGGCACGTTCCTGCGCACCTGGCGCGAAGCCGTCACCCCGGCCGAGGCGGGCCTGCCCGCCGGCACCCGGCGCCGCACCCCGGGCCTGCGGCGCGCCGAGCTGGCCACGCTCGCCGGCGTCAGCGTCGAGTACCTCACCCGGCTGGAACAGGGCCGCGACCGCAACCCGTCGGCCCAGGTACTCGGCGCCCTCGCCGACGCCCTGAACCTGTCCCTCACCGACCGGATGCTGCTGCGCCGCCTGACCAAGGAGGCCGACGGCGGCGACCCGCTGGTCTGCGCGGCGGCCCCGTCGCTCAGCCGCACGGCGCGCCCCACCGTACGGGCCGTGCTGGACCACCTGGAGCCGGCTCCCGCGCTGGTGGTCAACTGGATCGGCGACGTCCTCGCCCACACGGCCGGTTACGAACGTCTGGTCGGCCCCATCGGTCTGCTCGACGACGAGCGGCCCAGCCTGCTGCGGTACCTGTTCACCGACGAACGCGCCCGCAGCGCCTACCGCGACTGGGACCGGGTGGCCGACGACCTGGTCGCCCGGCTCCGGCACGGTGTCCCCTTGCGGGACCCGAACCTCGCCGAGCCGGCCGACGAGCTGACGGTGACGGCCGGCGCGGACTTCGCCGACCGGTTCGCCGACCTGGCCACGGCCCCACGGCGGACGGGATCCCAGCACCTCGACCACCCGGAGGCCGGCTCACTGCGCCTCCTGCACGAAACGCTCGCACTCCCCGACGAGGTACAGCGCGTCATCGTCCACCTGCCCGCGGACGACGCCACGGCCGCGGCCCTGGACCGCCTCAACGGCCGCCGCCCGGGCGCGCTGCGGGCGGTGGGGGAGACGGGCTGAGCACCGAGACCGAACCCGGCTGGCGTCAGCGGTCCGACCCGTTGGACGTCCGGCACTCCGTGTCCGACTCAGGCGGCGTCCGACCGACCGCCTCGGGGTCGGCGGGCCGCCGGACCGCGTCACCCCTCCAGCCCGAGCCCGAACGGTGTCCGGCGGGCCGCCCCGGGACCGACGGATCGCCGATCCCGTCAGCCCTCCAGCTCCCGCGCGTACGGCGGCTCGGCCCCCGCACGTGAGCAGGTGATCGCCGCCGCGCGGGCCGCGAAGCCCAGCAGCTCCGTCCAGCCGTCGGGTCCCAGCGCGGTCAGTGCCCGCATGCTGAGCGCGTCGCGTATCGCGAGCCCGTGCAGCAGCGCCGCGTTCACCGTGTCGCCCGCGCCGATCGTGTCCACGACCTCGACCCGCTCGCCCGGCACCGCGTACTCACCGCCGTCGCGAGTGAACGCGGTCAGCCCGTCGCCGCCCCGGGTGATCACGACCGCCGCCGGACCGGCCGTCAGCCACTCCTGGGGCGTGCCGCCGAGCCACTCGGCGTCCTCCGCGGACATCTTCAGCAGCGACACCGACGGCAGCCAGCTCTTGAACCGCGCCCGATAGGCGTCCGCGTCCGGGATCAGCCCGGCCCTGATGTTCGGGTCAAGCGCGGTGAACACGCCCCGCCCGGCGGCCGCACGCATCAGCTCCTCGTACGCGCTCGCCCCCGGCTCCAGCACCAGCGAACAGGTGCCGAAGGAGATCGCGCGGGTCCCGGACGGCAGCGCGGAGGGCGCCGTGAACAGCCGGTCCGCCGTCCCGTCGACGTAGAAGGAGTACGCGGCCGAGCCGTCGTCGTCCAGCGTGGCGACGGCCAGGGTCGTGGGCTCGCTGCCGCGCCGCACCGACGACACGTCCACGCCGGTCTCGCGCAGCCGGTCCAGGAGGGCGTCTCCGAAAGCGTCGTACGACACCCGGGAGCAGAAGGCGGTGGGGGAGCCGAGGCGGCCGAGCGCCACGGCCGTGTTGTACGGGCCGCCGCCGAGCGCCGGCTGCAGCGCCGCCAGGGCGCCCGCGCCCCGCGGTACCAGGTCGATCAGTGCCTCACCGGCGACGACGATCATGACGACGGGGTTCCCTTCTCGGACGGGTCGGAGCAGCCGCACGAGGTGCGGTGGACGAAGGTGCAGGGGAGCCGCACGGTCCGGGCGGGCCGGTCCGGCTCGTCCAGACGCTCCAGGAGCACGCGTACGGCCTGGGCGCCGATGTCCTTGCTGGGCTGGGCGATCGCGGTGAGCCGGGGCGAGAACAGATCGGCCCAGGCGAAGTCGTCGAAGCAGCACAGCGCGATGTCGCCCGGCACGGACAGTCCGTGGGCGCGCAGGGCCCGCAGCGCTCCGATGGTCATCGCGTTGTTGCCGGTGACCAGCGCGGTGGGCGGGCCGCCGAGGCCGAGGAGGGCGGCGGTCACCCGCTCGGCACCGGCTGACTCCGAGTCGCCGTGCACCAGGAGCCGCTCGTCGTAAGGCAGCCCCGCGAACGCGAGCCCGCTGCGGTAGCCCATGATCCGCTCGCTCGTGGTACTGAGCCCCGGCCGCCCCGCCACCAGCCCGATCCGCCGGTGGCCGAGCCCGGCGAGATGGGTGACCAGCCGGGACGTCGGCTCGGCGTTGTCGGCGCAGACCTGGTCGAAGCGGGGACCGCCGTCCGCGCCCGGCGCGTCCACCAGCCGGTCGAGGAACACCGCCGGGACGGCGTGCCGCCCCAGGTAGGCGAGCAACCCGCGCGGATCCTCCGAGGGCGCGACGATCATGCCGTCGACCCGGCGCTCGTGCAGCAGTTGCACGACCTTGCGCTCGTGCTCGGGATCGTCGTGCGGATCGGCGATGAGCAGGCTGTAGCCGGCCTCCAGCGCGGCGGCCTCGACCCCTTGGAGGATCTCCGTGAAGTACGGGTTGCTGATCGCCGACACCGCCAGCCCGATGGACCGGGTACGGGCCGTCACCAGGGAACGGGCCAGCGTGTTCGTGGTGTAACCGAGCTCCTCGACGGCGTCCAGGACCGCCTGCCGGGTGTGCGGCAGCACCGGCCGGGTGCCGTTCAGCACGTGCGAGACGGTCGCCACCGAGACACCGGCGCTCCGCGCGACGTCGGCCATCGTGGCCATGCCGCTCCCCTCCTCCTCTTCGGGCCCCCCTTCGGCCTCAGGCGGGGAAGGTATCGCATCCGGGGGCCCACGTAAACGCTTACGCAAGCGTTTACGTCGCTCGGCGGGCGTTCTTCGGCAGCGACAGCGTCCGCCGGTCCGGGCCGTCGGCGGCGAGACCCGCGGTCACCGATCCGCCGGCCGCAGCGCGAGGCAGCGGCTGCCGTCAGCGCGTGCTACTCCCAGTCCCAGCCGATTCCCAGGAACCCGGCCCGCACTCGAGGCTCGACCAGATGCACGGACCGGTGCCGTCCGCTCATCGCCAGCTCCTGGCACCCGCTGCGCGGCGCCGCCGCCGAGGGCTGGGCGAACCGGTGGCAGCGCACCGGGAGGGCCGCCGCGTCGAAGCACACCTGGAGCGCGTACTGCCCGCCGGGGGAGTCGAAGCCGCGGACGTACTCGCGTGACACGCCCGCCGTCCCGTCCTCGACGACGTAGCGGAACAGGAAGGTGTCCCCGGCCCGCAGCCGGGTGTCGAAGAGCAGCTCGGCAGCGACCACGCCCGTGTCGCCGTGCCAACGGACGCGCCCGGTACGGCAGTTCTCCAGGGCGTGCACCCGTATGCGTTCCGGCACGGCTCCCCGGCCGCCGTGGTGGACGGCCACGAAGCGGTCGACTCCGTCGCGGTGGGCGCGCACGATGTGGTGCGACTCGCGCTCGGTCAGCTCGCCCCGTGCCCCGATCCGCAGCCGCTCGTGGTGCCCGAGGGTGTGCAGGCCGCCGTCCGGCGGGCACTCCAGCTCGGCCAGCAGCTGGTCCAGGACCCCGGAGGCCTCGACGAGGCAGCGGTAGGACCGGGCCGCGGACCGCTGCCCGGACGTGCCGTCGCCGGGCTCGGCGAGCAGCCGGATCAGCGACTCCTCGGGCAGTTCCAGGATCACCTCCAGCGCCCGTACGGCCCGCAGCGACTCGGGGCGCTGCGGGCGCCGGGCGCCCTGCTGCCAGTAACTCAGGCTGGTGACGCCCACTTTCACGCCGTGGCGGGACAGATGGTGCCGCACGCGCTGCAGCGGCAGCCCGCGGGCGGCGATCGCGGCACGCAGGGCGACGTGGAAGGGGCCGCCTCGCAGGGCCGCGTCCAGTTCCGCGGTGGCGACGGCCGCGGGCTGTGTGGCGTGCGGCATGCAGGGGCCTCTCTGTGAGTCGGCAGCGGCTGGTCAGACCGTTCGCGCGGGGGCCGGGGGCCGTCCTGGCGGCACGTGCGGGGTCTTCACATCCGTACGCCGCCGTTCAGGGCCCCGAGTTCCCCCGCATTGAAGCGTGTTGACCTGGTCCCGACAACAGCTGATGCCGGACAGTGACGTTCTCCCGGCCGGGTCTGTCCGGACATGCGAACGCCCGGGGCGTGCGCCCCGGGCGTTCGGTCGACGGTGAGGTTCTAGGAGCGTTCGCTCGAGTTCCGCTCCTCGAGGGCCAGACGCTTGGCCCGCACTATGTCGGGGTCGCGCGGGTCCAGGGCGTCGGGCAGCGCGAACGCCTCGTCCGCGTACCGGCGGGCACGGACCGTCCGCCGGGTTTTCTCGATCCGCATCCGCTTCATCTGCGCAGCCCTCCGACCCGTGGCCCGCCCGCTCCGCGCCGGGAGCGGCCGGTCCGCCTGACAACGTGTGTCTGCACCGACACGGCCCCCGTCCGCCGGACGGCGCCGTGTCCCCGTGGGAAGCCTGCATTCCCGCTACCGGCCCGCCGTAACCCCGGGGCGGGACATGCCGTTGGAAACTGCCCTCCCGCCGAGCCCCTGATCGTGGCCCGCCGCCCCGTCGGACTGTCGGTGCTCGCCAGTAGGGTGTGAGACATGGCCGACCCCTCCAGCTACCGCCCCAAACCGGGTGAGATCCCCGACTCGCCGGGGGTCTACAGGTTCCGTGACGAGCACCGCCGGGTGATCTACGTCGGAAAGGCGAAAAGCCTGCGCCAGCGCCTGGCGAACTACTTCCAGGACCTCGCGGGCCTCCACCCGCGCACCCGCTCCATGGTCACCACGGCCGCGTCCGTGGAGTGGACGGTGGTGTCCACGGAGGTCGAGGCGCTCCAGCTGGAGTACTCGTGGATCAAGGAGTACGACCCCCGGTTCAACGTCAAGTACCGCGACGACAAGAGCTACCCGTACCTCGCGGTGACGATGAACGAGGAGTACCCGCGCGTGCAGGTGATGCGCGGTCACAAGAAGAAGGACGTGCGCTACTTCGGGCCGTACGCGCACGCGTGGGCGATCCGTGACACGGTCGACCTGCTGCTGCGCGTCTTCCCCGTGCGCACCTGCTCGGCCGGCGTCTTCAAGAACGCCGCCCGCACCGGCCGCCCCTGCCTCCTCGGCTACATCGGCAAGTGCTCGGCTCCTTGCGTGGACCGGGTCTCCGCCGAGGAGCACCGGGAACTGGCCGACGAGTTCTGCGACTTCATGACCGGCCGTACGAACACCTACATCCGCCGCCTGGAGAAGCAGATGGGCGAGGCGGCCGAGGAGATGGAGTACGAACGGGCGGCCCGGCTGCGCGACGACATCGGGGCCCTGAAGAAGGC
Organism: Streptomyces sp. NPDC002788; assembly: GCF_053592115.1. Taxonomy (NCBI): domain Bacteria; kingdom Bacillati; phylum Actinomycetota; class Actinomycetes; order Kitasatosporales; family Streptomycetaceae; genus Streptomyces; species Streptomyces sp. NPDC002788. The sequence goes on along the minus strand of NZ_JBSFVB010000008.1, from coordinate 30,974 downwards.
CATGGAGAAGAACGCGGTCGTGCTCGCCGACGCGACCGACGCCGACCTGATCGCGGTCGCCGAGGACGAGCTGGAGGCGGCCGTCCAGATCTTCCACGTGCGCGGCGGACGGGTGCGCGGCCAGCGCGGCTGGGTCACCGACAAGGTGGAGGAGATCACCACCGCCGCCCTCGTGGAGCACGCCCTGCAGCAGCTGTACGGCGAGGAGACCGGCGACGCCGTCCCCAAGGAGGTCCTGATCCCCGCCCTGCCCGACCCCGTGGAGCCGGTCCAGGAGTGGCTCGCCGGGCGGCGCGGTTCGGGCGTCTCCCTGCGCATACCGCAGCGCGGCGACAAGAAGGCGCTCATGGAGACCGTGCAGCGCAACGCCCAGCAGGCGCTCGTGCTGCACAAGACCAAGCGCGCCTCCGACCTGACCACGCGCTCGCGCGCCCTGGAGGAGATCGCCGACGCCCTCGACCTGGACAGCGCCCCGCTGCGGATCGAGTGCTACGACATCTCCCACCTCCAGGGCGACGACGTGGTGGCATCCATGGTCGTCTTCGAGGACGGCCTCGCCCGCAAGAGCGAGTACCGGCGGTTCCAGATCAAGGGCTTCGCCGGCCAGGACGACGTCCGCTCCATGCACGAGGTGATCACCCGCCGCTTCCGGCGCTACCTCGCCGAGAAGGAGAGGACGGGCGAGTGGACGGACGGCGAGACCGCCGAGACCGAAGGGGCCGCCGAGATCTCGGGGATCGACGAGAGCCCGCTCGCCAGTGCGGACACCCTCACCGAGGACGACGGCCGCCCCAAGAAGTTCGCCTACCCGCCCCAGCTCGTGGTCGTCGACGGCGGCGCCCCGCAGGTCGCGGCAGCCCAGCGGGCCCTGGACGAGCTCGGCATCGACGACATCGCCGTGTGCGGCCTCGCCAAGCGCCTGGAGGAGGTCTGGCTGCCCGGCGACGACGACCCGGTGGTCCTGCCCCGCACCAGCGAGGGCCTGTACCTGCTCCAGCGGGTCCGTGACGAGGCCCACCGCTTCGCGATCACCTACCAGCGCACGAAGCGGTCCAAGCGCTTCCGCTCCAGCCCCCTGGACGACGTCCCCGGCCTCGGGGACACGCGCAAGCAGGCACTCCTGAAGCACTTCGGCTCGTTGAAGAAACTGCGAGCCGCCACGATCGACCAGATCTGCGAGGTCCCCGGCATAGGCCGCAAGACGGCCGAGACGATCGCCGTGGCCCTCGCCCGCTCGGCCCCGGCCGCACCCGCCGTCAACACGGCGACTGGAGAGATCATGGAAGAGGAACCGGGCACCATGGGTTCCGGTGGGGACCCCGTGGCAGCGGGCGCCCCGGACGAACGACGGGGGCAGGAGACATGAATGTGAACGAGCACGACGCGCAACACGAGCAAGCCGGAGACGGAGCACAGGTGAGTACGGGCACGACCAACGACAAGGCCCCGGTCCCGGACGCGGCCATCCCCGAGCTGGTGATCATCTCCGGCATGTCCGGGGCGGGCCGCTCGACGGCCGCGAAATGCCTGGAGGACCTCGGCTGGTTCGTCGTCGACAACCTGCCGCCCGCGCTGATCCCCACCATGGTGGAGCTCGGTGCCCGCTCCCAGGGCAACGTGGCCCGGATCGCCGTCGTCGTCGACGTCCGCGGCCGCCGCTTCTTCGACAACCTCCGTGAGTCCCTCGCCGACCTGGAAGCGAAGAACGTCACCCGGAGGATCGTCTTCCTGGAGTCCTCCGACGACGCCCTGGTGCGCCGCTTCGAGTCGGTGCGCCGCCCGCACCCCCTCCAGGGCGACGGCCGCATCGTCGACGGCATCGCCGCCGAGCGCGAGCTGCTGCGCGAGCTGCGCGGCGACGCCGACCTGGTGATAGACACCTCCAGCCTGAACGTGCACGAGCTGCGCGCCAAGATGGACGCCCAGTTCGCCGGCGAGGAGGAGCCGGAGCTGCGGGCCACGGTCATGTCGTTCGGCTACAAGTACGGCCTGCCGGTCGACGCCGACCTCGTGGTCGACTGCCGCTTCCTGCCGAACCCGCACTGGGTCCCGGAGCTGCGCCCGTACACGGGGCTCAACGAGGAGGTGTCGGGTTACGTCTTCAACCAGCCCGGCGCCAAGGAGTTCCTCGACCGGTACACCGAGCTCCTCCAGCTCGTCGCCACCGGCTACCGCCGTGAGGGCAAGCGCTACGTGACGATCGCCGTGGGCTGCACGGGCGGCAAGCACCGCTCGGTCGCCATGTCGGAGAGGCTCGCCGCACGGCTCGCCGCCGAGGGCGTGGAGACGGTGGTCGTACACCGGGACATGGGACGCGAATGACACGACGTACACCGCGGCTGAGCCGGCTGCGCCGGGTGGTGCCCGAGGGCAACACCGGTGGAAAGGGCGGCCGGACCGCCGAGGCCCGGGGCGGCAGACCGCGCCGCCGCGGCACCCAGCCCAAGGTCGTCGCCCTCGGCGGCGGCATGGGCCTGTCCGCCTCGCTCGCCGCACTGCGCCGGATCACCGGCGACCTCACCGCCGTCGTCACCGTGGCCGACGACGGCGGCTCCAGCGGGCGCCTGCGCGACGAGCTGGGCGTCCTGCCGCCCGGCGACCTGCGCAAGGCGCTGGCCGCGCTGTGCGGTGACGACGACTGGGGCCAGACCTGGGCCCGGGTCATCCAGCACCGCTTCCAGTCCAAGGGCGACCTGCACGAGCACGCGGTCGGCAACCTGCTGATCGTCGCCCTGTGGGAGCAGCTCGGCGACCACGTCCAGGCCCTCGACCTGGTCGGACGGCTGCTGGGCGCCCAGGGCAGGGTGCTGCCCATGTCCGCCGTGCCGCTGGAACTCCAGGCCCTGGTCCGGGGGCATGACCCGGCCCGCCCGGACGACATCGACACGGTCCGGGGCCAGGCCACCGTCGCCCTCACCCCGGGCGAGGTGCAGTCCGTGCACCTCGTGCCGAACGACCCGCCTGCGGTGCCCGAGGCGGTCGAGGCCGTCCTGGACGCGGACTGGGTGGTGCTCGGCCCGGGCTCCTGGTTCTCCTCGGTCATTCCGCACCTGCTGGTGCCCGAGCTGCTGGACGCGCTCACCGAGACGAAGGCCCGCCGGGTACTCTCGCTGAACCTCGCGCCGCAGCCCGGAGAAACCGAGGGCTTCTCCCCGCAGCGTCATTTGGAGGTTTTGGGACGACACGCCCCTAAACTCGCCCTGGACGTGGTGCTGGCCGACGAGGCCGCCGTGCCCGACCGTGACTCCCTGACCGACGCCGCCAAGCGCTTCGGGGCCGCGGTCGAGCTGGCGCCGGTGGCCCGGCCCGACGGGACCCCGAGGCACGACCCGGAGCTGTTGGCCGCCGCGTACGACCGTATTTTTCGGATGCATGGAAGGATCGGCCCATGGCGATGACGGCAGCGGTGAAGGATGAGATCTCCCGGCTCCCCGTCACCCGGACCTGCTGCAGAAAGGCGGAGGTCTCCGCCATTCTGCGGTTCGCCGGCGGCCTCCACCTGGTGAGCGGTCGGATCGTGATCGAGGCGGAGCTGGACACCGCGATGGCGGCCCGCCGCCTCAAGCGGGACATTCTGGAGATCTTCGGCCACAGCTCCGAGCTGATCGTGATGGCTCCCGGCGGCCTGCGCCGCGGTTCGCGCTACGTGGTGCGCGTGGTCGCGGGCGGTGACCAGCTGGCGCGCCAGACCGGCCTGGTCGACGGGCGGGGCCGCCCCATCCGCGGTCTGCCGCCGCAGGTGGTCTCGGGGGCCACCTGCGACGCCGAGGCCGCCTGGCGTGGCGCGTTCCTGGCGCACGGCTCGCTCACCGAGCCCGGCCGATCCTCCTCCCTGGAGGTGACGTGCCCGGGGCCCGAGGCCGCGCTCGCCCTGGTCGGCGCCGCCCGCCGGCTGTCGATCCCCTCCAAGGCCCGCGAGGTGCGCGGCGTGGACCGGGTCGTCGTCCGTGACGGTGACGCGATCGGCGCCCTGTTGACGCGACTCGGCGCCCACGAGTCGGTGCTGGCTTGGGAGGAGCGCCGGATGCGCCGCGAGGTGCGCGCCACGGCGAACCGGCTCGCCAACTTCGACGACGCCAACCTGCGCCGCTCGGCCCGCGCGGCCGTCGCCGCCGGTGCCCGGGTGCAGCGCGCCCTGGAGATCCTCGGCGACGACGTGCCCGAGCACCTCGCCGCCGCCGGCCGGCTGCGCATGGAGCACAAGCAGGCCTCCCTGGAGGAGCTCGGCGCGCTCGCCGACCCGCCACTGACCAAGGACGCCGTCGCCGGCCGGATCCGCCGCCTGCTGGCCATGGCCGACAAGCGGGCCTCCGACCTCGGCATCCCGGGCACGGAGGCCAATATCAGCGAGGAGTTGGCCGACAGCTTCGCGGGCTGATCCCACACAGTGTCAAAAAGCCGGTGCCGGCGCCCGCTCGGGTGACCGGCACCGGCTTTTGCGTGTCGCTGAGGCACCCTTGACTCGATCATGGTCTGTCATGAGCCTGGCATCTGTTCGCTGCTGTGGCGGACCCACACTAGGGGGGTTCATGAGACGTAGAGCGAGATCGATCCTCGCTGTCGGCGCGCTCCTGTTCGGCGGAGCGGGCATCGCACCCATCGCCCAGGCCCAACCGGGAAGTTCAACCCCGTCCGACCCGGACGAAGTCAAGGTCTTCCGCGCCGACGTCACCCAGCAGCAGGTACCCCTGCTGCTGGCCGCCGGCCAGGACGGCCACGAACTCGGCGAGCAGGTGCCAGAGAAGGGAACCGCCACCGTCGAGGTCTACCTGACGGACCAGCAGGCGAAGAAGCTGGAGAAGCAGGGCATCGACCTCACCGAGCACCACCTCTCCACCAAGGCCGAGGCCCGTGTCGAGGCCGCCGCCGAGGGGGTGTTCCGCCCGTACAGCGGCAAGGGCGGCCTGCGGGAAGAGATCCTGCGGACCGCGCAGGAGAACCCGGACTTCACCAAGGTCGTCTCCATCGGCAAGACCATCAAGGGCCAGGACATCCTCGCGCTGAAGCTCACCAAGGGCGCGAAGAAGACCAAGGACGGCTCCAAGCCCTCCGTCCTCTACATGTCCAACCAGCACGCTCGCGAGTGGATCACGCCGGAGATGACCCGGCGCCTGATGCACCACTACCTGGACAACTACAAGAAGGACCGGCGGATCAAGAAGATCGTCGACTCCACCGAGCTGTGGTTCCTGCTGTCGGCCAATCCCGACGGCTACGACTTCACCTTCGCCGACGAAGACAACCGGCAGTGGCGCAAGAACCTGCGGGACGTCAACGGCGACGGCACCATCAGCACCGGCGACGGCGTCGACCTCAACCGCAACTTCGCCTACAAGTGGGGCTACGACGACGAGGGCTCGTCCCCCAACCCCACCAGCCAGACCTACCGGGGCGCCGGACCGAACTCCGAGCCGGAGACCAAGGCACTGGACGCCTTCCAGAAGCGGATCGGCTTCACGTACGGCATCAACTACCACTCCGCCGCCGAACTCCTCCTCTACGGGGTCGGCTGGCAGGTCGCCACGTCCACCCCGGACGACGTCCTGTACGAGGCGCTCGCCGGTACGCCCGAGAACTCCGCGATCCCGGGCTACCACCCGCAGCTCTCCTCCGAGCTGTACACCACCAACGGCGAGGCGGACGGTCACGCCGCGAACGTCAACGGCCTGGCGATGTTCACCCCCGAGATGTCGACCTGCCAGAGCGCCTCGGACGTCGACCCGAACGACGAGTGGAGGCCGGCCGACTGCGAGTCGATCTTCACCTTCCCGGACGACGAGAAGCTGATCCAGCAGGAGTTCACCAGGAACGTCCCGTTCGCGCTCTCCGTCGCCGAGTCCGCCGCCCACCCCGACCGGCCGTCCTCGGCCGTCGGACTGAAGGCCGCCGACTTCACCCCGGCCGCGTTCACCACGTCCTACTCCCGCGGCGCCGACCAGGAGGTCTCGGTCGTCGTCCGCAAGTCGGTGCGCGACAAGGAGCTCAAGTACCGCGTCGACGGCGGCCGCACCGAGGACATGGCGCTCAAGCCCTGGAAGGGCGGCGAGACCTTCGGCGGTGAGGACAACCTCTACTTCGACGAGTACCGGGCGAAGGTCCAGGACGGCGACCCGGGCGACAAGGTCGAGGTGTGGTTCACCGGGGAGGCGAAGAACGGCAAGAAGGTCTCCAGTGAGCACTTCACCTACACCGTCGCCGAGCGGCCCCGGGCGGACACCCTCGTCGTCGCCGAGGAGGGCGCGACCGCCACGCAGGCGCAGAAGTACGTCGACGCCCTCAAGGCCAACGGCCGCAAGGCGGTCGTCTGGGACGTCGCGAAGCAGGGCGCGCCGGACGCGCTCGGCGTGCTGAGCCACTTCGACACCGTCGTCCACTACACCGGCGCGAGCGTGCCCGGCGTCGCCACCCAGCTCCAACTGCGCGCCTTCCTCAACGAGGGCGGCCGGCTGATCGAGGCAGGCGAGCAGGCCGGCGGCAACGTGGACCTCGGCGGCGCTCTGTCGAACGACTTCGGCCAGTACTACCTCGGCGCCTACACCCGCACCTCGATCCCCGGGGCCACCGGCTTCACCGGCTCCGGCGAGCTGGGCGGTGTCACGAGCCCACTGAGCGCGGCGCCCGGCAACCCGCTGGACAAGGCGGGGACCTACAGCGTCACCTCCGACGAACTGCCCGCCGACGAGTTCCCGCAGTTCGCGAGCAAGGGCGCCGGACAGTACGCCGGCACGGTCAATCCGTACGGTCCCTACGCGGGCTCCTCGATGGCCGCCGCCGTCCACACCGACGACGCCTACAAGCGGCTCACCCGCACCATCGACCTCACCGGCATCACCGCCGCCGAGAAGCCGACGCTGCGCACCCAGCTCCTGTGGGACACCGAGCCCGGCTACGACCACGTCCTGGTGGAGGCGCACACCACGGGCGCCGACGACTGGACGACCCTGCCCGAGACGGGCGGCGCGACGGGGAACGCCGTGCCGACGGAATGCCAGGGCGGGTTCTACATCAATGAGCACCCCTGGCTGAAGCACTACCTGACCCAGGCGGCCGACGGCTGCACCGCGTCCGGCACCACCGGGACGTGGAACAGCCTCACCGGCGCCTCCGGCGGCTGGCAGCAGGTGAACTTCGACCTGAGCGCCTACGCCGGAAAGACCGTCGAGGTCGCGCTGAGCTACGTCACCGACCCGGGCACCGGCGGGCACGGCGTCCTCGCCGACGACGCCTCGCTCGTCGTCGGCGGCACGGCCAAGGAGACCGAGGGCTTCGAGACCTCGCTCGGTGCCTGGAAGGTCGCCGGACCGCCCGAGGGCAGCCCGGCCGTCCTCAAGGACTGGGCGCGCACCGGTGCCCTGTTCCAGACGTACGGCGCGGTCACCACGGACGACACCGTGCTGCTGGGCTTCGGCCTGGAGCACGTCACCGCCGCGGCCGACCGGGCGGCACTGATGAGGAAGGCACTCGCCTCCCTGGACGTGTGACATCCCTGGTCAACAGGGAACCCGCCCGGCAGCGAAATCAAGTGATCTTGCTATCGGCGGTGGGCGGTCCGTACCCCTACTGGCGGGTACGGACCGCCCTGCCGTGTATGAGGCATCTGGATGTCACCACTGCGGCTTCAGAGAGGTAGGGTCGTAGGCGGTCGGGGACATCCCAAACAGAGCTCGCCGGCACCGCATGGCCGGCGTACCAACGAGGAGATCGGTTCGTGACGATCCGCGTAGGCATCAACGGCTTCGGTCGTATCGGTCGCAACTACTTCCGCGCGCTGCTGGAGCAGGGTGCAGACATCGAGATCGTGGCTGTCAACGACCTGGGTGACACCGCAACCACCGCCCACCTGCTGAAGTACGACACCATCCTGGGCCGCCTCAAGCAGGAGGTCACACACACCGCCGACACGATCACGGTCGACGGCAAGACCATCAAGGTCCTCGCCGAGCGCAACCCCGCCGACATCCCGTGGGGTGAGCTGGGCGTCGACATCGTCATCGAGTCGACCGGCATCTTCACCAAGAAGGCCGACGCCGAGAAGCACATCGCCGGCGGTGCCAAGAAGGTCCTCATCTCGGCTCCGGCCAAGGACGAGGACGTCACCATCGTGATGGGCGTCAACCAGGACACGTACGACCCGGCGAACCACCACGTCATCTCCAACGCCTCCTGCACCACCAACTGTGTGGCGCCGATGGCCAAGGTCCTCGACGAGAACTTCGGCATCGTCAAGGGCCTGATGACGACGGTGCACGCGTACACGAACGACCAGCGCATCCTGGACTTCCCGCACAAGGACCTGCGCCGCGCCCGTGCCGCCGCCGAGAACATCATCCCGACCACCACGGGTGCCGCCAAGGCCACCGCGCTGGTCCTCCCGCAGCTCAAGGGCAAGCTGGACGGCATGGCCATGCGCGTCCCGGTCCCGACCGGTTCGGTCACCGACCTGGTCCTCGAGCTCGGCCGCGAGGTCACCAAGGAAGAGGTCAACGCGGCCTTCCAGAAGGCGGCCGAGGGCGAGCTGAAGGGCATCCTCGAGTACACCGAGGACCCGATCGTCTCGTCCGACATCGTCAACGCTCCGGCGTCCTGCACCTTCGACTCCTCCCTGACCATGGTCCAGGAGGGCAAGAACGTGAAGGTCATCGGCTGGTACGACAACGAGTGGGGCTACTCGAACCGCCTCGTGGACCTTACGGTCTTCGTCGGCAACCAGCTCTGATCAACCCAGCAGGCACGTCCATGTGAGAGCAGGGCTCGGGCGGCGCGAGGACGCGCCGTCCGAGCCCTGACGCACGTACAGATCAGAGCTGTTCGATCACGAGCGCTTACGAGCGATCACGAGCTCTTTCAGGAGTCCCCTCATGAAGACGATCGACGAACTCCTCACCGAAGGGGTCTCGGGCCGGCGGGTCTTCGTCCGCGCCGACCTGAACGTGCCGCTGGACGGCACGACCATCACCGACGACGGCCGCATCCGCGCCGTGCTGCCCACCGTCAAGGCCCTGGCCGAAGCGGGCGCCCGCGTGGTCGTCGCCTCCCACCTGGGCCGCCCCAAGGGCGCCCCGGACCCGGACTTCTCCCTGGCTCCCGCCGCCGCGCGCCTCGGTGACCTCCTCGGCGCCGATGTGGCGTTCGCGACCGACACGGTCGGCGAGTCCGCCCAGACGGTCGTGGCCGGCCTCGCCGACGGCCAGGTCGCCGTCATCGAGAACCTGCGCTTCAACGCCGGCGAGACGAGCAAGGACGACGCCGAGCGCGGCGCCTTCGCCGACCGGCTGGCCGCCCTCGCGGACGTCTACGTCGGCGACGGCTTCGGTGCCGTGCACCGCAAGCACGCCTCCGTGTACGACCTCCCGGCGCGCCTGCCGCACTACGCCGGCTACCTCATCGCGACCGAGGTCGGCGTCCTGCGCAAGCTCACCGACGACGTCAAGCGGCCCTACGTCGTCGCCCTCGGCGGCGCCAAGGTCTCCGACAAGCTCGCCGTCATCGACCAGCTGCTCGGCAAGGCCGACCGCATCCTCATCGGCGGCGGCATGGCCTACACCTTCCTCAAGGCCAAGGGCTACGAGGTCGGCAAGTCCCTCCTCCAGGAAGACCAGGTCCCGACCGTCCAGGAGTACATCGAGCGGGCCGAGAAGACCGGCGTCGAACTGGTCCTGCCCGTCGACGCCCTGGTCGCGACCGGCTTCCCGGACCTGAAGACCAAGGCCCCGGCCAACCCCACGACCGTCGCCGCGGACGCCATCCCGGCCGACGAGGAGGGTCTCGACATCGGACCCGAGACCCGCAAGCTGTACGCGTCCAAGCTCGCCGACGCCGCCACCGTCTTCTGGAACGGGCCCATGGGCGTCTTCGAGCACCCCGACTACGCCGAGGGCACCAAAGCGGTCGCCCAGGCCCTCATCGACTCCCCGGGCTTCACCGTGGTCGGCGGCGGAGACTCCGCCGCCGCCGTGCGCACCCTGGGCTTCGACGAGACGGCATTCGGCCACATCTCGACCGGTGGCGGCGCCTCCCTCGAATACCTCGAGGGCAAGACGCTCCCCGGCCTCGCCGCACTGGAGGACTGACCTCAATGAGTACGCGCACGCCGCTGATGGCGGGCAACTGGAAGATGAACCTCAACCACCTCGAGGCCATCGCGCATGTCCAGAAGCTCGCCTTCGCCCTGGCCGACAAGGACCACGAGGCCGTCGAGGTCGCCGTCCTGCCGCCCTTCACCGATCTGCGCTCCGTGCAGACCCTGGTCGACGGCGACAAGCTCAAGATCAAGTACGGCGCCCAGGACATCTCGGCGCACGACGGCGGCGCCTTCACCGGCGAGATCTCCGGCCCCATGCTGGCCAAGCTGAAGTGCACCTACGTCGCCATCGGCCACAGCGAGCGCCGCCAGTACCACGGCGAGACCGACGAACTGGTGAACGCCAAGGTCAAGGCCGCGTACAAGCACGGACTGACCCCCATCCTGTGCGTCGGTGAGGAGCTGGAGGTCCGTGAGGCGGGCAACCACGTCTCCCACACCCTCGCCCAGGTCGAGGGCGGTCTGAAGGACCTCCCCGCCGAGCAGGCCGAGACCGTCGTGATCGCCTACGAGCCCGTCTGGGCCATCGGCACCGGCAAGGTCTGCGGCGCCGAGGACGCCCAGGAGGTCTGCGCGGCGATCCGCGGCAAGATCGCCGAGCTGTACTCGCAGGAGCTGGCCGACAAGGTCCGCATCCAGTACGGCGGCTCCGTGAAGTCGGGCAACGTCGCCGAGATCATGGCCCAGGCCGACATCGACGGCGCCCTGGTCGGCGGTGCCTCACTGGACGCCGACGAGTTCGTCAAGATCGTGCGGTTCCGCGACCAGTGAGTATGCGCTAACGGCGATTCGTCGTACCCTTGCGGGGTCCAGCGCAGTGCTGGGCCCCGCGTCGTCCATCCGCATCCGAGGAAGTTGGTCCAGCCGTGGTTCTGGGGTTCTCCATCGCCCTGATCGTCTTCAGCCTGCTGCTGATGCTGCTGGTGCTGATGCACAAGGGGAAGGGCGGCGGCCTCTCCGACATGTTCGGTGGCGGCATGCAGTCCTCCGTCGGCGGCTCCTCGGTCGCCGAACGCAACCTCGACCGGATCACGGTCGTGGTCGGTCTGTTGTGGTTCGCGTGCATTGTCGTGCTCGGCATCCTGATGAAGGTGAACAACTGACCGAGCCGCAATCCGCACGGACTCGTACGTAAGGCCCCATGTTCGGTACGCGCAGCTGAGCGCGGCCTATCATGGGGCTTGCGTCTAGGTGTGAGGGTTGTAACTCCAATCACTGGACGCGCGTTGGGCCTTACGTAGACTGAGGCGCTCGCAGCGAAGCGGAACGCCGAATCGCTTCGCGGCACCATCACGCAGGGAGTTACGACCGTGGCAAGTGGCAACGCGATCCGGGGAAGCCGGGTCGGGGCGGGGCCGATGGGCGAGGCCGAGCGCGGCGAGTCCGCGCCGCGGCTGCGCATCTCCTTCTGGTGCTCCAACGGACACGAGACCCAGCCGAGCTTCGCCAGCGACGCGCAGGTGCCCGACACCTGGGACTGTCCCCGCTGCGGCTTTCCGGCCGGCCAGGACCGGGACAACCCCCCGGACCCGCCGCGCACCGAGCCCTACAAGACGCACCTGGCGTATGTGCGGGAGCGGCGCAGCGACGCGGACGGCGAGGCGATCCTCGCCGAGGCGCTCGCCAAACTGCGGGGCGAGATCTAGGAGTCGAGACCGGCCGGACATCCACAGGTGCCCGGCCGAGTTGCTTTCCGCCCTTCGCCGCCGACCGGACCGGTTGTCAGTGGTGCCCTCTACGGTTTGTGCATCGGACGAACCATGAGGGGGAGCGGTGACGACGGTCGAGGCGGGGGGCGTGTGCGCGCCCGCGTGGCGCGGGGGCTTCGGGCGGCTGTGGGGCGCCGCCGTGCTGTCCAGCTTCGGTGACGCGCTGCGCACGTCCGCGCTGCCGCTGCTGGCCGTCTCCCTGACCGACGAGCCGCTGCTCATCGCCTCTGTCACGGCCTGCGGCTATCTGCCCTGGATCGTCTTCGGCCTGCTCGGCGGGGCCGTCGCCGACCGGATGGACCAGCGGCGCGCCATGTGGACGGTCGATGTCCTGCGGGGGCTGCTGGTGGCCGCGTTCGCGGTGGCCGTCACGTCCGGGCACGCCTCGATCGGCCTGCTCATCGTGCTGGCCGTCGCCCTCACCACCCTCCAGACCCTCTTCGACAACGCTGCCACGGCGCTGCTGCCCGCCCTGGTCGACCGGGACGCGCTGGGCAGCGCCAACGCCCGGCTGATGACCGGCCAGCGCATCGCGGGCGGCCTGCTCGGCGCGCCGGTCGTGCCGCTGCTGCTGGCGGCCGGGGCCGCCGTGCCGTTCGCGGCCGACGCCGTGACCTTCCTGGCGGCCGCCGCCCTGATCGCCTCACTGCCGTCCGCCGAGTCCGCCCGGAAGCCGAGACCGGCGGGCAGCACCCTGCGCCGCGAGATAGCGGAGGGACTGCGCGCCCTGTGGCGCGACCGCGCCCTGCGCGGTCTGTGCGCCGCCACCGCCCTGTGCAACATCGGCATGGGCACCCAACTCGCCATGCTGGTGGTCCTCGTCACCGACTGGCTGGCGGCGGGCCCAGCGGGCTACGCCGCGGCGGGCACCGCCTTCACCCTGGGCAGCCTGGCCGGGGGAGTGGTGAACGGCCGGTTGGTGGCGCGGCTCGGCCGGCTGCGGTCGGTGCTGCTCGCCGGCTCCGCGCAGACCGGGCTCCTCGTCGTCATGGGCACCGTGCGCAGCCTGACCGTGCTGGTGGGGGCGCTGGCCGTGTTCGGGCTCCTGGGCATGGTGTGGAACGTCAACACGATGACCCTCATGCAGGAGCGCACCCCCGCAGGACTCCTGGGCCGGGTCAGTTCGGCCTTCCGGACCCTGGCCTTCGCCGGGGTGCCGCTCGGCGCCCTGCTGGGCGGGGCGGTCGCCACCGCCTGGGGGCCCCACACCCCGCCCCTGCTCACGGCTGCCTTCTTCGCCCTCGCCGTCGGCGCGTTGATCCCCGTGCTCAAGGTGAACGTATCCGTTGCCGAGCCGGAGGACGGCGCCAAGACAGGCGATGGCACGCGCTGCTCCATTAGGTTGGGACAGGCAGCGGGGCAAGGTACGCAGGCAGGACAGGAAAGAAGGCTGAAGTCCGAGATGAACGCAGACGGCCGTACCCGGCTCAACCAGACGTCCGAGTGGACGGCACTGGCCAAGCATCGCGAGGAGTTGGGTGACATCCAGCTGCGCGAGCTGTTCGCCGCCGACCCCGGCCGTGGCACCGCGTACACACTCCAAGCGGGCGACCTGTACGTCGACTACTCCAAGCACCTCGTCACCGACGACACCCTGCGGCTGCTGCGGGAACTGGCCGCCGCCACCGATGTGTTCGGGCTGCGGGACGCCATGTTCCGGGGCGAGAAGATCAACACCACCGAGAACCGGGCCGTGCTGCACACCGCGCTGCGCGCCCCGCGGGACGCGGTGATCGAGGTCGACGGCGAGAACGTGGTGCCGGGCGTGCACGCGGTCCTCGACAAGATGGCCGACTTCGCGGACCGGGTGCGCTCCGGGGAGTGGACCGGCCACACCGGCAAGCGGATCCGCAACGTCGTCAACGTCGGCATCGGCGGCTCCGACCTCGGCCCCGCGATGGCCTACGAGGTGCTGCGCGCCTTCACGGACCGCTCGCTGACGGTGCGTTTCGTCTCGAACGTGGACGGCGCCGACCTGCACGAGGCGCTGCGGGACCTGGACCCGGCGGAGACGCTGTTCATCATCGCCTCCAAGACCTTCACCACCATCGAGACGGTCACCAACGCCACCTCCGCCCGCTCCTGGCTGCTGGCCGCGCTCGGTGACGAGGCCGCGGTCGCCCGGCACTTCGTCGCCCTGTCGACGAACGCCGAGAAGGTCGCCGACTTCGGCATCGACACGGCCAACATGTTCGAGTTCTGGGACTGGGTCGGCGGCCGCTACTCCTACGACTCCGCCATCGGCCTGGCCCTGATGATCGCCATCGGCCCGGACCGCTTCCGAGAGATGCTCGAGGGCTTCCGGATCGTCGACGAGCACTTCCGGACCGCGCCGGCCGAGTCCAACGTGCCGCTGCTGCTGGGCCTGCTGGGCATCTGGTACGGCAACTTCCACGACGCCCAGTCGCACGCGGTGCTGCCCTACAGCCACTACCTGTCCAAGTTCACCGCTTACCTCCAGCAGCTCGACATGGAGTCCAACGGCAAGTACGTCGGCCGGGACGGACGCGAGGTGGAGTGGCAGACCGGGCCGGTGGTGTGGGGCACGCCCGGCACCAACGGGCAGCACGCCTACTACCAGTTGATCCACCAGGGCACCAAGCTCATCCCGGCGGACTTCATCGGCTTCGCCCGGCCGGTCGCCGAGTTGAGCGAGGAGCTCAGGGCCCAGCACGACCTGCTGATGGCCAACTTCTTCGCCCAGACCCAGGCGCTCGCCTTCGGCAAGATTCCGGACGAGGTGCGGGCCGAGGGCGTACCGGAGGAACTGGTGCCGCACAAGACGTTCCAGGGCAACCACCCGACGACCACGATCCTCGCCCCCGAGCTGACGCCCTCCGTTCTCGGCCAGCTCGTCGCCCTCTACGAGCACAAGGTGTTCGTGCAGGGCGCGGTGTGGGACATCGACTCCTTCGACCAGTGGGGCGTCGAACTCGGCAAGGTCCTCGCCAAGCGTGTCGAGCCCGCGCTGACCGAGGGCGCCGAGGTGGAGGGTCTGGACGCCTCCACCAGGGCCCTGGTCGCCACGTACCGGGAGCTGCGCGGCCGGCAGTGACGAGCGCCGGGCGGGGAGCGGACGGCAGCGCGCTCTTCGCCGACCGCCCGGCACGCGGCCGTCCTGACGATGATGTGGGTGCTCGCCTTCACGGTCTGCGGAGCCGTGCGGGTCTCCGACGGTTTCTTCGACACGGCCGCCGTGCACCGCTGCCTGCCGCCGCTGCTCGCCACGGTCACCAGCCGGCTGGAGACCGTCCCGGCCCTCGTCACCGGTGATCTGCACTCAGCCTCACCCTGGGGGCGTCTTCATCCTCGACGCTCAACGCGCCGGGCCGGCAGCACCCGTACACCCCGCACCCACAGCCGCCGTATCACCCGCAGCACCCCGAAGGCAGATCCCCCCGGCGCGGAGCAGGACGTCAGGTCACCGCGCTCAGCGTGTCCGCCAGCCGCCGTCGTGCGGCCCGGGCCGCGGGCACGGCGGCCAGGGCGGCCGCGCACAGCACGGCCGCCGCCCCGAGCAGCAGCATGAGCACGGCGGACGGGCCCTGCGCGATGCCCGCGCCGATACCGCTCGATCTGCCCTGCGCGTCGATCAGCCAGTGGGCGAGTGGCAGGCCCAGGGCTGTGGCGGCGAGCACGGCCGCGAGGGCCGTGAGGCCGGTGGCCGTGACGGTGATCGCCGTGATCTGCCGGGGAGACAGGCCGATGGCCTTCAGAGCCAGCAGGTCCCGTTCACCCTCGCGGACCGCGCCGCCGATCGCGGTCAGCAACTCGATGAGCCCGATGAGGGCGAGGACCGCGATCAGCCCGGCGACCACCGCGCGCAGCGGGGAGAGCCCGTCGGCGGGGTTGGTCACGGTGTGCACGTCCAGGTGGCCGCGCCCGGCCGTGGCGAGCCGGTCGGCGACCTCCCCGGGATCGGCACCGGGGTCCAGGCGCAGTTCGTAGAGGGTGGGACGGAGTCCGGGGTCGTTCGCGCGGAGGGTGTCGAGGGACGTGGAGATGACCCGGCCGGCGTTCTCCGGTTCGATGCTGCGGCCGACGATGTGCAGGATCTGCGGCTGATCGCCGACGGTCATCCGCACCCAGTCGCCCACCCGCACGTCCAGCAGGTCGAGCAGCCCCTGACCGGCCACGGCCTCGTCGGCTCCCCGGGCGGGGCGGCCCTCGGCGAGGGTGTACGGGTAGGGGTCCTGGTGGGTGCCGAGACCGCGCAGGGCGATGGTCGCCGTCTGGCCCGGGACCAGCGCGGCCGTCTCGACGCCCGGGTAGGCGGCGGCGACCTGCGGGTCGCCCTCCAGGAGCGCTCGTGTCCGCTGCTCGCCCAGCCCGGCGTCGGCGCGGACGCTGAGCGTGGTGGGCAGGCCGATCTGCTCGGGCCGGCTGTGGAAGCGGTCGAGGGTGGTCCAGGCGCTCATCGCCACGACGATCAGCAGCAGCGGCAGCGTGAGCCGGGCGACGACGGCCAGGGAGCGGGGGCGGCGGGTGAACGCCTTGTGCCAGCCCAGCACGAGCGCGGGCGGGATCCGCACGCCGAGTGCCCGCCGTGCCACGCCGGACAGCCGTCCGCCCGGGGTCGCGGCGGGTCGCGGCACCGGCACCGGCGGCACCCGTCCCGCCCGCCAGGCGGCGAGCCCGGTGGTCGCGCCGATGAACAGCACCGCGCCCGCCGGAATCACGAGCAGCGCCACGGTGTGCCCGGGCAGGCCCTGCCACACGCCGACCGCGTCCCCGAGCCGCCCCGGGACCCGGCTCCCCAGAGCCTCGGCGAGCGCGGCGGCGGCCACGGCACCGAGCAGGGCGTAGGCGAGGTGCTGGAGGAGGAAGACGCGGACCACCTGGCCGGGAGTGAAGCCGATCGCCTTCAGCACGGAGAGGTCCCGCAGGTGGCCGCGGATTCGGGTGCCGATCGCGCCGTGCACGGCGAGCCCGGCGGCGCCCAGCGCGCCCAGCCCGAACAGGCCCAGTACCTGGCCGAGGAGCCGGTTGTCGCCCTGGGCCTCGGCCCGGGCCTGCTGCCAGGTGGACACCTCGCCGATCGCCCCGGCTCCCAGCACGGTCACGGCCCGCTGGACGACGTAGGAGGTGTCGCCCGGGTCGGTCAGCCGCAGCCCGATGACCTGGCCCCCGGGATCCGGCACGGCCGACGGCAGCGCCCACACCAGGCCCGGCTGCTCACCGGGCCGGTAGCGCGGCTCGGCGCTGTCGGCGAGGCCGACGACGGTCAGCTCGCGGGCGGTGCCGGGCACGGTCAGGGTGTCGCCGGGCTGGGCAAGCAGCGCGCGGGCGAGGCGGCTCTCCAGGACCACGCCGTTCGGGGTGGCGGGGTCCAGCCAGTGGCCGGAGACGACCGGCGGGCGGCCGACGGACGGGCGTTCCCCGGTGGTGCGCAGTTCGACGGCGGCGCGGCTGCCGCGCGAGGAGACGGTGGCGGCGGCGGTGGGGTAGGGGCCGGCGACGGAGTCGACACCGTCGAGTTCGGTCAGCTTCCCGGTGTCGGCTGCGGTGTCGGTGTGCAGCCACACGTGTGCGCCGTGCGACTGCGTGAAGACGCGCTGCCAGGGGTTGGTCGCATAACCGAACAGGGCCGTGGCCAGCAGCAGGGAGGCGACGATGCCCGCGGTGGCGAGCACGAGGAACAGCGCCTCGCCGCGGTGCGTGCGCAGATCGGAGTGGGCCCAGCGCAGGGTGGCTCGCATACGGGTCAGCCCTTCCGGGGGTCGTCGTACACGCGCATGTCAGTCCCGCAGCTCCAGCACGCCGGATATCCCGGCGCGGCGCGGCGGAGCGGTGCCGCCGTCGAGTTCCGCGTCGTCGGCGATCCGGCCGTCGAAGAAGCTGATCACCCGGTCCGCCGCGCTGGCCAGCCGGGCGTCGTGCGTGACCAGCAGGATCGTCTGGCCGCGCTGGTGGAAGCGGGACAACAGCCGCATCACCTCGCGGGTGCCCTTGCTGTCCAGGCTGCCCGCGGGCTCGTCTGCCAGCAGCAGCGGGGGGTGGTTGACCAGCGCCCGAGCCAGGGCCACGCGCTGCTGCTCACCGCCGGACAGCTCGCCCGGCATGCTGCGTTCCTTGCCGGTCAGGCCCAGCTCGGCCAGCAGTGCCTCCCGCTCGGCGCGCGCCTGCTTCGCGGAGGTCCCGGCGAGCAGGGCGGGCAGCTCCACATTGTCGGCGACCGACAGGTTCGAGACCAGGTTGAAGAACTGGAAGACGATGCCGATCCGCTTCCTGCGCTCCACCGCCCAGCGGGCCTCGCTGTAGGTGTCGGTGGACTCGCCGTCGAGCCAAATGCGGCCCGCGTCCGGCCGCTGGAGTCCGCCGAGCAGATGCAGCAGTGTCGACTTGCCGGCGCCGGACGGGCCGGTGATCGCCACGAACTCGCCGGGCCGTACGCACAGGGCGACCCCGCGCACGGCGCGGGCGGGCGCGCCCTCGCCGTGGTGCGTCTTCACCAGGCCCTCGGCGCGCAGCACGGGAGCGGGGCGGTCGTCGCTCACTCCAGCTCCTCCAGCTCTTCCTGGCACCGCTCCAGCCAGTCGAGGTCGGCCTGCAGGTGCAGCATCGCGCCCTCGATCAGCAGGTGGGCGATGCGGTTGTCGCGGTCTTCGGCGGCGGCCAGCCTCGACAGCTGCCGCATGGTGTTCAAGTACTGGCGCCGCTGCTGGTTGATCAGGGCGACCTGATCGGCGAGCCCGGTCTGCGGAGCGAGCGCCAGCTTCATGAAGAACTCGTCCCGGACCCGGGGCTCGTCCTCGGGCTCCTCGAACCAGGCGCGCAGCGCCTCCCGCCCGGCGTCGGTGAGGTGGTAGACCTTCTTGTTGGGCCGGCTGGACTGCGCCACGTCCTCGCCCTCAATCAGTCCCGACTTCTCGAGGCGGCCGAGGGTCACATAGATCTGGCCGACGTTCGGCTGAGGGTACGCGGAGCCCAGCAGTTGCTCAAGGTCCTGCTTGAGCTCGTAGCCGTGGGCGGGGCCGCGGGCGAGGAGAGCCAGGAGGGGCAGGCGCACGCGTGCAGTCCTCCTGTCCGGTCCAATGTGCTCCAGGCCCTAGTATCGCCCATACCTAACAGGTATACATGGCCTCTGACTCCGGGCAAGGGTGCCCGTCGCCAGGTGTACAGGGAGGAACCTATGCGGTGGATCCATACCGCGGGTAGGGGCCTTCTCGTTCTCGTCGTGGTCCTGACCGGTCACGTCGCCGCCGGAGCGCAGGCGGGCGAGCCCCCGGAGGCCGGCCGCGGACCGCTCACCCTGGCCACCGCCGGAGACCTCACCGACTATCTCGGCCCCCTGCTGGACGGCTGGAACCGTACCCACCCCGGTGAGGAAGTGACCCTCGTCGAGCTCCCCGACTCGGCCGACGAGACCCAGGCGCAGATGGTCACCGACCTGCGCGACGGCGACCGCGGCCGGTTCGACGTGCTCAACATCGACGTCAACTGGACCTCGGACTTCGCCGCGGCGGGCTGGATCCGGCCCCTGCCGCGCGACCGCTTCCCGCTGAAGACCTTCCTCCCGCCGGTGGTGGACACGGCGACCTACGACGGCCGGCTCTACGCGGTCCCGTACGTCACCAACGCCGGCCTGCTCCTCTACCGCAAGGACGTCCTCGCCAAGGAGGGTGTGGAGCCGCCGAGCACCTGGGCGGAGCTGGAGCGGTACGCGAAGACCATCGCCCCGAAGCACGGCCTCGACGGGTACGCCGGGCAGTTCCTGCCCTACGAGGGCCTCACCGTCAACGCGGCCGAGGCGGTGTACTCGGCGGGCGGCTCGATCCTCGGCGACGAGGGCGATCTCGTCACCGTCGACTCGGCGGCGGCGCGCGAGGGCGTCGGGTTCCTGGCGCGCGGGGTGCGCGAGGGGTGGATCCCGAAAGAAGCCCTGACCTACAAGGAGGAGGAGTCCAAGCAGGCCTTCCAAGGCGGCCGGCTGCTCTTCCTGCGGAACTGGCCGTACGCCTACGTCGGCGCCTCCGCCCCGGGCTCCGGGGTCGCCGGGAAGGTCGGCGCCGTACCCCTGCCGGGACCGGACGGGCCGGGGACAAGCGTCCTCGGCGGCTCCAACCTGGCCGTCAGTTCACACGCCCGGCACCCCGACTCCGCCGCCCGCCTGATCGCGTACCTCACCAGTGAGCGCGTCCAGCGCCAGGTCCTCACACGCGGCGCGCTGCCGCCCGTACGCGCCGACCTCTACGAGGACCCCGCGCTCATCCGCAGATTCCCCTACCTGCCGACCCTGCGCGAGAGCGTGCGCACGGCCGAGCCGCGCCCCAAGAGCCCGCGTTACGACCAGGTCAGCCTGGTCGTGCAGGCGGTCGTGCACGACGCGCTGACCGGGCGCGAGACGCCCGCGGCGGCGGTGCGCCGGCTGGCGCGTGAGCTCGCCGTCATCTCGCGCCGATAGCGCGCCGACGACTCGCAGTCGACAGGTCTCCTACTTTCTTGTTAGGTAACGCGGACATCTCATCTCGCTAAGTCCTGTCGGTTATGCCCGACTTTCTCCACCTCAACTGTTCGGTAGCTTCCGCCTTTTCATTGACACCCTCTCGACACGCCTACTTAACATGCATGCATAACCGCTGCCCTCCTCAGAGACAGGTCGATGGGTTGAACAGGCACCACTGGTGGCGTGACGCAGTGATCTATCAGGTGTACGTCCGCAGCTTCCTGGACAGCACCGGTGACGGCATCGGCGATCTCGCAGGCGTCCGCGCGGGACTGCCCTACCTGAAGAAGCTCGGGGTCGACGGGATCTGGCTGAGCCCCTTCTATCCATCGCCGCAGCACGACCACGGCTACGACGTGGCCGACTACTGCGACGTCGACCCGCTCTTCGGCGACCTCGGCGAGTTCGACCTGCTGGTCGGGGCCGCGCGGCGGCTCGGCATCAAGGTGCTCCTCGACATCGTCCCGAACCACTGCTCCAGCGAGCACCCCTGGTTCCGCGAGGCGCTCGCCGCAGCGCCCGGCAGCCCGGCCCGGGCCCGTTTCCACTTCGCCGACGGCCGCGGCCCGGACGGTTCAGAACCGCCCAACAACTGGCACTCCATGTTCGGCGGGCCCGCCTGGAGCCGCGTGACAGAGCCGGACGGCCGGCCCGGCCAGTGGTACCTGCACATGTTCGCGCCCCAGCAGCCCGACTGGAACTGGCGCAACCCCGAGATCGCCGCCGAGTTCGACCGGATCCTCCGCTTCTGGCTGGACCGGGGCATCGACGGCTTCCGCATCGACGTCGCCGCCGGCCTCTTCAAACACCCGGAGCTGCCCGACTCCGACGACCCGGAGGCCGACGCCCGCACCCGCGACTCGGTCAACCCGCTCGCCTGGAACCAGCCCGAGGTGCACGACGTATGGCGCCGCTGGCGCTCCATATGCGAGGAGTACACCGAGCGCGACGGCTGCGAACGCCTGCTCGTCGGCGAGGTGTCCGTGCCGACCGCCCGCGAGCACGCGCAGTACGTCCGCCCCGACGAGTTGCACCAAGCCTTCTTCTTCGACCTGCTCAGCGCCCCCTGGGACCCGGACGCCTTCCAGAAGGTCATCTCCGAGGCCATGCAGGACATCGCCGGCACCGGCTCGACCGTCACCTGGGTCCTCAACAACCACGACCAGGTGCGCACCGTCACGCGCTACGGCGAACCGGCCACCGAGGGCAGCGGCCTCGGCGCCGCCCGCGCCCGCGCCGCCGCGCTGCTGATGCTGGCCCTGCCCGGCGCCGCGTACATCTACCAGGGCGAGGAGCTCGGCCTGCCGGAGGTCGTGGACCTGCCCGACGACGTGCTCACCGACCCGATCTTCCGCCGCACCGGCAGCCGGGCCCGGATCCGCGACGGCTGCCGGGTGCCGCTGCCCTGGTCGGGGCACGCCTCACCGTTCGGGTTCACCTCCGGCGTGGAGAGCGCCAAGCCGTGGCTGCCGCAGCCGGAGTACTTCGCCGAGTACGCCACCGACCGCGCCCTCAACGACACCCGTTCCTTCTGGCACCTGTACCGCGACGGTCTGCAACTGCGCTCCGCACTGCCCCAGTTGGGCGAGGGCACGCTGCGCTGGCTGGACACCCCGCCCGGTGTCCTGGCCTTCGCCCGCGGCGACGACCTGGTGTGCGCCGTCAACTTCGGCACAGCCCCCACCCCCGCGCCGGTCTCCGGCGCCCCACTGCTCGCCAGCGGCCCCTGCCCGCCCGGAGTGCTCTCCGGCTCGACGGCCGCCTGGTGGATCCGTTCCTGAACGCCCCGCGCGTCAACTCCCGCAAACGCCCTGCCGTAAGCGACTCCCGCGAGCGACCTCCTCGCACGCGAACCTCCGAAGGGACATCAACGATGATGCGACGACGTACCACCCTGCTCACCGGCTGCACCGCCCTCGTCCTGGCGCTCGGCGCGACCGCCTGCGGCGGTGGCCCCGTCTCGGCCGGCGGCGGCGACAAGGCACTCGGCGGCCAGACCGTCACCGTGGCCGGCGTCTGGTCCGGCACCGAGCAGAAGAACTTCCAGAAGGTCCTGGACGCCTTCACCGAGAAGACCGGCGCCAAGACGCAGTTCGTGTCCACCGGCGACAACGTCTCCACCGTCGTCGGCAGCAAGATCGAGGGCGGCAACGCCCCCGACGTCGTGATGGTCCCGCAGGTCGGCGTGCTCAAGCAGTTCGCGCAGAAGGGCTGGCTCAAGCCGCTGTCGAAGAAGACCGAGCAGGCCGTGGACGCGGGGTACGCCCCCGTGTGGAAG
Source organism: Streptomyces sp. NPDC002788 (assembly GCF_053592115.1). NCBI lineage: Bacteria > Bacillati > Actinomycetota > Actinomycetes > Kitasatosporales > Streptomycetaceae > Streptomyces > Streptomyces sp. NPDC002788. The sequence goes on along the minus strand of NZ_JBSFVB010000008.1, from coordinate 8,460 downwards.
GAGTACGGCAGCGTCGACGGCACCCTCTACGGCCTGTACTTCAAGGCCGCCCACAAGTCGACCGTCTGGTACAGCCCCGACGCCCTCACCCAGGCCGGGGTGAAGCCGCCGAAGACCTACGACGAGATGCTGAAGGCGGGGCGGACCGTGTCCGACTCCGGCCTCGCCGCGTTCTCCGTCGCCGGGCAGGACGGCTGGACCCTCACCGACTGGTTCGAGAACGTCTACCTCTCCCAGGCCGGACCCGAGAAGTACGACGCCCTCGCCGCGCACAAGCTGAAGTGGACCGACGCGTCCGTCGTCGACGCCCTCACCACCCTCGGCAAGCTCTTCAAGGACAAGCAGCTCATCGCCGGCGGCCAGAAGGGCGCCCTGAACACCGACTTCCCCGGCTCCGTGGAGAAGGTGTTCGGGCCGGAGCCCGAGGCCGGCATGGTCTACGAGGGCGACTTCGTCGCCGGCGTCGCCAAGGACCAGTTCGGCAGGAAGGTCGGCCAGGACGCGAACTTCTTCCCGTTCCCGGCGGTCGCCGGTGGCGAGGCGCCGGTCGTCAGCGGCGGTGACGCGGCCGTCGTCCTCAAGGACGGCAAGAACCAGAAGGCCGCCCAGGCCCTCCTGGAGTACCTGGCCACCCCCGAGGCCTCGGCCGTGTGGGCGGAGGCGGGCGGCTTCCTCTCCCCGAACAAGAAGCTCGACCTCGCCTCCTACGGCGACGACGTCACCCGCGCCACCGCCAAGTCCCTCGTGGAAGCCGGGGACTCGGTCCGCTTCGACATGTCCGACCAGGCCCCGGCGTCCTTCGGCGGCACCAAGGGCACCGGCGAGTGGAAGCTGCTCCAGGACTTCCTGCGCGACCCGTCCGACCCGAAGGGCACCGCGGCGAAGCTGGAGGCCGCGGCGGCCAAGGCGTACCAGGACTGATACGCCATGACAGCGACCCTCGTGAAAGAGACGAGCCCTCCGCCGCCCACCACGCTCGCCGACCGCACCCGACGGCTGCGCCGGCGCGGGAAGATCATCGCCCTGCTGTTCGTGCTGCCCGCGCTGCTGCTGCTCGGCGCGCTCGTCGTCTACCCCGTGCTGTTCAGCGTCGGCCGCAGCTTCTTCGACGCCTCCGGGACGACCTTCGTCGGCGGCGAGAACTACGCCGAGATGTTCCGCGACCCGGCGACCCTCAAGGCCGTCCGCAACACGGCCGTCTGGGTCGTCGTCGCCCCGGCCCTGCTCACCGGCCTCGGACTGATCCTCGCCGTCCTGGTGGAGAAGGTCCGCTGGGCCACGGCCTTCAAGCTGCTCCTTTTCATGCCGATGGCGGTCTCCTTCCTCGCCGCCGGCATCATCTTCCGGCTCGCCTACGACGAGGACCCGGACAAGGGCGTCCTGAACGCCGCTGTCGTCTCCGTCCACGACGCCTTCAAGGGGGAGTCCTCGTACCCGACGGCCCGGGCGCGCGATGGGCAGGGCCTGACGAAGGACAAGGACGGGTCGTACCGCACGACCACCAGTGTCTCCCCGGGCGACGTGGTGACGCTGGGCCTGGTCGGCGTGCTGCCCGACGACCTGCCCGGCGGGGCCCGGCCCGCGTACGCGGCGGCGGGGCAGAAGGCCGCCCCCGACGAACTGCGCGGAGTGGTCTACCTGGACTTCACGCCCGGCGGGGGAGGGGAACAGGGCGAGGTCGACCGGCGGGAGAGCGGACTGCCCCAGATGAAGGTCGAGGCGGTGCGCGACGGCAAGCCCGTCGCCACGGCGACCACCGCGTCCGACGGCTCCTTCCGCTTCGAGGAACTCGCACCGGGCTCCTACGAGGTGAAGCTGCCGTCGTCCAACTTCGCCCCGCCGTACGAGGGCGTCTCCTGGCTCGGACCGGCGCTCGTCACACCGGCGATCATCGGCGCGTACCTGTGGATCTGGACCGGCTTCGCGATGGTGCTGATCGGCGCGGGCCTGTCGACGCTGCCGCGGGACGCGCTGGAGGCGGCGCGGATGGACGGCGCGAACGAGTGGCAGATCTTCCGGCGGATCACGGTCCCCCTGCTGGCACCGGTGCTGACGGTCGTGTTCATCACCCTCGTCATCAACGTGATGAAGGTTTTCGACCTCGTCTACATCATCGCGCCCGGGCCGGTGCAGGAGGACGCGACCGTGCTCGCGACGCAGATGTGGCTGGTGTCGTTCGGAGGCGGCAACAACCAGGGGCTGGGCAGTGCGCTGGGTGTGCTGCTCCTGCTGCTGGTGGTTCCGGCCATGGTGTTCAACGTCCGCCGTTTCCGAAGGGGGCAGCGATGAACGCGGTTCGGCGCGGGTTGGGCAACGGGGTCGTCCAGGCCTTCCTCGTGGTCGTGGGCCTGGTGTGGATGACGCCGCTGGCCGGGCTGTTCCTGTCCTCGCTGCGGTCCGCCGAGGACACGGCGAAGGGCGGCTGGTGGACGGTGTTCACCAGCCCCGGGCAGCTGTCCTTCGACAACTACTCGTCGCTGCTGCAGAACGCGGGCATCACGCAGGCGTTCTGGAACACGGTGCTGATATCGGTGCCGACGACGGTGCTGGTCGTGGTGATCGCGGCGCTCGCGGGCTACGCGTTCGCGTGGCTGGACTTCCCCGGGCGGGAGGCGATCTTCCTGGTCGTGGTCGCGCTGCTGGTGGTGCCCGTGCAGATCGGGCTGCTGCCGGTCGCGAAACTCTTCGGGCAGCTGGGGCTGTTCGGCACGATCCCCGGTGTCGTGCTGTTCCATGTGGCCTACGGCCTGCCCTTCGCGGTGTTCCTGCTGCGGAACTACTTCGCCGAGATGCCGAGGGAGATGTTGGAGGCCGCCCGGATGGACGGGGGCAGCGAGTGGCGTATCTTCACGCGCCTCGTGCTGCCGGTGGGGCGGCCGGCGATCGCCTCCCTCGCCATCTTCCAGTTCCTGTGGGTGTGGAACGACATGCTGGTGGCGTTGCTCTTCGCCGACAGCTCCTCACAGCCGCTGACGGTTCAACTCCAGTCGCAGATACGGCAGTTCGGCAGCAACATCGATGTGCTGGCGCCGGGGGCGTTCGTGTCCCTGGTCGTGCCCGTCGTCGTGTTCTTCGCGTTCCAGAGGCACTTCGTGCAGGGCGTGATGGCGGGCTCGGTCAAGTAGCCGCCGCACCAGGGAACTCCGCCTCCTGAACCCCCGCCCATGCCACCCACCACCAGATACGGCCCTTGAACGGGGCAACGGTGGGGGCGAGGGCCCGGGGTCCAGGGGCGGAACCCCCTGGACGTGTCTCAGGCCGAAGCCGGCGGATACAGCGAGCGCGGCAGTTGGGAAGCCGCCGCCGCGTCCAGCAGCCACAGCGTCCGGCTGCGGCCGTACGCCCCCGCCGCCGGCGCCTGGATCTCCCCCGCGCCCGAGAGCGCGATCGCCGCGGCCTGGGCCTTGTCCTCGCCCGCGGCCAACAGCCACACCTCACGGGCGGAACGAATCGCCGGCAACGTCAGCGTCACCCGGGTCGGCGGCGGCTTAGGTGCGCCGTGCACGCCGACCACCGTGCGGTCGGTCTCCCTGGCCGCCGGCAACTCGGGGAACAGCGACGCCACATGCGTGTCCGGCCCGACCCCAAGCATCAGGACGTCGAACGTCGGTACGGGACCGTGGTTCTCCGGGCCCGCCGCCCGCGCCAGTTCCTCCGCGTACGCGGCCGCCGCCGCGTCCACGTCGGTGCCGTAGGGGCCGTCCGACGCGGGCATCGCGTGCACCCGCTTCGGGTCCAGCGGCACCGAGTCGAGCAGCGCTTCCCGCGCCTGCGTGACGTTGCGCTCCGGGTCGCCCTCGGGCAGGAACCGCTCGTCACCCCACCAGAGGTCGAGCCGGCTCCAGTCGACGGCGTCCCGGGCGGGCGCCGCCGCCAGGGCGGCCAGCAGGCCGTTTCCGTTGCGGCCGCCCGTGAGGACCACGGACGCCGAGCCCCTGGAGGCCTGCGCGTCCACGATCCTGGTGATCAGCCGGGCCGCCGCGGCCTGCGCCATCAGGTCCTTGTCGCGGTGGACGACCAGCTGCGGTGCCTTGCTCACTTCGCCCCCTTCCGTGCGGGTTCCGGCGCGGGCGCCTCCTGCCTCACCGGTGCCTGCGCCGTCGCTTCCGCAGCGGGAGCTTTCGCAGCCGTTTCGACCGGAGCGGGGAGGGCGCGTCGTGCACCCCCGTCACTTTTGGGCTCTCCCTGATCTCCCCGGTCTGCCTGCTCTCCTTTGGCCGACGGACCCTCCGCCGCCGCGGGCCGGGGCACCCGAGCCGGCCGGGAGGACTTCAGCCGGTCCACTCCGTACCGCAGCGCCGACGCGTACGTGTCGTCCGGGTCCAGCCGCCGCAGCTCCTCCGCGATCAGCTCGGCCGTGTCCCGGCGCTTGAGCGCCACCGCACGGTCCGGCTGGCCCTCGATGGAGAGCGTCGCCAGGGAACCGTCGGCACGGTCCAGGCCGATCGGGCCGCAGTTGGTGTCCATACGGACCGCCGTCAGACCGGGGCCGCTGGACAGCGAGCGCTTCACGGGAACGTCCAGCCGGTCCGCGAGCCACATCGCCAGCAGCTCACAACTCGGGTTGAACTCCTCGCCCTCCACCTCGACGGCCCTGACCTCGCAGGCGACCTGGTCGAGCGCCGCCGCCAGCATCGAGCGCCAGGGCGTGATGCGGGTCCAGGACAGGTCCGTGTCGCCGGGGGTGTAGGTACCGGACCGGGTGGCCAGGTCCCGCACCGGCTGCTCGGAGGCGTAGGTGTCGGTGACCCGGCGCTGGCCGAGGGCACCCAGGGGGTCCTTCGCCGGGTCGAGCGGCGCGTTCACCGGCCACCACACCACCACCGGCGCGTCCGGCAGCAGCAGCGGAAGCACCACCGACTGGGCGTGCTCGGCCACCTCGCCGTACAGGCGGAGCACCACCGTCTCACCCGAGCCGGCGTCCGCGCCCAACCGGACCTCCGCGTCCAGGCGGGACTGCGTACGGTCGCGGGGCGAGCGGGAGACGCGCTTGATGACCACGAGCGTGCGCGAGGGATGCTCGTGCGAGGCGTCGTTCGCGGCCTTCAGCGCGTCATAGGCGTTCTCCTCGTCCGTTACGATGACCAGCGTGAGCACCATGCCGACCGCCGGGGTGCCGATCGCCCGGCGGCCCTGCACCAGCGCCTTGTTGACCTTGCTGGCCGTGGTGTCCGTCAGGTCTGTCTTCATGGCCGGCGCCAGCTCCGTCCGTGTCGCTCGAGCATTTCGTCCGCCTCGACGGGCCCCCAGGTACCGGCCTGGTACTGGGCGGGCTTGCCGTTCTTGTCCCAGTACTCCTCGATCGGGTCGAGGATCTTCCAGGACAGCTCGACCTCCTCGGTGCGCGGGAAGAGGTTCGAGTCCCCGAGGAGAACGTCCAGGATGAGACGCTCGTACGCCTCCGGACTCGACTCCGTGAAGGACTCGCCGTAGGCGAAGTCCATCGACACGTCCCGGATCTCCATGGACGTGCCCGGCACCTTCGAGCCGAAGCGGACCGTCACACCCTCGTCCGGCTGGACGCGGATGACGATCGCGTTGGAGCCCAGCTCCTCGGTCGCGGTGGAGTCGAAGGGGGAGTGCGGTGCCCGCTGGAAGACGACCGCGATCTCCGTCACCCGGCGGCCGAGCCGCTTGCCGGTGCGCAGGTAGAACGGGACGCCCGCCCAGCGGCGGTTGTCGATCTCCAGCTTGATCGCGGCGTAGGTGTCGGTCTTCGACGAGGCGTCGATGCCGTCCTCTTCCAGGTAGCCGATCACCTTCGCGCCGCCCTGCCAGCCCGCCGAGTACTGGGCGCGGACGGTGTCCCGGCCCATGTCCTTCGGCAGCCTCACGGCGCCGAGCACCTTGGTCTTCTCGGCGGCCAGCGCGTCCGCGTCGAAGGAGGCGGGCTCCTCCATCGCGGTGAGCGCCATCAGCTGGAGCAGGTGGTTCTGGATGACGTCCCGGGCGGCGCCGATGCCGTCGTAGTAGCCGGCCCGGCCGCCGATGCCGATGTCCTCGGCCATGGTGATCTGCACATGGTCCACGAAGGACCGGTTCCAGATCGGTTCGAACATCGTGTTGGCGAAGCGCAGCGCCAGGATGTTCTGGACGGTCTCCTTGCCCAGGTAGTGGTCGATGCGGAAGACCTGGTCCGGGGCGAAGACCTCGTGGACGACCTTGTTGAGCTCCTCGGCCGACGCGAGGTTGTGGCCGAACGGCTTCTCGATGACCGCGCGCCGCCAGGAACCGCCCCTCTGGTCGGCGAGCTGGTGCTTCTTCAGCTGCTGGATGACCACGGGGAAGGACTTCGGCGGCACGGAGAGGTAGAAGGCGAAGTTGCCGCCCGTGCCCTGCGCCTTGTCCAGCTCCTCGATCGTGGAGCGCAGCCGCTCGAAGGCGTCGTCGTCGTCGAAGGTGCCCTGCACGAAGCGCATGCCCTGGATGAGCTGCTGCCAGACCTCCTCGCGGAAGGGCGTGCGGGCGTGCTCCTTGACCGCGTCGTGGACCTCCTGTGCGAAGTCCTCGTGCGCCCACTCGCGGCGGGCGAAGCCCACCAGCGAGAAGCCCGGCGGCAGCAGACCACGGTTGGCGAGGTCGTACACGGCGGGCATGAGCTTCTTGCGTGACAGGTCGCCCGTGACGCCGAAGATGACCAGGCCCGACGGCCCCGCGATACGCGGGAGCCGTCGGTCCGCGGGGTCACGCAGCGGATTGCTGCTCGACACCTGTTCAGCCCTCCGAGGGGGCGAGACGCCGAAGCTCGGCTTCGGTCGACTTCAGCAGGTCGGTCCAGGACGCCTCGAACTTCTCGACGCCCTCGTCCTCCAGCAGCTTGACCACGTCGTCGTACTTGATCCCGAGCTGCTCGACCGCGTCGAGGTCGGCGCGGGCCTGCTCGTAGGTACCGGCGACGGTGTTGCCGGTGATCTCGCCGTGGTCCTCGGTGGCCAGCAGCGTGGCCTCCGGCATGGTGTTCACCGTGTTCGGGGCGACCAGCTCGGTGACGTACATGGTGTCGCTGTACGCCTTGTCCTTCACACCGGTCGACGCCCACAGCGGACGCTGCTTGTTGGCGCCCGCCTTCTCCAGGGCGTTCCAGCGGTCCGAGGAGAAGACCTCCTCGTACGCCTGGTAGGCCAGACGGGCGTTGGCGACGGCGGCCTTGCCGCGCAGCGCCTTGGCCTCGTCGGTGCCCAGTGCGTCGATCCGCTTGTCGATCTCGGTGTCCACGCGGGAGACGAAGAACGACGCCACGGAGTGGATCTTGGACAGGTCCAGGCCGCGCTCCTTGGCCTTCTCCAGGCCGGTCAGGAACGCGTCCATGACCAGGCGGTAGCGCTCCAGCGAGAAGATCAGCGTGACGTTGACGCTGATGCCCAGGCCGATGGTCTCGGCGATGGCCGGGATGCCCGCCTCGGTCGCCGGGATCTTGATGAGCGTGTTGGGCCGGTCCACCAGCCAGGCGAGCTGCTTGGCCTCGGCGACCGTCGCGCGGGTGTTGTGCGCCAGCCGCGGGTCCACCTCGATCGAGACGCGGCCGTCCTTGCCGCCGGTGGCGTCGAAGACGGGGCGCAGGACATCGGCGGCGTCGCGGACGTCCGCCGTGGTGATCATGCGGATGGCCTCTTCGACGGTGACCTCGCGGGCGGCGAGGTCGGTCAGCTGCGTGTCGTAGCCGTCACCCTGCGAGATCGCCTTCTGGAAGATCGACGGGTTGGTGGTGACGCCCACGACGTGCTGCTGGTCGATCAGCTCGGCGAGGTTGCCGGACGTGATCCGCTTGCGCGACAGGTCGTCCAGCCAGATCGCCACGCCTTCCTCGGAGAGGCGCTTGAGTGCGTCTGTCATGGAAATTCCATCTCCTACGTGTCGTATATGAGCGTCAGCGCTGAGCTGCGGCGATCGATTCCCGGGCGGCGGCGGCCACGTTCTCGGCAGTGAAGCCGAACTCGCGGAAAAGCACCTTGCCGTCGGCCGAAGCACCGAAGTGCTCCAGGGAAACGATGCGGCCGGCATCCCCGACGTACTTGTGCCACGTCAGGCCGATCCCGGCTTCCACCGCGACACGAGCCTTGACGGACGGCGGCAGAACGCTGTCCCGGTACCCCTGGTCCTGCTGCTCGAACCACTCGACCGACGGCATGGACACCACGCGGGTGGGCACGCCGGCGCCCTGGAGCTGCTCGCGCGCCTCGACGGCGACGTGCACCTCCGAGCCGGTGGCGATGAGGATGACCTCGGGCTCGCCGCCTTCGGCCTCGAACAGGACGTAACCGCCCTTGGCCGCGTCGTCGTCGGGCTCGTAGGTCGGCACGCCCTGCCGGGTCAGCGCCAGGCCGTGCGGCTGGCCCTTGCCGAACTCCTTCGTCCAGCGCTTGAGGATCTCGCGCCAGGCGATGGCGGTCTCGTTGGCGTCGGCGGGCCGGACGATGTTCAGGCCCGGGATGGCGCGCAGCGACGCCAGGTGCTCGACCG